>NZ_AP017655.1:1827500-2540000 GCF_002355855.1 Sphingobium cloacae
TCGCATGGGATAAGATCGCTTCCAGCATCACCGTGCTCGACCAGCAGGCGATCGAGCAGGCGCAACCGCTCGCCATCACCGATATATTGGTGCGGACGCCCGGCGTCAGCCTGTCGCGCAACGGGGGCTATGGCACCGCGACATCGATCCGGATCCGGGGCGCCGATGCGGGCCAGAGCGTCATGGTGATCGACGGCGTACGAATTTCCGATCCTTCCTCCATTGCGGGCGGCTATGGCTTTTCCAATCTGTTCGCCGACGACATCAGCCGGATCGAGATATTGCGCGGGCCGCAATCGATCCTGTGGGGCAGCGACGCCATCGGCGGCGTGGTCAATGTCCAGACGGCCCGGGCCGCCAAGGCGCTGGAAGGCAGCTTTTCCTTCGAAGGCGGATCGCGCGACACGATCAACGCCCGCGCGGCGGTCGGCGGCGCGAGCGAGCTGATCGACTGGCGCGTCGCCGGATCGACCTTTTCGACCGACGGCATTTCGGCCCGGTCCAACGGAACGGAGAAGGATGGATATCGCCGCCGCGCGGCGAGCGGCACCGCCACGGTGAAGCTGTCCTCCGCGATCTCCGTGGACCTGCGCGGCTATTGGGCGAAAGGGCGCAATGATTTCGACGGCTCGGCGGGCGATACGCCGGACTATGGCGCGACGGAGGAATGGACGCTCTACGCGGGATTGAACCTGGCCCTGCTCGACGGACGCTTCACCCATCGCATCGCGATTCTGCAAAGCGAGACGGACCGGCAGAATTTCAATCCCGCACGGACGCTGCGGGCCATCAATTTCGATGCGCACGGCCGGGTGCGCCGATATGAATATCAGGGCATGTTCCGACCGTCCGACATGATCCAGTTCGTCTTCGGCGCGGAGCGGGATGAGCAACGCATGACCACCGCCTCGCCCGGCGACAGCCTCGCGCCTTATGCCCTCACCCCGCGCCGCACCGATACCGACAGCCTCTATGGCGAAGTGCGCATCACCCCGGTCACGGGCGTGACGCTGAGCGGCGGGGCGCGGCGGGACCATAACAGCCGTTTCGGGCACAACACGGTCTTCAGCGGCGGGGCGGTCTGGTCGATCGATCAGGGCAATACGATAGTGCGCGCCAGCTATGACGAGGGTTTCAAGGCGCCGTCCCTCTATCAGCTGTTCAGCGATTACGGGTCGGCCGACCTGCGCCCGGAAAAGGCGAAGGGCTGGGAAATCGGGCTCGAACAGGCGGTCGGGAAACTGCTGCGCCTGTCCGCCACATGGTTCGATCGCGATACCGACAATCTGATCGACTTCGCCCGGTGCCCGACCACCGGCACGCTCCCTTCGCAATGCTATATTCCGGGCACCACCACGGAACGCTTCGGCTATTACGCCAATACGAAGAAAAGCCAGGCGCAGGGCCTCGAACTGTCCGGCTCGCTGGAATGGCGCGACCTGTTCGCGAACGCCAATTATAGCTGGATCAAGGCGGAGGACCGCACGCCCGGCGATACCTATGGCCGCCAGCTTCAGCGCGTTCCCCGCCACATGGCGAACGGCGAGCTGGGCTATCGCTTTCCCTTCGGCTTGAGGACAAGCGTGGCGGTCCGCTATTCGGGCGAGACCTACGACCGGGCGACCGGCACGGCGAAGCTGGGAGACTATTGGCTCGCCGACCTGCGCGCGGACTGGCAGCTGCTGCCCGGCCTGTCGCTCTATGGCCGGGTCGAGAACCTGTCCGACAAGCAATATGAGACGGCGAGCGGCTACGGAACTCTGGGCCGCAGCTTCTATGCCGGCATCCGGAGCCGGTTCTGATGCTGAAGCCGGTGGAAGCGGGCCCGGCCGTGGTCGTGTGCAACACTTGCCGCCTCTCGCCCGACCGGCGGGAGGATGCGGACGGACGGCGCGGCGGCGCGCTGCTCGTTCAGGCGTTGCGCCGGGTGCAGGCCAGCGACCCCGCATTCGCGGAGGTCGCGGTGCAGGAAATGCCCTGCCTCTTCGCCTGCCAGCGCCATTGCGCCGTCCATATCCGCGCGCCCGGCAAGGTCGGCTATGTGCTGGGCGACTTCACGCCGGATGAAGAGGCCGCCCGGGCGATCCTGACCTGGGCCGCGCTTCACGCCCAAAGCGCCGAGGGCGTCGTGCGCTATGCCCAATGGCCCGAAGGCGTGAAGGGCCATTTCATCACCCGCACGCCGCCGGAAGGGTTTGTCTGCTCATGATCCGCTTTCCCGATCGTGCCGCGTTCACATCGGCTCTGAACGCCCTGCCTCATCCCGACGCGCTCGCCATCGAAACGGCGGCGGCGCGGCAGGCCCAGCTCACCAAGCCACCCGGATCGCTCGGGCGGCTGGAGGACATCGCACTGTTCATGGCCGGGTGGCAGGGCACGGCCCGCCCCCGGCTGGACAGGATTCGCGCCGCCGTCTTCGCGGGCAATCACGGCGTGGCGGCGCAGGGGGTCAGCGCCTTTCCCCCCGCCGTCACGGCGCAAATGGTCGCCAATTTCCAGGCGGGCGGCGCGGCGATCAATGCACTGGCGCGCGTTTGCGGGGCCGATCTGCACGTCGTGCCGCTGGACCTGGAACGCCCGACCGGCGACATCAGCGTCGAGCCGGCCATGAGCGAAGCGGAATGCTTCGAAGCGTTGAATGCCGGCGCCACCATGGTCGGCGGGGACATCGATCTGCTGTTCGTCGGGGAAATGGGCATCGCCAACACCACGCCCGGGTCCGCGCTCTGCGCGCAAGCTCTCGGGGGCGACGCAAGCCTTTGGGTCGGGCGCGGAACGGGCGTGGACGATGCCGGAATCGGACGCAAGATACGCGCCGTCTCCCGCGCGCTGGCGCTCCATGGGTCCGCCTGCGACACGCCTTTCGAAACGCTGCGCCGCCTGGGCGGTCGGGAGATCGCGGCCATGGCGGGCGCCATTCTGGCGGCGCGGATGGAGCATGTCCCCGTGCTGCTGGACGGCTTCATCTGCTGCGCGGCCATCGCGCCCCTGGCGGCGGCCGTTCCTTCTTTCACGGACCATTGCCTCGCGGCGCATTGCTCGGCGGAAGCGGGCCATGCGCTTCTTCTGAAACGGCTGGGGCTCAAGCCGCTGCTCCATCTTGACATGCGGCTGGGGGAAGGATCGGGCGCGGCCGTCGCGACGCAGGTCGTCCGGTGCGCGCTCGCCGCGCATCGGGAGATGGCCACCTTTGCCGAAGCCGCCGTGGCAGGGGCGCTATGAGCGGGCGGAGCCTGCTGGTGCTGGGCGGCGCGCGCTCGGGCAAGAGCCGCTATGCGCAGGCGCGGGTGGAGCAGATGGGCAACGCCCCGGCCTTCATCGCGACCGCCCAGGCTTATGATGCGGAGATGGCGAACCGCATCGCCCGGCACCGCGCCGACCGGGACAGCCGCTGGACGACGTTCGAGACGCCGCTCGACCTGCCGGAAGCCATTGCCGACGCCGCGCGCAAGGCCGATGCCGTGCTGGTCGATTGCCTGACGCTCTGGCTGTCCAACCTGCTGCTCGCGGAAAAGGATGTGGATGCGGCCGGCGCGGCGCTGGAACGGGCCATCCTCGCCTGCCCCAGGCCCGTCGCCCTGGTGGCGAATGAAGTGGGGTTCGGCATCGTTCCCGATAACGCCCTCGCCCGCCGCTTCCGCGACGAAGCGGGATGGCTGAACCAGAGGCTGGCGCGGATCAGCGACGAGGTGGTTCTGGTGGCGGCGGGCCTGCCGATGATTCTGAAGCCGCCGCCTTCCCCCTGACGCACGCCGAAAGCAGGCGGATCAGGCCGCCCTGTCCATGCGTCCCGGTCTTGCCATATATGCGCTTGGAATAGTTGCGCGCCGTTTCGATGGTGAGGCCCAGCGCCCCGGCCGCCTCCGCGATGCCGCCCCCCGCCGCCAGGCGCGCGGCGAAGGACGCCTCGCTGGGCGTCAGACGGAACAGATCGGCAAGGATCGCCGCCTCCGCGCCGCGCCCTTCCCCTTGCGGCAGGGCGCGGATGCGGATGCGGCATCGCGCCTCGGCGAGCGCCCATCCCTTTCGCTCCGGCGGCGGGGTGACAAGCATCTGCATCGGCGGATCGTGCCATAGCCATCCGGCGCGTGGCGCAACCGGCTTGCCGCCCGCGATCGCCTGTTCCAGCAGTTTCTCCGCTTCGGGAAGAAGCAGGCGCAGCCGGCCGTCCGCGGCCCTGCCCATGATCCGCCCCTGCGCGACGAGCGCCACGGTCGCGGCGTCTCCATCCAGCAGCCGCGCCTGCCCGTCGACCAGCAGCCAGCCGCCGCCGAAAAGCGCCAGTTCCCGCTCCGCCAGCGCGATGCGGGCGCTTTCCCGCTCCAGCCGCCCGCCGGTCCGTCCCGCGATGACCAGATGGGGGGCGAGACCCGCCAGCAAGGCGGAATCGCTGGCGCTGAAATCCGCCCCTTCGCGAAAGACGGAGAGGGTGAGATCGCCCGCCTCCGCCAGCCCCACCCGCATATGCCGCGCCGGGGCCGGGGAATCACCGTCCAGTTCCGCCCCGGCATAGACGCGGCCCGGCCGCATCCTGTCCCTGGGCGGCTCGGGCGGAACGAAGCCGGCGGACAGACGGCGGTCACGCGCCTGCCCGGCAAGGCTCCATCCCTGCCCGCCCGGGGGCCGCACCGCGACCTGCGCCAGATCGGCCCGCAGGCGCGCGAGCAGGCGGAGAAGGAAAAGCCGCCAGGGCTCCTCCTCCAGCATGCCGCCATACAGGGCGGTCAACAGCTCATTCTCGTCCGTCCGCGTGAGCGCCACCGGATACCTCCCATATGGGAGGTGTGTTGGCGCGTCGGATGCTTATGTCAAGCGCCAGCCTATCGTGAAGGAAAGAAGCCCGCCTCATGACCACCGCCACCGGACCACTGGACGCGACCCGCCTTACCCATTTGCAGCGCCTGGAAGCCGAAAGCATCCACATCATGCGGGAGGTCGTGGCCGAGGCGGAAAAGCCCGTCATGCTCTATTCGGTGGGCAAGGACAGCGCCGTCATGCTGCACCTCGCCAAAAAGGCGTTCTACCCTTCGCCCCCGCCCTTCCCGCTGCTGCATGTCGACACGACATGGAAGTTCCGCGCCATGTACGACCTGCGCGACAAGGCCGCGAAGGATGCGGGCATGGAACTGCTCGTCTACCATAATCCGGAGGCGAAGGAGCGCGGCATCAACCCCTTCGACCATGGCCCGCTCCACACCGACATGTGGAAGACCGAGGGGTTGAAGCAGGCGCTCGACCTCTACGGCTTTGACGCGGCCTTTGGCGGCGCGCGCCGCGACGAGGAGAAGAGCCGGGCGAAGGAGCGCATCTTCTCCTTCCGCACGGCCAGCCACCGCTGGGACCCCAAGGCGCAGCGGCCCGAACTCTGGCACCTCTACAACGCCCGGAAGAACAAGGGCGAATCGATGCGCGTGTTCCCGATCAGCAACTGGACGGAACTCGACATCTGGCAATATATCCACCTCAACGACATTGAGATCGTGCCGCTCTATTTCTCCGCGCCGCGCCCGACGGTGGAGCGCGACGGCTTGCTCATCATGGTGGATGACGACCGCTTCCCCCTGAAGGACGGGGAGGAACCGCAGGTGCGCTCCATCCGCTTCCGCACCTTGGGTTGCTATCCGCTCACCGGCGCGGTGGAGAGCGAGGCGGCAACATTGCCGGAGGTCATCCAGGAAATGCTCCTGACCACCACCAGCGAGCGGCAGGGCCGCGTCATCGACAAGGATGGCGGCGACGCCAGCATGGAGAAGAAGAAGCAGGAGGGCTATTTCTGATGTCGGACATGCTGACCAACGATCCGGTCTACCGGACCGACGCCCTCATTGCCGAGGATATCGAAGCCTATCTGGACGTGCACCAGCACAAGACGATGCTGCGCTTCATCACCTGCGGGTCGGTGGACGACGGCAAGTCGACCCTGATCGGGCGGCTGCTCTATGATTCGAAGATGATCTTCGAGGATCAACTCGCCGCGCTGGAAGCCGACAGCAGGCGCGTCGGCACGCAAGGGCAGGAAATCGACTTCGCCCTCCTTGTCGACGGCCTCGCCGCCGAGCGCGAGCAGGGCATCACCATCGATGTCGCCTATCGCTTCTTCGCGACCGAAAAGCGCAAGTTCATCGTCGCCGACACGCCCGGTCACGAGCAATATACGCGCAACATGGTGACGGGCGCGTCCACGGCGGACCTAGCCGTCATCCTGATCGATGCGCGCAAGGGCGTGCTGGTCCAGACGCGGCGGCACAGCTACCTTGCCCATCTGATCGGCATCCGCAACATTGTGCTGGCGGTGAACAAGATGGATCTGGTCGATTACGATCAGAGCGTGTTCGACGCGATCGTGAAGGACTATGCCGAATTCGCGAAGTCCATCGGGATAGAGAATTTCGTCGCCATGCCGATCTCCGGCATCCGGGGCGACAATATCACGACCCGCAGCGCCAACACGCCCTGGTATGGCGGCCCCACGCTGATGGAGCATCTGGAGACGGTGGAGGTCGATGCGACCGCCGACCTCGCCAAGCCCTTCCGCATGGCGGTGCAGTGGGTCAATCGCCCGAACCTCGACTTCCGGGGTTTCTCCGGCCTCATTTCGACCGGCACGATCCGGCCCGGCGATGCCGTGCGCGTGCTGCCTTCGGGCAAGACCAGCACCGTCACCCGCATCGTCACGCTGGACGGCGATCTGGAAGAAGCCGTCGCGGGCCAGTCGGTGACGCTCTGCTTCGCGGACGAGATCGACTGCTCGCGCGGCGACGTGATCGCCATCGCCGACGATCCGGTGCAGGCCGCCGACCAGTTCGAGGCCACCATCGTCTGGATGGACGAGAATGAGCTGCTGCCGGGCCGCCCCTATTGGCTGAAGATCGGGACGCAGACCGTCACCGCCACCATCCAGCAGCCCAAATATCAGGTCAACGTCAACACGCTGGAGCATCTGGCGGCGAAGACGCTGGACCTCAATGCCATCGGCGTCGCCAACCTGTCGACCGACCGGGCGATCCCGTTCGAACCCTATGCGCAGAATCGCGATCTGGGCGGCTTCATCCTGATCGACAAGATGACCAACGCCACCGTGGCGGCGGGGATGATCCACTTCTCGCTGCGCCGCGCGGACAATGTCCACTGGCAGGCGACCGACGTGACGCGCGAACATCACGCGCAGGTCAAGAACCAGAAGCCCGCCGTGCTCTGGCTCACCGGCCTGTCGGGCGCGGGCAAGTCCACCATCGCCAACATCGTCGAAAAGAAGCTGGCGCGGATGAACCGCCACACCTTCCTGCTCGACGGCGACAATGTGCGCCACGGCCTCAACAAGGATCTGGGCTTCACCGATGCCGACCGGGTGGAGAATATCCGCCGCGTGGGCGAGGTGGCGAAGCTCATGACCGACGCGGGCCTCATCGTCATCACCGCCTTCATCTCCCCCTTCCGGGCGGAGCGCGACATGGTGCGGCAGATGATGCAGCCGGGCGAGTTCGTCGAAATCCACATCGACACGCCGCTGGAGGAAGCGGAGAAGCGCGACGTCAAGGGCCTCTACAAGAAGGCGCGGTCGGGCCAGCTCAAGAACTTCACCGGCATCGACAGCCCCTATGAACCGCCCGCCGACCCCGAAATCCGCATCGACACGACCGCGATGACGGCGGAGGAAGCGGGGGAGGAAATCGTGCGGCGCCTCATTCCCTGACGGTGCCTGACAATCCTTGAAGAGGGGCCGTTCTCCTGCGAAGGGAGCGCGTCCGCTCTTTCGTTTCCGTCATGGGGAATGCCGATGCCCGCCTGTGAGATGATCGCGAATCGCCGCATCCTCTTCGTGATGGCGGCAGAGCCCGAATATGGCCCGCATCTGCGCCAGCGCTTCACGCCGCTGATGACCGGCGTGGGGCCGGTGGAAGCCGCTATCGCGATGGGCATCGCCTTGCATCAACTCGACCGGCAGGGGACGCTGCCCGATCTCGTCCTTTCGCTCGGATCGGCGGGTTCGCGCATTTGCGCGCTGGGCGAGATCTATCAGATCGCCAGCGTTTCCTGGCGCGACATGGACGCCTCGCGAATCGGCGTGCCCAAGGGGGTGACGCCTTTCCTCGACCACCCCGTCGACATGCCGTTGGTGACGCCCCTCTCCCTGCCCATGGCGCGCCTCTCCACCGGCGCGAATGTCGTCGGCGGAGAGGAATATGCCGCCATCGACGCGGACATGGTCGACATGGAAACCTTCGCCATCGCGCGAGCCTGCCAGCGATTCGACGTGCCGCTGATGGGGCTGCGCGGCGTGTCCGACGGGCCGGGCGAACTGAACCATGTGTCCGGCTGGCGGGAACTGCTCTCACTGCTGGACGAGCGCCTCGCCGCTGCGGTGGACCTGTTGCCGGATGCCCTCAGCGCGCAGGAATGAGAGACAGGCCGAAGCGACGTATTATTCTGCAAAATTCACGGCCTTGCGATGGCTGGTCTCGACCAGAAATTGCCGTTCCGACGTGAGAATCAGCAGTCCATTTCCAGACATAGATTTTGAGACGGGTTTACAGATGCCAAGAGCAGGAGGACCGGCTTTCCGAGGCTGGAAGATTGCTTTATCTGAAAATGCAGCATTTTTGGGATTTGCGCCGCCTGCCCCCAGTATAGAAGGATGCAATATGGCTTCAGAAATCGACTCCAACCGCATCATAACGTCTTTGAAGGAGTGGGCGAGCGAGAGCGAGCAGGCGCGCCTTTGGCTCTCGACAGGGAAGAACGGGGCGGAAGTCTCGTCATTCGTTGAAGCTCAAGAACAGCTATTTACCGATACCGGTTTGGGTGACGAACTGGAGAAAAGGCGTCCTGTTTTCAGCGATGCCATTGACGATCAATTGCGATTTTTTAGCGACATGTTGTCGAATATAGACAGCAATCGCACGCCGCTAGAAATCATCCACGATGATCGCATGAGCGAGGTTCGAGCCGCTGCGCAGCGGCTACTCACGCTGATAGAAGGCAGCATCTGAAATAGCGAAAGGGTTTTTCCCCGATCATCCCGGAATCGGCCGTTTTCTATCGTCAGCGCCTGAAAGACGACATTCCGCTTACCACCCCTAACCGCCTCTCACACCGGGGTTTGCAAAGCACACCATCGCCATTTCATTGACGCCCTGCGTGGACCGCGTTCAGTGTCCCGCAAAGGTCATGATCGCCGCTGTCGCCACGCCATCCGCTTCCAACGCCTGTCTGCCGCCCAGATCGGGCAGGTCGATGGCGAAGATCGCCATCAGCACCTCCGCGCCCTGCTCGCGCAGCAATTGCGCGGCGGCCTGCGCCGTTCCGCCCGTCGCTATCAGATCATCGACCAGCACGACCCGCGCGCCCGGCGGCACCTGCCCTTCATGCAGTTCCAATCGGTCCGTGCCATATTCCAGCACATAGTCGATCCCCACGATCCGCCCCGGCAGTTTCCCGGCCTTGCGGACCGGGACGAACCCCTTGCCCAGCGCATAAGCGAGTGCGGCCCCCAGAATGAAGCCCCGCGCTTCCACCCCGACGATCAGGTCCGGATCGAGCGGCCGCGCTATCCCCGCCATGCCATCGACCAATTCCCGCAAGCCCGCGCTATCCGCCAGCAGCGTGGTGATGTCGCGGAACTGGATGCCCGGCTTGGGAAAGTCGGCAATGGTGCGGACCAGACCGGTCAGGCCGTCGATGCTCATCTGTTCCTCGCAAGAAAAAGGGCGCGATCCCTGCGGACCGCGCCCTATCATTTCAGAGCTTGCGGCGTTCCGCCATCAGGCCGCCTTCTTCTTGTCCGCCCAGATATTCTGATAGGACATATAGGCAAGGCCGGTGGCGATCAGCAGGAAGATGATCGTCGCCAGACCCGCGCGGCGGCGGTTTTCCAGCTTCGGCTCGGCCGTCCAGGTCAGGAACGCCGCGACGTCCTGCGACATCTGGTCGACCGTCGCCTTGGTGCCGTCGCCATAGGTCACCTGATCGTCGGCCGTCAGCGGCGGCGCCATGGCCAGGTTCAGGTTGGCGAAATAGGGGTTGTAGTGCAGCCCCTCCGGCGTCTTGGCGTCCGGGAATTCCTTCAGCAGTTCCGCCGGCTGCGCCTGGAAGCCCGTCAGCAGCGAATAGACATAGGCGCTGCCGTGATGGCGGGCCTTGGTCATCAGCGAGAGGTCCGGCGGGATCGCATTGTTGTTCGCCGCCGCCGCCGCGACATTGTTCGCGAAGGGCTTGGGGAAATAATCGGCCGGAACCGGATCGCGGGTCGACATCTCGCCCGTCTTGGGATCGACGTCGGGGGTCTTGATCGCCCATTGCTTGGCGATCGCCTTGATCTCCGCCTCATTATAGCCCAGCGCCTTCAGGTCGCGGAAAGCGACATAATGCAGGCTGTGGCAGGCCGAGCAGACTTCCTTGAACACCTGGAAACCGCGCTGGAGCTGCGCCTGGTCGTACTTGCCGAAAGGCCCGTCGAACGAGAAGGACACATGCTTGGGAGCCTTGTGGAACTCATGCTCCACGGTCTTGGCCGGCGGGTCGGTGACATAGGCCACCGCGCCCACGAGGAAGGAGATCAGCAGCCAGCCAGCGAAGAAGAGGCCGACGAGAAATGCGCCGATGCGAACCATGGTTGTTTCTACCCCTTATTCGGCCGGGACCGCGGCGGCTTCGCCGTCGGCATGGCCATGTTTCGCGAGGACCGCCTCGGTGATCGAGTTCGGCAGCGGCAGCGGCTTTTCAAAGCGCGAGATCAGCGGAAGGACGATCAGGAAGTGCGCGAAATAATAGGCCGCGGCGACCTGCGAGATCATCACATAGGGCTCTTCCGCCGGCGCGCCGCCGCAATAGCCCAGGATCAGCACGTCAAGGATGAGGATCCAGAAGAACTTCTTGAAGGTCGGCCGATAGCTGCCCGAACGCACCGGGGATGTGTCCAGCCAGGGCAGGAAGAAGAGCAGCAGGATCGACGCGAACATCGCCAGCACGCCCAGCAGCTTGGCGGGAATGAAGAAGAAGTCCACCGTGAAGGCGCGCAGGATCGCGTAGAAGGGCCAGAAATACCATTCAGGCACGATATGCGCCGGCGTCGAAAGCGGATTGGCCTCGATATAATTGTCCGGGTGGCCGAGGAAGTTCGGCGCGAAGAACAACAGGATGGCGAAGAGGATCAGGAACACGCCCGCCCCGAAGCCGTCCTTCGCCGTATAATAGGGATGGAACGGCACCGTATCCTGCGGGCCCTTCACTTCCACGCCGGTCGGGTTGGAGGAACCCGGGATATGCAGCGCCCAGATGTGCAGGATCACGACCGCCGCGATCACGAAGGGCAGCAGGAAGTGCAGCGAGAAGAAGCGGTTGAGCGAGGCGTTGCCGGGCGCGAAACCGCCCAGCAGCCAGGTCTGGATCGGCTCGCCCACCACGGGGATCGCGCCGAACAGGCCGGTGATGACCTTCGCGCCCCAATAGCTCATCTGCCCCCAGGGAAGCACATAGCCCATGAAGGCGGTCGCCATCATGAGGAGGAAGATGACGAGGCCGAGCAGCCACACCATCTCGCGCGGCGCCTTGTAGGACCCGAAATACAGGCCGCGGAAAATGTGCAGATAGACCACGATGAAGAAGAAGCTCGCGCCGTTGGCGTGGGCGTAGCGCATCAGCCAGCCCGCATTCACGTCGCGCATCGTCTGCTCGACGGTGCCGAAGGCGACCAGCGTGTTCGCGCCATAATGCATGGCCATCACCACGCCGGTGACGATCTGGATCACCAGCGCGAGGCCGGCGAGCACACCGAAGTTCCAGAAATAATTGAGATTGCGCGGAACCGGATAACCGGCGCCGACCGCATTGTAGACGAGGCGCGGAAGCGGCAGCTTCTCGTCGACCCACTGCATCAGCGGGTGCTTGGGAGTATATTGCTCAGCCCAGGGAAAGCTCATCGTTTCTTACCTCAGCCTACAAGGATGGCGGTGTCGGAAGTGAAGCTGAACTTCGGCACTTCCAGGTTCTTGGGCGCGGGGCCCTTACGGATGCGGGCCGCCGTGTCGTAGGACGATCCGTGGCAGGGGCAGAAATAGCCGCCGAACTCACCGCGATTCTCGCCCTCGCCCGCACCCAGCGGCACGCAGCCCAGATGGGTGCACACGCCCATGGTGATGAGCCACTGCTTCTTGCCGTCGACGGTGCGTTCCTCCAGCGTCTGCGGATCGCGCAGGGTGGACACGTCTACCTTGTCGGCCTCCGCGATTTCCTTGTCGGTCAGGTGGCGCACGAACAGGGGCTGCGACCGGAAGGTCGTCTTGATCGCCTGTCCCGGCTGGATGGCCGAAAGATCGACTTCCGTGGACGCCAGCGCGAGCACGTCGGCGCTGGGATTCATCTGGTCGATCAGCGGAAGGACGACGGCGACAGCCCCGACCCCCGCGAAACTCACCGCGGCGATGTTGATAAAATCGCGGCGGCGCACTCCGTCTCCGCCGGCTAGTAGTTCGCCGTCCGTATCTTCAACGCTCGCCATGCACCTCAACCCTTGCAAGAACGTCCCTGGTCACGCCGCATTGCCGTTTCCGGCCCTGATTATCAAGGAATTCGGGTGCTCATACGCGACGGCCCCGCTTTCCCCCTGGCGTGGTTCGCGGGCCTGATAACCCCAGGAAGCGCATTTTGCCAACAGCAATTTAGGCATGGCTATGACAATTTGCCGCGCTGCTCTATGCGCGCGCCATGCGTATTGCCCTCTATCAGCCAGAGATTGCCGGGAATGTCGGCGCCATTTTGCGGCTTGCCGCCTGTTTCCAGGTGCCCGTGGACATCATCATGCCGACCGGATTCGCCTTTTCCGATTCCCGCCTGAAGCGCGCGGCGATGGATTATGGCGAAGCGGCGGAAGTAACCCGGCACGTGAATTTCGACGCCTTCGACCGGCAGCGCCGCGCCGAGGGCCGCCGCCTCGTCCTCATGAGCAGCCATGCGTCGGAGCGCCTGCCCGATGTCGCCTTTCGGGAGGATGACGTGCTGCTGATGGGATCGGAAGGCGCGGGCGTGCCGGTCGAGGTGCGCGACATGGCCGACATTCGGGTGCGGATTCCGATGGCGCCGGGATTTCGGTCCTTGAACATTGCCGTGTCGACGGGCATCGCGGTGGCCGAGGCCCTTCGCCAGACTGGAAAGTTCCCGCAATGACATTGACGCTCGATTCCCGGCAGCAGGCCGCCCGCGACTGGTTCGAATCGCTCCGCACCCGCATCTGCGCCCAGTTCGAGGCGATCGAGCGGGAAGCGGGAAGCGATGCCCGCTTCACCTTCACCCCGTGGGACCGCGAAGCGCCCGGCCTTGCTCCGGGCGAAGGTGGCGGCGGCGTGCGCGGCGTGATGAAGGGCAGGATATTCGAGAAGGTCGGCGTCAACGTCTCCACCGTGGGCGGCGCCTTCGCCCCCGAATTCGCCAGGACCATCCATGGCGCGGGCGAAGACCCGTCCTTCTTCGCGACCGGCATCAGCCTCGTCGCCCATATGGCCAATCCGCATGTGCCCGCCGTGCATATGAACACGCGCTATCTGGTGACGAGCAAAAGCTGGTTCGGCGGCGGCGCGGACCTCAATCCGCCCCTGCCGCGCGAAGAGGACAGCGCGCATTTCCACGCCACGCTCAAGGCGGCCTGCGACGCCCACGATCCGGAATATTATCCCCGGTTCAAGGCATGGGCGGACGACTATTTCTTCATCCCCCATCGCGGCGTGCATCGCGGCGTGGGCGGCATCTTCTACGATCATCTGGAGGGCGATTTCGACGCGGACTTCGCCTTCACCCGCGCCGTGGGCGAATCCTTCCTCGAAGCCTTCGCGCCCATCGTGCGGCGGCGGATGAACGAAAGCTGGTCGGAGGAGGAATATCGCGCGATGCTCGAATGGCGGGGCCGCTATGCGGAATTCAACCTCGTCCATGACCGGGGCACGCTGTTCGGCCTCAAGACCGGCGGCAATATCGACGCGATCCTCATGAGCCTGCCGCCGATGGCGAGCTGGAGCTGACCTCGATGAGCCTGACGCCGGTGGAGCGGGGACAGGTCGCCGCCATCGTCACCCATCTGGAAATGCGGGATCGGCCCAGGCCCGCGCCGATCCCGCCCGCGCCGCTGCGGCTGGTGCCGTGGAAGGAACCGAAGCTGGACGCCTATCGCGCGCTGTTCCGCCGCGTGGGCGAACCGTGGCTCTGGTTCTCCCGGCTGGTGATGGATGACGCCGCCCTTGCCGCCATCATCCACGATCCCACCGTCGCCATCCATGCGGTCACCGACCCGCGCGGCGTGGAAGTGGGCTTGCTGGAACTGGATTTCCGTTCGCCGCCCGATTGCGAGCTGGCCTTTTTCGGCCTTGTCCCCGACCTCACCGGCAAGGGTTTCGGCGCATGGCTGATGGCGCAGGCCAAGACGTTGGCGTGGCGCAAGGATGTCCAGCGCTTATGGGTTCACACCTGCACGCTCGACAGCCCGGCGGCCTTGGGCTTCTACCGCAAGCACGGCTTCACGCCCTTCGCGCGGGAGGTGGAGATTTTCGCCGACCCTCGTCTGGCGGGCATATTGCCGCGTGACGCCGCCCCGCACGTGCCCTTGCTGGATTGAGGAGCCCCTCAGCGCGCCTCCAGCTGGCGATAGATGCGGGCGGTGATGACCATCAGATAGACATTGGCCGCCCCGGCGGCGAGCGCCACCGCGATGTCGCCGATGGAACGCCCCGCTTCCTTGCCGAGCATCAGCGTGCCCACTATGCCGAAGATCGCCTGCACCGCGATCTGGATCACCAGGATCACGATAAGCGCGACGACCAGGAAAACCGCCAGCCGCCCCACTTGCCCGCGCGTCATGGCGAATGTCTCGCGCAGCGCGGCGATCACGCCCGGCCGCCGGTCGATGATGACGGCGCTGAGCGGCAGCATCCGGGTGCTGACATAGATCATTCCCGCCAGCATCACGATCGCCGCCAGCGCCACGCCGCCCGCCTTGCCGACCGCGACCGACAGCAGCCCGCCGATCATCGCCGCCGCGAACAGGATGAAGAGCATCCCCGCCCCCACGATCAGCGACGCGCCCAGCACCGCGGGCAAGCGTCCGATCGACAGCCGCAGCGCCTCCGCCACGCTGATCCCCGGCCGCAGCGCCAGCGCATAGATGGCGAGCGACCCGATCAGCATGATGATGCCGCCCAATATCATGGCCAGCTTCACCGTCCCCGGCAGCGGCGGCAACGACGCCAGCGTCTGGCCCGGCGCCATCTGCATGTAATCGGGCGGGATCATCAGTTGCAGGATCGCCATCGGCACCGACAGGAACAGCAGGGCGACGGGGAACAGCAGGCTCCCTTCCCGCTTGATGAAGGCCAGGCTGTCTTCCCATGCCTTGCCGATCGACAATGCCGCCATATCTTGTTCGCCTTCGTCCCGGTCAATGCGCTGGAGACTTGATCGCTCGCTTCGCCCAAGTCAAGGAAAGGCCATGGCTTCCCCTTCTTCTCTTTCATCCGCCGCCGACCTCGTCGAATGGCGCGTCGATCCGGCTCCGGCCGATTATCCCGCGGCCCTCGCCGATATGGAAGCGCGCGCGTCGGCGATCTTCGCGGGAGAGGCGAGGGAGCGGGTCTGGCTGCTCCAGCATCCGCCGCTCTATACGGCGGGCACCAGCGCCGATCCGGCGGAACTGCTCGACCGGCGCTTCCCCGTGCATGACGCCGGGCGCGGGGGGCGCTATACCTATCATGGGCCGGGGCAGCGCATCGGCTATCTCAACATCGACCTGCGCCAGCGCGGGCGCGATGTCCGCAATTTCGTCCATCATCTCGAAGGATGGATGATCGCGGCGCTCGGCGATCTGGGCGTCGCGGCGCGCCGGGCGGAAGGACGCATCGGCATCTGGACCGACGACGAACGGGGACGGGAAGCGAAGATCGGCGCGCTGGGCATCCGGGTGCGCCGCTGGGTCACGCTGCATGGCTTTTCGATCAACGTCGACCCCGACCTGTCCCATTTTGGCGGCATCGTGCCGTGCGGGATCAGCGCCCATCCCGTCACCAGCATGGCCGCGCTGGGCTGCAAGGCCGGAATGGCGGAGCTGGACGCGGCGCTGAAGGCCCGTTTCCCGGCTTTTCTGGGCCATCTCGGCCGCTGCGGCCCGGGGGTTGAGCAATGCGGAACGGACCGTTAGGGTCGCCGCTTCGCCGGGCGGGGGGCTGCCGGGCAACATCATCGAACCAGGAGACCCGGATGCGCGCAAAGGCGAGGATATGGATCGGCATGGCCCTTTTGAGCGGCAGCTTCGCCCTCATGGGTTGCAGCGGCGGGGAGAAGACCGGCAACGCCGTGCAGATGAAGGACATGGAAGTGGTGGACGGCACGACGACCGACGCCATGACCGATCTGGACGGCGTGCAGAGCGAGGGCACGCCCGCCGCCATGCCCAATGCGAGCAACGCCAGCGCGGCCGCGCCCGCCAGGCCGCGCAAGGAGCCGGCCGGCGAAACAGCCGAATCGGATGCGGAAGTGGTCGCCGACCAGTAAAAGATTACGCTCACGCCCTAGTGACCGAAGCGAAAAGCGGTGTTATCCCGCCCTTCTTCGGAGAAGGATTTTCGATGACGTTTCGTTTTGCCGCCCGCCGCCTGCTTCCCGCCCTGGCCCTGGCCGCCGCATCGCTTTCGGCGCAGCCTGCCGCCGCGCAATTCTACTGGTCGCCCCCGGACATGAGCGCGCCGCCGCTGACGGACGATCAGGCCGCGACCGCGCTCGGCCTGCCGGGCGCCACGGCGGCGGAAATCCGCGCGGGCATGGTGTGGAACCTGCGCGCGGCGCTGAACGTCGCGGCCCTGCAATGCCAGTTCGAACCGACCCTGCTCGCGATCAGCAATTATAATGCGATGATCGCCCATCATGACGCGGAACTCGACGCGGCGATGGCGACGGTGCTGGGCTATTTCCAGCGCACCGTGGGCAAGGGCAAGGCAGGCCAGTCCGCCGCCGATCAATATGGCACGCGCATCTATTCCGGCTATTCGACGGTGCAGGCGCAGCGCGGCTTCTGCCAGGCGGCTGCCGAAATCGGGCGTCAGGCGATCTTCGCGGATCGCGGCAAGCTGCATGAAGTGGCCCGCACCGGCCTGGCGTCGATCAAGAAGTCCCTCGTCGTGGCGGGCGAGCAATATTATGGCGTTCCGGGCCACGACTATGTGGTGGCCCTGCCTTCCTTCGACAAGAAATGCTGGAAGAAGGACAAGCTGACCCCCGCCTGCCAGCAGCAATGGGAAGCCCGCGCCAACGCGCCGCGTTGATGGTCGCGCACGGCCGTGCTCCCGATGGCGGGAGCATGGACCGGACCATCGGGTTTACCGCAATCCCAGATATTTATGGGACTGGAGCGTCAACCGCCAGCGCGGGCGCTCCATGACGAAGGCGATCGCCGCCTCGACATTCCGCGCCGCATCGGCATCGTCGAGCGGCTGCACCAGCAGGTGATCGAACGCCCATCGCTCCATCGCCTCGACCTCCGCGCGCGAATGTCCGCCGCCCGGCTGCGGCCAGACCAGCTTCAGTTCATGGCCTTCGCGCTGGACGACCTCGCTGCCCGCCTTGGGGCTGATGCACACCCAGTCGATTCCCGGATGAGCCGGCAGCGTCCCGTTGCTTTCGATCGCGATGGTGAAGCCGCGCCCATGCAACGCATCGACCAGCGCATCGTCGATCTGCAACATCGGCTCGCCGCCTGTCAGCACGATGTAGCGCAGGTCCGGCCCCGGTCCCCAGAAACCCTCCGCCGCATCGGCCAGCGCTTCGGCATCCGCGAACTTGCCGCCGCCGTCGCCATCGGTGCCGACGAAATCGGTGTCGCAAAAGCGGCACACGGCATCGGCGCGGTCCTGTTCGCGGCCCGTCCAGAGATTGCATCCGGCAAAGCGCAGGAACACCGCGCGGCGTCCGGCATGGACCCCCTCCCCCTGAAGGGTCAGGAACATCTCCTTGACCGCATAGCTCATCGCATCCCGCCTTCAGGGCCGCGTCGCATAGCGCGTGGGATCGGGCAGGCCCGCTTCCGCAAATCCCTTGGCGCGCAACCGGCAACTGTCGCACAGGCCGCAATGCCGGCCGTCCGGCGTCGGGTCATAGCAGGACCAGCTCATCCCCGCGTCCAGCCCCAGCCGATCCGCCTCGCGCGCGATGTCGGCCTTGCTCATATGCTGCAACGGCGTGTTGATCCGGATGGGATGGCCTTCCACCCCCGCCTTGGTCGCGAGCGCCGCCATCTTCTGGAAGGCGTCGATGAATTCCGGCCGGCAGTCGGGATAGCCCGAATAGTCCAGCGCGTTCACGCCGATGAAGACCTCATTCGCCCCCGAAGCCTCCGCCAGCCCCAGCGTCAGCGCCAGGAAGATCGTGTTGCGCGCCGGGACATAGGTCACCGGGATATCCGCGCCCACGCCCCCCTTGGGCACGGCGATGTCCGCCGTCAGCGCCGATCCGCCGAAAGCGGTCAGGTCCAGCGGCAGGACGATGTGCGACATCGCGTTCAGCGCCCTGGCGATGCGCGCGGCTGCCTGCAATTCCACGCGATGCCGCTGGTTATAGTCGATCGTCAGCGCCAGCACATGATAGCCCGCCTCGCGGGCGAGCCCGCCGGCGACCATGGAATCCAGTCCGCCCGAAAGCAGGACGACAGCGAATTTTCCTTTATTTGCGGCCATGGCTGACGCGCTACCGCTCCATCACCCCGCGCGCAAGCCTAGCGGCACGCACCGACGCGCCGTGCTTCCAAAGTGCGCGAAAAGGGCGCGCCGTTCGCCACGCCCTGCGATCGGACCTGCACCAGCCGGGGCGTTTCCACGCGCACGTCGGTGCGTCCTCCGCCCGCCTGCGCGCAGTCATAGGTGACCGAAGCAGCAGTGGGCTCATCCTTCACGACGAACAACCGGCACTGGCTGCGCGGATGTTCCGTCTGGAGAAGCTGGCGCGGGTCGCGCACGCACATCCGGCGCTGGCCGGCATCCTCCCTGTCCAGGGAGCGCAATTCCCATTCGCCCGGCTGCACCGTATCGAGCGCCGACAGCCGCGGCGGGCCCGCCGCAAGCGGCCCCGTCGCCATCGTCAGCGCCATCCCGGCGGCCAGCACGCGCAATCCCATCGTCACCATAGGTCCTCAATGCCCTTGTCGCGCTTCGACGCGAACCGATCGCGCGATACGCAGCCCCCGATATCGAAATAGCGTCCAATTGCGGCAATTTGATAGCCCCGCCACGATGGCCCTGCCCTATTGTGGGACATCAATGCCGCACGAAACTGTCGAGCGCGAGCGGGAAGAGCCGCGAGCAGAAAGCGCAATCGACACCGATCACCCCCTGCTCGTCCGCCATTTCCGCGCGCTCCGCTTCGGAAAAGCGCCCGATCACGTCGCGGATATGATCCAGATCGCAGCGGCACCCCTTGGTCAGCAGCGACGGCTCCGTCACCCGGACCTCCTGCTCCTCATGGAAAAGCCGCCAGATGAGGTCGGTCAGCGGCAGCGCGTCGTCGGTCAGTTCTGCATCCTTGAGCGTGACGGCCAGCGCCTGCACATGCTCCCATTCCGGGTGGTCGTGCCGGACATGCAGTCGCTCGCGCCCAACTTCGCCTTCGGGCAGATGCTGGAGCAGCATGCCCGCCGCGAAGCATCCCTGACCGGCTTCATGCCGGGTCGCGATCTGCATGACGCTGGGAATCTGTTCGGACTGGAAGAAATAATGCTCCGCCGCCTGCGCCAGCGAATCGCCGTCCAGCGGCACGATCCCCTGATAACGCTCGCCCGTGACCGCCTGATCGAAGGTGATGGCCAGATACCCCTTGCCGAACAGCCCGAACAGCGTGGGATCGCTCCCCAGTTCGGCCAACCGCTCCGCATCGAACTTGGCATAGCCGCGCAATTCGCCCGCCTTGTAGTCGGCGACCAGCAGGCTGACGACGCCGTTCTCCGTCTGGGCCTGGAGCGTCAACTGCCCGCCCGCGTCCTTGAGCGTGCTGCCCAGCAGCGCCGCCAGCACCAGCGCGGACGCCAGCAGCCGCTCGACCGGCGGCGGATAGGCATGGGCGGCGAGGACATCGTCCAGCACCGGCCCCAGCCGCACGACCCGCCCGCGCACATGGCGCGAGGGGATGGTGAAGCCAAGGGCTTGGTCGACATGGGCGGAAAAGGTCAAATCAGGCTCCGATGATCCCGGCCTTCCATCGGCGGGAAGAATATGGCGGCGTCCCTGCGGGACAGGATTTCGTCCCGTCCAGATAGGGACGCCGCCGCAAAACTCAACCGAGCAGGCCGAACGCCCAGAGCAGCACCGACTTCTGGGCATGGATGCGGTTCTCCGCCTCATCCCAGATCAGCGACTGCGGGCCGTCGATGACTTCGGCCACCACCTCCTCGCCACGATGGGCGGGCAGGCAGTGCAGGAACCGGGCGTCCGCCTTGGCCCCGGCCATCAGCGCCGCCGTCACCTGATAGGGCATCATGGCCTTGAGCTTCTCGTCGGCATGGTCCTGCCCCATGGAAATCCACGTGTCGGTGACGACGACATCCGCCCCCGCGACCGCCGCCTGCGCGTCCCGCGTCAGGGTGATGTCCGCGCCCCTCTCCCGCGCCGTCGCGGCGAAGGAAGGATCGGGATCATAGCCCTGCGGCACGCCGATGCGGACGTCGAACTTCAACAGCCCCGCCGCCTCGACGATGGAATGCAGCACATTATTGCCGTCGCCCAGCCACGCCCACTGGCTGCCCGGCAGCGCCAGCCCATGTTCCACCACGGTCAGCAGGTCCGCGACGATCTGGCAGGGATGCGACAGGTCGGTCAGGCCGTTGATGACCGGGACCGAAGCATGATGCGCCATTTCCTCGATCTTGGCATGGTCGTCGGTGCGGATCATGATCGCGTCGCACATGCGGCTGAGGACGCGGGCCGTGTCCGCCACCGTCTCGCCCCGCCCCAACTGGCTGGTCGCGCCTTCCAGGATCAGCGAATGGCCGCCCAGTTGCCGGATCGCCATGTCGAAGGAGACCCGGGTGCGGGTCGAATTCTTCTCGAAGATCATCGCCAGCGTGCGTCCGGCAAGCGGCGCGTCGGCGTCCGCCGCGCCCTTGGGCCACCCCTTGCGCGCCGCCTTCCGGTCGATGGCGTCGGCGATCATCGCGGCGATGGCGTCGCCGCCCGCATCGGTCAGGTTCAGAAAATGTCTGGTCATGTCAAAACCCCATTCCAACCCCCGTTCGCTTCGAGCCCAGTCGAGAAGCCTTGCACGGCATCCCTCGATAATTCGAAACGAACGGACGGGGATGATTGGCGTCAGGCCGAAGCCGTCTCCGCAAAGCTCCGCGCGCCGGCGGAAATCTTCTCGATGCATTCGGCGATATGGCTTTCCCCGATGACGAGGGGCGGCAGGATGCGGACGACATTCTGCCCCGCCGATACCGACAGCAGGCCATGATTGTCGCGCAGATGCCCGACAAAGGCGCGCGCGTCGTAGCTGTCCTTCATCCTGACGCCCAGCATCAGCCCCATGCCGCGCACATCCTCGAACATGCCGTCATGATTGGGGATCAGCTGCTCCAGCGCGGACCGCAAACGCGCGCCCATCGCCTTCACATGGTCGAGGAAACCGTCGGCCAGCACTTCGTCCAGCACCGCCATCCCCGCCGCCATGGCCAGCGGATTGCCGCCATAGGTCGACCCATGCGTGCCGAACACCATGCCCTTGGCCGCTTCCTCGGTCGCAAGGCAGGCGCCCAGCGGAAAGCCCGCGCCGATGCCCTTGGCCACCGCCATGATGTCGGGCGCGACGCCATATTGCTCATGGGCAAAGAAAGTGCCGGTCCGCGCATAGCCGCACTGCACTTCGTCTAGGATCAGCAGCAGGCCCTTCTCGTCGCACAGTTTCCGCAAACCCGTCAGGAATGCCTGCGTCGCGGGCATGACCCCGCCTTCGCCCTGCACCGGCTCCAGCAGGAAACCGGCGGTGTCGTCGTCCACGGCGGCCGTCGCGGCCTCCAGGTCGTTGAACGGCACCACCGTGAAACCGGGCAGCAGGGGTTCGAAACCGTCGCGCATCTTGGGCTGGCTGGTCGCCGAGATGGTGCCCAGCGTCCGCCCGTGGAAGGCGTTGTCGAAGCTGATGATCTTGTGCCGATGGCCCTCGCCATTGACATAGTGATAGCGGCGCGCGGTCTTGATCGCGCACTCGACGGCTTCCGCGCCCGAATTGGTGAAGAACATCGTGTCGGCGAAGGTCGCGTCGACCAGCCGCTGCGCGAACTTCTCGCCCAGCGGCATCCCGTAAAGGTTCGACGTGTGCATCAGCGTCGCCGCCTGATCCGCGATCGCCTTCACCAGCTTCGGATGGCCATGACCCAGCAGGTTCACCGCGATGCCGCTCGCAAAGTCCAGATAGCGCTCGCCGCGCTCGCCGATCAGGTAGCAGCCTTCGCCTCGCACCGGACGGACATCGCACCGGGGGTAGACGGGCATGAGCGGCGTAATCGACATGATGCTTCCCTTTCCTGGGTCAAGGATGATGCGTCCGATGGACATTTCGCAGAACGCAAAAAGGCGGCCCCCGCCGGGCCGCCCTTTGCGAGAGCCGCCTATACAAGGGCACCCTTGAGGGCGCAACCCCGCACAGGCGGACGGGATGGATGGCTCAGCCGATCCGGTCCCACGCCTCCGCGATCTCGCCGATCATGGCGCGGGCCTGCTCGACGGCCGCGACGTCGCGCTCCTTCGCGCCCACCAGCAGCAGGCGGCGCGCCTCGCGATAGATCTGCGCAAGGCCGACCGCGATGTCCCCGCCCGTATCGAAATCGAGGCTCGATTCCAGCGCGAAGAGGATCGACATCGCCCGTGCCTGCTTGTCCGACACCTTCAGCCGGTCGTCCTGCCGCTCGGCCAGCACGGTGGCGTCCAGCGCGATCAGCAGTTCGTCGAACAGGATCTTCACCAGCGCATGAGGGCTCGCGCCTTCCGTCCGCGCGCCCGAATGGACCGCCGCATAGCGCCGCGCCGCCACATTGCCCGCATATCCCTGATTGTAGAACATCGCCCCTTGCGTCCCTGCTTAATTGTCGCTGTTGTTCCATGCGTCGATCTGCTGCTTCAGATAGCTCTGCGTCGCCTTGATCGCCGTCAGCCGCGTTTCCATGGCCGTGTAGATTTTCGTGAGCTGCGCCTGATAGTCGGTCATCTGGTCGCTCAGCTTCTCCAGCTGTGCCGACAGGCTCTTCGCCAGCGTCTCATATTTGCTCTGCGCGCTGGCGAGCGGACCATCCTTCTTCTGGATATTGTCGCGCACGCTGTCCATCAGCCCGGCGAGGCCCGGATTGCTCGCGGACTTGACCGTCGGATTGAGCAATTGCGTGATCGCCGAAGGATCGGCCGCCATCGCCTTGTCCAATATCTTCGTGTCCAGCGCCAGCGTGCCGTCGCGATTGGTCGTGACGCCCAGGTCGGCCAGCGTCTTGTAGCTGCCGGTGGTCGACAGCGCCGCCGATGTCATCTGCGAAAGCTGACGCTTCATGTCGCGGATCGACGATTCGCCGTTCAGCACGCCCGCGCTGGAGGAGTCCGCTCCTTTCGCCGTCGCTATATTCAGCGCCTTCATCAGCGTGTTATAGGCATCCACGAACTCGACCATCAGGTCGCGCATCGATGTGGTCGGCTCGGTCGTGGCCAGCGTGACGGAGGTGCCCGGCGACGCCTTGTTGAGGTCGATCCGCAGATAGGGAATGGCCGTATCGATCGTGTTGGAGGCATAATGCTGCTCCACCCCGTCCAGCAGGATGACCGCATCCTGCGCGGCGGAGACCGACGCGAAGGAGGAGCCGCTGTTCGGGCCCGCCTTCGACCAGGCGAATTTCTCCAGTTCCGGGCTGTCGGCGCTCAGCGAAAAATCGTTCGCCTCGCCGGTCTTGCCCTTCATCACCAGCCGCGTGCCCTGCGTGTCGGTGACGAGCGAGGCGGTGACGCCCGCGCCGCTGCCGTTGATGGCGCTCACCAGGTCGGCATAGGTGCTCGACGCGGTCAGCTCGATGTCCTTCGACGCGCCGCCCACCGTCAGGGTGAGCGTGCCCGCGCCTGTCAGCGTCGTGGCCGACACATTCTGGTCCGGGGCGGTCGCCAGCGTGCGCCCGGAGGCGAGCTGCTGCACCTGAAGCTGGGCGGGCAGGCCCTGCGGCGTGCCGCCCGGCAAGGCGCTGACGGAGGCGATGCTGGCGTCGTTCGACGCGGGCACGCCGGAATAGCCGGTGCCCGCAAGCAGGCTGTTCAGCGCATCAGCAAAGGCATCGAGCGATTTGGAGGCCGACCCCAGCGCGGATATGCGCGCGCTGTTCAGGCTCTGGCGGTCGGTGATGACCTTCTGCTTGGGATCGCGCGCGGCGCTGACCAGGCTGTTGACCAGCGCGGTCGTATCGATGCCGGACCCGACGCCCAGGGCTGTCGAAATGCTGCTGCTCACCGAAGTCATATGCCCGTCCTTTCCATTGCAAGAACGGCCCTAGCGCCAAGACCTTTAGGAAAGATTTTCAACACCGCCGCCCATCGCCGGACAGGCGGATGAAGGGGCTTCCGTCAGACCGCCGTGGACAGGATCTGGTCCACCGTCCCGCGCTTCATATGCGCCTGCGCCGCATGGGCATAGAGCGACTGCTCCGCCATGCGCCGCGCCAGCGACACCGTGCTTTCCACCGCTTCCTTGCTGGCGGGCGGCAGCGGCACGATGACGATCGGCGTCGGCAGCATCGACTGGATTTCCGAGGCGGCCTCGTCGACCGTGACCTGCGCATTGCCCCGCACATGCGCCATGATGTCGGCGATTTCCGCATGGATGCGCGCATATTCGGCGGCACTGGCGACCTCTTCGTCGACAGCCATCCCGTCGGCCGGCGGCAGGACGGGCGCCCGCCCGCGCGAAGCGGCCGCATTGCCGTCGTCCGGCCTCACGGCCACGGACGGGGCAGCCGAAACCGCCGGCACGCCCTTGGGCCGGTCCACGGGGGATATCTCGGTCTTCGACAGATAGTCGTTCATAACGCACATTCTAATGCGTCCCCATGAAGGGAATACGGACGAGTTCGCCTAAACTTTAATTCACCATGTCGTTTTTTTGGGGGGCCGCTCAAACCTTCCGGCCGTCGGCATCGAACCGCAGATCCTCGGGCACGGTGATGAAGGGCCGGTCCATCTCGCTCGCCATGCGGTTTTCCACGCGGAAGACGAAGGCCAGCACGGTCGCGACCGCCATATACAGCCCTTCATCGATGACCTGCCCCGCCCGCGAGGTGAAGTAGATCGCGCGCGCCAGTTCCGGGAATTGCATGACCGGCACGCCATTCTGGTCGGCCAGGTCGCGGATCGCCGCCGCGATGGCGTCGCAGCCCCGCGCCACGACGATGGGCGCGGCGTCCTGCCCCGGCTTGTAGCGCAATGCGACCGCGAAATGCGTCGGGTTGGTGATGATGACGCTGGCTTCGGCCACCGCCTTGCGGGTCGATCCGCTCAGCACCTCATATTGCTTGCGACGGATATGCCCCTTGAGTTCGGGCGATCCTTCGCTTTCCTTGTTCTCGTCCTTGATGTCCTGCTTCGACATGGCGAGCCGCTTGCCGCGCTGGAAAATCTGCGCGGGCACGTCGATCCCGGCGATCAGGAACAGCCCGCCCGCCATGATGAGGCAGGTCATGATGAACATGTCGCCGAGGCTCGCCATGGCCGGGGCGACCCCCGCCTTGCCCAGCCCCACGATGGCGGTCAGCCGGTCCCAGATCACCCACACCCCGATGGCACCGAGCAGGGCGACCTTCGCCATCGACTTCACCAGTTCGATGAGGCCGTTGACGCCGAACATGCGCTTGAGGCCCGAAGCCGGATTGAGCTTCGACGCCTTGGGCGCGAAGGCCCCCGGCCTGAACCCCAGCGACCCCAGCAAGGCAGGCGCGGCGATGGCGGCGATCAGCGTCGCCAGCAAGATGCCGCCCACCGGCAGCGCGATCCCCGACAGCAGCGCCATGCCCCGGTCGGCGGGCGCGAAGTCCACGATGTCCTCCCGCCGGAACCGCAGCGCCTCGATCATCATGTGCGACAGCGCCTCGACGATCGACGGCCCGGTGATCGCCAGCCACGCGATCCCCGCCATGACCACCAGCGCCGTCGCCAGTTCGCGCGACTGGAGGATGTCGCCCTTCTTGGCGGCATCCTGCAATTTCTTTGGTGTCGGCTTTTCGGTCTTTTCGCCGCCATTCCCCTCCGCCATGGCTCAGCGTCCTTCCGAAATCGACCGGGCCTGCTCCAGCCCGGCCTTGAGCGCGGCGGCGATCCCCTCGCCCATCACCGGCGCGGCGACGGCCAGCAGCACCAGCCCCGCCATCAGCGCGACCGGCATCCCCACGGCGAACAGGTTGAGCGACGGCGCGGTCCGCGCCAGCATCCCCATCACGATCTGCACCAGCACCAGCGCGAAGCCCACCGGCAGCGCGATGGTGACGCCCGCGCCCAGCAGCGCCCCGCCGAACTCGACGATATGCCACACCGCATCGTTGCTCAGCATCGCGCCGCCCGGCGGCATCGCCTGATAGCTTTGCACCACGAAGCTCACCAGCATCAGATGCCCGTCCATCGCCAGCAGCAGGAAGGTCGCGAGGATCGAAAGGAATTGCCCCACCACCTGCGTCGACTGGCCCGATTGCGGATCGACCATGGCGGCAAAGCCCAGCCCCATGGAGTTGGCGATGGCTTCCCCCGCCACCAGGGCGGCGGCATAGCCGATCTGCACCGCGAACCCCATGGCAAGGCCCGCCAGCACCTCGCCCGCCACCAGCATCACGCCCTCGAAACTGGCGATACCGTCCTGCGGCAAGTGGATCGGCACGGCGTTGAGCGCGGCCATCCCCAGCGCCAGCGACAGGATCAGCCGCAACTGGATCGGCACCGCCTGCGATCCGAACACCGGCGCGGCGATGAACGCCGCCCCCGGCCGGATCATCGCGATCAGCCAGATCCACAGCTGCGTCTCCACATTGGCGAAGCCGGGCGCGATCATTGGAGGAGGTCCGGTATCCGGTCGAATATCTCGCGCGTGAAGTCCGCCACCAGCACCATGATCGACCCGCCGAACAGGGCCAGCATCGCGCACACGACGATGATCTTGGGAATGAAGCTGAGCGTCTGTTCGTTGATGGAGGTCGCGGCCTGCACCATGCCGATCAGCACGCCCGCGATCAGCGCCGGAATCAGGATCGGCGCTGCCGCCAGCGCCGTGATCCACAGCGCCTGCTGCGCCAGTCCCAGAAAGAAATCGGCGTTTTCCATCGGCCCGCCCCTAAGTCGCGAACGACCCTGCCAGAGAACCCATGGTCAGCGCCCATCCGTCCACCAGCACGAACAGCAGCAGCTTGAACGGCATGGAGATGATCGTGGGCGACAGCATCATCATGCCCAGCGCCATCAGCGTCGACGCCACGACAAGGTCGATGATGAGGAACGGCAGGAAGATCATGAACCCGATCTGGAACGCCGTCTTGAGTTCGCTCGTCACGAAGGCGGGCAGGAGGATCGAGAAGGGGATGTCGGCGGACGACCGGAAAGCGGGCGCCTCGGCCATGTTGGCGAAGAGCTTGAGGTCCGTCTCCCGCGTCTGCTTCACCATGAAGCCGTGCAGCACCTTGCCCGAACGCCCCACCGCTTCCTCGATGGGAATCTGCCCCTTGCCATAGGGATCGAAGGCCTGCGTGTTGATCTGGTCGATGAAGGGCCGCATCACGAACAGCGACAGGAACAGCGCCAGCCCCACCAGCACCTGGTTGGGCGGCGTCTGCTGCAAGCCCAGCGCCTGCCGCAGCAACGACAGCACGATGATGATGCGCGTGAAGCTGGTCATCATCAGCACCAGCGACGGCAACACCGTCAGCAGGCTCATCAGGACCAGGATTTGCAGGCTCAGCGACAACGGACGGCCATCGCCCGAAATCTGCCCCATGGCGCGGGAAAGCGCGCCGCCATTGTCGACCGGAGCAGCAGTGGGCGCGACCTGCGCCAACGCCGGATGGGCGAGCATCAGCCCGCCCAGCAGCAGCGCCAGTCCGACCAGGAGGGTCTTAGCGCGCACGGAAAGGATCGCCTTCCGCGATCTTCTCGATCCGGCCGCGGGTGACGGAGAGCAGGATCTTCTTCCCCTCGAACTCCACCACGGCGAGCTTGCCGAACGTCCCCATCGGCAACGCCTCCAGCAGCTTGAGCGTGCGCCCGTCCTGTCCCGCCATCATGCCGGGCTGATATTTGCGCCACAGCCACAGCGCGCCGAAGGCCATGCCGCCGACCAGCGGCAGCAGGATCAGCAGTTTGACGAAGTACCAGAACATGAAGCGGCCCCGCGACTATGGTTAATGCGTCATGCGATCCGAAAGAACGGCCCGCAACGCAAGCGAAAATGCTTGCGAGCGCGATCAGCCGCGCCGCTCGACGCCCGCCAGGCGGGTTTCGGTGGCGGCGATGTCGACGATGCGGATGCCATAGCGGCCATTCACCGTCACGACCTCTCCCTTGGCGATCAGCGCGCCGTTCACCATGATGTCGAGCAGGTCGTCGGCCTGCCGGTCCAGCTCCACGATGGCGCCTTCGGCCAGGTCCATGACCTCGGCCAGACGCAGCGAGGTCGATCCCACCTCCACCGACATGCGGACGGGAATGTCCGCCAGCAGCCGGAACTGGCGATTGGCGGCCATGCCGACCGCCGCATCCTCTTGCCGCTCCATGCGCGGGGCTTCCATCATGTCGCTCATTGATCCGATCCTTGTGCCAGTTTTTCGATCTGGAAGGCCGCGCGGCCATCCTGTTCACCTATGGTCCCGTGCGCCACGATGCGGTCGCCGACGATCAGCGGCAGGCTGCGCCCGATGGTCACGGGAATGACGTCGCCCGCCTTCAACTGCATGAGGTCGGCGAGCGAGAGATTGGGCCGCGCCAGCACGGTGCGGGCGGGCAGGCGGATGTCCTGCATCCGGCGGGCGATGCGCGCCTGCCAGACGGGATCGACATGCTCTTCGTCGGCGGGCACGCGCGCGCCCATCAGCGCCTCCACCCCGCGCAGGGCGGACAGCGGGAACAGCAGGTCGATCGGCCAGTGCCGGTCGCGGCTGAGGCTGAGCGTGAAGCGTTGCAGCACCATCTGGTCGCCCGGCTGCGCGGCGGCGGCAAAGCCAAGCCCGGTTTCGCGCGCGACCAGACCGGCGTCCAGCGCGATCACGTCGCCCCAGCATTCCACCAGCCGCGTCACCAGCGCCTCGGCGATCCGCGCGATCAGCCGGTCCTCGGTGGGCGTGAATTCCCCCTTGGGCGGAATGGGCCGGTTGCCGACCCCGCCATAGAAGCAGTCGACCAGCACCGAAATCATCGCCGC
This sequence comes from Sphingobium cloacae, assembly GCF_002355855.1. Classification (NCBI taxonomy): domain Bacteria; kingdom Pseudomonadati; phylum Pseudomonadota; class Alphaproteobacteria; order Sphingomonadales; family Sphingobiaceae; genus Sphingobium; species Sphingobium cloacae. Next base: position 1,856,919 of record NZ_AP017655.1, read on the forward strand.
GTCCATCCGCAGCAGCATCTGCCCCTTCAGCGGCGCCAGCCGATAGAAGGACATGCTGCAAAAAGGCGGCAGGTCGGCGGACCATGCGCCGAACTCCAGCACGCGCGTCGCCTCGGCGGTCACATGCGGGCGGACGCCGGAAATCGGCTCGATCAGCGCGCGGATGCGCCGGCCGAGCTTCTCGCCCAGCCGGTCCAGCCCGGACAGCATGACCGGAGCCTGCGATTCCCCGCGCCCGAATGCATAGGATTGAACGTCTTCCATGAAAGTCCCCAGCCCGTGGCGTCAGGGGACTTCCCGACGTTCAGGCAGCCCTATTGAATAACGAAATTGGTAAAATAAACGTTATCGACGCCGCCATAACCCGTCTTTTGCTTCAAAACATCGTTGATGACGGCCCTGATCTTGCCCTGAAGCTGCTGCTTGCCCTCCGGCGTCGCCAGCATGGCTTCGGGCTGCTGCGCCAGCAGCATCAGTATCTGGCTGCGAATCGCCATCTCATGCGTCTTGATCGCCTCGATCACGCGCATGTCGTAATAGGTCGACACGGCGATGGCGATCTGCGCGAAGGCGTCGCTGTCCGACATGTTGGACGTGAAGGGCGTCTGGAGCTGGAAATAGGTCGCCTGATAGGCCGCCGGATTGGCGGGCGTGGGCAGGTCGATGCCCTTGCCCGGCGCATGGCCTTCGCCCGCCGCGCCGCCCGCTGCATGGCCTTCGCCGCCCATGCCGTGCGCCTTGGCGATGTCCTCGGCATTTTCGCCCGCCAGCACCAGCACGGGCTTGTTCGGATCTTCCTTGGGGCCCTGTTCCTTGTGGGAGAAGAAGCCGGCCGCATACAGCCCGCCGGCGGCGCCCGCGCCCCCGACCAGCACGGCGATGACGAGCAGGAGGATCATCTTCATGCTCCCGCCCTTCTTCTTTTTGGGCTTCGCCTCGTCACTCATCGTTCATGTCCCCTGGAAACGGTCGATCACGCATAGCGCGCGCGGCGGATGTCGCCCGCGCCCTCGCCTGCGTCCTTTTGGTTAATAACGGCCCGGTCGGCGCTGCCTTTAAGCCCGGAAGCGGAATTTTCCCGCCCCTGCCCATGCCCTTGCCGCTCGGACTGGGCCATGCCCTGCCAGCCCGAAGCAGCCCCCTGCGAAGAGGATTGCTGCCCCGACGGCTGCTGTCCCGCGCTGTCCGGGCGAGCCGCCTCGGCGACATGCGGCGCGCGTTCGATGCGGACATCCGAAATCCGCACGGCCGCCAGCCCCGCGTCCAGCCGCAGGCGGTCGCTGTCCTGCTTCAACGCAAGCTCCGCCGCTTCATGGGCCACGGTCAGGCTGACCGCCGCGCCGTCCGCGCCCTGCCGAATATCGACCTGCACCGGCCCCAACTGGCTCGCGTTGATCTGGAACCGTCCCCGCGCGCCATTCTGCGCCAGCCCGGCAATGTCGCGCGCCAGCCCGTCGATCCACTGGCCCGACACGCCCATATCCACCACCTGTGCGCCCAGACTGGCGCCCAGATCGGCGGAGGGCGGAGCCACCACCGGAAGGACCGGCGCGCCAGCCGCCGTCAATGGCGGCAAAGGCGCGGCGGTCCAGGCACCATCGGGCTGGGCTATGGCGGCGACGGCGGTGGCCGGGTCGACCGTCACCGGCTTCCCCTCCCGCGCGCTCTTAGGCTGCGGCATGGCGACGGCTTCGGCGCGAGCGCCTTCGACCGGAACCCGCGAAAATTGCTCGCGCACCATCTGGAGCAGCGAAAGCGCCTCCGACCGCGCCAGTGTCGCGGCGAGCGGCGAGGCATCGTCCGATGGAGCAACCGGCACAGCGCCACCCTCCATTAGGATAACCGACGGCTTGTTCGGTCCCTTCCCGCTATCCTTCACCGTCTCCGCCATGGGCAAGGCGGCAACATTCGCCTGGCTTTGCGGCCCCCCCACCGCTCCCTTTTCCGCATTTTCAGCGGCAGACGGCGGAACCGACGCAACCGGCGCGGTCTGCGCCTGCGCCGATGGCTCCCCTGCGACAGGCCCGGTCTGCGCGGCCGGCCAAGCGGAAATCCTTTCGGGCGGCGCGGCTCGCACCGTCACCTCGGCCATCGCGTCCGCCTCCGAAGCCGCCGGTTCCTGGTACGGGGAAGCCGCCACCGTCACCGCCACGACAGGCGGAGCGGCCAAAGGCGCGGGCGTCAACGGCGGCGGCGCGTCCGAAGCGTCTCCCGCCACCTTCTCCACCTCGTCATCGCCGGCCGAAGCCTCGCCTTCGCCGGGCGCGGCAACCGCTTCCGCCACAGCTTGCGTCGGTGCGATCCGCTCCGGCGCTTGTTCCGTGCGGGCCTTGGGCTTGCCTTGCACGCCCTGCGCCGTCCCCTCCGCCTCCGCGGGAGAGATCGGGAGCGGCTGCATATCGGCTTCACCCCCGACCGCCACCGCATCCATCACCGGAGCCGGAACGCCGGCGACAGCCCCGCCCCCTTCCTGCATCGATCCGCTCAGCAGCGCCGCGAAATCCACGTCCCCCGTCGCCGGAGCCGCGCCCGCGCCATCGCCCGTCCCCGGCATCTTCATCGCCGCGGAGGAAAACAGCAGCGTCTTGAGACTGGTCAGCATGTTCATGTCACGCATCTCCCCTGCGCTGCATCCGGCGATAGCGGGGCAGCGCCACCAACCGGCTTTCGCGCCACTCTTCCAGGTCCGCTTTCGCACGGTCCTTCAATCTGGTTGCGATTTCCTTATCGCGGTTCGCCGCGAGGCTGAGATTTTCCTTCGCCTCCACCTTGCGCCGCGCATCGTAGAGCGCGCCGTCGAGCTGCCGTCCCGCCTGTTCCAGCCGCCCGGCCAGTTCCTGCATCGCGGCAAAGGACGCGCCGTTCGCGGCCCCTTCCGTATGGAACAGGTCGCTCCGCACCCGCCGCAGGCGCTCGGCGTTAAGGGCGATCCCCTCCGCCTCGTCCCGCGCCCTTGCTGTTTCGGCGGCCGCCATGGCATGTTGCACATGGCGCACGCGCAGCACGCGGTTGCGGCGGGCGACAAGGCCCTTCACGCCCCGAACTCCGCCATCAGCGCCTCAGCACTGGTCGAAAGGTCGACCCGGCTTTTCTGGTCTTGCCGGATGAAGTCGAGTATCTCCTGCCGCCGCTCCACCGCCTCGTCGATGACCGGATCGTTGCCGGGACGGTATGCGCCCATCAGGATCAGGTCGCGATTCTCCTCATAGGCCGCCCAGAGCCGCCGATAGGCCGCCGCCGCCATGCGATGATCGTCCGGCACCACGTCCGCCATCACGCGCGAGAGCGACTTGCCGATGTCGATGGCCGGAAAGATCGCCTGTTCCGACAGATGGCGCGACAGCACATAATGGCCGTCCACGATGGCCCGCGCCGCGTCCACGATCGGATCGTCGGTATCGTCGCCATCGGCCAGCACCGTATAGAGCGCCGTGATCGACCCGCCGGACCGCGCATCGACACCCGCCCGCTCCACCAGACGCGGGATCAACGCCAGCGCGGAGGGCGGATAGCCCTTCATCGCGGGCGGCTCGCCCAGCGCAAGGCCAATCTCCCGCTGCGCATGGGCGCAGCGCGTCAGGCTGTCGAGCAGCAGCAGCACCTTCTTGCCCCGCGCCCGGAAATATTCGGCGATGGCCGTCGCCCGCGCCGCCGCGCGCAGGCGCAGGATCGGGGGATGGTCGGCCGGGACCGCGACGACGACGCTCTTGTGCATCGCGCCCTTCAATTTGGTTTCCAGGAAGTCGCTGACCTCGCGCCCGCGCTCGCCGATCAGGCCCGCGACGACGATGTCGGCTTCCGCGCCCTGGATCATCTGGCCCATCAGCACCGATTTGCCCACGCCCGACCCGGCGATGATCGCGATCCGCTGCCCCCGCCCGGCGGTCAGCAGCGCGTTCACCGCGCGCACCCCCAGGTCGAACGGCTCGGTCACGCGCCCGCGATCCAGCACATTCCCTTTGACGCCGTTCAGCGGCCAGCTTCCCCCGGCGATGATCGGCCCCTTGCGGTCGAGCGGCTGGCCCATGGCGTCGATCACCCGCCCGATCAGCCCTTCGCCGACCTGCACCCTATTCGCCTGGCTGTCCGGCTCCACCCGCGCGCCATTTTCCAGCGGCGCGTCATTGTCGAGCGGCACCAGCAGCGTGCGTTCGCCGCGAAAGCCCACGACCTCCGCCCGGCACACCGTGCCGTCCGCCGCGATCACCCGCGCGCCCGCGCCGATGGGGCGGCGGAAACCCGTCACCTCCAGCATCCCGGCATCATGACTCACCAGTCGGCCCACATGGCGCGGCTGCCGGTTCTGCACCTGCAAATGATCGAACAGCGTCTCCGCCTGCGCGAGCGCGGCGCGGATCATGCCCAATTTCCCTTCATGAACGGCCCTCCATGTCGTCCAGCAGAGCGCGCAAACGCGCCAGCCGCACGTCCGGCCCGTCCTCGACCCAGCCGTCGGCGGTATCGAGCCGCACGCAGCCCCGGCTCATGGACGCATCGCCCACCAGCTTCACGCCGATCCGCGAGCCTTCCACCAGCGGTATGTCGTCGGGATGCAGGTGGAGCGCGCTCTTGCCTTCATTGTCCTCGACAAATGCGGCGATGCCCTCGCACCGCTGTTGCAGCAGGCCGGAATCGATCTCCACCTCGCCCACGATCTGCGTCACCAGGCGAATGACCGTGGCGGAAAGCATCGTCGCCAGCGTCCCGCTCGGCGCGGGCGTCAGCATCTCCAGCGCCTCGGCCAGCCGGTTGCGCGCCTCCGCGTCCGCCGCCATGCCTTCTTCCGTCACGCGGCACCCTTCGTCGAACCCCATGGCGAAGGCTTCGATCCGCGCCTGTTCCATGGGATCGGCGTCCGGCTCGGCATCGGCCTGCGCGGCCATCCGCATCGCCTGCGTCTGCGCGCCCGCCGGCGCGGTGTAGAGGCTGCGGAATCCGCCGCTTTCCACGCGCGACACGCCCGCAATGGGCACGCTGGCGACGGCGGCATCGCTATCGAGCGTCCAGACATTAGACAAAATCATTCCCCTTGCCGCCCAGCATGATGGTGCCCGCGTCGGCCATGCGCCGCGCGGTGCCGATGATGAGCTTCTGCGCGTCGATCACTTCGGCAAGGCGGATCGGTCCGCGCTCCTCGATCTCGTCGGCGATGGCCTGCGCCGCGCGGGCGGACATGCAGGCGAAGATCTTCGCCTTCAGCACCTCGTTCGCGCCCTTCAACGCCACGACCAGCACCTGGCTGTCCACCGTCCGCATCAGCGTGCCCAGATTCTTGTCGTCCATGTCGATGAGGTTGTCGAAGACGAACATCTCCTCCTCGATGGTCTGGGCGATCATCTTGTCCCGCTTGGCCAGCGCCTTGATGATGCGCTGTTCATTATCCTTGCGGACGTTGTTCATGATCGCCGCCGCCTCGACGGTGCCGCCGCGCTGCGACGCCGCGCCCTGCTTCTTGGTCGCGGGGCCGCGCATCAGAAGCTGCTCCAGATCATCGAGCGCCTCGTTGGAGACCGGCCCCAGCGTGGCGATGCGATAGACGATCTCCTCCTGATATTCGGCCGGCAGCAATTGCAGCACGTCGGCGGCGACGGGCGCTTCCAGATGGGCGAGCACGATGGCCATGATCTGCGGATGCTCCGCCTCGATCAGGGCCCCGATCTCCTTCGCGTCCATCCATTTCAGCATCTCAAGCTGGGTCGAGCGGGTCGGCGGCGTGATCCGCGCGAGAATGGTCTCCGCCCGCTCCTCGCCCAGCGCCTTGGTCATCGCGCCCCGGATATGCTGGGTCGCGCCATAGCCGATCGTGGTGCGCTTCTTCGCCTTGGTCACGAAATGGTCGAGCGCCTGGTTGACCTCGTCCACCTCGACATCGGCGACGTCATACATGGCGTTGCCGAGCTGGCGCACTTCCTCCGGCTCCAGCCGCGAAAGGATCTGCGCGGCCTCATCCTCGTTGAACAGCATCAAGAGGACGGCGGCGGCGGCGCTGCCCTTCAGCGCCGAAGGGGTGACGGAAACGGCCTCAGGCATTTTCCTTCTTCCCTTCCTTCAGCAGGTCGCGGACGACCAGGGCGGCCCGGTCCGGGTCCTGCTTCACGAAATTGCGGATCAGGTCGGCGCGCTGCGCATAGTCGGGCGCCGAGGAGATCATGTCGAGCGTGATCGGACGCCCCTCGCCCGGATGCTCGGCCGCCTGACGGTGGAGTTCGCCCGAAATCTCGCGCCCCATGCGCTGGCCGTTCTCGGCGGCCTGCGCGGCGGCGGCTTCCTGCGCGGCGGCCCGGCGCTTGAGCAGCGGACGGCCGATCCCGAAGATCAGCAGCAGCGCGACCAGCAGCGCGGAAACATTGCGCACCAGCGGCGACACCCAATCGGCTTCATACCAGGGGGCCTTCACTTCCTCCGCCTTGACGAAACCGCGCGAGGACAGCGCCACCACGTCGCCACGCGCCTGGTCGAAACCGACCGCGCCCTTCACCAGCGCCTCAAGGGCGGCGATTTCCTGCGCGCTGCGCGGCTTGCCGTCCGCGCCATTGTCCAGGGCGACCGCGATCGACAGGCGCTTCACCGTGCCCACCGCGTCGCGGATGACGGACACTTCGCGGCCCAGTTCGAAATTGCGGTTGAACGTCTCTTCCGTCTTCATCAACGGATTGGGCGGCGTGCCCGGCTGACCGGCGTTCTGGCCGTTCTCGGTCTGCCCCTGCTGCACGGCCTGCCCGTTGGGATTGGTCTGCGTCACGGTCGGGTTGACCGGTGCCTGATTGCTGAGCGCGCCGGGGATGCCGCCCGCCTCGCCATTGCCCTGACCGCGCGGGTCGGACTGCCAGCTGCCCTGTTCGCTGCGAAGCCGCGCCTCGTCCTGCGGATAGGTTTCGCGGGTCGCCTGCCGTTCGGAAAAGTTGAGTTCGGCATGCACCTCGGTCGAAAAATTGCCCGCGCCCAAAATCGGCGTCAGCAGCGCGATCACCGACTGGCGATAGCGGTCCTCGACCTTCCCCTGCACCGCCAGTTGGCGGTCGTCGGCGGAGTTCGCGTCATTGTCGCTCAGCAGCCGGCCATTCTGGTCGACGACCGAAATATCCTGCGGATTAAGCTCCGGAATGGAGGACGCGACCAGATGCACGATGGCGCTCACCTGCTGGTCGGTCAGCGTCCGCCCCTGCGCCAGACGCAGCATGACGGAGGCCGACGGCTTGGCCCGGTCGCGCAGGAACACGCTGGGCGGCTCGACCGCCAGATGCACCTTGGCGCTTTCGACAGAATCGATCGCCTCGATCGTGCGGGCCAGGTCCATTTCGCGGGCCGAACGCAGCTTCTCGCCTTCCACCGCGCGGCTCGCGCCCATGGGCAGGCTGTCGATCATGCTGTTGCCGTCGGGCGCGCTCTTGGGCAGCCCTTGCGCGGCCAGCATCATCTTCGCCTTGAAATAATCGTCCTGCCCGACCGTCATCGCCCCGCCATTGTCGAAGCTGTAGCGGATGCCATTCTGGTCCAGCACCTGCGCCACCGCCGACTTGTCGGCATCAGGCAGGGCCCGGAACAGGTCGCGCTGCGGCGGTTCGCGCAGCGCCAGCCAGGCCAGCCCCGCCAGAGCGACCACGCCCAGCAGGCCCAGCAGCGGCAGGCTCTTCGCCACTGCGGGCTGTTTCATGAAGCCGGTGAAGCGCGCCTTCAGCGCATCGACGCCCTTGGCGCCGCCACCGAACGAGGCCGCCGGAAGGGCGGGAGCGGCGGCCGCGCCGCCATCTATGGTAAGTGCGTTCTCGCTCATATTACACCGGCATGCTCATGATGTCCTTGTAGGCGGACAGGAGTTTGTTGCGGACCTGAAGGGTGGCTTCGAAACTGACCGACGCCTGCTGCTTGGCCAGCATGACCGCGGCGATGTCCGTCGTTTCCCCCCGTTCGAAGGCGGCGGCGGCTTCTCCCGCCTGGCTTTGCAGGCCATTGACCTGATCCAGCGCGGATTTCAGCGCCTCGGTAAATCCGCCGGGCCTGGTCGCGTCGGTCCCGCCGACGCCGCCCGCTCCGCCAGCCGCGCCGGCATTGCCGGTCTGAGCGACGTCGCGCAGCGCGGCGTTCTTCTGGAGGATGGCGTTGCGGATCGCCATCACGCTGTCGGTGGGAGAGATGCTGCTCATCGGCTATTCTCCTCAGGCGGCGGCCAGTTCGCGCATCTCGGCCAGCCGATAGCGCAGGGTCCGTTCCGAAATGCCCAGCTTCCGCGCGGCGGCGGCGCGATGCCCGTCCGTCTCGCGCAGGGCGAGGCGGATCGCCTCCAGCTTGGACAGGCGCGCCACGTCGCGCAGCTTCACCGGCTCGTCGGGAACCAGGACCGGCGCGGAATGGCGCACCGGCTGCGGCGCGGCGGCCAGATGCAGGTCATCGGCGTCGATCCGCGCCCCGTCGCGCAGCACCAGCGCGCGTTGCAGCACATTGCCCAGCTCGCGGGCATTGCCGGGCCATGCATGATCCTCCAGCTTCGCCAGCGCATCGGCGGTCGGCCAGACGAAGGCGTCCTTCGCCAGATCCTGATGCCGCAGCAGCATGGCGGCGGCGATCGCGGCGATGTCGCCGGGGCGCTCGGCCAGCGGGCGCAGTTCCAGCGGCATGACGTTCAAACGCCAGTAAAGGTCTTCGCGGAACCGCCCGGCGGCGCATTCGTCGGCAAGATTGCGGTTGCACGCCGCGATCACGCGGACATTCACCGGCACCGGATGCGTCGCGCCGACGGGCAGCACTTCGCCCTCCTGCAACGCCCGCAGCAGCTTCGCCTGCAAGGCCAGCGGCAGTTCGGCGATCTCGTCGAGGAACAGCGTGCCGCCGTCCGCCGCCAGGAACAGCCCTTCCGACGCATTGGCCGCGCCGGTGAAGCTGCCCTTCTTGTGGCCGAACAGCATCGCTTCCATCATGGTTTCAGGAAGGGCGGCGCAATTGACCGCGATGAAGTCGCCCGACACGCGGCCCGACTGGGCGTGCAGGAAGCGCGCCATGCCTTCCTTGCCCGTGCCGGTGTCGCCCTGGATCAGCACCGTCGCGTCGCTGCGCGCCACGCGGCCCGCCAGCGTCATCAGCCGGGCGCTGCTATTGTCGCCCACGGCGGGGATGGTATCGGGACGGGCCAGCTCCGCGATCAGCGCGAAGGCGAAGCCCATATCCTCCAGGCCAAAGGCCACGCGGGCCGGCAGGCCGTTGGCGGCCGGCACCAGCGAAGGCGCGCCCTCGACGATGGTGATGAGGATGTCGCGATGGGTCGCATGGGCGATCTCCGTCGCCAGCAGCACGCGGCGTTCGTCCCGCTCGCGCGGCGCGGCGGCATCCACCGCCCGCACCGCGAAAAAGGCATTTTCAAGCCAGTGCTGCAACCCCGGAACCAGCGCGCAGACCCTTTGGCTGACGTCGAGAGACGACATGCTCATTCCCCATCATTGCGGCTGTCCGGCGCCCCCGCGCTTTCCAGCCCCCTTTCGATAGGCCGTTTTTGCGCCTCTCATGGTTATCATATGGTTAACTTCGCTTGTCCCTTGCCGCCGACCGGCAATTTTTTTCCGCCCCGGCAAGGCCCTTTTCCCGGCTTCTTATATACGCGCGCGCGTAAGGGACGGTTTTTTTGGCTATTTTCGAAAAAAATGCATGTCCCCCTAAAAGCTTTTTCCGCCCCGCCGTTATCCCCTTTCGAGGCCGCAAGCAGCCTGATGGCAGCGACCTGAAGTGAAACGAAAGGGAACATCATGACTGTTATCGGAACCAACTCTTCCGCTCTGCGCGCCACCAACGCTTCGACCGCGTCGAGCAAGGCGCTCAGCACCGCGATGGAACGCCTGTCCACCGGCAAGCGCATCAACAGCGCGAAGGACGACGCCGCCGGCCTCGCCATCGCCTCGACCATGACCTCGCAGATCCGCGGCATGACGCAGGGCATCCGCAACGCCAATGACGGCATCTCGCTGGCGCAGACGGCGGAAGGTTCGCTGGGCGAAGTCAGCAACATGCTGCAGCGCATGCGGGAACTGACCGTCCAGGCGCTGAACGGCACCAACGACACCAATTCGAAGGCGAACATCACGTCGGAACTCGACCAGCTGTCGACCCAGATCAGCAGCGTGATGACGAACAGCAAGTTCAACGGCATCGCGCTCTTCCCGACGACGGCGGCGACCATCACGATCCAGGCCGGTTCCAGCGCGTCCGACTCGGTTTCCATGTCGGTGGGCGGCATCGATCTTTCGGCCGTCGTCGGCGCCAGCGCCGCGACCGTCAGCGCCGGCACGGCCACCACGGCCACCCTGGCGCTCTATGACACGGCGCTCCAGTCGGTCTCGACCGCCCGCGCCAATCTCGGCGCCGTGCAGAGCCGCCTGGAATCGACGGTGAACAGCCTGACCGCGAACGTCACCAACCTGTCCGACGCCCGCAGCCGGATCGAGGACGCGGACTTCTCGTCCGAGACCACCGCTCTCGCCAAGGCGCAGATCCTGAGCCAGGCTTCGACCGCGATGCTCGCCCAGGCGAACCAGAGCCAGCAGAACGTCCTGAAGCTCATCAGCTAAGGCAAGGAATTGACCGGATGGGGCCTGGCCGCCTCATCCGGCCGAAGCCAGCCCCGGCACATCAACAGTCCCCACCGTGCCGGGGCCAGCACCTTTCGATCACGGCCAGAATGGAGAAGCCTCCGTCCCCCCGGGCGGAGGCTTCATCGCATTTGCGCGCTCTTGCCGCTTGCAAAGCGCGGCGGCCTTCCCATGATGGGACCCATGACCATGATCGACCGGCGCGCGATGATCGCCGCCTCCAGCGCCGCCCTTCTCCTCCCCCGCCCGCTTTTCGCCCAGGGCCGGAACGACGCCTTTTCATGGGACATGCTGGTCGCCATGGCCCAGCGCCTCGCCCGCGCGCCCTATAAGGAAACGCCGCTCCACCCCGGCGCGGCCAAGGTCGATTATGACGCGCTGCATCAGGCCCGCTTCCGGGAAGAGCGCACGCTCTGGGGCGACCTGCCCGGCCATACCGGCATCCGCTTCTTCCCCCTGAGCGCCAACGCCGCCCAGCCCGTCGCGATCACCATCGTGGAAAATGGCCGCGCCCGCCCTCTCGCCTACGATCCCGCCATGTTCGAGACGCCGCCCGGCAATGCGGTCGCGGCGCTCGGCCCCGACGCCGGTTTCGCGGGCTTCCGCATCATGAACGCGGCGCGCGACGGGGACTGGCTCTCCTTCCTGGGCGCCAGCTATTTCCGCGCCCCCGGCCCGCAGAAACAGTTCGGCCTTTCCGCCCGCGCCGTCGCGATCAACACCAGCATCGCGGGCAAGGAGGAGTTTCCCCGCTTCACCCGCTTCTGGCTGGAGCGCACCGGCCCCGACAGCGTCACCGTCCACGCCCTGCTGGACGGCGCGTCGATCACCGGGGCCTTCCGTTTCGTCAACCGCTACACGCCGCAGGGCGTCCGGCAGGATGTCAGCGCCGCCCTCTTCCCCCGCCGTCCCATAGAGGAACTGGGCCTCATGCCCATGACCAGCATGTTCTGGTACGATCAGGCGAACCGCATCCAGGGCACCGACTGGCGGCCCGAAATCCACGACAGCGACATGCTCGCCATCGCCAGCGCGGACGGCACGGCGCATGGTCGCCCGCTCGTCAACCCCTCCGCCCCGCGCGTCGATGTCTTTGAAGAGAGCAATCCGGCGGGCTTCGGCCTGCTCCAGCGCGACCGCGACTTCAGCCATTATCAGGATGACGGCGTATTCTACGACCGCCGCCCCTCGCTCTGGGCCGCGCCGTCGAAGAAGCTCGGCGCGGGCGAGGTCCGCCTCTACGCCTTCCCGACCGACAGCGAATATACCGACAATATCGCCGCTTACTGGACCCCTTCCGCCGCCGTCCGTCCGGGCAGGCGGATCGACGCCAGCTACCGGCTCGACTGGTCGGCGGCGCAGCGGCCCGCCTCATCCACCGCCGCATGGGTCACGGACGTGTGGCGCGGGCGCGGCGATCAGCCGGGCCACGACCGGCTGGTCATCGACTTCGCGGGCGTGAAGGAGGCCAAGCCCGAAATCTGGGCCGACGCCGCCCATGGGACGCTTCTGAAAAAAGCCGGCTATCCCGTCCTGGGCCAGCGCGATCTCTTCCGCGTCGTGCTGGATGTCGCGCGGCAGGGCGGCGGAGCGACGGATATTCGCGTTCAACTCCGCTCCGGCAATCGCGCCATCAGCGAATATGTGCATTATCCGCTGGGCGCATGACCGGAACCCTTGGGGAAGGCGGGGGTTGTGCCTGCGGGGCAAAAGGATACGGAACGGGAATGAAGGGCACGGACGGCATGAAGCCGGCGCATGAACAGCCAAAAGGCGCATCCGTGACGCGGGCCTTCGAACAGGTGCCCGCCGAAATGCCGCTGGCCATGCCGGTGCAGGATTTTTCCGCCGCCCCGGAAGGCGTGCCCGCGCGCCCGCTCAACATCGATCTTTGGGCGCGGCGGCTGCTGGTCGTGCTGCTCGCCCTGCTCCCCGCCTCGATCGCCGCGCATGAAATGCGGATTTCCATCGGCCTCGACGGCATCTCGCTGTGGGAAGGCATTTATCTCGCCCTGTTCATACCGCTTTTCGCGTGGATCGCCTTCGGTTTCGCGACCAGCTTCATCGGTTTCCTGCTGCTCACCATCGGCCGGGGCCGCGGCGTCCAGCCCCGCCCGCTTCGCCCCGGCGATCCGTTGCGCGGCCAGACCGCCATCCTCCTCCCCGTCTGCAATGAGGATTTCCTGGGCGTCCTCGGCCGCCTCTCCATCATGGAGCGGTCGCTGACCCAGGTCATGGGCGGCGAGCGTTTCGAATTTTTCATCCTGAGCGATTCCAACCCCGAAAATGGCGAGATCGAGCGGGAAGCCTATCAGGCGATCCGCCACAGCTTCTCCCGCGCCGTCCATTATCGCCGCCGCGCGCTCAATGTGGGGCGCAAGCCGGGCAATATCGCCGAATGGGTGCAGCGTTTCGGCGGCGGCTACGATCATATGATCGTGCTCGACGCCGACAGCGTGATGAGCGGGCAGACCATGGCCCGCCTCGCCGCCGACATGGAGCTTCACCCGCATCTGGGCCTGATCCAGACCGTTCCCACGGTCGTCGGCGCCTCCACCCTCTTCGCCCGCTGGCAGCAATTCGCCAGCCGCCTCTTCGGCCCGATCTCGGCGGCGGGCATGATCTGGTGGGCAGGGTCCGAAGGCATGTTCTGGGGCCACAACGCCATCCTGCGCGTCCGCGCCTTCGCGGAAAGCTGCGGCCTTCCCGAACTGCCCGGCCGCGCGCCCTTCGGCGGCCACATCATGAGCCACGACATGATCGAGGCGGCGCTGCTGCGGCGGCGCGGCTGGGACGTGCACATGGTGACGGCGGACGACAGTTTCGAGGAATTTCCCCCCTCCCTGCCCGACCTCGCCACCCGCGACCGGCGCTGGTGCCAGGGCAATATCCAGCACGTTCCCCTGATCGCGAAGATCAAGGGGCTGCATCCGGTCAGCCGCTTCCAGCTTTTCGTCGGCGCATCGGCCTATTGCACCTCGCCCTTATGGCTGGCGCTGATCCTCGTCGTGCTGGGCGGCGCGGCGTCCGGCCTCTGGCCCGCGAGCGCGGTGCTGCCGTCGGGCAGCCTGCTCGCCCTGACGGCGGTGCTGCTGTTCGGTCCCAAGCTGCTCTCGATGATCTGGGCGCTGGCCGACCCCGCCCGCCGCATCGGCTTTGGCGGCGCGGCGCGGATGGGCCGGGGCGTGCTGCTCGACATCCTGCTCTCGATCCTGATGGCCCCTGTCAGCATGTTGACGCAGACGATCAACCTCTTCGGCATCCTCATGGGCCGCAAGAGCGCATGGAACGGCCAGACCCGCGACCGCGACGGCATGGCGATCGTCAGCGCGATCTGGCTCTTCAAATGGCATATCCTGCTGGGCGTCGGCCTGACACTGCTCGCGATCCGGGGCAATACGCCGCTGGGCTGGATGCTGCCGGTGGTGGCGGGCCTGATCCTCGCCCCGCTGCTCGCCGCCGTCACCGCGCGCAAGGGCCTTGGCCGCAAGGCGGATGAGCACGGTCTCTTCCAGGTGCCCGAACCCTGGTGGCGCACGCAAAGCTACCGCCCGCTCCGCTACCGCCTGAGCGTCCACGGCAAGACCATCACGCCGACCTGGCCCGCGAATGACGGGTGAGGGGTGGTTAGCCGCCGTTTCGCTTGATGGTTTTGTCGATCAATCGAAAATGAAAGAGATGAACCGCGATGAAGGTCGCGCCGATCATTATCGTAACGGGCAGGACCATATTTTCCTGCCCTGCCCTTGGCCTGACGTTCAGGGCAAGAACCGCGATGAATGCCAGCATGCCGGTGGCCAAGGCTGGAACGAGACTGAGAGCCAGAGCGCGAGGCGCGGTCCAGTTTACGGCTCCAGTAAGTGACCATTGCATGGGTAAGCGTTCATGATGCCGAAAACGGGCATTGGCCCAAATGGACAAGCCGGCGAGTATCACTGCGAAGATGACGGCGAGGGAAAGCACGATCATAGCTATTTGATATCACCGGACCGGATGTCTGCAAATGGCCGAAATCAGCCATCCCGACCCAACAACAGTTCAAACAAAAAAAGCGCCCGAAGGCGCCCCATCCATCACCGCAAGACTAAAGAACCCTACCGTCCGTAAACCAGCGGGGCCGTCTCCGATCCATGGGCCGCCAGCAGGGCCAGCTTCTGATTCGCCTGGTCGGACAGCACCCGCGTGCGCACCCGCGCCATTTCCAGCAGCGGCATGATGGCCTTCAGCCGATCCGCCACCGCCGGTTCCGATCGCCACACGCCGACCGCGCGGACCGCCTCCGCCGCCTGGCCGATCCTGACGCTGGCCGCATCGATGGCGGCGGCGTCCGATCCGTCGAGCACCGCCCGCAAATCCTCGCAGGCGCCGTGCAGTTGATCGAGTGCGGCAAGGCCCAGCGGCACGATCTTATCCCGCGACCGGCAGGTCGAGCGCCAGCATCCGTTCGGCGATGGCCGAAGCATTGACCGGATAATGGCCCGAAGCGATGGCCGCCTTGATCGCCGCGACGCGATCCATGTCGACCGGCGCGCCTTCCGCCGCCATGCGGGCGGCCGGGCTGGCCGAAGCCGCGGATGAAGCGGAGGCCTGTTCCGTGCCGGTGGAAGCCGCGCGCGTCTTGCCGCCTTCCCGGATGCGGGATGCTTCGACGGCGGCGCTCAGGCTCTGGCCAACTGACTTGATCATGGGTTCAATCCTTCACTCGTCCCATCGCTCTATAACGGACAAGTTCAAAAATCATTAAATCCCGGAATGCGCACCATGCCCATATCCACGACCTGCGCCAATATGGGCGAGGATTTCTTGTCCTCGCGCACCCGGATCGTCTCTCCGATCGCGCCGTCCTCGTCCGCGACCATCATGCGCGACACGCTGAACGACGCGTTGCCCGCCATCAATTGCACGGGATCGCCGCGCTTGACCACCGCTTCCTTCGGCTGGACCCGCGCGGCGGCGGTATAGCGCGCCACCGGCCCGGACGCCGCCGCCGCCGCGCCGCCGGGGACCAGAGGCACCCGGATGCGCCATCCCAGCGCGTCGCACTTCACCATCGCCGCGCCGAAAACCGGCCCTTCGACACTGGG
Source organism: Sphingobium cloacae (assembly GCF_002355855.1). Classification (NCBI taxonomy): domain Bacteria; kingdom Pseudomonadati; phylum Pseudomonadota; class Alphaproteobacteria; order Sphingomonadales; family Sphingobiaceae; genus Sphingobium; species Sphingobium cloacae. The sequence goes on from NZ_AP017655.1 coordinate 1,872,577, forward strand.
CGTCGTCGGACAGGCCGCCAGTTTCAGCCGCCTGTCGACCGGCGCGGCAGGACCGCCCGGCTCGCCCATATTGGCTCCCGCGGTCATCGCGACGAGGCTGTCGATCCGGTCCAGATTCTCGAATTTCTGCTGCGCCAGCACCGGTGCGGCGCTCATCATGGCAAGGGCGGCAAGGCCGAAAGCGGGCAGTTTCAACACGATCAGTCTCCGAAAAAGCGGATGTCCTTTCATGTATTGCAGCAATTTCCGTGCCAGTCGGCCACACGCCCCCCGTGCTCCTGCGCCTCACCCAGGCTGCGGCGCGATGCGGATGACCTGTCCCTGCCCCGCTTTCCCTTCGGCCTGGTCCAGCCCCCGGATCGACAGGCGGCTCTCGGCGATCCCCTCGGCCCGCAAGGCCCGCGCCACCGCGCCCAGCCTTGCCGCCGCCAGATCCCAGTCGTCGAACCGCTGCCGCGCCGCGTCCGTGCCGTGGCTGCGCACTTCGATCCCGCCGCCTTCGCGCGAAAACTCATGGGCGATCGCGGTCAGCCGCGCCTTGCCGGTGCCGGTCAGCAGCGCCTCGCCCGGCACGAACAGCTCCGCCGCGCGCAGCTCGATCCCGTGCCGCATCGGCCGCCCGCCAAATTGCTGGCTGAGGCCCGCCAGCATCACGTCGCGCCGCTGCCCGCTCGCCTGCAACAGCACGAAGAAGGCCAGCAGCAGCAACAGCAGATCGGCAAAGCTGATCGCCCAGCGGTTTCGCCGGGCCATGGCGGAAGGAGGCGGCGCGGCGCTCATGCGACTTCGCGGATCGACGCGCGGCGCAGCGGCGCATTCTCGCGCCGCGCGATGGCCAGCATCCGCTCCACCGCTTCCCGCTGCCAAGCCAGCTCCCGCTCGGAAAGGTCGGCCAGCCGCGCCGCGATGGGGGCCGCCACGATATTGGCGATCACCACGCCATACAGCGTCGTCAGCAGCGCCAGCGCCATGGACGGACCCAGCTTCGCGGGATCGTCCATCGCCGCGAACATGCCGACCAGGCCGATGATCGTCCCCGCCATGCCCAGCGCGGGCGCGGCGTCGGCGATGGACAGCCAGACGTTGCGGGCCGCCGCATGGCGCTGCCCGCGATCCGCGAGCGCCTGCGCCGCCCATGTCTCGAACTGTTCGATCCGCTCGCAATTGGCGAGCCGGCGCGCGGCTTCGGAAAGGAAGGGACTGGCGGTCTTCACCCGGTCGGTGCAGGACAGGCCGCGCAACTGCGCCACCTGGTCGATCTTCAGCATCGCCGCCCGCGCCGCGTCGCGATCCCGCGCCGGACGGGCCGTCACCAGCGGCCCCAATGCCGCGAAGGCGCGCGCGAAAGGCGCGCCGCCATTCTGCAACAGCGCCACCAGCCCGATCCCCGCGACCATCGCCAGCAAGGTCAGCGGATCGAACAGATGCCCCCATATTCCCGTCATGATACATCGCTCCATCCGGACCCGGCAAATGTCTGCCGCCGCCCGGCAAAAAATTGCCGCCTTTGCCGCCCGTGCAAGCCAATCCCCCGGATTTCCGCCGTTTCAGCCCTTGCCGTCGCGTCACCCACGCAAATTGGCACGGCTCTTGCGAATATCAGGCTGGATTGCCCGCACTGCACGCCATCAGGCTTCAGAACGGCGCGGCGATCGAAACTTTTAGGCCCCTCGGGGCAAAAAGACGGAAGACGGAAAATGTCGCTGGAAGACGGTCTGTTCGGGATCCATGGAAAGGCGCTGGCGCTTCGCTCGCAGCGCCTGTCCCTGCTCGCGTCCAACATCGCCAACGCCTCGACGCCGGGCTACAAGGCGCGCGACATCGACTTCGACGCCGCGCTCAAGGAAGCCACCGGCGCCGCCGGCGGCAGCGTGTCGAAGGCGGTCGACGACGCCATGGGCTACCGCGTCCCGCTCCAGCCCAGCCTCGACGGCAACACCGTCGAACTCAGCACCGAACAGACGCTGTTCGCGGAGAACGCCGTCAAATATCGCACGACCCTTTCCTTCCTGGAAGGTCGCCTCAACACCATCACCCGCGCGCTGAAGGGAGAATGAGCATGAGCGGCTCCGGTCCCATGAACGTGTTCGACATCGCCGGCCGCGCCATGAGCGCGCAGCTGGTGCGCCTCAACACCACCGCCTCCAACATGGCGAACGCCGGCAATGTGTCGGGCAGCGCGGCGGAAGCCTATCGCGCGATCAAGCCGGTCTTCCGCTCCGTCACCGACAGCCCCGGCGTGTCGACGGTGAAGGTGGAGAATGTCGTCACCACCAATGCCCAGCCGGTCAAGCGCCACGATCCCAATCACCCGCTGGCCGACGCCAATGGCGATGTGTGGGAAGCGGCCGTGGATAGCAGCGCCGAGCTGGTCGACATGATCGAGACCGCCCGCATGTACCAGAATAACGTGCAGGTGCTGAACACCGCCAAATCCCTGATGATGGAAACCATAAGGATCGGCAAATGACCGCCACTTCCGTAACCGACAGCGCGGGCATCCCCGTCTACAATCCTTCGTCGATCAAGGCGACCGGCAAGTCGGAGATGGGCCAGATGGATTTCCTGCGCCTGCTGACGACCCAGATGCAGACGCAGGACCCGTTCGAGCCGATGGACAATTCGCAGATGGTGGCCCAGATGGCGACCATCACCAACTCCACCGGCATCGCGGAAATGAACGCGACGCTCAAGGGCCTCGCCTCGCAGCTTGGCGGATCGCGCCTCGGCGACGCGGCCAGCTGGATCGGCAAGTCGATGCTGGTCGAAAGCAAGATCGTCGCGCCGGATGTCGCGGGCCAGTATATCGGCCAGCTCACGCTGGGCAGCGACGCGGAGAATGTCTCGGTCGACCTGGTCGACGGCAACGGCAACACGGTCCGGACCATCGACCTCGGCGCGCAGTCCAAGGGCGATGTCAACTTCTACTGGGACGGCAAGGACGACACGGGCGAAACCGTCGCCACCGGCCCGCTCCAGATCAAGGTCAACGGCGCCTCGCCCAGCCGGGTCGCCAGTTGGGCCACCATCGCCGCCGTCCAGTCGCCCGCGGACGGCAGCGCGTCGAAACTCATCACCGCGCTCGGCACCTACAGCCCGTCCGACGCCATCAGTCTCGCCTAACCCCCATCCTTTTCACCCAAGGAGCAACGCCATGTCCTTCTACATCTCTCTTTCCGGCCTCAAGGCGGCGCAGACCGACCTTTCCACCACGTCCAACAACGTCGCCAACGTGGGTTCCAACGGGTTCAAGCGCAGCCAGGCCCATTTCGGCGACATCTTCGCCGCCGCGCCCATGCAGACCACCACGCAGGTGTCGGGGCAGGGCGTCCGCGTACTGGGCATCTCCCAGCAATTCACGCAAGGCACCCTGGAGCAGACGTCCAAATCGCTGGATCTGGCCATCACCGGCGATGGCTTCTTCACCGTGAAGGGCGCGGACGGCACGGTCAGCTACACGCGCAACGGCTCCTTCGCGGTCGATGACGACCGCTATGCCGTCGACGCCACCGGCGCGCGCATCCAGATATTCGCCGTCAATCCCAGCACCGGCGCGCTCGTCACGCCGCCGACCAACGCGACCACGCCGGCGGCCCTGACGGACCTCGTCATTCCCACGACCCTTAATGGCGTGGCGAACGGCCCGCAGCTGAACAGCGTCGGCGTATCGAAGGAAGGTCTGGTATCGGCCATCTATGCCGATGGCAGCACCGTCTATCTGGGTCAGGTCGCAATGGCCTCCTTCAACAGCCTGGAAGGCCTGCGCCAGCAGGGCAACGCCCACTGGACATCCACCGTGGCGAGCGGCGAGCCGATTCTGGGCACCGCCAATCAGGGCATGTACGGGGCGCTTGAGACCGGCATGCTGGAACGCTCCAACGTGGACATCACGGAGGAACTGGTCAGCCTGATCTCCGCCCAGCGCAACTTCCAGGCGAACGCCAAGGCGATCGAGGCGGCGAACACGCTGTCGACCACCATCGTCAACATGCGCTCGTAACGGCGCGGCGCCCGCATAAGGACAGGAAAACCCCATGGACCGGCTCGTCAACACGGCACTCACCGCGATGCGCGGCGCGATGGCGCGGCAGGCGGCGATTTCCAACAATCTCGCCAACGTCAACACCGTCGGCTTCCGCGCGGAAATCGCCAATGCCGAGACGCGCTGGATTCAGGGGTCCACTTTCGACACGCGGGCGCAGCAATCCGAACAGGTGATCGCCGCCGACATGGCGCAGGGGGCGGTCACCGCCACCGGCAATCCGCTGGACGTGGCGATGAATGGCGACGCGCTGCTCGCCGTGCAGGCGCAGGACGGCAGCGAAGCCTATACGCGCCGGGGCGACCTCAAGCTCACCGACAGCGGCCTCCTCACCACCGGCGACGGCCTGCCCGTGCTGGGCGAAGGCGGCCCCATCACCCTGCCGCAGATGGACAGCCTGTCCATCGCGCAGGACGGCAGCATCTGGGGCGTGCCGCTGGGCGGCGACCCCGCCAATCCGCAACGCGTCGACGGCCTGAAGCTCGTCAACGCCACCGGCTCCTCCATGGCCAAGGGCACGGACGGCCTGTTCCGCGAAACGAACGGCGGCGCTCTGCCGCAGGACCCGCTCGCGACCGTCACCGCCGGTTCGGTCGAAGGATCGAACGTCAACGCCACCGCCGCCCTCGTCCAGATGATCGAGGCCAGCCGCGCGTGGGAAACGCAGGTGAAGATGATCGACACCGCGAAACAGCTCGATGACGGGGGCGCATCGCTCATGCGCCTGGATGGTTAATTTGGCACGAACCTTGCTTCATTACAGGCAGGATCACGGAGACAAGAGACGATGACCAACGCAGCCCTTCATGTCGCCCGCACCGGCCTTGACGCGCAGAACACGAAGATGCGCGTGATCGCCAACAACCTGGCGAACGTCAACACCACCGCCTTCAAGCGCGACCGCGCCGATTTCGAAACCCTCGCCTATCAGCAGATGGTGGCGGCGGGCGCGAATTCCGACACGGAAAACAAGTTCGCGACCGGCCTCAATCTCGGCTCGGGCGTCGCCATGCAGGGCACCAGCAAGATCAACACGCAGGGCACCTTGCAGCAGACCGGCAACGCGCTCGACATGGCGATCGAGGGGGCGGGCTTCTTTCAGGTGCAGCGGCCCGACGGCTCCATCGCCTATACCCGCGCGGGCAATTTCACGACCACGGCCGAAGGCGTCGTCGTCACCAGCGACGGCCTGCCGCTGATCCCGCAGATCACCGTGCCCGAAGGGACGACCGGCCTTACCGTCGGCAATGACGGCACCGTTTCCGCGACCTTGCAGGGACAGACCGAAGCGACCCAGCTCGGCCAGGTCGAACTCGCCAGCTTCATGAACGCCTCGGGGCTTCAGCCCATCGGCGGCAACCTGCTGCTCGAAACGGCGGCCAGCGGAACGCCGCAGGTCGGCGTCGCGGGCCTCGACGGGCGCGGCCAGATCCGGTCGGGCAATCTCGAAACCTCGAACGTCAACGTGGTCGAGGAGCTGGTCGACATGATCGAGACCCAGCGCGCCTATGAGGTCAATTCCAAGATGATCAAGGCGACCGACGAGATGCTCCAGTACGTCAACCAGCAGTTGTGAGCCGGATGATGCGCGTCCTTTCCGCCTCCGTCATCGCCCTCTCGCTGGCCGCCCTCGCCGCCTCCCCCGCCATGGCGGGCAAGAAGAAGCGCGCGGAGGAACGGCAATTCTATGCCCCCACCGTCGTGCAGCAGGCCCCCGCGCCCGCCGCCAACGGCTCGATCTTCCAGGTCTCGATGGGCTACACCCCGCTCACCAGCGGCGCGCGCGCCACGGCCGTGGGCGACATCATCACCATCGTTCTCGTCGAACGCACGCAGGCGACCAAGAGCAACAGCGCCGACACCAGCCGCAGCGGCAATATCGGCCTGACCCCGCCGACCACCGGCGTGCTGTCGAAGCTCTTCTCCGCCAGCGACGTCGCCATGGGCGGCCAGAACGGCTTCACCGGCAAGGGCGCGGCCACCCAGTCCAACGCCTTGAACGGCGAGATCACCGTGACCATCGCGGCGGTCTATCCCAACGGCACGATGCTGGTGAAGGGCGAAAAGGCCCTGACCCTCAATCGCGGCGACGAATTCATCCAGATCAGCGGCCTCGTGCGGCAGGCGGACATCAGCCCGGACAACCGCATCGCGTCCACCCGCGTGGCCGACGCGAAGATCATCTACACCGGCAAGGGAGAGATCGCCCGCGCCAGCCGCCAGGGCTGGCTGCAACGCTTCTTCTCCGCGATCAGCCCCTTTTGAAATAGGAGATTTCCAACATGCGCCATCTCCTACAGCCGCTGCGAAACATCGTTTGCCTCGCCATCTCGTTCATGGTTTTGCTCCCCGTCCCCGCCCATGCGGAACGGATCAAGGACCTGGGCACCTTCCAGGGCGTCCGTCCGAACCAGCTTACCGGCTACGGCATCGTGGTGGGTCTGGCAGGCACCGGCGACGACAGCCTCGACTATGCGACGCAGGGCATGAAGGGCGTCGTCTCGCGCTTCGGCCTCACCCTGCCGCAGGGCGTCAACCCGGCGCTCAAGAACGCGGCGGCGGTCCTCGTCACCGCCGACCTCCCCGCCTTCGCCAAGCCCGGCCAGCGCCTCGACGTCACCGTCTCCGCGCTCGGCAAGGCCAAGTCGCTGCGCGGCGGCACGCTCATCATGACGCCCCTGCGCGGCGCGGACAATGAAATCTACGCCATGGCGCAGGGCAACCTCGCCGTCGGCGGCCTCGGCGTCTCGGGCGCGGACGGCAGCCAGGTATCGGTCAACGTTCCCTCCGCCGGGCGCATCCCCAGCGGCGCGACGGTCGAGCGCGCGGTCGCCACCGGCTTCGACACCGCGCCCACCCTCACCTTCAACCTCGCCGAAGCCGACCTCACCACCGCCCTGCGCGTGGCGGACGGCATCAACCGCACCTTCGGCGACCAGCGCGCCCAGGCGATGGACGCCGTCTCGGTCGCGATCGCCGCCGCGCCCGGCGCGCAGGACCGCATCATGATGATGGGCATGATCGAGAATATCGAGGTCGCCCCCGCCGATGCCCCCGCCCGCGTCATCGTCAACGCGCGCACCGGCACGGTCGTCATCAACGGCGCTGTGAAGATCCATCCCGCCGCCGTGGCGCACGGAAAACTGACCGTCTCCGTCAACGAAGCGCCCCGCATCGTCCAGCCCGCCCCCTTCTCCCGCGGGCAGACCGCGGTCGAGCCATCCAGCTCGATCCAGATCGACGAACAGAAAAAACCGATGGTCAATTTTAAAGGTGGCGCGTCTCTGGCCGATATAGTGAAGGCGGTCAACGCCATCGGGGCTTCCCCGGCGGACATGGTCGCGATCCTCGAAGCCTTGAAACAGGCGGGCGCGATGAAAGCCGATCTGGTGGTGTTGTGATGCAGATTTCGAATGTGACCGGAACCTCCGCCCCGCAGGGCGGCTCCACGGACAAGGCCGCGTTGCAACAGGCGGCAAAGCAGTTCGAGGCGATCTTCCTGCGCCAGATGATCGGCGCGATGCGCTCGTCCAGTCAGGGCGAGGGCCTGCTCGATAGCAGCGCATCGGACCAGTTCCGCGACATGGCCGACGCCCGCACCGCCGACAGCATGGCGCAGAAGGGCAGCCTTGGCATCGCCGAGCTGCTGCTGCGCCAATTCGGCGGCAACACGCCGTCCGCCTCCGCTCCCACACAGGATAAAGGCGCATGAGCGACCTGTTCGTCATCGGCGCATCGGGCACCAAGGCCTATCGCACCGCCATGGCCGCGGTGTCGGAGAATATCGCCAACGTCAATACGGACGGCTATTCGCGCCGATCGGTAAGGACCATCGAATCCGGCGCGTCGACGGCGACCATGGCCTTCTACATCTCGCGGGGCAATTTCGGGGGCACGCAGGTCGCCGGGGTCAACCGCGCGACCGATCCCTATCTCGATGCGAACATGCGCCTCACCGGCATGGCGCTGGGCAGCGCGACGGCGCGGATGCGCTGGCTGACCGACGCGGAAACCGCGCTCAACGACACCGACACGGGCGTCGGCAAGCTGATGACCGGCATGTTCCAGAACATGGACAAGCTGGCCGCCAGCCCCAGCGACACGTCGCTGCGCGTGACGACGCTCGACAGCATCAGCCGCGTCGCCGCCGCCTTCCGCCAGACCGCCGCCGACCTGCAAAGCGCCTCCAGCGGCATCGCCACCGAAGCGCGGGCTTCCGTCGCGAACATCAACGTCGCCCTCGACCAGCTCGCCAACATCAACGGCAGCCTGCTGCGCGCCCAGCCGGGCACGTCCGCCTATGCCCAGCTGCTCGACGGCAGGGACGCGGCCTTGCAGCAGCTTTCGGAAAATCTGAACGTCGACGTGAGCTTCGGCGCGCACGATTCCGTGCAGATCAGCTTCAACGGCCAGACGCTGGTGCAGGGGGACGCCGCGACCACCGTGGCCGTCACCGCCAACGCCAACGGCACGCTCTCCTTCGCGACCAGCGGCGGCACCGCGCTCACCGCGCCCGCCAACGGAACGCTGGGTGGCCTCTTCTCCGCCGCGCAGACCGTCACCGATCGCCGCGCGAACCTCGACACGCTGGCGCAGCAGTTCGTGACCGACATGAACGCCTGGCACGCGCAGGGCTACACCACGACCACCCCCAGCATGACGGGCGCGCCCCTTCTTTCCTATGGCGGCGGCGCGGCCAGCGTGGCGGCGCTCATCACCGATCCGGCGGCGCTCGCCACCAGGTCGGCGGACGGCACGCTCAACGGCAATCTCCTCACCGTGCAGTCGACCCTGCGCGGCAATGGCAGCGTCGAGCAGAACTGGACCGCGCTGATCGCGACCCAGGCCAATCTGCTGACCGCGACCAAGGCGGAACAGACCACGGCGCAGGGCCGCGTCGATCAGGCCGTCGCCGCGCGCGAAGCGGTGAGCGGCGTCGACCTCGACATGGAAGCGGCCGACCTGCTGCGCCTTCAGCAAGCCTATGCGGCTTCCGCGAAGATTCTTCAGGTCGCCAAGCAGACCGTCGATTCCATCCTCCAGATCATCTGACCGGAAAGGACTGACCGATGGTCGGCATCACCAACAAGACCCTGACCGCCGAAATCCGCCGCCAGCAGCAGCTGTCGCAGAGCATCATCGCAGGTCAGACCGCCATTTCCTCTGGCGTGACGCTGACCAAACCGTCCGACAACGCATTGGCCTGGGTGCAGGTGTCCGACATCGGCCGCGCTCAGGCGCAGCAGGCCGCATGGCAGGCCAATGTCAGCTATGGCACGACCCGCGCGAGCAATGCCGAATCCAATCTGGACGAAATCAACAATCTGCTGATCCGGGCGCAGGATCTGGTGACATCCGCCCGCAACGGATCGCTGAACGACACGAGCCGCGGCGCGATCGTCGAGGAACTCAAGACCATCCGCACCACGGTCGGCGAACTGCTTAACCAGAAGGATTATCAGGGTGTGCCCGTCTTCGACGACGGGCAGAGCACGCTTGTCCCGGTCGGCCGGGGCCTCAACCTCGCCGTCGTCGGCACGCGCCAGCAAGTGTCCGAAGGCATTGACGTGGGCGGCACGGCGATGTCGCTCGACGGCATCCTGGGCCAGAGCATCACCGCCGTTTCCAGCGGCACGGATGCCGACATCGGCAGCGCGCTGAACGGCATCCAGGCGGGGCAAAGCCATATCGTCGTCGAACTGGCGAAGCAGGGCGTCCGCTCCGACCGCCTTGAGGTCGTGGGCACGCGCCTCACCAATGTCGACCTTGATCTCACGGAACGCCGTCAGACCCTCGAATCGACCAATCTCGCCGAAGTCATCTCCTCGGTTCAGGCCAAGCTGCTGCAACTGAACGCCGCCCAATCGGCCTTCGCGCGCATCAACAAGCAGACTTTGTTCGATCTGATCGGCTGATCGGAAAAAAGGGCGATCGTCCTAAACCGAACGCTAACCAGTCCGTATTAACCAAAGAAGCGGCGACCTGCGGGACGCGAACGGGCTTGGCGCCTTCGGGCAGAATTTTCGGGGATTTTCATGTTCGCAATTATCGGCCTCGTCGTCCTGCTCGTGATGGTTTTCGGTGGGTTCATCTTCACCGGCGGCGACATCGGCCCGGTCCTGCATGCGCTGCCCCATGAAATGCTCATCATCGGCGGCGCGGCCGTCGGCGCGCTCATCATCGGCAACAGCGGCGCGGACCTGAAGGCATTGGCCGGGGGCCTGGGCAAGGTGTTCAAGGGGCCGAAATACAAGAAGCAGGATTTCCTCGACTGCATCTTCCTCGTCAGCCGCCTCATGAAGACGCTCCGCGTCGAAGGGCCGGTGGCGCTGGAACCGCATATCGAGGATCCGGGCAGCTCCACCATCTTCACCGAATATCCCCGCCTGATGGGAGACAAGACGCTGATCCACCTCATCAGCGACACGCTGCGCCTTGTGGTCGTGTCGTCCGGAACGCTCGACCCGCACGCGGTCGAGGAGGTCATGGACAACAGCCTCAAGACCCATCATCACGAAGCGCTGAAGCCTGCCGACAATCTTCAGGGCCTCGCCGACGCGCTCCCCGCGCTCGGCATCGTCGCGGCGGTGCTGGGCGTCGTGAAGACCATGGGCGCGATCGACCAGCCGCCCGCCATCCTGGGCGCGATGATCGGGTCGGCGCTGGTCGGCACCTTCCTCGGCGTGTTGCTGGCCTATGGCATGGTGAACCCCTTCGCCAACCGCTGCCGCTCCGTGATCGAGGCGGACGGCGCCATGTATCATGTGGTCAAGCAGATCATCATCGCCTCGCTCCACGGCCATCCGCAGCCGCTGGTGATCGAGGCGGCGCGCTCCAGCCTCACCCATGCGAACCAGCCGGCCTTCGCCGAAGTGTTCGACGGCATGCGGGGCAAATAAGCCATGGCCGAAAAGAAGCGCGGCGCGAACGAGCCCGAACCAAGGCCGATCATCGTCAAGAAGATCATCGTCGATGGTCATGGCGGCCATCATGGCGGCGCGTGGAAGGTCGCCTATGCCGATTTCGTGACGGCGATGATGGCCTTCTTCCTGCTGATGTGGCTGCTGGGCGCGACCACCGAGAAGCAGCGCAAGGCGCTGGCCGACTATTTCACGCCGACGCTGGTCGAACTGAAGATGGGCTCGGCGGGTGCGACCGGGCTGCTCGGCGGCGACAGCATATTGGGCAAGGAAAATTATCCGACCACCGGCGGTCAGGGCAAGATGGCGATCACCATTCCCCGCGACGCGACCGGGACGAAGGATCAGGGCGGCAAGGCCATGAAGGCGGCCGACCGCGTGAAATTCGAATCCATCAAGAAAGAGCTCGAAGCCCGCATGGCGCGCCGGGGCATGCAGAATCTCCGCAAGAATGTGCGCTTCACAGAAACGCGCGAAGGGCTTCGCATCGACCTGATCGACGAGGCGGATTTCGCGATGTTCTCCATGGGGACCGACCGCCTGCTGCCGCAGGCCCGCGCGCTGGTGGGCGAAGTCGCCCGGGTGCTGGAGACGATGCCCAATCCACTGATCGTCCGCGGCCATACCGATGGCCTGCCCTATGCGGCGGGCCGGACGATGAACAACTGGATGCTCTCCTCCGCCCGCGCCGAAGCCACCCGCAAGGCGCTGTCGGACGAGGGCATCGGCAATGCCCGCTTCGCCCGTATCGAGGGCGTGGCCGACCGCGAGCCGTTCGTGAAGGGCGACGCCTATGACCCGCGCAACCGCCGCATGTCGATCGTGCTGGGCTGGACGCGGGGCGGCGGAACGCCCGACGCCGACGAAGAAACGGACGCGGAGACCAAGGCCGCTATCGAGGAACGCGACAATCCCCTGCGCGTCGCCCGCGAGGAAGCCCTGCGCCTCAATATGGGCGGCACGGGGCTGCCTTCAGGCGCGCAGATTATCAATCCGGCGACGGCGGGCACATCCGGCAAGCCCGGCAAGCATTGAGCGCGGAATAGCAGTGGGGGTGGATTGGCGACGGTCCACTTTCCTCATTCCGTTCGCCCTGAGCGAAGTCGAAGGGCACGGCCGACCGTAGGGAGGCCACTTAGCTCCGCTCAGTGGAAGGCTTCGACTTCGCTCAGCCCGAACGGAGATTGGATGTCCGCTCCTGCCCGAAACCCGCCACCGACATCCACACAGGGCCACCCCATCAGGCAGGCAGGATCAAGCTCGCCTCCAGCCCGCCTTCCGCCCGGTTGGCGAGGCGCAAGGAGCCGCCATGCTCCGCCATGATCGCCCGCACCAGCGCCAGCCCCAGGCCCGCGCCGCCGGTGTCGCGGTTGCGCGACCCTTCCAGCCGGGTGAAAGGCTCCATCATCTCCTCCATGCGGTCCTCGGCGATGCCGGGGCCTTCATCCGCCACGATCAGATGGATGGCTCCATCCCTGCGCGCCACCGAAACATGCGCCCGCTCGCCATAGACGATGGCGTTTTCGATCAAGTTGCGGAGCGCCCGGCGAATCTGTTGCGGACGCACATGGGCGACCGCGCGGTCGCTGTCGGCCATGTCGACCGGCGACCCCAGCTCCAGGAAATCCTCCACCACCGCATCCGCCAGCGCCGAAAGATCGACCTTTTGCGTGGGTGCGCTGCTCCGCCCGGCACGGGCGAGGGACAGGATATCCTCCAGCATCCGGTTCATCTCGTCGATGGTCTCGGACATGCGGGCGCGCTCGCTTTCGTCCTCCACCGATTCGGCACGGACGCGCAGCGAGGCGAGCGGCGTGCGCAGGTCATGTCCGATCGCACCCAGCATCCGGTCCTTTTCGTCCAGCATCAGAAATATCCGCGCGCGCATCGCGTTGAACGCGGTCGTGAGCTGGCGCACGTCGCCCGGTCCGCTTTCGTCCACCGGATCGGCCACGCCCGTGCGCGCGAATTGCTCGGCCGCTCCCGTCAGTTGCCGCAACGGACGCGCCAGACGACGCCCGACCCACAGGAGCGGCAACAGCACGATCACATAAAGGATGGCCGTCTGCCCCACCAGCCAGCCGGCAAAACGCTGCGGCCGCTCGCCGGTGCGGGTCTGGGTCACGACCCACTTGCCGGGCTCATATTCAACCGCCATCACCAGACGCCCGGCATGGCGCAACGCCGGCCCTCCGCCCGCCCGCCCGCGCAGCCGCTCCCAGCGGCGCATGGGCGGCCTTTCCTGATCCTGCACCACGCGGATGGAGCCTATCTGCAATCCCATATCCTCGAACATGGCCGCCGCCCGCTTTTCGACATCGGGGCGCCGGTCACCGGTCACGGCGGGCGGCGCGTCCAGGAAGCGCGCGCGCACCGGCCGGTCGTCATCCCGCCGTTCGCCCCGGCTGTCGAGCGCGTCGACGATGCGGTAGACGCCGGGCGCGGTCTGCCCGGTCAGTTCCAGCCGGTTCCTTTCCCGCAGCAGCAGCATGAAGTTGATCGCCTGCGCCACGAACAGCGCGACGGCGACGATCAGGATGATCTGGCCCACCAGGCTTTGAGGCCACAGCCGCAACCGCTTCACAGCTTCCGTACCTCGGCGGACAAGGTATAGCCGCCGCCCCAGACCGTCTTGATGAGGGTGGGGTTCTTCGGGTCGGGCTCGATCTTCTTGCGCAGGCGGCTGATCTGGTTGTCGATGGCGCGGTCGAAGGCATTGGCTTCGCGCCCCTGCGTGATGTCGAGCAACTGGTCGCGGCTCAGCACCTGGTTGGGCCGCGTGGCGAAGGCCAGCATCAGATTATACTCCGCGGTCGAAAGCGGCAGGCTCACGCCCTCGCTGTCCACCAGCACCCGCTCCTGGGTCTTGAGCAGCCATCCCGCGAAGGCATAGGTCGCGCCGTCCGGGGCCGTCACCCGCTGGCCGCCGGTCGCGACGCGGCGGAAGATCACCTTGATCCGCGCCACCAGTTCACGTGGGGAAAAGGGTTTCAGCACATAATCGTCCGCCCCCATTTCCAGCCCGACAATGCGATCCGTCTCCTCCGATTTCGCGGTCAGCAGGATGACGGGAATCTCGCTCGTCTCGCGGATATGGCGGCATAGCGACAGCCCGTCCTCGCCCGGCATCATGATGTCGAGCACCACCAGATCGATGGCGTTGGCGTTCAGGCGCACCCGCGCCTCCGCCGCGCTTTCGACGGCAGTGACGCGAAAGCCGTTGCGCGACAGATATTGCGCCAGCGGCTCGCGGATCGAACGCTCGTCGTCGACGAGCAGAAGATGGGGTCGTTCGCTCATGTCCTGAACTTCTGTCATGGCCGGGAAGGAAGGGGAAGGGCGAAGGCCGTCGCCTCCCCCTTCCCTGAAGCGAAGATCAGTTGGCAGGCGCGGCCGGCGTCGTGCCCTTCCGGTCCTGCCACGCCTTGCGCATGGCCTGATGCCCCGCCTTCATCTCCTCGGCGGTGACGGTGCCGTCCTTGTTGGCGTCGAGCCGGTCGAACCTTTCCAGGCCGCGGGCGACGAACTGTTCTCGCGTGATCGTCCCATCGCCAGCGCCCTGTCCGCGCCCGTCCACCATGTCCTTGCCGAAGCCGCGATGATGGCGGCCACCCCAATGACGTCCATCCTGTCCATCCGGCTTGCCCGCACCCGCGCGGCGATCATGACCGGCGGTGAACTCGGCCTTGCTGATCTGACCGTTCTTGTCGGTGTCGAGCTGCGCGAAGCGGGCTTCCTGCCTTTGCTGGCGGCGAAGCTCCCGATCTTCCTTGGTCAGCTTGCCATCCTTGTTGACGTCCATCTTCGCGAAGCGCGCCTCCAGGGAAGCGGTCATTTCGGCCTTGGTGAGATTACCGTCCTTGTTGGCGTCGGCCATCATCATCATGCCGCCACGCGGGCCGCCGCGACCGGGACCATCCTGCGCCGAAGCGATGGCGGGAGCGGCAAGGCCGCCCGTCAACAGCGCGCCAGCGGCCACCGTCATCATGAATTTGCGGATCATATCGTCTTTCCTCCAATGTCTGTCACGAACGGCATCGGCCGTCCCTGGAGACGCTTATCGGCAAGACTTGTCCCGCAACTATGTCATGTCACGGGATAAAATGTCGCAAACTGTAACGGCGCGGCTCAGCGGTCCCGCCGGCCCAGCAACCGCAAACGCAGCGCGTTGAGCTTGATGAAGCCCGCCGCGTCGCGCTGGTCATAGGCGCCCGCATCGTCCTCGAACGTCACGACCTTCTCGCTGTAGAGCGAGTAAGGCGACTTGCGGCCGACGACATGGACGCCGCCCTTGTAGAGCTTCAGCCGGACGGTGCCCGTCACCTTCTCCTGGCTGTGGTCGATGGCGGCCTGCAACATCTCGCGCTCCGGCGAGAACCAGAAGCCGTTATAGATCAGCTCGGCATATTTGGGCGCGAGTTCGTCCTTGAGGTGCGCCGCGCCGCGATCCAGCGTCAGTTGCTCGATGCCGCGATGGGCAAGGTGATAGATGGTGCCGCCCGGCGTTTCATACATGCCGCGCGACTTCATGCCGACGAAACGGTTCTCGACCAGATCGAGCCGCCCGATGCCGTGCTTGCGGCCATATTCGTTCAGCGTCTCCAGCAGCGTCGCGGGCGACATGCCGACACCGTCGATCGCCACGCCGTCGCCGCGCTCGAAATCGATGGTGATATATTCCGGCGCGTCAGGCGCATCCTCCGGATTGACGGTGCGCGAATAGACGAAATCAGGGGTTTCCTCCCACGGGTCTTCCAGCACCTTGCCCTCCGAAGAGGTGTGCAGCATATTCGCGTCGGTCGAGAAAGGCGCTTCGCCCCGCTTGTCGCGCGGGATCGGGATCTGATGCTGCTCTGCAAACTCGATCAGCTTGGTGCGGCTAGTCAGGTCCCATTCGCGCCACGGCGCGATGACCTTGATATCGGGCGACAGGGCATAATAGCCCAGTTCGAAGCGGACCTGATCGTTGCCCTTGCCGGTCGCGCCATGGGACACGGCGTCCGCGTTCACCTGTCTGGCGATCTCGATCTGGCGCTTGGCGATCAGCGGGCGCGCGATCGACGTGCCCAGCAGATACAGTCCCTCATACAGCGCATTGGCGCGCATCATCGGGAAGACATAATCCTTCACGAACTCCTCGCGCAGGTCGTCGATGAAGATATGCTCTTCCTTGACGCCCATCAGCCGCGCCTTGGCCCGCGCGGGTTCCAGTTCCTCGCCCTGCCCCAGATCGGCGGTGAAGGTCACGACCTCGCATTGATAGGTCTGTTGCAGCCATTTCAGGATCACGCTGGTGTCGAGGCCACCCGAAAAGGCCAGGACGATGCGGTTGATCTGGTCGGAATGGGAAGCGGACATGGGCGAAACGACCTTCCTTCAGGACTGGCGCGGATATTGGGCGCGCCGGTATCAGGCACGGGCGTTCAGCGCAACCGCATCCATGCGGCGACGGGATATAAGTGGGTTGGCTCTCCCGCCTGCGCAGCCCTATGACGCGCTTCGGAAATCAGGGCGCGTCCGGCTCGTCCCTTTCCCGCATCGCGCCGTCCAAGGCGCGGCCCAGTCGGGCTTCCTCGGCCTTCGCCTCCAGCCGCTCGGCCTTGCTGCGCCCGAATTTGGCGCGATTGGCGGCCGCCAGCCGCTCCTTCTCGCCCCGCGCCTTCGCCTTGCGCGCCTGCCGCAGATTGATGACGTGGCTCATCCGATTCGCCACTCCCTCAGCATTCCGGCAAGGCCCAGTCGATCGCGCCGCGCCCCTTTTCTTCCAGAAAGGCGTTGGCGCGCGAAAAATGGCGGCAGCCCAGAAAGCCATTATGCGCCGACAGCGGCGAAGGATGCGCGGCCTTCAGCACCAGATGCCGGGACGGGTCGACGAACGCCGCCTTGCGCTGGGCATAGGCGCCCCACAGCAGGAAGACGACCGGCTCATCCTTCTGGTTGACCAGCCGGATGATGGCGTCGGTGAACTGTTCCCAGCCCTTGCCCTGATGCGATGCGGCGCGGCTCATCTCCACGGTCAGCACGCTGTTGAGCAGCAGCACGCCCTGCTTCGCCCAATGCTCCAGAAATCCGTGGCGCGGCGGCGCGATGCCGAGGTCGCTGTTCAGTTCCTTGTAGATATTGACCAGCGAAGGGGGCGTCCGCACACCCGGCCTTACGCTGAAGCAAAGCCCATGCGCCTGTCCTTCGCCATGATAGGGGTCCTGCCCCAGGATCACGACCTTCACCTTGTCCAGCGGCGTCAGGTCCAGCGCGCGGAAATATTCCGAGCCCTTGGGAAAGACGCGCTTCCCATTGGCCTTCTCTCCCTCCAGAAAACGCTTGAGCGCCTGCATATAGGGACTCTGGAATTCGCCCAGCAGCGGCTCCCGCCAACTTTCGTGCAGCTTGATGCTATCGCTCATGAGATCATGAAATGAACCAGCGGGCGAACGCCTGTCAACCGCGCCCGGCCAAAGCCTCTTGCCTCGGGCGGCGGGATGAGGGAGAGAATGGCCATGCCGCTTTTCCGCACCTTTGGCGCTGTCGCTGCCGCCCTCGGCCTGTTCCTTGCCCCGCTCCCCACGGCGGATGCCTTCGGCCCGGTCAAGAGCGTCAAGCAGCAGAGCGCCGAAGCGCGGCTTCTCGCCCAGTTCGAAAGCCTCGCGGCGCTGAGCGACGGCACGGTCGGCATCGCCGTGCAGGACCTTTCCACCGGGGAGGAGCAATCGCTGAACGGCGACACGCTGTTCCCCATGGCCAGCACCTACAAGGTCGCCGTCGCGGGCAAGATATTGGCGATGGCCGATGCGGGCGCGCTCAGCTTGCAGGATCAGGTGCCGCTCGATCCGGCGCAGCCCGCCAGGCTGCGCTCCCTCCACGACCTCATCGACCTGATGCTGACCCATAGCGACAATGACGCGACCGACGCACTGGTCGCGCGCGCGGGCGGCCCCGCCACGATCCACCAATGGGTCGCGGCGTTGGGGGTCAAGGGGCTGCGGGTGGACAGCGACACGGCCCATCTGCTCTATCGCGCCATGGGGATCAGCCCCGCCGCGGGCAGCTTCCGCCGCAATGTGGCGGCGGCGCTGGAAGCGGATTCCTCCTTGCGGCAACGCGACGCGCGCGACCTGCCGAATATCGCATTCACGCTCGATCCGCGCGACACCTCGACGCCGCGCGCGATGAACGCGCTGCTGGCCGCGATCCAGCTCGGACAGGCGCTGAAGCCCGCCAGCACCGTCTATCTGCTGGAGATGATGGAACGGTGCCATACCGGCAAGGCGCGGCTGAAGGCTATGCTGCCCCCCGGCGCGCGGATCGCGCACAAGACCGGATCGCTGAACGGCTATGGCGGCGATGTCGGGATCGTCACCCTGCCCGACGGGCGGATGTTCGCCGTCTCCGTCTTCGTGATGAAGGATTATAAGGGCCGGGCGACGCGGGACAGCATCATGGCGCATGCCGCCCGCGCCGCCTACGACTATTTCCTCTTCGCTCCCGCCCGGCGCACGGCCTGACGCATCGGGCTTAACATCCTGGCGGGCGCCTGCTACTCCTGAGCGGGAGAGGTGCGTCGTGAACAGGTTCACCTGCTTTCGGGAATTCTGGCCCTATTATCTTCAGGAACATGCGCGTCCCGGCACGCGGGCGATGCATTATGTCGGCACGACACTGGTGGTCGCGCTGGCGGCAGGCGCGCTCCTGATGGCGGAACGGTGGTGGCTGCTGGCGGCCATTCCCTTCGCCGGTTACGGCTTCGCCTGGCTGGGCCATGGCCTGATCGAGCGGAACCGGCCCGCGACCTTCCATTATCCTTTCTGGTCCCTGCGCGCCGATTTCCGCATGTGGTATCGCTTCCTCACGGGGCGCATGGGACATGATCTGACGGTGGCGGGTGTGCGGGCGGATGGATCGATCGATCCCGGACGACGGCTTCATCCTTGATATGATCCTATCCGCTTGACCCCCGCCGGGCCTTTGCCACAAGGGAAGGCATGGCCCTTCGCGCGCATTTTTCCCGCCTTCCCGACCGAACGACGCTCGAAGCGCGCTGGCGGACGCTGGAAGCCCGGTCCGACGCATCCTTTTTCCTTGGCTGGACATGGATCGGCGCATGGCTGGAGGCTTATGGCGCGCAGCCCGAACTGCTCGCCGTCACCGATGAGGAAGGGCAGGACGCGGCGCTGGCGCTCGTCGGCCATGCGATGACGCCGCGCCTGTTGGGCAAGGCCGCCACGCTCTGCCTCCATCAGGCGGGCGATGCGGACAGGGATCGCCCGTTCATCGAATATAACGGCCTGCTCGCCCTCACCGGACAGGAACAGCCGGCCGTCCAAGCCGCCCTTGCCGCGATAGGCGAACGCCGCGACTGGCGGCTGGTGCATCTGGCGGGCGTCAGACCGGACTCTCCGCTGCTGGACCTGCCGGTCCATCGCAGGACCAAGCTGGACGATTCCCCCGTCTATCAGGTCGATCTCGACGCCGTTCGCGCCGCGCAGGGCAACTATCTTTCCCTGCTCAGCAGCAACAGCCGCAGCCAGATCCGCCGCGCGATGAAGGAACATGGCGATGCCCTTCCGCATATCGCCAAAGCCCGTCCCGCCGACATCGAAGCCTGGCTGGAGGAGATGCGCACGCTCAATCAGGGACGCCATGCGGACAATGCATGGGACAGCGCCACCTTCCGCCATTTCGTCGCCACCATCGCCCGGCACGGGCTGGAGCAGGGCCATGTCGAACTGCTCCGCTTCACGGACGATCGGGGCCCGTTGGGGCTGCTCCTCAATTTCCTCCATCGCGGCGTGGCGATGAATTATCAGTCCGCCTTCGCCGCGCCGCGCTCGGCCAGGGACAAGCCCGGCCTCCTCTGCCATGCGGCCGCCGTCGCCGATTATGCGGCGCGGACCTTCCGTCTCTATTCCCTGCTGGCGGGCAAGGACCGCTACAAGCAGAGCCTCGCCACCTGCGAGGATCGCCTCGAATGGTGGGCGCTCGAACGCTTTTCCCCGCGGCTGGAGGCCGAAGCCCTGTTGCGGCGCGTGCTCAGGCGCCCAATTTCCGCATGACGCGATAGACGAAGCGCCGCGCCATCTGCCTTTCCGGCCGCGCCGTGACTGTCCCGACCGGCATCTTCCAGCGCCGCAACAGCGCGTTGAAACTGTGCAGCTCCCCCTCGGCAACGCTCCGCTCGGACCGCCATGTGACCGACAGGCTGACCGAAACGGCGGGCCCGTTCCGTACGAAATGCGGCGCCTTCACCGGCACATGGATGGCATCGCCCGGCTCCAGCGGAACGGGAACGCCCCGCGCCATGAAGTCATCCCGCCACGACAGGTTGCGATGGCCGCCATTGTGGAAATCCTCGCTCTTGCGGGCGGGCACCAGTTCCTCGTCGCGCGCCGGAAAGACCGTCATCGTCTTGCTGCCACGGATCTGAAGCAGGATATTATGCTCCGGGTCCATGTGAAAGGGCGTGACGCTGCCGGGGGAGGTCAGGAAGATGAAGGCTTCCCGATGCAGCATCGCCCCGGTCCGCCGCGCGACCAGCGGCTCCAGTTCCACCAGCGCCTGCTCCAGCAGCGCGCCATAGGTCGGGTCGCGCTCGACATTCTTGAGCACGGCCCAGCTTCCGTTCGTCTCGATGGTGCGGATCGTCTCGCCCAGCGTCAGGCCGTTGGCAGGCATATCGGCCGGGTCCACGCCCAGCGGCAAGGCGCCCAGATTATATTCCACCCTTTCGGCAGGCATCCGCTCCGCCAGATCGGCCAGCGCCTCCAGCGACAGCAGCGGATGACCGGCAAGGCCGTGCGTGAGCGCCACCGCCTGATCGGGATAGGCGGCAGTGAAAGCGACGCGCGCGCTGTCCGGGAATATCCGGGTCATGGTCTCCCGACCCGGCGCGATCGAACCATGGGCGGTCATGCCTGTCCTTTCATCATCTGGCTGATATGTTCGGCGCCATTGGCCAGCGCGAAGGCAGCCCCCCGCGCCAGACGCCGCGCGCCTCGCCCGCGCAGGGCGATGCGATACTGGACGATGGTCCGCCGCTCCGCCCACAGGCTGTCGATCATGGGATGATCCGCGGCGGCGCAGCTGTCCATCCAGGCTATGCCGGACTCGCCCTGTACCGCACGGAGGTTGGCGATCTCGATCAGCACGCCGGGCGAAAAGCGCCCCAACGCCTCATCGAAGGCGATCTTGAAGGAGAAAGCCCCGTCGCCATGGCGGAAATTGACCAGCATGGCGATGGCGCGCCCGTCCATGTCCATCCGCAGGAAATGCAGCCGCCCTCCTTCCAGGGCGGCGGCGCAGGATGCGCGGAAAAAAGCCTCATCCTCCCGCTTGCAGACCAGCGCGGTTCCGTTCCGGCCCTTCCAGCCCGCGGCCTCCAGCGTCAGGAAATCCTGACACCAGCCCGGCAGGTCCGCCGCATCGACCAGCAGCCGCGTCTCTATCCGCCCCAGTTCCGCCAGCCGCTTTTGCAGACGCCGCAATTCCTTGCGCTTCTTGGCGCGCACATGACTTTCCCAATATTCGTCGGCGGAAAGGTCCGATCGCAGCATGGCGCGGTCGTAGCGATGGATTTCCCGCCGTCCGCGCCGCTGCTCGACGCACAGCGCCTCCAGGGCGGCGGCATTGGCCCCGGCCGCGTCCAGACATTCCACATGCAGGAAACCCGGCGCCCAGTCGGCGCCGTCGAGTTGCGCCAGAAAACCGCGCCACGCGGCCAGTTCATGCCCGCGCCGGATCAGCGGCGCGCCGAAAAAGCAATGGTCGTGCATCCAGTTGACGACGCAGGACACAGGCAGCCGGCCATGGCTGGATGAAACGGCCACCGGCAAGAGGCCGATGGAGCGCCCCTCCTCCTGCACCTCGATCAGCCGCACGCCCCGGTGCGCCGCCAGATGGTCCAGCGCCGCCTCCAGCATGTCGGGCGCGAAAAAGGCATTCGCCTCCGCCGCCGCCGCCGCCAGATCGGCCCAACGCGCGTGACGCAAGGACGCATCGGGATAAGCCGCCGGCACGGAAGGATGCATTGCCATATCCATCTTCATGCCCATAGGCGGCAAAGATTAGGGAATAGCTAAGCCGTGCTCGCCATGGGCCTTCCCATGGACGATATTGGGCGCAAGACCCTTTACATCGGGAACAATGTCGTCTTGACCGGAACGCAGGGAGTCAGCTTCATGCCACGGAATTTCGGCCCATTGCAGCATCGGACATTCGCATGACCATTCTCGTCACCGGCGCGGCCGGCTTCATCGGCATGCAGGTCGCCGACCGCCTGTTGCGGGATGGGCGCGCGGTCATCGGCATCGACAATATGAACGATTATTATGCGGTGTCGCTCAAGCGTGATCGCGTCGCCGCCCTGTCGGAGCGCCACGGCAAGCTGTTCACCTTCGCCGAACTCGATTTTGCCGACATGGCCGCGCTTCAGGCGATGCTGGCCGATCATCCGGTGGAAGCGATCATCCATCTGGGCGCGCAGGCCGGGGTCCGCTATTCGCTGGTCAATCCCCACGCCTATGTGCGTTCCAATCTAGCGGGCCATGTCAACATGCTGGAACTGGCGCGCGAGCGGCGGGTGCGCCACCTCGTCTATGCCTCGTCATCCTCCGTCTATGGCGGCAATGACAGCCTGCCCTTCCGGGTCGAGGACCGGGCCGACCATCCCGTCTCGCTCTATGCCGCCACCAAGCGCGCGGACGAGTTGATGAGCGAGACCTACGCCCATCTCTTCCGCATACCGATGACGGGCCTGCGCTTCTTTACCGTCTATGGCCCGTGGGGCAGGCCCGACATGGCGATGTGGATTTTCACGTCGAAGATCCTGGCCGGCGAACCGATCCCCGTGTTCAACCATGGCCGGATGCAGCGCGACTTCACCTATATCGACGACATCGTCGCCGGCGTCATCGCCTGCCTCGACAATGCGCCGCCCGATGACGGCGCGCTGAAGGCAGGGGGCAGCCGCGCGCCGCATCGCCTTTACAATATCGGCAACAACCGGCCCGAAGAACTGATGCATCTGATCGCCGTGCTCGAAGAAGCCTGCGGCCGGAAGGCGGAGATGGATTTCCAACCCATGCAGCCGGGCGACGTCCCCGCCACCTATGCGGACATCAGCGCCATCGCGGGCGACGTCGGCTTCGCGCCGACGACCGGCATCGAGGCGGGCGTGCCGCGATTCGTCTCCTGGTATCGCGACTATCACCGCGGCCGCGGGTGAACGGCACGCGCGCGGCGGCAAAAGGTTCCGCAGCTTGCCCCGCTTTGGCGGCGTTTGACCGGACTTCGCCCAAAGACGATCCGGATCGGTCCTATCTCCCAAGAGTATAATAGATTGCCATAAGTCACCAAAATGTCGTAAGTCATCTTCTCCCGGCGGGAGATGAGGGCCGGGGAAAAACAAGATAACAGGCGATCCATGCAAAGTGGTCGTCAGCGTGTTTCGTCAACCGGATGGGGCCGGAGCGATACGCGAAAAGGGACGAATGCGTGTCGACAGTAGCCAATATTGTGCCATTCAAATCAGGCGGGCACATCATCGAAACCGCCTGCCGCAGTCTAGCCGTCGCCGCCAGCGGGCTTCATGCATTGGAGGCGCGGTTCTCGGAACGCGACTTCGCAGCGACTTTCCTTCGTCTGGCCGGGATGGTCATGAACGTGCGCGGCCGCGTAATCGTCACCGGCATCGGCAAGAGCGGCATCGTCGCGCGGAAGATGACGGCGACGCTGACTTCCACGGGCACGCCCGCGATCTTCCTGCACCCGGCGGATGCCGGTCATGGCGATCTGGGCATGGTCACACCCGCAGACCTCGTGCTGATGCTCTCCCATTCGGGCGAATCCACGGAACTTGGCCCGATCATCCAATATTGCAAGCGCTTCGCCATACCCCTCGCCGCCATGACGGCGCAGCCGGACAGCACCGTCGCGCAGGCGGCCGACATCTGCATCCTGATGCCTCCTGTGCGCGAAGCCTGCCCCAATTCGCTCGCCCCGACCACCTCGACCACGGTCCAGATGGCTTTCGGCGATGCCCTCGCCGTTTCCCTGATGGAAATGCGCGGTTTTTCCGCCGACGATTTTCATAAGTTCCACCCCAATGGCAGTCTGGGCGCGCAACTGGTCAAGGTACGCGAATTGATGGCCTCGGGCGATGACGTTCCCAAGGTGCGGGAAGACGCTACGCTGCTGGAAGCCACGATCGAAATGACGCGGGGCCGGCTCGGCGGCACGGCCATCGTCGACAGCCGCGACCGGCTGATCGGCGTCTTCACCGACGGGGATTTGCGCCGCAGCCTCACGGCCGGGCAGGAATTGACCACATCCATCGGACAATTCATGACGACCACGCCCCTGTCGGTGGGTCCGGACGAACTGGCATCGGAAGCCTTGCGCCGGATGCACGACAGCAGCGTCATGCTCTTCTTCGTGTGCGAGGAGGAACGTCTGGTAGGCGCGGTCCACATGCACGATCTGCTCGAAGCCGGGGTCGCCTGACCATATTGGTCGTCATTCCGGCGCGGGCAGGATCATCCCGCCTTCCGCGCAAGCCCCTGCGCATGATCGCGGGGCGCAGCCTGCTGCATCGGACCATCGCCATGGCGCGCGCCGCCATGGGGAGCCTGCCGGACATCGATCTCGTGGTAGCGACCGATGATGACGGGATCGCCGGCCACGCCCGCACGGCAGGCTGCGAGGCGGTGATGACGGACAGCGCCATCGCCACGGGATCGGGACGGGCGCTGGCCGCAGCGCTGGCCAGGCCCGTCCCGCCCCGCTTCGTCGTCAACCTGCAAGGCGATTCCCCCTTCCAGCCGGAGGGCGCCCTGTCCGCCGTCATCTCGTCCCTGCGGGCAGGAGCACGGGTGGCCACGCCCGTGATCGCGCTGGATTGGGACGCGCTTGATGCGCTGCGGGGCCATAAGAGCCGTTCGCCCTTCAGCGGCACGATCTGCGCGCGCGCTGCGGATGGCCGGGCGCTCTGGTTTTCCAAGATGATCATTCCCGCCATCCGCGATGAAGCGGCCTTGCGCCGGACGGAGCCGCTTTCTCCGGTCTGGCGCCATGTCGGCCTCTATGGCTATGCGATGGAGGCACTGACACGGTTCGAACAAGCGGCCCCGACCGAACTGGAAAGGCTGGAAGGACTGGAGCAGTTGCGGCTGCTTGAATTGGGCATTGCCGTCACGACCGTTCCGGTCGCCTCTCCCCTTTTCGACAGTTCGGGCATCGATACCGAAGAGGACATCGCCCGCGTCGAAGCGCTGATCGCCATCCACGGCGATCCAACGCCTCCTTTGCCATGACCCTTTGTCCATGACCCGCCGCATCTTCATCGTCCGGCACGGCAATACGTTCGAAAGCGGCGCCCAAGCCCGCCGTATTGGCGCAGGGACGGACATTCCGCTCGTGGCCTCGGGCCGGGTGCAGGCCGATCGGCTGGGCGCATGGTTTGCCGGCCAGTCCATAGCGATCCGGCATATTTTTTCGGGACCGCTCCAGCGCGCGAGGGAAACGGCGGAACGGATAGGCGGCACGCTGGGCAAATCCGTCGATGCCTTCCTGCCATGGCTCAATGAGATCGATCATGGTCCGGATGAAGGGCTTCCCGAAACAGAGGTGCTGGCCCGGATCGGCGCGGACGCCATTGCCGCATGGGACGAGCAGGCCATCGCGCCCAGACACTGGCGTGTCGATGCCGAAGAGCGCATCGCTGCATGGCGGACCTATTTCGCCGAGGAAGGGGAAGGCGCGGATATCCTGGTCACCAGCAACGGCGCGGCACGCTTCGCGCTCGTCGCCCTTGGCCTTCCGCTCGCTTCGTTGAAATTGCGGACGGGCGCTTTCGGCGAACTGACGATCGAAGCGGGAGGACAGATTGACCTGCGACGATGGGATTTCCGTCCTTGATACAAGCAGGTGGCGCGCCATAGGGCAGCTATCGCGCCGACAAGCATGATTTGATTGCCAGAAACAATCTATCGATTAAGTAGAGATGGCTCACGCGGCACGGTTGGTCATCGTGCCGGATGGAAAACATCGGCAGTGGACCCGCGGCTTTTGATCGGGATGCAGCTTGCTCCGCGTCACCAACGGCTAAAGCGCACGATGCCAGGGCGATAACGCCAGTGTCGTGTTCCCCCCACCATGATTGGGGATGATATGATGCGCGATACCATGACAACCGAATAGAGAACCGGTTCACCCGGACTTCCAGCCACATCACCCGGCCGGTACTATCCGCCTCTGGCGCAAGCCATGGGACGGCATTTCCACAGGCCATGCATTCACGCCGTTCCGGCTGACCATCGTCGCCGGGAAAGGATATATCATGCACGATAAATATCGTTCGGGCCATCAGGCCCAGCCCACCTATTCCGTTTCCCTGCTTCAAGCCGCCGCCGCCCTTTACGGCATCGAAGCCGCGGAATTGACCGGGGCTGCCCACAAGGCCGTCAAGGCAGATAAAAAATACGGGAACTAGGCGTTCCATGCCCGGAGCGGCCTTCCCGCTCCGGGCATCCTCCCCTCAAGGGTGGCGGGCGATCTGGAAACCGGCGAAGGATTGGCTGACCGGCATCAGTTCAATGGCATTGATGTTGAGATGGGCCGGCTGTGACGCCACCCACAAAAGCGTTTCCGCAATATCCTCACCCGTCATGGGCGAGGTGCCGTCATATAGCCTTTCGGAGGCGGCTTGGCTTCCAGTACGGATCAGGGTGAACTCGGTTTCCACCATGCCCGGCTCGATGGATGTGACGCGGACCCCCGTTCCATGCAGATCGGATCGCAGGTCCAGGCTGAACTGCCGGACGAACGCCTTGGTCCCGCCATAGACATTCCCCCCCCTATAGGGATAGGTCGCCGCGACCGAACTCAGATTGATGATCCCGCCCCTGCGGGCGATGAGCGTAGGCAACAGCTTGTGGGTGATGGTCACCAGGCCCGTCACATTGGTGTCGATCATCTGTCGCCATTGCGCCAGGTCGGCCTGCTGGGCGGGCGCCGTTCCCAACGCCAGACCGGCATTGTTGATCAGAAGATCGATGCCGGCAAAGGCCGGAGGCAAAGTAGAGACGGCAAGATCGATCGCGGCATCGTCGCGCATGTCGAAGGCGATGGCATGGACCTTGTCCGCGCCCAGTTCCGTCACCAGCGCTTCCAGGCGATCTGCGCGGCGGCCCGTCACGACCACCTTCCAGCCTGCCGCCACGAAACGCCGGGCCGAAGCAGCCCCGATGCCCGCTGTCGCGCCCGTGATGAATGCGGTGCCCGTCATATCTCCACCCTCCTGAACTTGCCCGGCCTATGTCGAAGGACAGGAAAGCTTCATGACGCCGATCACCGGGCCGCGCCATCGAAATATTCGGGGGGCCCGCACAGGACTGGAGGGAGGGAGGGGAAAGGAAGCCGCTTCCTTCCCCTGTCATGCCAAGCTAGTCGGCCTTGCGCGCAGCGGTCTTTCGCGGCGCGCGGGCCTTGGACGGCGCTTTCGCGGCCTTGGGCTGCTTGACGGCCGGCGCGGGGGCCACCGGCGCGGTGGTGTCGACGGATACCGGCACAGTGCGCGGCTTACTGGGTGCCGCCTTGCCTCCATTGACGGATTTCGTCTTTTCCTTCGTGGCTCCAGCCGCCGGCATGCTTTCGGCCCGCCTCTGGCCCAGACCGACTTCCTTCGCAACGGCGCGCCGCCGTTCCGAATAGCTGGGCGCGACCATAGGATAGGTCTTGGGCAAACCGAATTTGGTCCGATATTCGTCCGGGGTCATGCCATGCGTCGCAAGATGACGCTTCAAGGTCTTATAGGGTTTGCCATCGATCATACTGAGAATATGGTCGGCGGAAGCAAGGCTCTTGCGAACCGATACGGCGGCGACCGGCGGCTGTTCGGCAGGCGGCGCCGCTTCCTTCACCGGCTCATCCAATGCGGCACGTGTCGAACGGATGAGTTCCACCAGATCTTCTCGCGGCACTGTATTATTGGCGACATAAGCGCTCAAAAGCTGAACCGCGAGCATGTTGAGGTCAGAATTCACGCCGTCAGTCATAATATGCCGCCTTCTCCATCGAATCGGATGACCTCATGTATTGGAGTTTTCTTGGGCAGAAGTAAATCTACGCGTTGATGCAAATATAATTCGGGGCGCCGCGCGATCCGAATAGGATCAGGGTTCCGCCCTTCAGCGCGATTTCATTCCGCCTTGTCGATCAATTCCATGAAGTTCCGCGCCGCGTCGCGATCCGCGGAATCCGCAAAAGCCGCATCGATGTCCGGCGCGTCCCCCAACAGGAACAGCAGCGACCAGAGAGCGAAACGTCGACTCCGATCCGTTTCCAGACCGAAGTCGACGCGCATTTTTTCGACGCCAGCCGCCATGGCTTCAGGAGTCAGACCGTCCAGTCGCGCGCTTCCGAAATAACGGTGAAGCTGGTCGTCGAAATTCATTTACCGGATCAACCGTTCAACTTGTCCTTCACCGCCTTGGCAGGCGCGAAGCTCAGCTTCTTGGAAGCGGCGATCTGAATGGTAGCCCCGGTGGCGGGATTGCGGCCTTCGCGGGCGGGCGTGTCCTTCACCTTGAACTTGCCGAAACCGTTGAGCGACACTTCCTCTCCCTTGGCCGCCGCATCGGCGATCGCGGCGAACACGCCGTCGACAACCTTGCGCGCATCGGCCTTCGACAGGCCGTTTGCGGCCGCAATGCTGTCGGCCAGATCGCTGTTATTCATTACGATTCCTTTCATGTGCGATTGATGCCCCTCTGCGCATAGCCAGACGCGAAGCCGCGGTCCATATCCCTCCGCGATCCGTGCATTTTCCTGGCTATGTTATTTAGGCCCTGTTTCGGCACCGGACACCCGCTCGCCCGCCTCGACCAACGCCCCGGCCTTGCGCGCGATATGATCCAGAATATCGCGGAAACGGGCCAGCTCCTCCTCTGACAGCGAGGAAAAGACCTGGTCTTCCAGTTCCAGGGCCTTGGGCGCGATCCGTCGATAAAGCGCACGTCCCTCCCTGCTCAGAAAAAGCCTGCGAGACCGCCCGTCGCGAGGATTGGGCGAACGGACGATCAATCCGCGCCGTGCCAGCGCGAGAGCGGCGCGGCTGACCGTCACCTTGTCCATGACGGTTTTCTGGCCGAGTTCGTTCTGCGTGGCCCCTTCGCTTTCGGCCAGCACGGCGATCAGCCGCCATTGCGGAATGCTGAGCGCAAAAAGCCTTTCATAGGCGCCGGCGACCGCATCGCTCACGCGATTGGCCGCGACCGACAGGCGATAAGGCAGAAACTGATCGAGCCGCAGCGTCTTTCGAACCATGGCGAAACGGTATCATTTGACACTATATTGCGCCAGGCGTAAATTGGTTTCAATTGATACCGGTTACAGCGCGGAACCGCGCGAGGAGAGGGTCATGGCCCCGCCATTCAGGATCAGCCGAATCCATCATGCCGCCTATCGTTGCCGCGACGCGAAAGAGACCGTGGAGTGGTATCAACGGGTGCTGGGCATGACCTACACCACCGCTTTTGCCGAAGATCATGTTCCGTCCACCGGGGCTTACGATCCCTATATGCATGTGTTCCTGGATTGCGGCGGCGGCAATGTGCTGGCTTTCTTCGAACTGCCGAACCAGCCCGAAATGGGCCGCGATCCCCATACGCCCGCCTGGGTCCAGCACATCGCCTTCGAAGTGCCCGACATGGATGCGCTGCTCGCGGCGAGGGCGCATATCGAGGCGCAGGGCATCGAGGTGCTCGGCCCCACCTGGCACGGCATTTTCAGGTCCATCTATTTTTTCGATCCCAACGGCCATCGCATCGAGCTGGCCTGCAATATCGGGACGGAGGCGCAATATGCCGAACTGGCGCGCGTGGCGCCCTTGATGCTGGAGGAATGGTCCCGGACCAAAAGAGCCCCCCGCCACGCGGATTGGCTGCACAAGGAAAAGGAGGACGACGTTTGACCCGCTGCACCGATTTCACGCACGATCCCGCCGCCCGCAGCTGGGTCGGGAGCGCGAACGGCCATGGCGACTTCCCGGTCCAGAACCTTCCCCTGGGGATATTCGCGCCGCCCTCCGGCCCGCCGCGCGGCGGCGTCGCCATCGGCTCGGAAATTCTCGACATCGCGGCTATCGCCGCCCTCTTGCCGGACGACGCGCGCGGCGTTGCGCCTTTGGCCGATCGAGCCACGCTCAACGATCTGCTGGGCGTGGGCAACGATGCCCTGCGCGCCCTCCGCCATGGCCTGTTCCGCCTGCTCACCGATCCGGCATCGGAAGAAGCCGTCCGTCCGGCGCTGCATTCCATGACGCGGTGCAGCCTGCATCTGCCCGCCCATGTCGGCGACTATACGGATTTCTATACCGGCATCCATCATGCCGAAAATGTCGGCAAATTATTGCGGCCCGACAGTCCACTGCTTCCCAATTATAAATATGTCCCGATCGGCTATCATGGCCGCGCCTCCTCCATCCGGCTTTCGGGCGAGGATGTGATCCGGCCCAACGGGCAAACCTTGCCGCCAGGAACGCAGACCCCGATATTCGGCCCCAGCAAGAGGGTGGATCATGAACTGGAAATGGCGATCTGGGTCGGACGCGGAAACGCGCTGGGCCAACCCATCCCGATCGCCGGCGCGCGGGAGCATATCGCGGGCCTTTCGATCCTGAACGACTGGTCTGCGCGGGACATACAGGCATGGGAATATCAGCCGCTCGGTCCCTTCCTCGCCAAGAATTTCCACAGCAGCGTGTCGCCCTGGATCGTCACCATGGATGCGCTGGCCCCCTATCGCGTGGCGCAGCCTCCCCGGCCGAAAGGCGATCCCGCGCCGCTTCCC
Source organism: Sphingobium cloacae (assembly GCF_002355855.1). Taxonomy (NCBI): domain Bacteria; kingdom Pseudomonadati; phylum Pseudomonadota; class Alphaproteobacteria; order Sphingomonadales; family Sphingobiaceae; genus Sphingobium; species Sphingobium cloacae. The sequence continues at coordinate 1,903,378 of NZ_AP017655.1, forward strand.
TATCTGCTCGATCCCGCCGACCAGGAAAGCGGCGCGCTGGACGTGACGATGGAGGTCCATCTGTCCACCGCGCGGATGCGCGCCGAGGATCGCCCCCCCCATCGCCTGAGCTGCAGTTCGATGACGGCGATGTACTGGACCGCCGCCCAACTCATCACCCATCATAGCGTCAATGGATGCAATCTTGCCCCCGGCGACCTGCTGGGCACGGGCACCCTGTCGGGCGCTTCGGACGAAAGCAAAGCCTGTCTTCTCGAACTCACCCAGGGGGGCAGGGAGCCTCTTCATCTGCCCGGTGGAGAAAGCCGCGCTTTCCTGGAGGACGGCGACGAAATCATCATCACCGCCTTTGCGGAGGCCCCCGGCTTCGCGCGGATCGGCTTCGGCGAATGCCGCGCCCGCATAGCGCCCGCCCCCGGGCTGGAGCCGTGACATGGCCGGCCTCGTCCTTCACGGCTATTGGCGGTCGGGCACCAGCTACCGGACCCGCATCGCGCTGAACGTCAAGGGGCTGGACTATCGCCAGACGCCCGTCGACCTGCTGAACGGCGAGCAGCGCTCCGCCGCCTACCGGGCGCTCAACCCCCAGGCCCTCGTGCCCGCGCTGGAGGCGGACGGCAGGATATTCACCCAAAGCAGCGCCATCATCGAATGGCTGGAGGAACGCTATCCCGCCCCGCCCCTGCTGCCGGCCAACGCCGATGATCGCGCGATCGTGCGCGCCATGGCGATGATCGTGGCCTGCGACATTCATCCGCTCAACAATGCGCGGGTGCTGAACGCGCTCACCGGCGATCTGGGCGCGGACGACACGGCACGGCAGGCATGGGTCGGGCGATGGATCGCAAGTGGCTTCGCGGCGCTGGAGGAGATGATCCTTCGCCACGGCGGTCTCTATGCCTTCGGCGACGACCTCACCATGGCTGACTGCCACCTCGTCCCGCAGGCCTATGCGGCGGAACGCTTCGCGGTGCCGCTGGACGGCTATCCCGCCCTGATGACGGCCGTCCGCCATGCCCTCGACCATCCGGCGGTCAAGGCCGCGCATCCCGATCTTTCGCCGGGACATCCATGATCTCCCCCGGGCGGTTCTCGGAAAATATCATGGGGCAAGGGGTCGCGGCTCTTGACCGTCGGCCTGCGCGAGGCATAGCCTCAGCCTATATCTTCGGTGCGCCATGGATTCCAACTGCCGACCTGCATGATGATGCGCGATCTGCCCTCGCTGGACTTGCGACAGCTTTATTATTTCCTGACGGTGGCGGAGCAGGGGTCGATCTCCGGCGCCGCGTCGGCGCTGGAAATAGCCCAGCCGTCTCTTTCGGCGAATCTGGGCCGGCTCGAACGCAAGTTGCAGGTCCAGCTCGTCATCCGCACGAGCAAGGGAATCCGGTTGACCCAGGCGGGCCGCCTTCTGAGCGAACACAGCCGCAGGATCGTCGGGGCGGCCGCGCAGGCGATCGATGAGATCCGCCAGACCGATGGCGAGACGCGCGATACGGTTTCCATCGGCCTGCCGCCCTCGCTCGGCCTGCTGCTCAGCGTTCCGCTGGCGGAAACCATCCAGAACGAATGTCCGCACATCCGCCTTCGGATCACGGAAGCCATGTCGGGGGACATATTGGAATGGATGGTATCAGAAAGGCTGGATCTGGGATGCGCCTATGAAGTGCATGACAGCCTTCCCCTCTCCTTCCATCCCCTTTTGACCGAGCAGCTTTTCCTCGTCACGGCCAGCGACAACCTGCCGCCGGGGCTCGAACGCGATGCGGCCGGCATTCCGGTGATCTCCGCCGCGGCGCTGCCATCCCTGCCCCTCGCCTTGCCCGGCGCGTCCCATGGCGCACGCAAGGTCGTGGAGCGTTTCGCCCGTTCGCGCGGATTGCAACTCAACGTGGTGCTGGAAATCGATTCCCTGCCCCAGATCGTCACCATGACGGCGCGGGCGAGCGCCTATACGATCCTTCCCCATGCGGCGGTGATCGATGAAGTCGCGGCGGGGACGCTTTCCCTCGTCAGGATCGTGGAGCCGTCCATGATCCGCACCGCCTACCTCGTCCGCAAGCGAACCCGCCCCGCCGGCCCGGCCATATCCTCGGTCGAGCAGGCGGTGAAGATGATCCTGCGCGAAATGGTCGACCGCTTCCAGCTGGAAGCCGCCGTGCCGTCGGCGGCATCAAGCGATCAACCCGTTTCCCCATAGAGACTGGAACTTCCATGGCTTCACAAGATCGGTCGAAATTCCTGCCCCATGCCGATCCGGCGGCTTTCCCGGACAGCAGCTATGTGCTGGGCGATCTGCTGGCGGAGCGGTTCACCTGCCGCGCCTACCGGCCCGAACCGGTGGAGGAGGCCGTGATCGGGCGGATGCTGGAACTGGCGCAGATGTCGGCGTCCTGGTGCAACACGCAGCCCTGGAACGTCATCGTCACGCAGGGAGAAGCGACGGAGCGGTTCCGCGCCGCGCTGTTCGCCGAAGCGTCGTCGGACGGCCATGAGGGGCAGCCCGGCATCGACTATCCGCGATCCTTTCCCGGCGTCCATGGCGAGCGGCGGCGGGAGGTCGGCTGGCAGCTTTACGACAGCGTCGGCGTGCGGAAGGGCGACAGGGCGGCGTCGAGGGAACAGGCGCTGGAGAATTTCCGGCTGTTCGGCGCGCCGCATGTGGCGCTGATCTGCTGCGAGCGGGAACTGGGGGCTTATGGCGCGATCGATTGCGGCGTTTATCTGGGGACGCTGCTGCTGGCGGCGCAGAGCCTGGGGCTGGGGATGACGCCGCAGGCCGCGCTGGCGGAACATTCGGCCCTGATCCGGCGGCACTTCGCGGTGCCGGACAATCTGATGTTCGTGGTGGGCGCGTCGTTCGGCCATGCGGACCAGGATCATGCCGCCAACAGCTTCCGGTCGCGGCGGGCGCCGGTGGGGGAGAATGCGCGGCTGGTGAAGGCGTGACGGCAAAACCATGAAGGAGATGGCGAAGCGCCGGGGTTTTGGGATGTTTCCTATTTCCTGCCGCGAGCCGGAAATAGGAAAGGGACCGGGACCAAGCCATGCGAACGGGATCGCGCCATCGCCTTCCGCCCGATCCACCGACCGGTCCGCCGATCACCATAGGATCATCCTATGTCCGGGACAGGATCGGCAAGCCCGGCCCTTTTCCCGCGCGCATAAAAAATGCATCGGGGTAGAGAAAACGCCACCAGAGAGGAGTGAGTGAGTCAGTCCCAAGCCCGCCCGTCAGACCGGCCTTCCCCGCGGCGGGATGGCCGATGCGGAGCCGCCCGCGCACGCGCCACTTCCCGCCTGTTTCCGTCCAGCCCTTCAGGGAACCGACCGATGATCCTCAGTCCTTTCGACAATGACGAACATGCCGAAATCCGCGAAGGCGTCCGCCGCCTGTGCGCCGGTTTCCCCGGCGAATATTGGCGCGATCTGGACGCGAAGCGCGCCTATCCGACCGCGTTCGTCCAGGCGCTGACCGAGGCGGGCTATCTGTCGGTCCTGATCCCCGAGGAATATGGCGGATCGGGCCTGGGCCTGGGCGCGGCGGCGGCGATCCTGGAGACGATCCAGGCGGAAGGCTGCAACGGCGGCGCCTGCCATGCGCAGATGTACACCATGGGCACCATCCTGCGCCACGGTTCGGAAGAGCAGAAGCAGCACTATCTGCCCAGGATCGCGACCGGCGAACTGCGCCTCCAGGCGTTCGGCGTGACCGAGCCGGCCAGCGGCACCGACACCACGGCGCTGCGCACCTTCGCCCGGCGCGAGGGCGACGAATATGTCGTCAACGGCCAGAAGATCTGGACCAGCCGCGCCGAGCATAGCGACCTGATGCTGCTGCTGGCCCGCACCACGCCGCGCGATCAGGCGGCGAAGAAGACCGAAGGGCTTTCGACCTTCATCGTCGACATGAAGAAGGCGCTGGCCGACGGATCGCTGACCATCCGCCCGATCCGCACGATGATGAACCATGCGACCACCGAAGTCTTCTTCGACAATATGCGGATTCCCGCCGCGAACCTGCTGGGCGAGGAAGGCAAGGGTTTCCGCTACATCCTGTCGGGCATGAATGCCGAGCGCGTGCTGATCGCCGCCGAATGCGTGGGCGACGCCAAATGGTTCACCAGGAAATCGGTCGATTATGCCAGGGAGCGGCAGGTGTTCGGCAAGGCCATCGGCGGCAATCAGGGCGTGTCCTTCCCCATCGCCCGCGCCTACGCCAATATGCGCGCCGCCGAGCTGATGGTGCATGAAGCCGCCCGCCTGTATGAAAAGGGCATCCCCAACGGGGCCGAGGCGAACATGGCCAAGCTGCTGGCCGCCGACGCGTCGGTCGAGGCGGGCAATGTCTGCATCCAGACCCATGGCGGCTTCGGGTTCGCCGAGGAATATGACGTGGAGCGCAAGTTCCGCGAGACGCGCCTCTATCAGGTCGCGCCGATCTCCACCAACCTCATCATGTCCTTCCTGGCGGAGCATGTGCTGGGGATGCCGAGGAGCTATTGATGCGGAGCGAAGCGGGGATCGCGGCATCGCGGCGCGGCCCCCGGCATGCAAGAAGGAAGGCATGGAGATGGACGATCCGCCCGAAGGCATGAACGCCTTCCCCTATATATGCTGTCCGGGCGGGGCTGGAACAGCGAGGTCCGCAAGCGGCCTGCCTCCTGCGACACCTGCGCCCATTTGCGGGAAATCCTGACGCCGCTCGCCAGCGCGGCGTTCCAGACCATGACCGGCATGAACGGCCCCAGGCGCGACATCAGGGACGCCGATGGCCGCCCCGCCCGGATCGACAGCTGCCACGCCCATGGCGCTTCACGCGAACCGGTGAGGCAGCCCTGGCCGGGATTTCACGAATCCTGGCCCCGACCGCCGCGCCCGGCCTGCGGGCCGATCGGGTTGCGGGGGAGGGAACCGGCGGCGATGCTGCCGTCCACGATCTTCCTGACGGCCGTCTTCCAGCGGTCATTTTCCCGCAGCGTCGTGCGCTGGAACCGCAGCTTGCCGCAACCGGGCAAGGCCCTGATCGCGGACTTGATGCTCTGGAACAGGTTCTCCGGCATCCAGGGGCTGGCGCTGATGCCCTTGATCCAGGCGCGGTCGATGGGAACGTCCAGACGCTGCGCTGCCGGATCGTCGCTTTCGCAGAGCAGGCGGAATTCCCGTTCGTCCCGGAACGCATGGCGCTTGAGGAAAGGCAGGTCGTAGACGTTGATCGCCTCCAGCGCGTCGAGCTGGTCCAGCGTCTTGTACTGCACGTCGTTCCAGACGAAGCAGGGCCGGTCGCGCAGGCTGGTGAGCAGGGCGCGCTTGTCGAGATCGACGCGGACGCCCTCCATGCCCCGGGCGAACACGCCCCAATGGTGGAACGTCTCGGGCGCCTGGGTGAAGCACATCGCGAAGACATGGCGAACGCCGCGCCTCGCCCGATAGGCTTCGAGGAAGGCGATGTCGTTGCGATCCTCCCACGTCGCCGGGCTGAGCAGCGTCAGCCGTTCCGACACCAGCATGTCGAGCGCCACGGCCAGGCTGGTGAAGCGTTTGAGCGTGTTGCTGGTCCATTCCGCCATGGCCGTCTTCCCGTCCCCATGCGAAGCGCCCGCCCGGTGCTGCGGGACGCACGGCCTCTTCATGGACCTGCATGCCCTGCGCCTCCTGCCCGCGCAAGTGCGATCCTCCCGGCCATCGGGCGGCAAAGCGTCATTTTCCAGGAAGTTGACGGTGGAGCGGGTAGCGGGGATCGAACCCGCATCACAAGCTTGGAAGGCTAGTGCTCTACCATTGAGCTATACCCGCCCGTCAGGGGAAGCGCCCTGCCATCATTCGGGGTGTTTCGTCAATATCGCATCGACGGCTTTCCCCAACTTCCCGCTTAACCCGGCGGGGGCTTTGCTTTACACCCCGGTCATGGCCAATCCCTCCCTGCGCCAACTGGACCTTTTCGCGCAGATGGTGGCGGCGGGCAGCATCGCGCGCTGCGCCGGCGACCTGGGCATCGGCGCGGACGAGGTGGCGCGCGGGATCGCCGCGCTGGAGATGCGGCTGGGCTACAGGCTGTTCGACGACCTGCATGGCGCGGCGCGGCTGACGCAGGCCGGGCACAGGACCGCGCAGGCCATGACGCTGCTGGGCGAGGATGACCCCGAACAGGCGCTGGCCGCGCGCGAAGCTGCGGAGGAGGCCGCGCCCCCTCCCCCTCCCCCGCGCTCGCCGCCTGCCGGAGCGGCGCGGCGGCTGGTCGCGCTGGGCGCGCCGCCGCCGGTCTTCGGGCATTTCCAGGAGGCGCTCGCCGCGTTCGAGGAAGCCAATGAGGATGTGGCGATCACGCTGGACCTGCACATATTGCTGGCCGGGCAGGCGCGCGAGGCGCTGGAGCGGGGCAAGGTCGACATCGCCTATTTCTATGCACTGGGGGAAGCGGAGGGGCTGCCGTCGCGCTATGGCTGGTCGGAACCGCTCAGCCTCTATGCGGGGAGCGCGCACCCGCTGGCGGCGCAGGAGACGGTGACGCTGCGCGAGGTGGAGGCCGCGCCGATGCTGGCGATGGAGCCGCGCAACGGGCTGCGCCGGATCAGCGAGGATGCCCTGCAACGCGGCGGCATCAGGCCGGGCCCGCCCGCGCTGGAATCGGACAATCTGTTCGAGATCATGACCGCGCTGCGCAAGGGCGATGGCTGGTTCGCCGCCTTCGGCCCGATGGCGCGGGACATGGGCCGGGTCGAGGGGATCAAGCGGCTGGCGCTGGAGACGCCGCTCCCCGCGATCGAGGTGCGGCAGGCGGTGAGCGCGCGGGCGGCGGAAATGCCGGCGGTGGAGGCGCTGGCGGATTATCTGTTCATGTGAGAGGGCGGATCACCGTCATAACTCACCATGCTCCCGCGAAGGCAGCAGCATGGGACGTCCATCCATGGGCCAGCGCAACGATTGACATTCATTCCGCCGCGATGCCCGCCGACTTGAACATGTCGGGGTCGCTCGCTTCGTCGCTGTTGGCGGGGTCGCCATTCTTGAGCTTCTTGCGGCGGTCGAAGGCGTCCCACACCTCGTTCCACTGGCCGCGCGTCGCGCCCTTGCTATATTCGGTCGCGCGGGTTTCGAAGAAGTTGGCATGCTCCACGCCGTTCAGCAGCGGGGTCAGCCAGGGCAGCGGATGCTCGTCGATCATGTAGATGGGCTTGAGGCCGAGTTGCCCCAGCCGCCAGTCGGCGATGTAGCGGACGTAACGCTTGATGTCCTTGGGCGTCATGCCGGGCACCGGCCCCATTTCGAACACCAGGTCGATGAACGCGTCCTCGATCCGCACCGTCTTGTGGCACATGTCGATGATGTCGTCCTTGACCGAGGGGGTCAGGCAGTCGCGTTCCTTCACGAAGGTGTGGAACAGCTTGATGATGCCTTCGCAATGCAGCGTCTCGTCCCGGACCGACCAGGTGACGATCTGCCCCATGCCCTTCATCTTGTTGAAGCGCGGGAAGTTCATCAGCATCGCGAAGCTGGCGAACAGTTGCAGCCCTTCGGTGAAGCCGCCGAACATGGCCAGCGTCTTGGCGATGTCCTCGTCCGAATCCACGCCGAACTGGGCGAGATAGTCGTGCTTGTCCTTCATCTCCTTATATTGGAGGAAGGCCGAATATTCGGTTTCGGGCATCCCGATCGTGTCGAGCAGGTGCGAATAGGCGGCGATGTGGACCGTCTCCATGTTGCTGAACGCGGTCAGCATCATCTTGATTTCGGTCGGCTTGAACACGCGGCCATATTTTTCGTGATAGCAGTCCTGCACCTCCACGTCCGCCTGGGTGAAGAAGCGGAAGATCTGCGTCAGCAGGTTGCGCTCATGGTCGGAGAGCTTCTGCGCCCAGTCGCGGCAATCCTCGCCCAGCGGCACTTCCTCCGGCAGCCAGTGGAGCTGCTGCTGGCGCTTCCAGAACTCATAGGCCCAGGGATATTCGAAGGGCTTGTAGACCTTGCTGGCTTGGAGAAGGGACATGGCGGTTATCCTTGGGCCTTGAAGAGCGGGTTTTGAGACGGACGGCGGACGGAGCCCGCGACCGGATGGCGTTTCATGCGTTGGGAGCGGACCAACCAAGGAGAAGCATCATGGCTGACCTGTCCCAAGTGAAGGAACATATGAATGTCGTCGGCGCGGACGGCGTGCATCTGGGCACTGTCGATCATGTCGACGGAGACCGCATCAAGCTGACCAAGGCCGACAGCCCGCAGGGGCCGGGCGGCGAAGGGGCGAAGCATCATTATTTCGACGGCGGCCTGATCGCGTCGGTCGAAGGCGACACGGTGCGCCTGTCCGCGACGGCGGCGAACGCGGCCGACCTGTTCGAAGAAACGGACTAGGCGCCGTGTCCCACCCTCTCTCCATGGGGAGAGGGTCTGGGACCGTCCCTTACTGGCAGGCAAGGCACTCGTCATAGTCGGTGCTCCCGCCAGCCAGTTCGAATTTCGGCGCGTCGATGGTGTTGTCCGCTTCCACGCCGCCCGCGAAACCGGCGCGCTGCACCGATTTGGAACGGAGATAGTAAAGCGACTTGATGCCCAGTTCCCAGGCGCGGAAGTGGAGCATGAGCAAGTCCCACTTCTCCACGTCCGCCGGGATGAACAGGTTCAGCGACTGGGCCTGGTCGATATAGGGCGTGCGGTCGGCCGCGAGTTCGAGCAGCCAGCGCTGGTCGATCTCGAAGCTGGTCTTGAACGTGTCCTTTTCCTCCTGGCTGAGGAAGTCGAGATGCTGGACCGATCCGCCGCGTTCGAGGATCGTGTTCCAGACGTTCGTGCTGTCCTTCGACTTTTCGCGCAGGATCTTTTCCAGATAGGGGTTCTTGACCACGAAGCTGCCGGACAGCGTCTTGTGGGTGTAGATATTGGCCGGGATCGGCTCGATGCAGGCCGATGTGCCGCCGCAGATGATGCTGATCGACGCGGTGGGCGCGATCGCCATCTTGCAGGAGAAACGCTCCATCACGCCCATGTCGGCGGCGTCCGGGCATGGGCCGCGCTCGACCGCGAGCTGCATGGACGCTTCGTTCACCTTCTCGTTGATATGCTTGAAGATGCGCAGATTCCACGACTTCGCCATCGCGCCCTCGAAGGGGAGGCCGCGCGCCTGGAGGAAGCTGTGGAAGCCCATGACGCCCAGACCCACGGAGCGTTCGCGCGAGGCGCTGTATTTGGCGCGGGCCATCTCGTCGGGCGCGCGGTCGATATAGTCCTGCAACACATTGTCGAGGAAGCGCATGACATCCTCGATGAACTGTCTGTCTTCCTTCCACTCATCCCATGTTTCGAGATTGAGGGAAGAAAGACAGCAGACCGCCGTGCGGTCATTGCCGAGATGGTCGCGACCCGTCGGCAAGGTGATTTCCGAACACAGGTTGGAGGTGGAGACCTTCAGCCCCAGCTCGCGATGATGCTTGGGCATCGTCCCGTTCACCGTGTCGGAAAAGACGATATAGGGTTCGCCGGTCGCGAGGCGGGTTTCGACCAGCTTCTGGAACAAGGCGCGCGCGTCCACCTTGCCCCGGACGGAGCCGTCCTTGGGCGATTTGAGGGCGAATTCCGCCCCGTCGCGCACCGCTTCCATGAACTCGTCGGTCAGCAGCACGCCATGATGGAGGTTGAGCGCCTTGCGGTTGAAGTCGCCCGAAGGCTTGCGGATTTCGAGGAACTCCTCGATCTCCGGGTGCGAGATGTCGAGATAGCAGGCGGCCGATCCGCGGCGCAGCGAGCCCTGCGAAATGGCGAGCGTCAGGCTGTCCATCACGCGGACGAAGGGGATGATGCCGCTGGTCTTGCCATTGAGGCCCACCGGCTCGCCGATGCCGCGCACGCTGCCCCAATAGGTGCCGATGCCGCCGCCGCGCGAGGCGAGCCAGACATTTTCGTTCCAGGTGTTGACGATGCCTTCCAGGCTGTCGTCCACGCTGTTGAGATAGCAGCTGATGGGCAGGCCGCGCCCGGTGCCGCCGTTGGAGAGCACCGGCGTCGCGGGCATGAACCACAGGCGCGAGATATAGTCGTAGACGCGCTGGGCATGGCCCTGGTCGTCGGCATAGGCCGCCGCCACGCGGGCGAACAGGTCCTGATAGCTTTCGCCAGGCAGGAGGTAGCGGTCCTTCAGCGTATCCTTGCCGAATTCCGTCAGCAGCGCGTCGCGCGACGGATCGGTCACGACATCGAAGCGCCGGTCCAATATCTTGGACGAGGAAATCGCTTCCTTCTCCTTCACGGGCGCGGGGCTGGTCGCCTTTTCCGCCGCCTGCGTTTCCACCAGATCATCCATCACGGTTGCCACGTCGCCAATACCTTGTGCGCTATCCCGAAAATCCATGCGAGCCCCCGAATGTTCCTGTTCCGTTCGATTCGGTCAAGCATGGTCCGGCGAAACCCAGAACATAGCATGATCCCCATCGCGGCGGGACGGAAATGGGCCCAACCGACCGGATCGCAAGGGCAAAAGCAGCCCCGACGCTGAAAATCATCCAGCGAAGCAATCACAATCTGTTGGGTGACCCCCGTTATCCCGATACAAGGGATAGTGCCATACCCTCCGTCAGGCGCAAGAGGGTAAATGACAGATTGAGGACTCGGCTCATCGCCCCTCTGAGTCGGTTCGTCGCGCCCATGGGGCGGTTGGTCGGCGCGACGCACGGACTTCCCTAGGCTCCGCAAAAGACAAGGGGGTTCATGCATCCGTAAAAATAAATTTGCCTTGCCACGCAAATGCGCGCGTCGGGAAAATCATCCCTCTCAAGGGCTTGGGCTATGGCAACAGGCATAGGGTGGTAAATGGAGCCGTCGCGATCCCGGAAGGCTGTTTCCCATGATTCTCTATTATCATCCGCTGTCCTCCTATTGCTGGAAGGTGCTGATCCCGCTCTATGAGAATGCGACGCCCTTCACGCCGCGCCTGCTGTCACAGGATGAAGCGGCGGCGGAGTGGATGGCGCTGTGGCCGATGGGGAAGTTCCCGGTGCTGCGGGACGAGGCGCGCGGGCGGACGGTGGCCGAAGCGAGCATCATCGTCGAATATCTGGATGCCCATGCGCAGGGGCCATTCCGCGCGATTCCCGCCGATCCCGACGCGGCGCTGGAGGCGCGGCTGATGGACCGGCTGTTCGACAATTATGTGATGGGGCCGATGCAGGCCATCGTCGCGGACCGCCTGCGCCCGCAGGATGCGCGCGATCCGCATGGCGTCGAACAGGCCCGGCGGACGCTGCGCAAAAGCTATGCGCTGCTGGAGGAGCGGATGGCGGGGCGGACATGGGCGGCGGGGGAGGATGTCTCGCTGGCCGATTGCGCGGCGGCCCCTTCCCTCTTCTATGCCGACAGGGTGGAGCCGATGCGCGCCGCCCATCCGGTCCTTGCCGCCTATCTCGACCGGCTGGAGGCGCGGGAGAGTTTCGCCCGCGTGCTGGTGGAGAAGGAGCCTTATTGGCCGATGTTCCCCTATGCCGACGGATAGCCGCTAGCCGCGCCATCTGGACTCATCCCGCCAAAGTCCTATAGCCGCCCTGCTTATGCATCCGCCCCAAGGCGGAGCGTCAGAAGGGACATGGGTAATGACTGTCATCAAGACCGCCGATCTGATCGAGAGCGTCGCCGACGCGCTCCAGTTCATCAGCTATTATCATCCGATGGATTATATCCGCGCGCTGGGCAAAGCCTATGAGGCGGAGGCCAATCCGGCGGCCAAGGACGCCATCGCCCAGATCCTGACCAACAGCCGCATGTGCGCCGAAGGGCATCGCCCGATCTGCCAGGACACCGGCATCGTCAACGTCTTCGTCAAATGGGGCATGGACTGCCGCCTGGACGACAACAGCCGATCCATGCAGGAGGTCGTCGACGAGGGCGTGCGCCGCGCCTACCTCAATCCCGAAAACCGGCTGCGCGCCTCGATCCTGCGCGACCCGGCATTCAGCCGCCAGAACACCAAGGACAACACGCCCTGCGTGCTGAATGTCGAGATGGTGCCGGGCGACAAGGTGATCGTGGACGTCGCGGCCAAGGGCGGCGGATCGGAAAACAAGACCAAGTTCAAGATGATGAACCCCAGCGACAATATCGTCGACTGGGTGCTGGAGATGATCCCGCAGATGGGCGCGGGCTGGTGCCCGCCGGGGATGCTGGGCATCGGCATCGGCGGCACGGCGGAAAAGGCGGTCGCGCTCGCCAAGGAAAGCCTGATGGAACCGATCGACATGGGTGAGTTGAAAGCCCGTGGCCCGCGGAACGATATCGAGCGGATGCGGATCGAGATTTTCGACAAGGTGAACGCGCTCGGCATCGGGGCGCAGGGACTGGGCGGCCTGTCGACCATCCTCGACGTCAAGATCTACGACTATCCCTGCCATGCCGCTGGCAAGCCCGTCGCGATGATCCCCAATTGCGCCGCCACGCGCCATGCGCATTTCACGCTGGACGGCTCGGGCCCCGCTTATCTGGAGGCGCCGAAGATTTCCGAATGGCCGCAGGTCGACTGGAAGCCCAGCAAGGAAGCGATCCGCGTCGACCTCGACACGCTGACGCCGCAAGTCGTGCAGAGCTGGAAGCATGGCGACCGGCTGCTCCTGAACGGCAAGATGCTGACCGGGCGCGACGCCGCGCACAAGCGCATCCAGGACATGCTGGCCAAGGGCGAGGAGTTGCCTGTCGATTTCAAGGGCCGCGTCATCTATTATGTCGGCCCGGTCGATCCGGTGCGCGACGAGGTGGTCGGCCCGGCCGGTCCCACGACCGCGACCCGCATGGACAAGTTCATGGACATGATGCTGGAACAGGGCCTCGCCGCCTGCGTCGGCAAGGCCGAGCGCGGCCCGGCGGCGACGGACAGCATCGCCCGGCACAAGAGCGCCTATCTGATGGCGGTCGGCGGCGCGGCCTATCTGGTCGCGCGCGCGATCAAGGGCGCGAAGGTCGTGGGCTTCGAGGACCTGGGCATGGAGGCGATCTACGAGTTCGAGGTCCAGGACATGCCCGTCACCGTCGCGGTCGATGCGGAAGGGCAGAATGTCCACCGCCTCGCCCCGCTGGTGTGGCAGGAGAAGATCCGGAAAGAGCATCTGCTCGAAGGGGTGTGAGACCTTCCTGCGGGGGAGGATTGTGGGGACGGTTCGGGTGGATAGCGGACAGTCCGCTTTCCTCATTCCGTTCGCCCTGAGCGAAGCCGAAGGGCACGGCCCGAACGGGGTGAAGGAACGGCAACAACTGCCCGAAAACGGCCGCGCGAACACATGGGATTTGCGCTGCTTCTTCCGAATCTCGCTGATCGAAATCAAGGCGGCGGCCGTGGAGGGAACCGCGTGGCCGCCGCGGCATTGTTTCCGGCATCTCTCGCCGGAGTTTTTCCATGTCCTTCACGCAACTCGATCCGCCGCTTCCCATCGATGTCCAGGGCAAGGGCAAGGGCTATGCCTTCGCCGTGATCGACTATGGGCCGGAGCATAATCTGATCTGGGTGACCGGGCTCAACGACAGCGGCGAAATCTGGTGCGCGCCCAATCCCCTCGTGCGGTTGCAGACCAACTGGACCATGGGCCGCCTGCCGCTGGCCGATCCTGGCGCGGCCGCCAATGACTGGCATCATCATGGCGGATCGGCCGCCAACGGCGGCGTCAAGCCGAGTTGAACCGCCGGCGACCGGCCAGGAAACCGGCCATGAAAAGCGGCCATGAAAAGCGGAAGGTGACGCGCGGCGCTTTTCGGCTATAGGCCGCGCATGATCTCATCCCCTATCTGGTTGCCCGCCACGTTGATGGCGGGCGGGCTACAGGCGTGGCGGACCGCCGTGCAGCGGCGCGTGGGCAAGACGCTGTCGATCAACGGCGCGGGGCTGGTCCGCTATCTTTACGGCCTGCCCTTCGCGCTGCTGATGCTGCTGATCTATCGGTGGCTGTTTCCGGCACCCCTGCCATCCATCGGCGGGCCGTTCCTGCTGTTCTGCCTGGCCGGGGGACTGGCGCAGGTCATCGCCACCAACCTGTTGCTGATGGCGTTCCATCATCGCAATTTCGTGACCGGCACCGCCTATTCCAAGACGGAGGCGGTGCAGAGCGCGATCCTGTCCTTCCTGCTGATGGGGGAAAGGCTGAGCGCGCTCAGCCTGTGCGGCATCGGGTGCGGCGTGGGCGGCATCATGCTGCTGTCGACGGGCGGGCAGCGCATGGGGCCGCTGGCCTTCCTGAAGGCGCTGGGACAGCCCGCCGCGCTCTACGGCATCGCTTCGGGCTTCTTCTTCGCGCTGACCGCCATCGGCATCCGCCGCGCCACGCAGGAAGTGGGCGGCGGCGATCCGATCCACGCCGCGCTGATCGCGCTGGCGGTGACGGTCGCCTTGCAGACCATGATGCAGGGCGGCTATCTGCTGCTGCGCGAGCCAGGCGAGATGCGGCGGGTCTTCGCGAGCTGGCGGGTGTCGGGACAGGTCGGGTTCCTCTCGGCGGCGGGGTCGGCCTGCTGGTTCACGGGCTTCGCGACCGCGCCCGTGGCGCTGGTGCGGATCGTCGGACAGGTCGAGGTCGCCTTCACCATGGCCTTCGGGCACTTCTATCTGGGCGAGCGGATGAAGGGCAGCGAGGCGGCGGGGCTGATGCTGGTGGCGCTGGGCGTGATCCTGGCGCTGGCGGGGGCGCTTTGACAGGGATGCGGGACTTGCCGCGCCGCCAATCCGCGCTATGTCCCTGGCGATCAAAGGACGGGGAGCGCGCATGGGACGCCAGTTGAGGAAGATCGCCGCCGGGCTGGGCGCCGCGCTGCTGTTTCTGGTCGTCGCGCTCTGCCTGGCCGTCACCATCGTGCCGCCTTTCCTCGACCGCCTCTATTATCAGGGGCCGGTCAGCCGCCATTTCGACGGCGCGCATTTCTTCAATCCGGACGGGGCGGATGTCTTCCCGGCGCGCAGCCATGGCCTGCACAACGCCATCGCCCACTATCTGCTGGGCCGGGACGAGCGGCGCCCCGAATGGCCCGACGCCATCGCGGTGAAGCCGACGCGCCCCGCCCCCTTCGCCGCGCCGCGCGGCATGACGGCGACATGGGTCGGCCATGCGACGGTGCTGGTGCAGGCGGCGGGGATCAACATATTGACCGATCCGATCTGGTCCGACCGGGCCGGGCCGTTCAACCTGATCGGGCCGAAGCGCATCGCGCAGCCCGGCGTGCGCTTCGACGACCTGCCGAAGATCGACCTGATCCTCATCAGCCACAATCACTACGATCATCTGGACATCCCGACATTGAAGAGGCTCTGGGCGCGCGACCGGCCCAGGATCGTCACCAGCCTCGGCAACGACGCCATCCTGAAGGCGGCGGGCATCCCCGCCACGGCGCTGGACTGGGGGCAGTCGATCAGCGGCGCGGCGCTGGGCGGCCTTGGCGCGGACACGGTGATCCAGTGCGAGAATTACGAGCATTGCCCCGACTATCGCGTCCATGTGACGCGCAACCATCATTGGAGCACGCGCTGGGCGACGGACCGCAACCGGGCGCTCTGGTCCAGCTTCGTGATCGAGACGCGGGCGGGGAACATCTTCTTCGCGGGCGACACCGGCGCGGGCGACATGATGTGGCCGCAGGAAGCGGCGCGGCTGGGGCCGATCCGCCTCGCCATCCTGCCGATCGGCGCTTTCCGGTTCGAGAAGGGACAGATGGATGCGGGCCCGCATATCGGCCCGGAACAGGCCGTGCAGGTCTTCGAGCGGCTGGGCGCGTCGACCGCGATCCCCGTGCACTGGGGCACGTTCCGCCTGTCCTATGAGCAATGGGACACCCCGCCCCGGATGCTGGAGCTGTTCCTGCAATGCGAAGGGATCGAACGCAAGCGCTTCGCCCCGTTGCGGATCGGGCAGTCGATCATGGTGCCCGGCTACACGGCCGTCCCGCGCGGGCCGAAGCGCTGCGACCGGCGGGCGATCGCGGCGCTGGAATAGCGGTTGCGGGTGGGGAGCGGGCTGGCGGCTTAGACATAGCCGTGCTCCTGCGAAGGCACTCGATCGAGCAAGTGGCTCGTGAGAGCGCAGTTCTACCGTCTGAGCCGTGCTCCTGCCTTCGCAGGGGCACGGTGCACTTCCATTTTGACTGATTGCAATACTCATCCCCGTTCACCCTGAGCGCCTGCCTTGGCAGGCAGTCGAAGGGGCCCCACCTGAGCGAAGTCGAAGGCTCTGCACCTCACTTCGTTCGGTGGAAGGCCCTTCGGCAAGCTCAGGACAGACTTCGACTTCGCTCAGCCCGAACGGAGGAAGGAATGTCCACTCCTGCCCGAACAGGACCGGCGCGGGATCATGCCGCCCGTCCCTAGGCCTTCGGACATTCCCCGGCGCGCTTGCCATTGACGTCATGCGTGGTGCGCAGCACGGGCTGGCCGCCCACCGTCTTCGTCATGGTGCTGCCCAGCGTCAGCGTGTCGGCGGTATAATTGCCTTCCAACGCGATTTCCGACGTGCCCGTGCCCGCCTTGCAGGACAGGGTGGCGATCAGCCGGCCCTTGCGGAGCAGCTTGTCCTTGTAGGTGCAATCCTGGCCTTCCGCCCCGGCAAGGGCATTGGCGTCCGGCACGCCCGCCGCGTCGACCGTGACGCACACCTTGTCTTCCTTCACCTCCTTGAGCGCCGCCTGATATTCGGCGGGCGTCACCGTGGGCGTGTTGTAGCCGGTGGTCTTGCGGGTCAGCGCCCATTCGCCCGCCTGCATCACGATGGGCGCTTCCTCGGCTTCGGGTTCGGGCGCCGAAGCGCTGCCGCACCCTGTCAGGCCAAGAGTCATCACAAGCGGCATCGCCGCCACAACAGCATAACGCATCATCCTCTCCCCCGTTCTCTTGCGGAACGGCGGGAGCCTCCCTCTTCCCGTTGCAAAGTGCAAGCGAAAATGCTGGCGCCTTCAATGTCTTCGCCGGGTGGGCGCATGGAAATCCGGCGGCTTGTCCGCGATCCAGCCCAGGAATCGGGCGATGGCGGGGTGCGCGCGCAGGCGATCGGCATCCCGATGGCCGCGCGCCAGTTCGGCGTTGGAAAGGGTCGCGTGGATGGTGCGGTGGCAGATCGGATGCAGCGGCACCACGTCCCGCCCGCCCCGGCTTTTGGGCAGGGGATGATGCCATTCGACCCGATCCCCCAGCGGACGGCGGCAAAGCCAGCAGGCGGTCATGGCGAGGCTGGGCGGGACATGTTTTGCGGGGGGGCCAGGTGGTTAGCGGACGATCTGCTTTCCTCATTCCGTTCGCCCTGAGCGAAATCGAAGGACACGGCCGGCCGTAGGGACGCCACTTCGCTCAGCCCGAACGGAGGAATGAGTGTCCGCCCCGGCCCGATACCCCCCATTGCACCGTGCCTCCTCCCCGCCGGATCAGGAACAGGTCGCGCCGGTCCACTTGCCCGTCGTCCGCGCCTTCATCGCCATGGCCATGCCCTTGGGGCCGCCCTCCATCTTCATGTCCATGTGCATCTCATAGCTTTCGGGCGCATAGCTGCCCGTCATCACGGCGTTCATCCTGCCATTTTCGCCCTGGCACGACACCTGCCCCTTCACCGATCCGCCGCTCGCGTCGAAGCCGCCATAGGTGCAGTCCTTGTTCTCCTGGCCGGAAAACATCCTGCCGCTGGGATGGGCGGCTTCTTCGGGCGTGACGCAATATTTGATGGAGGACTGGCTCATCATCTTCTTCATCTGGTCCTTCATCTGCGGGGACGCGCCGGGCATGTCGGACAGGTCGATATCCTCCAGCGTGAAGCTGCCTTCCCACTGGCCGGGCTTGAGCTGCACCTTGTCGACCTCGGCCTGCACCTCTTCCCGGCTCATGCCGTCGGTGGCGGCGATGTCGCCCGCCTTGTCGGCTTTCTCCCCCGCCTTCTCGCCGCATCCCGCGAGCAGCAGCAACAGGGAGGCGAAGGCGGCGGTCGCGGGGGTCTTCTTCATGGCATATGTTCCCTGTTCGATCTCGACGGTTGCGGCCCGTCCTTCCGAGGACCATATCAAGCGGCGATGACAATTCAAATCCGCACATCCCTCGCCGAGCCGGAGACGGGCGAAGATTTCGTCCCGCACCGCCCCGCGCGCCCGGAAAAGACGGAGGGCGGCAAGCCCTTCAGGCTGGTGTCCGACTATGAACCGTCGGGCGACCAGCCGACCGCCATCGCCGAACTGGTGGCGACCGCGCGGGAGGGGGAGAAGGACCAGGTGCTGCTGGGCGTCACCGGCTCCGGCAAGACCTTCACCATGGCCAAGGTGATCGAGGCGTTGCAGCGCCCCGCCCTGGTGCTCGCCCCCAACAAGATCCTCGCGGCGCAGCTTTACGGGGAGTTCAAGAGCTTCTTCCCGGAAAATGCGGTCGAATATTTCGTCAGCTATTACGATTATTACCAGCCCGAAGCCTATGTCCCCCGCTCCGACACCTATATCGAGAAGGAGTCGAGCGTGAACGAGGCCATCGACCGGATGCGCCATTCCGCCACCCGCGCGCTGCTGGAGCGGGACGACGTGCTGATCGTGGCGTCCGTGTCGTGCCTCTACGGCATCGGTTCGGTCGAAACCTATTCGGCCATGACCTTCGCCATGAAGAAGGGCGGGATCGAGGACCAGCGGGAGATCATCCGCAAGCTCGTCGCGCTCCAGTACAAGCGCAACGACGCCGCCTTCGCGCGGGGCAATTTCCGGGTGAAGGGCGACAATCTGGAAATCTTCCCCTCGCACTATGAGGATACGGCGTGGCGCGTCAGCTTCTTCGGCAATGAGATCGAGGAGATCGTCGAGTTCGATCCGCTGACGGGGAAGAAGATCGCATCGCTGGACTATGTGAAGGTCTTTCCCAATTCGCACCACGTCACGCCCGGCCCGACGCTCAAGCAGGCGATGGAGGCGATCCGGCACGAACTGGCCGAGCGGCTCAAGGAATTGCAGGGCGAGGGCAAGCTGCTGGAAGCGCAGCGGCTGGAGCAGCGCACGAACTTCGACCTGGAGATGATCGCGGCCACCGGCTCCTGCGCGGAGATCGAGAATTATTCCCGCTTCCTGACGGGGCGCCTGCCGGGCGAACCGCCGCCGACGCTGTTCGAATATCTCCCCGAAAACGCCCTGCTGTTCGTGGACGAAAGCCACCAGACCGTGCCGCAGATCGGCGCGATGGCACGGGGCGACCACCGGCGCAAGATCACGCTGGCCGAATATGGCTTCCGCCTGCCCAGCTGCATCGACAACCGCCCCCTGCGCTTCAACGAATGGGACGCGATGCGGCCGCAGACGGTCAGCGTCTCGGCCACCCCCGGCCCGTGGGAGATGGAGCGGACCGGCGGCGTGTTCAGCGAACAGGTGATCCGCCCCACCGGCCTCATCGACCCGCCGGTCGAGATCAAGCCGGTGGAGGACCAGGTGGACGACCTGATCCACGAAGCCCGCGAGACGGCGAGGAAGGGCTACCGCACCCTTGTCACCACCCTCACCAAGCGCATGGCCGAAGACCTGACCGAGTTCATGCATGAAGCGGGGATCAAGGTCCGCTACATGCACAGCGATGTGGAGACGCTGGAACGCATCGAACTGATCCGCGACCTGCGGCTGGGCGTCTATGACGTGCTGGTCGGCATCAACCTGCTGCGCGAGGGACTGGACATTCCGGAATGCGGATTGGTCGCGATCCTCGACGCGGACAAGGAAGGCTTCCTGCGTTCCGAAACCTCGCTGATCCAGACCATCGGCCGCGCGGCGCGCAATGTGGACGGGCGCGTCATCCTCTATGCCGACCGGATCACCGGCAGCATGGAGCGGGCGCTCAACGAAACGTCGCGCCGCCGCGAAAAGCAGACGGCCTATAATCTGGAGCACGGCATCACGCCGACCACGATCAAGCGCCAGATCGGCGACATCATCGCCCATGTGGCGAGCAAGGATCAGGTCACGGTGGATACCGGGCTGGAGGACCGGCCGCACCTCGTCGGCCATAATCTGCGCGCCTATATCGAGGATCTGGAAAAGAAGATGCGCGCCGCCGCCGCCGATCTGGAGTTCGAGGAAGCCGGCCGCATCCGCGACGAGATCCGCAAGCTGGAGGCGGAGGAACTGGGCCTGCCATCCGATGAGCAGGTCGCCGCGCCCAGGGGCCGCGCCACGGAGGGCAAGCCGGGCACGCGCAAGCTGCGCTACGGCAAGACGCAGCGCAAGTTCGGACGGTAGGGCATGGGGAAGGCGGCATGAGCGGACGGATCAGGGTCGGGATCGGCGGCTGGACCTTCGAGCCATGGCGCGGCGCCTTCTATCCCGAAGGACTGCGGCAGAAGGACGAACTGGCCTATGCCGGCGCGCATCTGACCGCGACGGAAATCAACGCGACCTATTACAGCACGCAAAAGCCCGCGACCTTCGCCCATTGGGCCGGGGCGGTGCCGGACGGCTTCCGATTCGCCGTCAAGGCGTCGCGTTTCTGCACCAACCGGCGCGTGCTGGCCGAAGCGGGCGAATCGGTCGCGAAGTTCGTCCATCAAGGATTGGTGGAGCTGGGCGACCGGCTGGGGCCGATCCTCTGGCAGTTCATGCCGACGAAAAAATTCGATGCCGATGATTTCGGCGCCTTCCTGAAGCTCCTGCCCGATCGGGTCGACGGCGTGCCTCTGCGGCACGCGCTGGAAGTGCGGCATGAAAGCTTCGACGACCCGGCCTTTCTGACGCTGGCGCGGGATGCGGGCGCGGCGGTGGTGCTGGCCGACCATCCGGAATATCCGGCGATCCACGGCCATGATGTCGGCTTTTCCTATCTGCGGCTGATGCGGAGCCGGGAGGAGGAAGCGACGGGATATGGCCCGGCGGATCTGGAACGATGGACAAGCGTCCTGCGCGACCGGGCGAAGGCGGGCGATGTGTTCGCCTTCTTCATCAGCGGCGCAAAGATACGCAATCCGGCCGCGGCCATGGCGATGATAGAGCGCCTCGGCGCCTGAAGACCGCCCTGTGACGCTCACGCAACAGGCTGTTGCATTTGCTGCAACTGCGAAGGCGTGCTTTGCGATTGTGACAAGGCCGTGACAGAGCCATAGACGCGCCACCGGCCCCTGGAGGGCCTTAAAACACAAGATGTTCGAAGGAAGATAATATGCGTCCCGCTTTTCACGGCGTTGCGCTGGTAGTTGCGGTCAGCGCCCAGCTGGTCACTTTCTACTCGGTGCTTTTCGCCTGAGCGCCATCTGTGCGCTCTCATCCTTCCCGATCCGCGTCGGGATTCAAAAAGGCCGCCCCGGGCATTTGCCAAGGGCGGCTTTTTTCTTGTCCGTTACTGGCGGCGGGCGGAGATTCGTCCCGCGCGCCGGTCAGCCTTCGGCCAGCCAGCCCGCCAGCAGATAGGCGACCACGCCCACCGGCCCCAGCACGCAGAGCGTCAGCAGCACGGCGGCGACGCGGATCAGCGTGACATCCATGCCGGTGCGGTTGGCAAGGCCCGCGCACACGCCCATGATCTTTCCGTTGCCACGGTCCAGGGTGAAGCTGTCGTTCATGAATCCGGCCTTCTTGAATATGCTGTCATGGTCCATGCGGAACGGCGATCAGGCGAGCGATACGACCGGGCCGACCGCCGCGCCGACGAAGACGCTGGCGAACAGGAGAGCGCCGGCGAGGGCGAAGGCGATGTTCTGGAACCGGGCGATGGACATGATGGTGACTCCCTTGGCTTGTGGCGGCCGGACCATCCGGCCTTGTGCCCACTGGATAGCAGGAGCCGTGCCAATTGCCGGTTCTGGCCGGGAAACCGGGTTTCGGCGGGGATGTCACGCCAAAATCGGCGCGTGAAATTCCGTCAATTGGTAATATTCGCGGATTATCGGTGAAATTTCCGGCGATCTTTGCCGTCGAGTCCCCGACCGGCCATGGTTGCGCCCCGGCGCATCCGCGCTACTCTGCGATCCGGGCGGCGCAAGGAGGAGACGAGGTCATGAGCGAACATCCCGATCACCGGATCGAGCGCCTGCCGGAGAACCGCAACTGGATCGGATCGGCGGGGCTGGACCGGCGCCGCCTGCTGGTCGGCGGCGCCTTCGCGGCGGGGTTCGCCGCCGCCTGCCGCCCCGTGTCGGGCAGCGCGATCCAGACCTCCGCCGAAGGACTGGCGGAGGACAATGTGACGATTCCCGCCCATGACGGTTTCGCCATGCCCGCCTTCGTCGCCCGCCCCGCAGCGGGGAAGGACGCGCCCGTCATCTGCGTGGTGCACGAGATTTTCGGCGTCCATGAATGGATTCGCGACATGTGCCGCCGCTTCGCCAGGGCGGGCTATCATGCCATCGCGCCCGACCTTTTCGCGCGGCACGGCGATGCGACGAAGATCGCGGATTTCCAGAAGCTGATCGACACCATCGTGTCCAAAGCGCCCGACGCACAGGTGCTGGCGGACATCGATTCGGCCTATGGCTGGGCGGGCCGCCATGGCGGGGACGGGTCGCGGCGCGGCATCACCGGCTTCTGCTGGGGCGGGCGGATCGTCTGGCTCTATGCGGCGCACAGCGCCGAGCTGGATGCCGGGGTCGCCTTCTATGGCAGCCTCGCCCGCGAGAAGACCGCGCTCCAGCCGCTCAGCCCGATCGAGGAGGCGGCGAAGCTCAAGGCCCCGGTGCTGGGCCAATATGGCGCGCTCGACAAGGGGATACCGCTGGCGGACGTGGACGCCATGCGCGCCGCGCTCCAGCAGGCGGGCAAGACGCCGCCCGACGAGATCACCGTCTATCCGGACGCGGACCATGGCTTCATGGCGGACTATCGGCCCAGCTATCACGAAGCCTCCGCGAAGGCGGCGTGGACCGCGACGCTGGGCTGGTTCGACCGCTATGTGAAGACGGGCCCGTGATTATCGGCCCGTCATCGCCTTCACCGCCGCCAGCGTGCTTTTCACATGGCCGGCATAGTTCAACTCGCTATGCACGAAGGCGATGCGGCCCGACGGCGCGATGACATAGGAGGTGCGGTCGGTCATCCCCGGCCGCATCTTGAGCGCCACGTCATAGCCCTGCACGATGCCCGGCCCCGCCGACGCCACCGCGAACTTGCCCGCGCATTCCTTGGTGGAAAAGGCGACCAGATCGTCGACCGGATCGGCGGACATGCCGATGACGGTCGCGCCCGCCTTCTTGAAATCCTCGATATGCTCGGCGAACTCGCGCGCTTCGGCGGAGCAGCCGGGGGTGAACGCCTTGGGGAAGAAATAGAGGACGACCGGCCCGCGCTTCAACTGGTGCGACAGGGTGAGCGTGAAGGTCTTGCCCGCCATCGCGCCGCGCGTGGTGAAGTCGGGCGCCTTCGCGCCGACGGCCAGCGCCGCCATCGCGCCGGGCGCGCAGAGGGTTGCCGCCGCGGCGAGCGATAGGGCCGCGATCCGGGCGAGGGAATGGCTTGGCATGGTCAACTGTCCTTGTCTGGCGATGCGGGCAGGATGGCCGCGATCCCGGCGCCGCGCAAGCGGCGAGGGAAACGTGTCGGATGGAAAGGCCCGTCGCTGCCTGCCCGGCAGCGGAACTCTTGGCCCCGTCGCTGGTTCCTTCCGGATGCGTTTCTATCTGCCTCTGGGGCTCCCGCTTCTGCTTCTCGCCTGCGATGGCGGCCATGACCGGCAATCGGGCATGAACGCCAATATCGAAAATGCGACTCCGCCCGAGGAGCCGGTGGAGGAATTTCCGGCCAATAACGCCGCCGCGCCGCCCGGCAATGACACCGCGCCAGGCGGGGAGGAAAGCGGTTCGCTGATCCCGGCATCCTTGCAGGGCCGCTGGACCGGCATCGGCGAGGATTGCCAGGACAGGAGCGCCGAACTGCGGCTGTCCATCACGCCCAAAACGCTGGTGTTCCTGGAGAGCGTCGGCACGGTGACGGGCGTCGAGCGGCAGGCGGACGGACGGCTGAAGATCGACGCATCCTTCACCGGCGAGGGACAAAGCTGGACCCGCAGCCTGATCCTGAAGCCCTCCGCCAAAGGGCAGGAACTCACCATGGTGAATGACGGCGTGGCCGTGACGCGCAAGCGTTGCAGCTGAACCACCGCGCCGAGCGCGCTTCCTAAACCGCGCCCGTCCCGCTAGAGCGGCCGGATGATCGGCCGACTGACCCTGAGCGATTTCCGCAATCATGCGGATGCGCTGATCGTGCCCGATCAAGCCTTCATCCTGCTGACCGGCGAAAATGGCGCGGGCAAGACGAACATATTGGAAGCCGTGTCGATGCTGGCGCCCGGACGCGGCCTGCGCGGGGCGGCGCTGCGCGACATGGTGCGGCAGGAGGGGGCGCGGCAGGGCGGCGCGGGCGGCTTCGGCATCGCGGCGGAGGTGGACGGCGTGATGCTGGGCACCGGCGTCGCGGCGGGCGCGCCCGACCGGCGGCAGGTGCGGATCGGCGGGGTCGCTTCTTCCGCCAATGCGCTGGCCGATCATCTGGCGATCGTGTGGCTGACCCCGGCCATGGACCGGCTGTTCATGGACAGCCCCGGCGGGCGGCGGCGCTTTCTCGACCGCCTGACGCTGGCGCTTCATCCCGGCCATGCGGCGCACAGCGCCCGCTATGAAGCGGCGATGCGGGCGCGCAACCGGCTGCTGGGCGACCTGCGCGGCGCCGACCCGCTCTGGCTGGACGCGCTGGAAACGCAGATGGGGGAGCATGGCGCGGCGCTGGCCGCCGCGCGCGCCGATCTGACGGCGCGCCTGAACGCGGTGCTGGCCGACCAGCCCGACGCGCCCTTCGCCCGGCCCCTGCTGGCGCTCGAATCGGAGAAAGCGGAGAGCGACGAGCCGCTCGCCCCCCGCCTCGCCCGCGAACGCAGGCGGGACGCGGCGGCGGGGCGCACCCTGTCGGGACCGCACCGGCAGGATCTGGCCGTCACCCATGTCGCCAAGGGACAGGCCGCAGCGCTCTGTTCGACAGGGGAGCAGAAGGCGCTGCTGCTCTCCATCCTGCTTGCCCATGCCGCCCTGGTGACGGCGGAGCGGGGACAGCCGCCGGTGCTGCTGCTCGACGAAGTGGCGGCGCATCTCGACCCCTCGCGGCGGGGCGCGCTGTTCGACCGGCTGCGCGGCATGGGCGCGCAGGTATGGATGACGGGCACCGAAAGCGCGCTTTTTGAGAATATAGGGGCCGCGACGCGCCTGACGGTCACGTCCGGACAGGTCTTTCGTTCCGCCAGCTAACGCGCGGGCGCAACGATTCGTCGCCCGGCGCTTTTCAACCCGTCCCGCCTCTGCCCTAAGGCCGTCACGGGGATGAAACGTCTTTGGGAAGTCGGGGGTTGCAACGCATGATCGGTGGTTTTCGCGCGCTTTTCGCGGCAATGATGCTTGCGCTCGGCGCCCTGACCGTGACCCCTGCCACCGCCGGCGTTCTCCAGTGCGTTCCCTTCGCCCGGCAGGTTTCCGGCATCGATCTTTACGGCAATGCGAACAGCTGGTGGGGCCAGGCCGAGGGCCGTTACGACCGCGGGCATGAACCGCGCGTCGGCGCCGTCCTCGCCTTTTCCGCCAGCCGCGCCATGCCCGTCGGCCATGTCGCGATGGTGAGCAAGGTCGTCAGCGACCGCGAAGTGCTGCTGACCCATGCCAACTGGTCCTATCGCGGCGGGATCGAGCGCAATGTTCGCGCCATCGACGTGTCGCCGAACAATGACTGGACCGACGTGCGCGTCTGGTACGGCCCGATCGGCAAGCTGGGCACGCGTTCCAACCCGGCGCGCGGCTTCATCTACGCCAACGCGCCGCGCGACGAGGCGCAGGTGCAGTTCGCGTCGGCCGACCGCGCCACCGCCGGTTCCGACGCGGCGCGCGGTGCCTATTGAGCGTTTAACCACTTCCTAAAGGTCGCGGCCTAGGATCGTCCCCGGTGGGGCGATTCTCTGTTTGAGGTCGCAAGATGTTTCGATGGTTTCGCTGGGCGGCGGCGCTGCTGTTGTCCGGCGCGATGGCCGCGCCCGTGCTGGGCGCGACGGCGCTGCAATGCGTTCCCTATGCGCGGATCGTGTCCGGGGTCCAGATCTACGGCGACGCGCTGACCTGGTGGGACCAGGCGGAAAACCGTTATCAGCGCGGGCATGAACCGCGCAAGGGCGCCGTCCTGGCCTTTCGCCCGGCAGGCCCCATGACGCTGGGCCATGTCGCGGTGGTCAGTGAGATATTGGGCGACCGCCGCATCCTGATCCGCCATGCCAACTGGTCCGCCCCCGGCGCGATCGAGGAAGATGTGATGGCGGTGGACGTGTCTCCCGCCGGGGACTGGAGCGAGGTGCGCGTGTGGCACAGCCCGACCGGCCGGATGGGCGCGCGGGTCAACCCGACCTTCGGCTTCATCTATGGCGGGAAAGCGAAGCTCAATCCCTTCACCCCCGATCCGGGTCTGGGCGCCAGCATGCGCTTCGCCA
The DNA here is from genome assembly GCF_002355855.1 of Sphingobium cloacae. Lineage (NCBI taxonomy): Bacteria > Pseudomonadati > Pseudomonadota > Alphaproteobacteria > Sphingomonadales > Sphingobiaceae > Sphingobium > Sphingobium cloacae. The sequence goes on from NZ_AP017655.1 coordinate 1,929,758, forward strand.
GCCGGACGCAATGGGACGATGCGCGCGTCGCGGTCCGCGCGGCCGCTTCGGACGACGCGCCACTGCGCCGGGCGGTGTTCGCGGACGCGCGGGACCAGCGCAAGCCCGCCCGCGGCCCCCGGCTGGAGAGCGATCCGCGCGTCTTCGAATATGCCGATGCATCGGTCGCCTCGCGCTCGCTGCATGACATCATCAGCGACGTGAAGCAGGAAGCGCGGCTGCGCTGAGGTCTATGCGCCGGATTCGGCCTGCGCGTCCTCGGCGGGATTTTCGAACCAGGCTTCGACCGGGCCGGACAGCTTGATCGTCAGCGGATTGCCGTGGCGGTCGCGGGTCTTGCCCGCCGCGACGCGAATCCAGCCTTCGGAAATGCAATATTCCTCGACATCCTTGCGCTCGCGCTCCTTGAAGCGGATGCCCACGCCGCGTTGCAGGACCTCCATGTCGAAATGGGGGCTGCGCGGGTTGGTCGAAAGACGATCCGGGGGCGTGTCGCTCATATATCCAAATTCCTGTGGTCCGTGCGGCGCGCCTAGCCCGTCACCCCGCCGCGCGTCAACCACGGCGCGGCGGGGAAAGTGGAAGGAGGGGAACGCGAGGGAGAAGCGTCCCCCTCCCCGCGCCGGTCAGCGGCAGATGCGGACGCGGACGCGCCGGTCCCGATAATAGTCGTAGCGCCATTCGTTCCAGCAACGCTGGCGATGGCCGCGCCAGTGCGAACGGTAATGGCGCCCATCATGCCGCCGCCAGTCGCGCCGGTCGCCGCGCCAGTGGCGGCGGTCTTCGCGCCAATGCCGACGGTCGTTCCAGCGATGATCGCGGTCGCCGCGCCAGCCGTCGCGATAGCCATGGTCCCGCGCCTGGGCGGGCATTGCGGTCGCGCTCAGCCCGGCGATCGCCAGCCCCAGCGCGGCCACGCCTTTCCACAAAAGGGTCATGATGCCTTCTCCTCAAAAGCCGTCCCGCCGCTGCACCGGGCGGGCATTGCAGGCGGAGGATGGCCGACGGCGACTGAACCGTCCGGGAACGCATCTGTCAGTTTCGGTTCAGGCTCCTTCAGCGTCCGCGCAGGGCCGCTTCCGCCTGCGCCATATAGTCGCGGGTGATCGGCAGGGTGCGCCGGTCGCGGACATACTGGATCTGGAAATTCACCATGCTGCCATGCTCGAACACGGTCGCGGCCCCCGCCAGATAGAAGGTCCACAGACGGAAGAAGCGCTCGTCATAGAGGGCGACGATCTCGTCCCTGTGCGCCATCGTCCGCTTGTACCATTCGCGCAGCGTCAGCCCGTAATGGATGCGCAGCACCTCCACGTCGGTCACCATCAGGCGCGTGCCTTCGCTGCCCCGCGCCATTTCCGACAGGGCGGGGATATAGCCGCCGGGGAAGATATATTTCTGGGTGAAGGCGTCGGTGATGCCCGGCCCGTCCACGCGGCCGATGGTGTGGACCAGCATCACCCCGTCCGGCGTCAGCAGGTCGCGGCACTTGTTGAAGAAGGTGCGGTAATGCGCCGTCCCCACATGTTCGAACATGCCCACCGACACGATGCGGTCGAACGGTCCGGCCATGTCGCGATAGTCGATCAGTTCGAAGCGGACATGATCGGCGACGCCCGCCTCCTGCGCCCGCTGGCGCGCGACCTTGAGCTGCTCTTCCGACAGGGTGATGCCGGTCACGTCCACGCCGCAGGCGCGGTGGAGGTAAAGCGCCATGCCGCCCCAGCCGCAGCCGATGTCCAGCACCTTCATCCCCGGCTTCAGGGCCAGCTTGGCGGCGATATGCGCCTTCTTGTCCTCCTGCGCCTGTTCCAGCGTGATGCCGGCATGGTTGTCCGCATCGGGCCAGTAGGCGCAGCTATATTGCCGGTCCTCGTCGAGGAAGAGCGCGTAAAGCGCGCCCGACAGGTCGTAATGATGCGCCACATTGGCTTTCGCGCGGGATCGATGGTTGGCGCGCCAGAGCGTCTGGCGCAGCGCGTTGAACCCGCGCTTGATCGGCCCCCTGGCGCTGATGGACCTGCCCTTTTCCCAGGCGTTGTTCATGCGGATCAGGGAGATCAGCTCCATGATGCCGCCGCCCTCGATCAGGACACGCCCGTCCATATAGGCTTCCGCCATGCCGAGCCGCGGGTCCTTCATGATGTCGATGGGCACCCGCGCATCGAGGAATTTAAGCGTCACCGATGGGAAGGCCGGATCGGGCGTTCCCACCGTGGCGCTGGAGCCGTCATGATAAATCACCGTGAGCTGGCCCTGGGAAACCAGCCGCTTGAGTACCCGATCGAATATTTTCATGCGCGCCAACCTGCCCTGTCGCGGCGCGGGCGTCAAATGCCTGCTTGTCCGTTTTCGGCCGTGCCGGGATCACCGACGCCCCGGACGTCGCGCAATGCTATACTGTTACTATTATGCATCAGTCGGGGCAAAATGGCCGATCCTGACGGCGATGACAGAATCCGTTCATGTGGCATCCATCTGGCGGAGGCATAAGCGCCATGCCGTTGCCGATGAGTGCGACGGTATTCGAAGTGACTACGGAATGACATCCCGAATTTTCAAGAGGGTATGGATCAAAATAAATATCAATAAGTCCCTTTTCAAAACTGATTGAGTAACTAGATAGCGCTCATCCCGGTTCAGGGTGTCAAAATACATATGAGGAATATCATGAAGACTGCGATTTTCGCGGCGATTGCTGCTGCCTCCGTTGCCGTTCCTGCCTTTGCTCAGGACGCTGCTCCCTTTACTGGGCCGCGCGTCGGCGCGATCCTGGGTTATGACAATATCCAGGGCAGCGATGGCTTCACCTATGGCGCTTCGGCCGGTTACGACATCGCGATCGCGCCGCGCATCACGGTCGGCCCGGAAGTGTCGTTCAGCGATTCCACCACCAAGGACGCGGGCGTCCATGCCAGCCGCGACCTCGCGGCTTCGCTGCGCCTGGGCTATGCCGTGAATCCGCGGGTTCTGGCGTTCGGCAAGGTCGGCTACGCCAACACCCGCTTCGAATTCGCGGGCGCGCACCAGTCGCTGGAAGGCGTGCGTTTCGGCGGCGGCCTGGAATATGCGGTGACCCCGCGCACCTATATCTCGGCCGAATATCAGCGCAGCGAATATGAGGATGATTTCGGCGGCCGCAATGCGGGCCTCGTCGGTATCGGTTTCCGCTTCTGACAGCGGCAACCCGTTGCATGGAAGGGCGGCTCCCCCGCGGGGCCGCCCTTTTTTGCGTGCCGGTCAGGGCAGAAGGGAAAGACTGTTGCGCAAAAGCATCAATCTGGAATAATGTTTATGGCGATGTTGCAACCCGATTCAGGGCAACGCATATGCGCCGCACCGCGGACGAACATCCGTGGATCGTGAAATGGGCAAGGACTGCTTTCCGCAGTTCCGACAAGGTGATGAAGAAGAACAAACGCAACGCCATCCCATGAATACATGGCGGATATTGCCATTCCGGCAATGAGGACCGCCTCCAAGACAAGAGGGTTTTATGAAGACTGTGATTTTCGCAGCCGCTGCTGCTGCCGCATTTGCCGTGTCCGCGCCTGCTTCCGCCCAGGAAGCGGCTCCCTTCACCGGCGCCCATGCGGAAGTGCTGGCCGGCTACGACTCGCTCGACACCAACGGCGCGATCGGCAAGCCCGACGGCCTGCTCTATGGCCTGGGTCTGGGCTATGACTTCCAGGCGGGCAACGCCGTCCTGGGCATCGAGGGCGAAATCGCCGATTCCACCGCCAGCCGCAAGTTCGTCGGCGGCGAAGTCGACGCGGCCCGCGACCTCTACATCGGCGCGCGCGCCGGTTTCCTGATCGGCGAGCAGGCCCTAGCCTATGTGAAGGCCGGCTACACCAACGCCCGCATCGAAGCCACCGGCCTGGGCGGCGACAATGGCGACGGCGTGCGCGTCGGCGCGGGCCTGGAATATAAGCTGGGCGGCCAGCTCTTCCTGAAGGGCGAGTATCGCTATTCCAACTATGAAGCCGACGTCGAGCGCCATCAGGTCGTCGCCGGTCTCGGCATGCGTTTCTGATCCTCCCTCTCGGACAGGAACAGGAAAGGGCGGTCCCGATGGGGCCGCCCTTTTCCCGTTGGAGGGATGGCGCGGCGGATTTGGGTGGGGAGCGGACATAGGTTTATCCCTCGCCCCGAGGGGGATGCGGTGCCAGAAGGGCGTGGCCACTTCGCCTCTACCCCCTCATCCAACTGCGCGCTCCTCGTCCACGGCGGGTCTTCATTGTGTATTCAGCGGCGGCGTGGCACAGTGGCGGCGATGCCTTTTCCCCCGCCCCCGCCCGGTCACGCATCATGACGGGCCGGTTCCTCCGCTCGTTTGCCGTGCTGCTGGCCGCCTTCGCGTTGCTGGCGCGGCCCGCGCTGGCGCAGCAGATTCTGCGCGACGCGGAGACGGAAGCCTTCATGGCCGACATGTCCGCGCCGCTGGTCAAGGCGGCGGGCATGGAGCCCCGCAATGTGCAGGTCTTCGTCATCAACGACCCGGAAATCAATGCCTTCGTCGCGGGCGGGCAATATGTGTGGGTGCATAGCGGCCTCATCGCGCAGGCCGACAATGTGAACCAGTTGCAGGGCGTGGTCGCGCATGAACTGGGCCATATCGAGGGTGGCCACATCATCCGATCGGCCGAAGGGATCAAGGAAGCGACCGGCATCACGCTCCTGAGCCTGGTGCTCGGCGCGGCGGCCATGGCGGCGGGCGGCGCGGAGGCGGGCATGGGCATCATGGGCGCGGGGCAGCAGGCGGCGATGGGCAAGTTCCTCGCCTTTTCCCGCGCGCAGGAAAGCTCCGCCGACCTTGCGGGGGCACGCTATCTCAGCAAGGCGGGCGTTTCGGGCAAGGGCAGCCTGGAGTTTTTCAAGAAGCTCCAGAACCTCGAATATCGTCTCGCCATCCCGCAGGACGACAGCTATGGCCGCACCCATCCGCTGTCGGGCGAGCGCATCAATGTGCTGCGCGAAGTCTATACGGTCGATCCGGCTTGGAACAAACCGCCCGACCCGCAGTTGGAAGCGCGGTTCGAAAGGATCAAGGCGAAGCTGGTCGGCTTCGTGTCCGAACCCAATCAGACGCTCATCAAATATCCCGAAAGCGACCAGACCATCCCGGCCCATTATGCGCGGGCCTATGCCTGGCACAAAAGCGCCTATCCGCAAAAGGCGCTGGCGGAGGCGGATGCGCTGTTGGCGGCCATGCCGCACGATCCCTATTTCCTCGAACTGAAGGGGCAGATCCTGCTGGAAAGCGGCAGGCCCAAAGACGCCATTGCGCCATTGCGCGAAGCGGTGAAGCTCACCAACCAGCCGCTGATCGCGACGCTGCTGGGCCACGCGCTGATCGCGACGGAGGACGATGCCAACTTCGCGGAAGCCGAGCAGGTGCTGCGCAACGCCGTGGCGCGGGATCAGGAAAACCCCTTCGCCTGGTATCAGCTGGGCGTGGTTTACGAGCGGCGCGGGGACAGTCCGCGCGCGGCGCTGGCGACGGCGGAACGCTATTCGATGACCGGGCAGGACGGGCTGGCGGTGCGCAGCGCGGATGCCGCCATGCAGGGGTTGAAGCCCGGCACGGTTGACTATCTGCGCGCGCAGGATATCGCGATGACATCGCGCGCCGCGGTGGAGCAGAAACGGAAGAAAAAATGACGGACTCCAACCGGCCGGGCTTTCGCGCGGCCCTTTCCAACAGGACCATGCAGATGACCCTTGGCATCTTCGCCTTTGCCGCCGCCGCCACCGGCACCGCCCTCGCCATGCAGGCGGGGGGCAGCGTGAGCACGGGCGATAAAGCCGCGATCGAGCAGATCGTGCGCGACTATATCCTCGAACATCCCGAAATCATCCCGCAGGCGATCGAAAAGCTGCAATCCAGGCGGATGGAGAGCATCATAGAGGCCAGCCGAGGCGCGCTGGAAACGCCCTATGCGGGTGCGTGGGAAGGCGCGGCGAAGGGGGATGTCACCATCGTCGAGTTCTTCGATTATGCCTGTGGCTATTGTAGGGCTTCGCTGCCCGATCTGACGAAGCTGGTCAGCCAGGACGGGAATCTGAAGATCGTCTATCGCGAACTGCCGATCCTGTCGGAGGAAAGCAGCGTTGCGGCCAAGGTGTCGCTGCTGGCGGCGGAGCGCGGGCAATATATGCCGTTCCACCGCGCGCTTTACGATGCGGGACGGGTGACGCGGGACACGATCATCGCTTCGGCCGCGAAGGTGGGGATCGGCAAGGCCGATGCGGAAGCGGCCATCGCGTCGAAGAAATATGATGCCGAAATCGCCTCCAACATCGCGCTCGCGCAGAAATTGCAGGCCAGCGGCACCCCGACCTTCGTGATCGGAAAGCAGGTGCTGAACGGCGCGGTCGGGCATGAGGCGCTGAAGGAGGCGGTCGCGGCGGCGCGGGGGAAATAAGGATGCTGGAGTTTGCGTGGCGGTTTCGGCCATTTCCAGACGTCCAATCTCCGTTCGGGCTGAGCTTGTCGAAGCCCTGCTCTTCCTTCCAAGGCACCGCGCTCAAGGAAGAAGAGTAGCCGTTGGCTTCGCCGGCCTTCGGCTCGACAAGCTCAGGGCGAACGGGGTGGGTGTCTGGTCAAGTGCACCGTGCTCCTGCGCAGGCAGGAGCCCAGTTCCGCCGTCTGATCTGGCTCCTGCCTGCGCAGGAGCACGGCGGAATCCAAGCAGCCGGTCTGCTTCCCACCCATAGCCGCCATGGCGATGAACAGGCGCGGAACGAGCGGAAGCCTCTCCTTCCTCCATTGACTTCATCGCCCCTTTTGCCTATCGGCACCCTCCTGACATGCGGCCGCCCATCGGCGGCCCTTTTTTGTCGCCCGATTCTTGATCTGTTTTTTTGAGGAATGAACGATGAAGCGCACCTATCAGCCGAGCAATCTGGTTCGGAAGCGCCGTCACGGTTTCCGCGCCCGCATGGCGACCCCCGGCGGCCGCAACGTGCTGCGCGCGCGTCGTGCCCGCGGCCGCAAGAGCCTGAGCGCCTGAACCCGGCATCACGCGAATCGGCGCCGGTTCCTGCGCCTGCCGTGATGGGCAGGCGCGCGGATTTCCTGGCGGCGAATCGCGGACGGCGCGCGCCGATGCCGGGCTTCGTCCTGCTGGTGCGTGAGCGAGGGGACGGCGATCCGGCGATGCGCTATGGCATCACGGTGACCAAGAAGATTGGCGGCGCTGTCGTCCGGAACCGGATGAAGCGCCGTTTTCGCGTTCTGGCGCGGGAAATGCTGCCGCTGCATGGCGTGTCCGGCGCGGACCATGTGTTGATCGGCCGTTCGGACGGCGTGGAACGCGACTTCACCGCATTGCGGCGGGAACTGGAGAAGGCGCTGCGGAAAATAGCCAAGGCCGGCAATCCGGAAGACGGAGCGCCACGCAGCAGGCAAGAACCCGGCCGGGACGGCGCGACGATGCGGGGACGCGGAACCGGGCGCCTGCCCGCGCGGGAACGCGCAACGCCATGATGGCCCGCATCCTCATCCTCATCGCGCGCGGCTGGCAGCTGGGTCCTTCGCGGATTTTGCCGCCTTCCTGCCGCTATGCTCCTTCCTGTTCCGAATATGCGATCCAGGCGATCGGCAAATATGGGCCGATCAAGGGTAGCTGGCTGGCGGCGAAGCGGCTAATGCGGTGCCACCCATGGGGCGGATCGGGCTATGACCCCGTCCCCTGACCCATCAGAATAACGATTACGGCGGAGCCGAGATAAGTGGACGACAAGAAGAACATCGTGCTGGCGGTCATCCTGACCGCGCTGATCCTGTTCGGCTGGCCCTATATCGCCAATCATTTCTTCCCGACGGCCAATCCGCCCGCGACCAGGGTGGAAGGCGGCAAGGAAACCCCCGTCGCGCAGACGGGCGCCGATCCCGCGGCGGATACGCCGGGCGCGATCCGCGACCGCGCGCTGGTGCTGAAGGAAGGGCCGCGCATTCCTATCCGCACGCCCAAGCTGACCGGCTCCATCAACCTCAAGGGCGCGCGCATCGACGACATCGTGCTGCCGACCTACAGCGAAACCATCGCCAAGGATTCGCCGGCCATCCGGCTTTTCTCGCCCAGCGGAACGCAGGACGCCTTCTTCGCCGGATTCGGCTGGCAGGGCGAAGGCCTGAAGACGCCGGACAACAATACGGTCTGGACGGCGCAAGGCACGGAACTGACGCCGACCAGCCCGGTCACGCTGCGTTGGGACAATGGCGTGGGCCAGACGTTCGAGATCCGCTATTCGGTCGATCAGAATTACATGATCACCGCGCAGCAGAAGCTGTCGAACAGCGGCGCAGGCGCGGTCGGCGTCAAGAGCTATGGCTATGTCAACCGCACCGGCATCCCGAAGGACCCCGATACCTGGACCATCCATATCGGGCCGATGGGCGTGTTCAACGGCGCGGCCAATTACGACGTCAATTACAAGGATCTGGACAAGGGCCCTTCGACCCAGAGCTTCCAGTCCACCGGCGGCTGGCTGGGCTTCACCGACAAATATTGGCTGTCCGCGCTGGTCCCCGACCAGAAGGAAGCCTTTGCGGGCCAGTTCCGCAAGGGCGCCGGCACGCAATATCAGGCGGACTACAGCCTCAATCCCGTGATGCTAGCTCCGGGCAAGGCGATCACCCAGACCGCACGCCTGTTCGTCGGCGCGAAGGAAGTGAAGACGCTGGAAGCCTATCAGGACGCGGGCATTCCCTTGTTCGACCGGGCGATCGACTGGGGCTGGTTCTACTGGTTCGAAAAGCCGATCTTCGCGCTGCTCCACTGGCTGTTCGAGCATATCGGCAATTTCGGCGTGGCGATCATCTGCCTGACCTTCGTGGTCCGGGCGCTGATGTTCCCGGTCGCCCAGCGCCAGTTCGCCAGCATGGCCGCGATGCGCGCCGTGCAGCCGAAGATGAAGGCGTTGCAGGAGAAGTATAAGGACGACAAGCCGAAGCTCCAGCAGGAGATGATGGAGCTCTACAAGCGGGAGAAGGTCAATCCGCTGGCCGGGTGCCTGCCGATCTTCATCCAGATCCCGATCTTCTTCGCGCTCTACAAGGTGTTGCAGCTCACCATCGAAATGCGGCACCAGCCCTTCGTGCTGTGGATCAAGGATCTTTCCGCGCCCGATCCGCTGCATATCCTGAACCTCTTCGGCCTGCTGCCGTTCACGCCCCCGGCTTTCCTGGGCATCGGCGTGCTGGCGCTGCTGCTGGGCATCAGCATGTATTTCCAGTTCAAGCTGAACCCGGCCCAGATGGACCCGATGCAGCAGCAGGTGTTCGCGATCATGCCCTGGGTCATGATGTTCATCATGGCGCCGTTCGCGGCGGGGCTGCTGGTCTACTGGATCACCAACAACTGCCTGTCGATGGCGCAGCAATGGTGGCTCTACAAGCGCCACCCGCAGCTGAGCGCGGCGGAAGCGAAATAGGCTGCCCGGCGTGAATGAACAGGACAGCACCGGGCAGGATCGGGCCGATCTGATCGAGGAAGCGCGCAAGGTCTTTGCCGGACCGATCATCTTCCTCAAATCCGCGCCGGACCTCAAATTCCTGCCCGACATGGCGGTGAACGAGGTGGCGTTCGCGGGGCGGTCCAATGTCGGGAAGTCGTCGCTGCTGAACGCGCTGACCGGGCGCAACGGGCTGGCGCGCACGTCCAATACACCGGGACGGACGCAGGAGTTGAACTTCTTCGACGTGGGGGAGCCGCTGCGCTTCCGCCTCGTCGACATGCCGGGCTATGGCTATGCGCGCGCGCCCAAGGATATGGTGCGCCGATGGCGCTTCCTCGTGAACGACTATCTGCGGGGGCGGGCCAAGCTCAAGCGGACGCTGGTGCTGATCGACAGCCGCCATGGCATCAAGGAGGCCGATAGCGACATGCTGGACATGCTGGATGCCGCCGCGGTCAGCTATCGCATCGTCCTTACCAAGGCGGACAAGGTGAAGGCCAGTCATCTGGCCGAGGTCATGGACAAGACGGCGCAGGCGATCCGCAAACGCCCCGCTGCTCATCCCGATATCATCGCCACGTCCAGCGAAAAGGGCATGGGCTTGCCGGAACTGCGCGCGGCGGTGCTGGAAAGCGTCACGCAAGGATAAGGGACAAATCGCATGAGCGACGATGAGTATGTTTATGACGAAGCCAGCGGCGAATGGATCAGCGCGGCGGAATCGGCGGCAAAGCGGCAGGACGCCGATACGGTGGAAGTGCGCGACGCGGTCGGCAATCTGCTGGCGGACGGCGATCAGGTGACGCTCATCAAGGATCTGACGGTCAAGGGCGCGGGACAGACGTTGAAGCGCGGGACGCTTATCAAGGCGATCCGGCTGACGGGCGATCCGCAGGAGATCGATTGCCGCTATGACGGCATCAAGGGCCTGGTGCTGCGCGCCGAATTCGTTCGCAAGCGATAGCGCGGCCGTCAGAACAGGCTGAGTTGCGCCCCGCCCTTGAGCGGCCATCGGCCCAGCTCTTCATGCCGGGTGCGGCCCACATGGCTGCAAATCAACGCGAAATCCTCGACGCACCAGCCAAAGCCTTCCACGGGTCGATGCCCGACAGGGCCGGCGCGGTAGAAAAGCGTCTGGTGCGGGCTGAAGCGCCAGCCGGTGCGAAGCATCACGCCCGCCTCCTCAATCGCGCGGACAAGGGCGCGTTGCAGCGCGTTCAGCCCCTGCACGGCGCGGGACGGCCGAAGCGCCGCGGATCGGGTGGAAAAGCTCAAGCGATCGAGCCGGAGGTGGAAGGGGGCGGCCATGATCGTCTCGGCGGCCTGGAGCAATCGGCATGCCGCCTCTCGGGGATAGGCCGCGTGATCGCCGGTGATGGCAAGGGTGATATGCTGATGTTCCGTCCGGATGCGAGGGACGCCTTCAGCCAGCGCCGCCGCAAGATGATCGGTCCGGCGCGCCACGCCATGCGGCGGCTTGAGCGCAAAGAACAGGCGGTATCGCAGACATGGGCTGGCGGGCGTTTGCATCATATCCGACTCGCGTTACATATGTTCATGATATGTTCCAATCCGAATGCGGGCGATAGAAGTTTTCGGTAGGGAGGAGCGGACATGCGTGCTTCTAACATGCACCTTGCTCCCGCGAGGGCAGGAGCCCGGATCGGACGGCAGAACCGGGCTTTCACGAGCCACTTGTTTCGATCGAGTGCCTTTGCAGGAGCACGTCTCGCTTAACGGCAAAGTCTGCCCGGAAACAACCGTAACTCCATTCCGCCTATGCCTTGCGGGGCCTTCCGAAAGCGGCGCGCAGTTCGTCCTTGGCCTGCTCCAGTATCTGGCGCTGATGGGTGTCGAGTTCCTTGCCGGCCCGGTTGATGTAGAAGGTCAACATCGACATGGCCGAGCGGAACGGCCCGCTCTTGCGGCGATGGCTGGCTTCCGCAGAGCGTTTCAGGGAAGCCGCGATCCTGCGCGGATCGCGCAGGGTGAAGACATCGCGCCTGAGGTCCAGGGCATCGCTCCCCTCCGTCACCTGCTGCGACCATTTACGCTTCTTCGGCATTTGTCCGTCCTCCATGCAAGAGAAGATCGACGGAACAACGGAACATCGCGCGAAAAGGTTCGCCCATGGCGTGCAAGAGACGATTGTCTTTCGATCACGCGCCCTTACTGTGCGGCCAATCCAAGAAGCGGACGAGCAAGAGAGAGCGATGGCGCGGCACATTCCCTGGATATTGATCGCGATCATGGGCGCGGTATCGTTGAGCGTGGTGGCCGTGTCACGGGGCGAGGCGGTGAATGCGCTCTGGATCGTGGTGGCGGCGGTCAGCAGCTTCCTCGTCGCCTATCGCTATTATGCGCTCTACATCGCGCGGCATGTGATGCGGCTCGATCCGGCGCGGCCGACGCCCGCGATCCGGCGCGCCGACGGCATGGATTATGTCGCGACCGACCGGACGGTGCTGTTCGGCCACCATTTCGCGGCCATTGCGGGCGCGGGACCGCTGGTGGGACCGGTGCTGGCGGCGCAGATGGGCTATCTGCCCGGAACGCTGTGGATCATCGCGGGCGTGGTGCTGGCGGGCGCGGTGCAGGACTTCATGGTCCTGTTCATCTCGATGCGGCGGGACGGCAAGTCGCTGGGCGAACTGATCCGCATGGAAATGGGACAGGTCGCGGGGACCATCGCGCTGTTCGGCGCCTTCATGATCATGGTCATCATCCTTGCGGTGCTGGCGCTGATCGTCGTGAAGGCGCTGGCGGAAAGCCCGTGGGGCATGTTCACCGTGGCGGCGACGGTGCCGCTCGCCATCTTCATGGGCGTCTATACGCGCTGGATCAGGCCGGGGCGGATCGGTGAAGTGTCGCTGCTGGGGCTGGTCGGGTTGCTGGCCGCGATCGTCTATGGACAGACCATCGCCCAGTCGCCGGTCTGGGGCCCGGCCTTCACCTTCACGCCGGTGCAATTGTGCTGGATATTGATCAGCTATGGCGCGGTGGCGTCGGTGCTGCCGGTGTGGCTGCTGCTCGCGCCGCGCGACTATCTGTCGACCTTCCTCAAGATCGGGGCCATCGCGGCGCTCGCCATCGGCATCGTCATCATGGCGCCGCCGCTCAGGATGCACGCGGTCACGCCATTCGTGAACGGCGGCGGGCCGGTCTGGTCGGGCGGACTGTTCCCCTTCCTCTTCATCACCATCGCCTGCGGGGCGGTGTCGGGCTTCCACGCGCTGATCGCGAGCGGAACCACGCCCAAGCTGATCGCGAGCGAGGCCGACGCGCCCATCATCGGCTATGGCGCCATGCTGATGGAGGCGTTCGTCGCGATCATGGCGCTGGTGGGGGCGTCGATCCTCGATCCGGGCATCTATTTCACGATGAACAGCCCCGCCGCCGTCATCGGCACGGACGCGGCGAGCGCGGCGGCGGCGGTGACGGCCATGGGATTCCCGATCGAACCGGGCCTGATCCTCCAGACGGCGAAGGATGTGGGCGAGCACAGCATCATATCCCGCGCGGGGGGCGCGCCGACGCTGGCCGTGGCGATGGCGGAGATATTCTCCCATGTCGTGGGCGGTCCGGCGATGAAGGCCTTCTGGTATCATTTCGCGATCCTGTTCGAGGCGCTGTTCATCCTGACCGCCGTGGATGCGGGTACGCGCGCGGGCCGCTTCATGTTGCAGGACCTGATCGGGCTGGCGGCGCCGGGCTTCAAGGATACGTCCAGCCCCCTGCCCGGCATCGTCGCCACGGGATTGTGCGTGGCGGCATGGGGTTTCTTCCTGCACCAGGGGGTGACCGATCCGCTGGGCGGGGTGAACACGCTCTGGCCCGTGTTCGGCATTTCCAACCAGATGCTCGCCGCCATCGCGCTGATGCTGGGGACGGCGGTGCTGTTCCGCATGAAGCGGGACCGCTATGCCTGGGTAACGATGGCTCCGACGGCGTGGCTGCTGGTCTGCACGGTGAGCGCGGGATGGCTGAAGCTGTTTTCCGGCGATCCGGCCATCGGCTTCCTCGCCCATGCGGCGAAATTTTCCGGAGCCGCCGCGCGGGGCGAGGTGCTGGCGCCCGCCAAGTCCATGGCGGAAATGGAGAAGATCGTCTTCAACGACCGGATCGATGCGGCCTTGTGCGCGATTTTCCTGGCGGTGGTGCTGTCGCTGCTCTTCTTCACCATCCGTACCTGCATCGCGGCGCGGCGGGCCGATCGGCCGACCGCGACGGAAATTCCCGCAGCGATGGCGGCGGCGGAATGAGCGGTTTCCTCACCCGCCTGCGGCAGATTGCGCGAGCCATGGTCGGCGCGCCCGATTATGACGCCTATCTGCGCCATATGCGGGAGCATCATCCCGGCATCCCGCCATTGAGCGAAGCGCAACTGTTCCGCGAGCGGCAGGATGCGCGCTATGGCGGCAAGAATGGCGGGAAATGCTGCTGATCAGCGTTGGGCGTTCATGCCTGCCTTGATGAAAAGGCCGGCTTCCGCCGTTCGCGCCGCGCCGATCCACGGGGTGATATAACCGCCGCCGGTGCAGGCTGCGCATCCTCCATCCCTCGGCTGGCGGATCACCGATTCATTCCGATCATCCTTCGGGTCCATGTCGCGATTTCGGACCCGCTGATCAGACGAGCCTGCGCCCCGTCCACACGACGCGCCCGACGATATCGACCAGCGCCGGATCAATATCGATCCAGCCGGGATAATGGGCGTTGTCGCTGAGCACGCTGATCGCGTTTCGACGCATCCCCAGCGCCACCCGCTTCACCATCAGCACGCCGTCGAGCCGCAGCACATAAACGCCGTCGCGCAACCGCTCCGCGCCGTCATCATGGTCCACCATGATTTCATCGCCGTCGCTGAGCGTCGGGGCCATCGATTCGCCATCGACGCGGATGATCGAAACGCGCTGCGGACGGACGCCGATATGACGCAGCCAGCTCGCGTCGAAAGCCATGACGCCCGCTGCCCGTTCATCATCGTCCAACGTTCCCGATCCCGCCGACGCCCCCAGCGCCAGGCGCGGCACCGCCACGATGGCGGGAATGGAGCGCGAACGCGAAGACGCGCCCGATACAGCCGGGACACGGCCGCCCAGCACGTCCTCCGGAACGCCGAAGTAGCGGGCGAGCACGCGCCGATCCTCCTCATCCAGCTTGCGGGGCGTCCCGCGCTTGATGAACTGCTGGATATAGGCCGGGTTGCGTTTGAGCAGGCGCGAAAGATCGGCATAATTTTCCCCCCGCTCGGCGATCAGCCGATCCAGCACGTCCCGGGGATCTTCTCCATTACCGATCATGTTTCATCCATACTGAAAGGATTTTTCCTAGACAAGTAGGAAATACCGAATGAGATAGGAATATACCTACCGACTTGCGAGGGGCGAGTCGGGCCGGAGGAGGAGACTGATGCCGATGATCCTGCGCGCCATCGAAAATTTCCTGCGCGAACATGATATTCCGCCCACCCGTTTCGGACGCGAATGCGCGCGCGATCCGCGGTTGGTATTCGATCTGCGCAGAGGCCGCGAACCGGGCCGACGGGTAACGCGAAGAATAGAACATTTCATGAACACATATCGCAGGAGCGCGGACATATGACAAGCATCGCGGTGCGGAATTTGGTCCGAAATCGAGTAAATGGAAATCGCGCGCACGATCCCCTGCCGCGCCTTCTGGCGCAACTGCTGGAACGCGCCGGGGGGAATGTCGCCGCCTTGCGCGCGACCAGCCGCCCATGGGCGAGCGCGCTGTTCCAGGGGAGGCGGCATGTCATCGTCCTGGCGCTCGAGGGCGCGGACGCGTCGTGGAGGGCCGCCCGTTTCGTGGACGGCATTGAAGAGGCGCAATGGCAACTCAACCGTCATTTCGTCGCCGACATCGCCATAGACGACCGGCGCGTGACGGAGAAAGGCGTCGAAATCGAGCTTTCGGCGCTGACGATCGAGGATTGGTGAACGGCGGCGGGCCGTTAGCGCGCCCGCCCCGCCATCGTCCGCAATGTTCCAAGCGCGTCGCGCAACGCCACATCGATATCCTCCACCACGGCCTCGCGCACGGGCACGGCGGCAGCGACCGGCATATCCGCGATGACCGAGGGCGGCCCGGCCGCCCCCTTGGCACGAGCTCGCTCCGCAAGGCCCCGTTCCAGCCGGGCCGTCAGTTCCGCGATGGATTGACGTTCCGTGGAAGAGATGGACGGCCTTCCCATCGGACAGGAGGCCGCTTCTTCCCGCGCTTCGGGATGGGCGGCTTCTTCGGCCGGCGCTTCGGAAATATCCGTTTCTTCCGGGAGGGCCGCGCCGGAAAGCGGCATGCCGCCCGCCGATTCAAGCAATTCCTCCTCCGACAGCGGGTGGGGCGCGTTCGGCAATGTCAGGCCGAGAGACATGGCCTCCTGCGCCACAGCCTCGACTTCCTGCCCTTCAGCCTGTCCGGATGCCTTGTTCCGCCCGAAAATGTCGAGACCGTCGAAATCGCGGCTGGCAAAGATCGGCGCGCGTGCCGGCGCGTCGGGATGCGCGTCGGCGCGACGCAGCACAGGCTCGCCGAAGCGGTCCGAAGGATGTCCCCTCCTCCGCGCGAAAGCCGTCAATCTGGACAATGCAAAACCCATTTTACCTGCTCCTCGGACGCGATCGGCGCGTCCTTCCTGTTCCAGGGCCAGAAAGCGACCTTCCCGACGCATAGCCCCTATGATTCCCATCGCCATGAGCGCCGCGAACAGCGCCAGCGCCAACCGGGCCGTCATGCCCAAGGGAGGCGCGGCAGCCGGCAGGATTTCCGAAACGCCGGTGGACGCGATCAGCGTTTCCACCAGCCCGACCGGCATCGACAGCATGGCAAGCGCCGCCCCGGCAGCGCCCAGCGCCGCCAGCGCCACGGCATTGTTCCGCTTCCCGCGCCGAGCCATCGTTCAGCCGCCTCCGGTCACGCCGCCGCACGCGCATCGGGCGCGGCGGCCAGCAGGCGCTGATAAACGGGTTCGTAGCGCAGGATATTCGACGCCCAGTTGCGTTCCCGCTCGACAAAGGCGCGCGCGGCCGCCCGCCGCTCGTCCCAGAATTGCCGGTCGGCGAACATGCCCGCGAGCGCGGCGGCGAGCGCGGCCGGATCATCAGGCGCGAACAGGGTGCCGGTGACGCCATGCTCGATCAGTTCACGATGACCGCCGACGCTGGACGCGGCCACCAGCCTGCCTTGCGCCATCGCCTCCAGCGGCTTGAGCGGCGTCACAAGGTCAGTGAGGCGCATCGCCTTGCGCGGATAGGCGAGAATGTCGACCTGCGCGTAATAATCCTCGACCCGGCTGTGCGGCACGCGGCCCACGAAGACGATATGATCGGCGAAGGGCGATGCCGTCGCCCGGTCGCGCAGCGCCTGTTCGCAAGGCCCTCCCCCCACGAGCAGCAGCTTTGCGCTCGGCCGCGCCCGCACGAGGCGGGGCATGGCCGCGATCAGGTCGTCCAGCCCTTCATAATCATAGAAGCTGCCGATGAAACCGACCACATCCGCGCCTTCGAGGCCCAGCTTCGCGGTGAGGACAGGATCGCGGGCCACGGGCTCCCCGAACTGCTCCATGTCGACGCCGTTGGGCGACACGATGATCTTTCCGGCGTCGATCCCCCGCGCGACCAGGTCCGATCGTAGCCCTTCGCAGATCACGGCGACCGCATCGGCGCTCCGCACGGCATGGGTTTCGAGCTGGCGCGTCAGCCAATAGCGGGGGCTGCCTTCCGTGCCCGTGCCGTTGCCGACCGCCGCGTCCTCCCAAAAGGCGCGAATCTCATAAACGAGGGGAATGCCGTGCCGCCGCGCGATTCGCTGGGCGGCGATGGCGTTGAGCACCGGGGAATGGGCATGGATGATGTCGGGATGCCAATGCCGCACCAGCGATTCGATCGCATCGGCATGGGCGGAAATATCCCGCCATTCGCGCAGCAGGGGGTTGCCGGTCGAAGGCTCGCCGGGCGTGCGATGAAAGCGCAGCCCGTCCACGACCTGTTCCTGCGGCCCCGGCGCCGTGTGGCGGTGGCCGGTGATTCCCCGCACATCCCATCCCTTCGCCGCCTGCGCCCGTAAAATGGCGCGTGTGCGGAAGGTGTAGCCGCTCTGCATGGGCAGGCTGTGGTCGAGCACATGGAGGATACGTGTCGTCATGGATGCCATGTCTGGCAGAAATTGTTTAACGGCCCGTCAACTCTGTCGCGTTAGGAGGGACCCGTGCGTAGCGGAGCCTCCAGCGAATTATGATCGATGCCCTGACCCTGCTGATCAGCCACGGCGCGATCATGCTCGCGGCTTTCCGGCTGTTGTCGCGTCCCGACCTGGACCGCGATCCCGAAACGGAAGGCCCGCCGCGGGATGCGTGATCTTTTCTTCCTTGGCTTTCTGGGGCTTTTCTTCCTGCTGGGTTTCCGGCGGCCATTCCTGCTGGTCGCGGTCTATGCCTATATCGACATCGTTTCGCCCCAGCGGCTCAGCTATTTCCTGCTGAACAGCATCCCCATTTCAGCCATCGCCTTCCTCCTCGCGACGGGGGCGTGGCTGCTGACGGACGACAAGAAGGATTGCCGATTCTCCTTCCGGCAGGTGCTGCTGCTGATCCTGCTTGGCTGGTGCGCCTATACGACCGCGACGGCGGATTTCCCGATAGAAGCGGCGCATAAATGGTCATGGGTCTGGAAGGCGCTGATCTTCGCGATATTCCTGCCGGTGACGCTCCGCACGAAGCTTCGGATCGAGGCGCTGGCGCTGTTCATGGTGCTGTGCGCCAGCGCGATCATCATCAATGGCGGCATGAAGACGGCGCTGTCGGGCGGCGGCTATGGCGTGCTGAACCTGATGGTCGACAATAATAGCGGCCTGTATGAAGGCAGCATCATTTCCTGCGTCGCCATATCGCTGATCCCCGTCATCCTTTGGCTTTCGCGGCATGGCACCGTGTTTCCGTCCGACTGGCGGGTGAAGGGTTTCGCCTATGCGCTTTGCTTCGCCTGCCTGCTGATGCCGGTCGGCACGGAAGCGCGCACGGGCCTCATCTGCATCGCCGCCCTCGCGGGGATGATGCTGATGCGGTCGAAACGGAAATTCATCTATGGTCCGTTGATGCTGGTCGCCGCGCTGGCCTCCATTCCGTTCCTGCCCGACAGCTTCACGCAGCGCATGTCGACGATCGAGAACCACCAGAGCGACGAAAGCGCAGCGACGCGGATCGCCGTATGGAAATGGACGATCGACTATGTGAAGGAGCATCCGGGCGGCGGCGGTTTCGAAAATTATCTTCAGAACAGCTTCACCTATGTGTCCCGGGGCATCGTTTCCGACAGCGGTGGAAGCCGCGTCGAGACGCGCATCGTCACCGACCGGGGCCGCGCCTATCACAGCGCCTATTTCGAATTGCTGGGCGAGCAGGGCTATTTCGGCTTCTTCATCTGGGCGTTGATCCATATCGTGACGTTCGTCCGTACCGAGATGATCCGGCGCGCCTTTCGCGGCCGCGAAGGGACGGGCGAGGCATGGATCGCGCCGCTCGCGCTGGCCCTGCAACAGGGGCATGTCGTCTACATGATCGGATCGCTGTTCGTCGGCATCGCCTATCAGCCGTTCATCTTCATGATGCTGGCCTTGCAGATCGGCCTCGATACCTATCTGACCCGCAAGCGCCGCGATGCCGCCCGCCGTCCGATGATCGCGCGGCCGGTCCTCGCCACGGGGCACGCCGCATGAAAGGCGAGCTGCGCGCGCTGGGCATGGTTCATGGCCTGCTCCTCGGCCTCGTGCTGGCAGCGCCCTGGGTCGGCGCGCAGGTCATGCACTGGGGCGTCGAGGCGCTTTTCATCATGGGCGCATTCCAGCTTCGGCTCGCGGATCGCCGCTTTGCGTTGCGGCCGGGGTGGCGGGGCTGGATCAGCCATATCCGGATGGCGCCACAAAGACTGGCCGCGTGGGCCGCGCTCGCCATAGCCGGGCTGATCGCCCTTCCCCATGAGCCAGGCGTTTCGGCCGCGATCCTGTTCGCGGCACTGCTGGGCGAGTTGCTTCTCTATCCGGCTTGCGTCTGGCTGCTGCCTCGTTTTTCGCGCAGGCAACTCGGCCTGTTCCTTGCCCTCATGCTCCTGTCGGGCCCGATCCTGGACATGGACATGCTTCGCCTGCCCCTTCTGTTCGTCACGGGCATGAGCGCCTGCCTTTTCTGGCTGCGCGGGCCGGACGGAGATGTCCGCGCCTTCGCCGTCGCACTGGCTGGCGGAGGCGCGGCGGCGCTTGCCGCGCTCTTGTGGCCGATGACGGGGCCGCTCTGCGTTCCCTTCGCAACGGTCGCGGGCACCGTCGCGCTCGCGCATCTGTCGGTGATGCGCCGCCATCCCCATCATTGGCGATTGGACGGTCAGGCAAGCGGCTTCAGGCTGTCGCTCCCGCGCCTTCCGTCACGGCCTTTCTGAATGCCGCGACAAAGGCCGGGATGTCCTCCGGCTTGCGGCTGCTGATGAGATTGCCGTCGATCACCACTTCATGATCCACCACCTGCGCCCCGGCATTGGCAAGGTCGGTGCGGACCGAAGGCCAGGAGGTCACCGTCCGGCCGGATACCACATCCGCCTCCACCAGCAGCCAGGGGCCATGGCATATGGCCGCGACCGGCTTGCCCGACTGGACGAAGGCGCGGACCAGTTCGACGGCCTTGCCGTTGGTGCGCAGCGTATCGGGATTGGCGACGCCGCCGGGCAGGATAAGGCCGTCATGATCCTCTATCCTGACTTCATCGAGTGTCAGGTCGGGCGTGATGGTATCGCCTTTTTCATCATGGACCATGCCCTGTATGGGCTTCTTTTCGGGCGAGGCCAGCTTCACGGCGGCGCCCGCCTCGATAAGCCGGTCGCGCGGGTCGAACAGTTCCGATTGCTCGAAGCCGTCCGTTGCGATGATGAGGATGCGGGTCTGGTCTATGGCGGGCATGGGTCGATCCTTTCCGGAGGGGGATGGAACCACAACGAGCCCCTCGCCCGTCCGTTGCGGAACGAAGCGATGAACGGCGGGTTTGAGGGGATGAGAAGGAAAGCCATCCCGTTCCATGCCCGGACAAGCCATCATCCATTCCGACGACAGCCAGCCGGGCATCACGCGACGCAGGCTCAAGCGGGGCTGGGCCTATTATGATGCGGACGGGATCCGCATCGCCGACCGGGACGAGATCGACCGGCTGAACGCCATCGCCATGCCGCCAGCCTATGCCGATTGCTGGTTCTGCCCCTCGCCCAACGGCCATATCCAGGCGACCGGACAGGATGCCCGCGGCCGCAAGCAATATCGCTATCATCCCGATTTCCGGGCGGAGCGCGAAGCGGAGAAATATGCCGGATGCCTTGCCTTCGGCCTGGCCCTGCCCCGATTGCGCGCCCGGCTGGACGCCGATCTTTCCGGCCGGGGACTGCGCAAGGAAAGGACCATCGCGGCGGTCGTGCGCCTGCTCGACCTCGCCAAGCTGCGCATCGGAAACGAGCATTACGCCACCACCAACAAGAGCTTCGGCGCGACCACCCTGCGCCGGCGCCATGTGGACATGGCGGGCCATTCGCTGCGGCTGCGCTACCGCTCCAAATCGGGCCTGCTCCGGGAGATGACGGTCACGGACCGGAGGCTGGCACGCTTCGTGCGCAAGCTGCACGACCTGCCGGGCCAGCATCTGTTCCAATATGTCGATGAAGCGGGCGAGGCCCGGCCGATCACCTCCAGCGACGTCAACGCCTATATCGCCGAAACGATGGGCGGCGCCTTCACCGCCAAGCATTTCCGCACATGGGGCGCCTCCACCATCGCCTTCGCCGCGCTGTGCGAAGGGCCGGTGTCGCTCAAGCAGATGATCGCGCCGGTCGCCGAAGCGCTGGGCAATACGCCCGCCATCAGCCGGAAAAGCTATATCCATCCGGCACTGGTCGATCTGTGCAGAAATGGGCAGGAAACGTGGCGAGAGGGGCTTCGCTTGCCGCGCCGGACACGCTATCTCTCCCGGCATGAGCGCGGACTGATCGCGCTGTTGGATATGCGGACGGAGGAGGAGGAGAAGCTGCCTGCGGCCGCTTGATCCTTCCATCGGAGAACAAGGGACAGGCATGGCGGACAAGACGGATGCAACCATCACCGGGCTGGACGGCCGGCCGCTGAACCTGCGCCGGGACTGGGATCTGCTGACCAACTGGATTTCCGATCATGCGATCCAGATCCTGATCGCGGTGGGCGCGGCCGTCATTATCTACCTGCTGCTGGCCGCGTTGCGATCCTTCGGCACGCGGATCAAGGGCAAGTCCGGCGATCATCTGGGCCTGTCCAACGTGTTGGGCCGCGCCTTCGCCCGGACGACCCAGTTTTTCATGGTGATGGTGTCGGCGCGGCTGGTGGCCGGTTACGCCGACCCGCCCGCCGCGCTTTACAAGACGATCGTCTTCCTCTTCACCATCGCCGCCGTATTCCAGGCCGCCATCTGGCTGCGCGAGGTCATTCTGGGCCTGATCGAACGCAAGGCTTCGGAAGACGGCCACGCCGATACGCTCAGCAATGCCATGGCGCTGATCCGGGTGCTGGTCACGGTGACCCTGTTCGCCATCGCGAGCGTGGTCGTGCTTGACAATCTGGGCGTCAACGTAACCGGGCTGGTCGCGGGTCTCGGCATCGGCGGCATCGCCATCGGCCTCGCCGCGCAGGGCATATTTTCCGATCTGTTCGCCGCGCTTTCCATCATCTTCGACAAGCCTTTCCGCCGGGGCGAGATCATCACCTATGACCAGACCACCGCCCGGGTGGATCGCATCGGCCTCAAAAGCACGCGGCTGCGCGCGGTGACGGGCGAGAAGAAGGTCATTTCCAACGCCAATCTGCTCCAGAAGGAAATCACCAGCCTGCAAAGGCTGACGCAGCGGCGCGTCAGCTTCGCCATCGGCGTCATCTATCAAACGCCGGAGGAGAAGGCCGATGCGATTCCCGGCATGCTGAAGGAGATCGTCGAAAAGGAAGGCCATCTCTTCGTCAATGCCGGACTCGTCAGCTTTGGCGCGAGTTCGCTGGATTTCGAGCTGAATTTCGACGTGCCCGACCCGGACAGGCACGATTACTTCCAGTCGCGGCACAGGGTCGGCCTCGCCATCTGGAAGCGGTTCAATGCGGAGGGGATCGAGTTCGCCTATCCCACCCAGACCAGCTTCACTGCCGCGCCGGACGGCACGGCCATCATGCCCTATCCCGACGTCCAGCCGGTAATGCGCGTCGACGACCGGACCTGATCCCGCGGATTCGGCCTGCCGCGAACCGGACTCGCCCTGTCCCCAAGGCGTTGCGCGGAAACAGCGGCCAAATCTAGGGCTCTGCGCATGCATCAGATGCGGGAGCCTGAAATGAACTTCGCGAAAATCCTGACGGGCGCGGCGGCCCTCACCATCGCCGCCCTGACGCCTGCCGCCCATGCCGACGGGCTGGGCGCGGAAGTGAATTACGGGCGCGCGGACGGCCATTGGGGGGCGGAAATCGGCGCCGGCTATGCCATGGGTATCGGCGGTTTCACCCTGACGCCGGGGGCGGGCGTCTATCTGCGCAATGGCGACGAACGGCTCTATGGCCGGGTGGAGGCAGCCTATACGCTCCCCGCATCGGCCACCATCGGCATCGGCGCGCGCTTCAGCAGTGCCCATACCCGCCCCTATGCGACGCTGGCCATGCCGCTGCTTCCCAAGCTGAGGGTCAAGGGCAATGTCGGTCCCAAATATTATGCGGTCGGACTGACGCTGGGCTACTGACCGGTCCCCCACAGCGTGCCGGGATGCAGCAGGCCATCCTTGACGGCAAGGCCCCCTTCCCGATCCTCCGCCAGCAGCAGCGCGCCGTCCAGGTCGACCCAATCCGCCCCCTGCGCCACCAGCGTGGCGGGCGCGATCCCGAGCGACGTGCCGAGCATGCAGCCCACCATGATCCGGAAACCGCGCGCGCGCGCTTCGGTGGCCAGCGCCAACGCTTCGGTCAGCCCGCCCGCCTTGTCCAGCTTGATGTTGACCGCGTCGAAATCGCCGAGCCGGTCGAGGTCGGCTCTGGTGTGACAGCTTTCGTCGGCGCAGAGCGGCAGGGGCGCATGGACGCCTGACAGCCGGCTTTCCTGCCCATGCAGCACGGGTTGCTCCACCAGCTCCACGCCCAGTTCGGCCAAGGCCCGCGCTTCGACCGCGATGTCGAGCCTGTGCCAGCTTTCATTGGCGTCCACGATCAGGCGCGCGGAGGGGGCTCCGCTTCGGACGGCGGCGATCCGGGCGCGATCGCCCTCGCCGGTCAGCTTGCATTTGAGCAGGGAAAAACCCCGCGCGGCGGCGGCGCGGGCATCGGCCTCCATGCGATCCGGATCGTTCAGGCTGATCGTGAAGGCGGTGACGAGCGGCGCGGGCGGGGCCAGCCCCGCCAGCTTCCACACCGGCGTGGCCGTCCGCTTCGCCTCCAGATCCCAGAGCGCGCAGTCCAGCGCATTGCGGGCCGCCCCGCGCGACATGGTTTCCAGCAACACATGCCGGTCGAGCGGCCCGTCATAGGCACGGAGGGCCGCCGCGCAGTTCTCTGCGCTCTCGCCTTCATAATAGATCGCCGTGCCTTCCCCGCGCCCGACCAGCCCATCCTCCTCGACGGTGCAGACGACCACATCCACCACCGTCTTCGCTCCCCGGCTGATGATGAAGGCTCCCGCCACCGGCCAGCGTTCGACGGTTGCGGATGCGATGCGGATCATGGCGTATTCCTGCGTGATGAGGGACAGCGCGAACGGCCGACCGCCTTCTTCATAGAAACATGCCCGCGCTTGTCCAATCCCATCGGGACGGCACCTCCACCTGTCCTCCTTCATGAACGGATTTCCCTCCCGGACGCCATTGAGGGGGGCGGGCGGGACTGCTAAGCGCGCATCATGGACGACAGAAAACGCTCATCCCCTCGCGCCAATGAGCGCCCGCCGCTCAGCAGCCTCGGGATGGTGTGGAGTTTTGCCCGCCGCTACCCCGCGCGCATTGCCGGCGCGATGCTGGCCCTGCTGGTTTCTTCCGCCGCGACGCTGGCCATTCCGGCCGGCTTTCGGCTGGTGATAGACAGGGGCTTCATGGGCGGCGGCGATATCGGGCGCTGGTTCCAGTATCTTTTCCTGATCGTCACCGTTCTGGCCATCGCCACGGCGGTGCGATATTATTTCGTGGCCTGGCTGGGCGAACGGGTGGTCGCGGACATACGATCCGCCACCCAGGCCAATCTGCTGCGGCAGGCGCCCCGTTTCTTCGAGGAGAACCGACCTTCCGAGATCGCGTCGCGCATGACGTCGGATACCGCGATCATCGACCAGGTCGTCGGCTCCACCGTATCGGTGGCGCTCCGCAATGTCGTCACGGGCATCGGCGGACTTGTCTATCTGTTCGCCCTGGCGCCCAAGCTCGCTGCCTTGCTGCTGCTGGGCATTCCGGTGATCGTCCTGGCCATGGTCAGCCTGGGCCGCCGGGTCCGCAAGCTGTCGCGAAGCAGCCAGGACAGGCTGGCCGATGTAGGCAGCATCACCTCCGAAGTGCTCGGCGCGATGAAGATCGTGCAGGCTTTCGGTCAGGAACAGCGTGAGGCGGCGCGGTTCGACAGCACTGTCGAGGCCGGCTTTTCGACCGCGCGCCGCCGCATCCTGCTGCGGGCGCTCATGACGGCGGTGGTGATCGCCCTCGTCTTCGGATCGATCACGGCCGTGATGTGGCAGGGCGCGGTCGATGTCGCCGCAGGCCGGCTCTCGGGCGGCAGCATCGCCGCGTTCGTGCTGACAGGCGGCCTGGTGGCGGGCGCTTTCGGTGCGCTGTCGGAAACCTGGGGCGATCTCCTGCGCGGCGCGGGCGCGGCCAGCCGTCTGCATGAACTGATGATCGCCGTGCCCCAGATTTCGCCACCGGCCCAGCCCAAGGCTCTTCCTCGCCTGCCCTCGGGCGCACGGCTGGAGTTCGACAAGGTGCATTTCCGCTATCCGACCCGGCCCGGTCAGGCTGCGCTCAACGGCGTCTCGCTGGACATCGCGCCCGGCCAGACCGTGGCCGTCGTCGGTCCCTCGGGCGCGGGCAAGTCGACCCTGATCCAGCTGGCGCTGCGCTTTTACGATCCGGACGCTGGCGAAATCCGCCTGAACGGCATTCCCTTGCGGGAGCTCGATCCGGCGGACCTGCGCGGCATGATGGCGATGGTGCCGCAGGAAAGCATCATCTTTGCCGCCTCCGCCCGCGACAATCTGCGCTATGGCCGATGGGACGCCACGGACGAGGAAATCTGGGCGGCAGCGCGATCCGCCAATGCGGAATCCTTTTTGCGCGCCCTGCCTGAAGGATTGGACAGCCATCTGGGCGAAGGCGGTTCGCGCCTGTCGGGCGGCCAGCGCCAGCGCGTGTCGATTGCTCGCGCCCTTTTGCGCGATGCGCCGATTTTGCTGCTGGACGAGGCCACTTCCGCGCTGGATGCCGAATCGGAGGAATTGGTCAAGGACGCGCTCGAACGATTGATGCGGAACCGGACGACCATCGTCATAGCCCATCGGCTGGCGACGGTCCGCGCGGCGGATCGCATCGCGGTGCTGGATCAGGGCACGGTCGTCGAACAAGGCGATCATACCGCCCTGGTGGCCGAAGGAGGCCTTTACGCCCGTCTGGCGCGTCTGCAATTCCAGGACGGCGTGGCGGCCTGAGCAACAGGCAGCATCCCCTGCCTATCAATTCACAGGGCTGTGGCGCGCCTGCTTGATGACATGATCGAGGATGGCGGGATGCAGCGGCTTGTCGAAAACGCATCCGGCTTCATGCGCCTGCGTCCACAGGACAACCGCGCGGCGTCCTTCGAAGCCCGGCAGGGCGACCCATAATTCCTTGCCGGGGCTCAGCTTTGCAAAGCTTTGGAGACGAAAGCCGGTCAGCGACAAGTTGGTGATCCGGCTGGTGAACCAGTTTTCGCCTGGCCGGCGAACCTTCACGGCGATGGACACGGATTGCCGCACCGCCCCGCGTTCCTTCCGATCCGGCCCTGCCGGCCGTTCGGCATCGATGGTCCGATATTTCATCATACCACGCCTTGCTATGCGCCTTCATCGTAAGGAACAGGTTAACGTCCGTCCGCGCAAGCAAGCCCGGAACGAAAAAAGGGCCGCCGAAGCGGCCCTCTCACAGGCGGGATCGATCTCCCGGCGCGTGGAGAAATGGACTTACCTCTTTCCCATCGCGCCGAACGGATCAGAAGCTGCCATATTGCTCATTGCCGACGAAGCCCAGCTTCGTCACGCCGGCGCGCTTGATTTCCGCCAACACCTCATCGACCACGACATAGCGGGTCTGGGCATTGGGCTGGAACTGAAGCTCCGGCTCGACGGGCAGACGCAGCGACTGTTGCAGATATTGACGCAACGTCAGCAGGTCGATCGGCGAGCCATTCCAGGTGATGACACCGCTGGGATCGATCGCGACCTTGTTCTTCACAGGGTCGATCACGCTATCGGTCGGCGGCGCGTTCTGCGGCAGGTCGATCTTGACCGCGTGGGTCTGGATCGGGATGGTGATGATGAACATGATGAGGAGAACGAGCATGACGTCGATCAACGGCGTCGTGTTCATTTCCATCATCGGCTCGCCATCGTCTTTTCCGGCACTCATAGCCATCGGGCGATACTCCTAGAACTTTTACAGCCGGTGCGTGGTCGTGCCCGGTTCGGGTTCGGAGATGAAACCGACCTTCGGGAAACCAGCGCGTTGCATCGTATAGATCGTGCCACCGATGCAGCGGTACGGGACGTTGATGTCGCCGCGAATATGCACTTCGGGCAGATCTTCAGGGGTCAGGTTTTCGACACCGCCCGCCTTCTTGATATCCGCTTCCAGCTTCGCGACCGCACGATTGAGCAGTTCATCGGAGGAAACCCGGGTCAGGTTCCAATATACCGCACAACTGCCGTCCGAACCGGACGTGACTGACAGGGAAACATTTTCCGGCTTCGTCGTCGTCGGCTCGAACGCCACCTTGGGGAGCTGCAGCTGAACCGTCTGGACGACGACCGGGACCGCGATGAGGAAGATGATGAGCAACACCAGCATGACGTCGACGAGCGGCGTCGTGTTGATGTCGGACATCGGCGTGTCTTCACCGCCGTCGGAGCCAACACTCATTGCCATTGATAATATCCTAACATGCGTCTCTATGGCGCCCCGCCGGGCGAGGCCCACGGCCGGACGGGAACCGGACGGTCGCAGCCGCCCGCCGGTTCCCGCACCGGCTTTTCAAGCGATCAGGCCTTGGTCGGCGCAGCGGCCGGCTTGGCAGCCGAAGCCGCAGGAGCAGCCGCCACCGACGGACGGACGGCGCCGTTCGAAACCAGATAGGCCAGCAGATCGACGGTGAAGCTGTTCAGCTGCTCTGCGATCGACTTGTTGCGGCGCTGCAGGAAGTTGTATGCCAGCACCGCGGGAACGGCCACGGCCAGACCCAGGGCGGTCATGATGAGCGCCTCACCGACCGGACCGGCGACCGCGTCGATCGACGCCTGACCGGCGGCGCCGATCTTGATGAGCGCGCGGTAGATGCCGATAACCGTACCGAACAGACCGATGAACGGCGAAGTCGCGCCGACGGTCGCAAGGAAGGCCAGACCACCGCCAAGGCTGGAATTGATCTGCGCTTCCGACCGCGCGAGCGAGCCGTGCAGCCAGTCGTGCGCCTCGACCGGATCGGTCAGCTTGGTGTGTTCTTCCTGCGCCTTGATGCCGTCATCGACGATCTGCTTGTAGGCGGAGTTCTTCTCCAGCTTCGCCGCGCCTTCCTTCAGGCTGGGCGCGCGCCAGAAGGTCGCGCGGACCTTCTTGCCCTGGCTGATGACCTTTTGCTGTTCGATCAGCTTGGTAAACAGGATGTAGAAGGTGCCGACCGACATGGCGCAAAGGATGATGAAGACGGTCCAGGCGATGACGCCGCCCTGCTCGAGGGCTTCCATCAGGCCGTAGGGATTGGCCGCCTTTGGGGCAGCGGCCGCTGCGATAGACATCAACATGTTCAAGACTTCCCTCTCAAATAGATCGTAAGAAAGGGAAGGCGGCGCAGGACGCCAGCCTCCCCGTCACTGGATTATTCCGGCAGCCGCCACGTGATGCGGCCGGTATAGGTGTCGGCCATCGGCTGACCGTCGCTTCCCTTCGCCGGCTTGAAGCGCGCACGCTTCGGCAGCAGGCGGCAGGTCGCCTCGTCGAGATCGGGATGTCCGGTCGAAGAGGTGATCGTGCAGCTGGTCACACGGCCATCGCCATCGATTTCCAGTTTGAAACCGGCGGTGCCCGCCCGTTCCTCGCGCTGGGCGCGGCTGGGATAGTCGGCATCGCTGAGCCAGCTGCCCGGCGACGATCTGGGCGACGCACGCGTGGCGGCGACAGGCGGCGCGGGCGGAGGCGGCGGTGGGGGAGCCGCGACCGGAACCGGGTTGAAGATGGGAGGAGGCGTCCGCACGGTCTGAATCGGCGGCGCGGGGGCCGGCGTCTGCACGATCGGCGGGGGAGCGACGACCGGCGGCGGTTCGACCGGCTGCTCCGGCGGCGGCGGCGGCGGCTCCTCATCTGGTGGCGGCGGTTCCTCTTTCACGTCGATCACGTTCAGCTGTTCCGCCGCCTTTTTGACATATTTCATGCCAAGACCGGTGACGAAGGCATAGCCGAGAACAGCGTGAATCAGGGCGACGATAATGATCGAGATCGTGCGACTCGATCCTTGCGAGTGGTCAGCATAGGCCATTCGGCAACGACACTCCTTAACTCAGCTTAGTTGTTATTGTGCAAATCAGTCAAAACGACCCAGGACGTCCGGGGCCTCCCGGTCATCCTTGGCCCATATCCTTCTCATTTGCTACCCTTCAAATTCCTATCGCGGCATCTTCCGCCACGCAAACGTTTTATCGCTTTACCTGGTTGCGTTTACAAACAATCCTAGCATAGCGCTATGGAATGGCTTGCGTGTGACAATGATGCAACGGGTTGGCAGCATATGACAAACTTGACAGAAAAATATACCGGCCAGTGGAAAAGACTTCTTTGGGCCTGCCTCATTTTTGCCCCGAATCCCCTGATTTGGGGAGGTCCCATTGCGTATGCGACCCCTCAATCCGGGCAGTCCTCCGCCCCCCTGGCGCTGTCCTATGCGGATATCGTGGATCTTGCCGATGCCGCGCCGGTCATCGTCCAGGTGCGCATCCGCAACAGCATCCCGCTCTCCGCCGAACGGGCGGGAAATGTGCCGCCGGGCCATCGCCGGGTCTATATCGAGGCCGATGTAACCGCCCTGATTCGTGGCGAGGGAGGCATCAGCCCGGCTGTCACCTATCTGTATGACGCGCCAGCGGACGCCCGCGGAAAGATAGCCAAGCTGAAAAAGGCGCAGATGCTGCTGTTCGCGAAGCAGGGCTCGCGGCCGGGAGAAATCCAGCTGGTGGCGCGGGACGCCCAGATTCCCGCCACTCCGGCTGAAATGGAGCGGGTGAAGGGCATCGTTTCCACGCTGGTGTCACCCGGCGCGCCGCCCCGCATCAAGGGACCGGGCGATGCCTTCCACGTGTCAGGCACCATTGCGGGCGAAGGGGAAACGCAGATATTCCTGCGGACGGAAAATGGAGAGCCAGTATCCCTTTCCATCATCAGGCGGCCCGGTCAGGAACCGCGATGGGCCGTGGCGCTGGGCGAGATCGTCGATGAGGCCGCCCGCCCGCCCCAGCCGGGAAGCCTCCTCTGGTATCGGCTCGCCTGCGCCCTTCCCCCCGTCCTTCCGGCCCAGTCGGTCCGGACCTTGCCTCTGCCCGACGCGGAAGCGGCGCGCGCTGACTATCAGCTGGTGATGCAGGCCCTTGGGCCATGCGAAAGAACGAGGCAGCTTCGTTAGGGGGCCTGCTTTTCCTTGGACTATGGCGTTGGTGCCGCTATCAGCGCGGCCCTGACCTGCTGGAAGGATAAGGATAGGCCATGACTGATCTGCACCGCCATGCCCCGCTGCGCGTCGCGCTCGTCGGCCTGGGAACAGTGGGCGGCGGCGTCATTCGGCTGCTCCAGACCAACGGAGACCTGATCGCCCGCCGCGCCGGCTGTCCCATCCAGGTGGTCGCGATTTCCGCGCGCGACCGCAACAAGGACCGGGGCGTCGACCTGTCTCCCTATGAATGGGTGGACGACATGACGACGCTGGCGGCGCGGGACGATATCGATGTCGTGGTCGAACTGATCGGCGGCGCCGACGGGCCGGCGCTGACGCTCGCGCGGCAATGCCTTGCCGCCGGCAAGCCCTTCGTCACGGCGAACAAGGCCATGCTGGCGCATCATGGACTGGATCTGGCCGCGCTGGCGGAAAAGGCCGGGATCGCGCTAAAATATGAAGCGGCCGTCGCGGGCGGCATCCCGGTCATCAAGGGAATGCGGGAAGGCGCCGCCGCCAATGAGATCAGCCGCGTCTACGGCATCCTCAACGGCACCTGCAACTACATCCTGACCACCATGGAGAAGGAAGGACGCGGGTTCGACGAAGTGCTGAAGGAAGCACAGGAACTGGGCTATGCCGAGGCCGATCCCAGTTTCGACATCGACGGCGTGGACGCCGCGCACAAGCTGACCATTCTCGCCAGCCTGGCATTCGGCACCGAACTGGATTTCGACCATGTCGCGGTCACGGGCATCCGCCATGTGATTGCCGCCGACATCGCCGAAGCCGCCGTGCTGGGATATCGCATCCGCCTCGTCGGCATGGCGGAGAATGGGCCGGATGGCCTGTTCCAGCGTGTCCACCCGATGCTGGTGCCTACCGATCATCCGCTGGCCCATGTCGATGGATCGCTGAACGCGGTGGTGGTGGAAGGCAATTTCGTGGGACGGCTGTTCTTCGAAGGGCGGGGAGCTGGCGAAGGCCCCACGGCTTCGGCTGTCGTGGCGGATCTGATCGACGTCGCCCGCGATGAATATGGCGACGCCTTCGCCATGCCGGTCGCCGCGCTCGCCCCGCAGAAAACGGCCGACGCCGGACATCGCATCGGACGCAGCTATCTGCGCTTCAAGGTGCAGGACCGGCCCGGCGTGCTGGCGGAGATCGCCGCTGCGACCCGCGATGCGGGCGTTTCCATCGAAAGCATGATCCAGCGCGGCGCGAATCAGGAGGACGGCGTGCTGGTGGCGATCGTCACCCATGCCGGCGAGGAACGCTGCATCCAGGAGACGCTCGATCGTCTCGCCGGATCGGACAGCCTGCTCCAGACGCCGATGGTCATGCACATTCTCGACTGATCGGGCTCGACTGATCGGGATTCAGCGCAGCCCGAAAGCCTGCAACAAACTGTCCTCCACGGGCTGCCCCAGCCGCAGCAGTGTGCGGTTGGCACGCTTGGGGCAATCCAGATTGCCGATGATGCGGCATGGACGGGCATCGAAGCGGTAGGCGCTCATCTTGTTGTCCACGCCCGGATTCGCCCCGTCGGCTATGCGCAGCGAATCGTCCCGCCGGGGCTTCAGGCACAAGGTCGGCACCGCCTGACAGGGCGCGGCGCGCGGCGCGGCGTGGACGGATACCGGCGTGGGCGATCCGGCAATGAGACTGACGGCGATCAACGAAGCAATCATGGATGATCCTGCCTCTTTTCCACGCCACCAACGCCGGAAGCGTCCATCTGTTGCATCGCGCCGCCAAAAGGAGGCCTTCGGTCGATAGACATGGCTCGACAAGGCAAAGCCGACCCCGTATCGCCCTCGTCCAATACCGCTCAAAAGAGGAATGAACATGGTGCAGGCTAGCTCGATTCTCGATCGCGTTCTGGTGCTGGAAATGGTGCGCGTGACCGAGGCTGCGGCCATCGCGGCGTCGAAGCTGATCGGCCGGGGCGATGAAAAGGCCGCCGATGCGGCCGCCGTCGAAGCGATGCGCATGGCCTTCAACGATCTCTACATGGATGGCACCGTCGTGATCGGCGAGGGCGAGCGGGACGAAGCGCCGATGCTCTACATCGGCGAGAAGGTCGGCAACGCCATCGGCAAGGGCCCGAAAATCGATATCGCGCTCGATCCGCTGGAGGGCACCACCATCACGGCGAAGGCCGGTCCCAATGCGCTCGCCGTGCTCGCCATCTCGGAGGAAGGCGGCCTGCTCAACGCGCCCGACGTCTATATGGAAAAGCTGGCGGTCGGTCCCGGTTATCCCGAAGACGTCATCGACCTCAACAAATCGGTGAAAGAAAATGTCGAGGCGGTGGCGAAGGCCAAGGGCGTCGAACCGGGCGAGATCATCGTGTGCGTACTGGATCGCCCGCGCCATGAAAAGCTGATCGCGGAATTGCGGGGAATCGGCTGCGGCATCATGCTGATCCCCGATGGGGACGTCGCCGGCGTGATCGCCACCACCGACCCCGAAACGACCATCGACATCTATATGGGGTCGGGCGGTGCGCCCGAGGGCGTCCTCGCCTGCGCCGCGCTGCGCTGCGTCGGCGGGCAGTTCAAGGGCAAGCTGCTGTTCCGCAACGATGACGAGCGCGCCCGCGCGCGCAAATGGGGCATCACCGATCTGGACAAGGTCTATGACCTCAAGGAACTGGCGAAGGGAGATTGCATCTTCGCCGCCACGGGAGTGACGGACGGGTCGCTGCTGGACGGCGTCAAGCGGCTGCCGGGCGGCCGTCTCACGACCGAAAGCGTCGTCATGCGCGCCAGCACCGGCACCGTCCGCTGGGTGCAGGGCGAGCACAGGCTGGACCGCAAGGATAGCTGAAAACGGTAGATCGGGATGGGGGGTGGTCGTTATCGACTTCCCCCTTTCTTCCGAAGAGACAATCGCCCCGGAAGAATCGCCGCGCGAACCCGCGTTCGAGCACCGCTTGCCCGCCGCTAGCGGCCCGCACGATGATTGAGGTCGTGGCCGAGCGCCAGAATGCCTACGCCCAGCAAGGTATAGGCGCTTTCCTGCCATCCATGATCCATGGTCAGCGCCCCCGCCATGATGCCAAGGCCCAGGGAACCGATCGCGGCGGGCATCATGAAGCCGTGCACTATGGCGCCATGCCCCAGCGCCAATGCTCCAAGCAGAATCGCCAGCGCCAGCCCCGTTTCATGGAAAAGGGGGCTTTCGAAGAGACCGCCCGCCGATGCCAGCAGGCCCAGAAGCACAGCCGTCGCGAAGCAATGCGCGACGCAAAGCCCTGACAGGCCCATGGCGATCCGGTCGATCCGGCCTGTAGTCAGGGCTTGGCGAAGGCTGAACTGCATGGTGTCCGCGATATAGACCATGGGCCAAAAGGTTACAACATATCATTACAATATTTTTACCTGGCAGCACGTCCAAAAAAACCCCGTGTGAAGCCGCCCAAGAGCTTTTGGAGCGCGAGACAAGAGGTTTTGTAGCACCAAACCCCGCTCTCTCCCGCCTTTGAGAAGCGCCTGAGAGGCCGCTCAATAGTCCTTTACCAACTCCCCCGACCATGTCTTCCGCAAGCCCCGCTCTAAGTGGCCGTCCCTATAGTTGATCTCCAAAGCTGGCTGGCATGACGGCTTTCCCGTCCATGGATTGATGGGTGGGTCGTCTCGGCCGACCCCGAAGGGCAGCTGATCCCGATAGAGAAAACACAGTTCCTCCAGAACCAGCTGGGCGTTCTGGTGAAACGGCTCTAGCGGCCGTCGGCGATCCAAATTGACCAGCGTATCGACATGGCCGCGATAGGGCATCGCTTCGGCATGTTGGCAGCCCTTGAGCAGTTCGATCACCTTCCGCCGCTCGACGGTGAAGGCGGGAAGCTCGGCCGGTGGCTCACGGCGCACCCTGATGCGGGGTTCGCCGAACGGATCGGGCACGTATCCTTCCCGCCAGCGTCGGCGGCCTTCCTCAAGCCATCGTTCCGCCTGGGCGATGATGGCTCTGACCTGTTTGGGATCATCGCTCGACGCCCAAACGAAATACGACAGCTTCATCCTGAATGAGGAAGAGAAGCCGTCTCCTTCGTGATAATCGTCGATGATCTCGCACATAGCGTGCAGCGCCTCGTAAACGGGTGCTCCCGCTTTAGCCAACGCCGCCGCTTCGGCCCAACTACGAAGGCGGCTCTTGCTGTTCCACTTCGGCCGCTTTTTCCGGCCGTCCGGTGCCTCCGACATTCGCGTTCCTCAGATGAGCAGCCTTGAGAGTGCGCCACGCGATCGCCGCAGCCAGACTGCAAACCCCGTTACCGGCTCCTCTGGTGCGGTCCACCCGATCGGCCACCCCATCAGATGTTCGTAAAAGCGCGGGTTGGAGATCAGGCCGACAAGCGATGAGGTCGGCCCATGCTTGAAGCTCACCCGGACCGGGGGCGAAGACGGGCACGTCCCAGACATCGAAAGCCCCAGCCCTCGGATCACGAGGAACAGGTTCGTCCAGACGCGGGCGGCGTTCGCCAGCGAGAACTGGCCGCAACTCCCCTGCGCTATAAGCGCCATCGCCGTCGATTTCGACGTCCGTGACGGTCCAGTTGGGCAAGTAAAGCAGATTGGACATTAACTCGCAGCTACTCGGTCTCTCGCCCCGGCTGCGAAGCTGCTATCATACGAAGTCTCAATTTTGCGTAGAACGAGTGCTCATTTGTCCCCTCGGTTTGGGCCATCATGCGCTCCGCCCAAGCCATGTCACCCATCGACGGTGATCGCCGATTGAGGCGCTCCATCAGGCCTTCAGGCTCCCTCATCTTGACTCCTTTCAACGCTAAATTCCGATTTTGAAGACAGCAGATGGTTGACCGTTTTCAACAGTCAAATCCGAATAGCCGAAAATTCGGCCCACTTCCATCGGCGGCAATGACGGTGCGTCATATCGTGGAAGAAGGCGTCAAGCGCGCCCGATCGCAGCAGGCGACGACCCTAGGGTCTTCCTCGGCCGACCAGTTGGCGATCATGGCGGATATGCTTGATCGGGGCCTTGTCAGCCGTGAAGAATTCGAAGCCGAGAAATCCAAAATCTTAAGGCAGGCCTAGAGGTCAGGGCGCCATTTCCATCTTCAGGTCGGTTCCGAAGCCGCCGCCCTTGTCCAGCCGGTGCGTCACTTCGGTGATGAGCCAAGTCGCCGCGTCGATCTCCGGTTTGAAGCCGGTCACGGTCACGCGGGCTTCGGGATAGGCGTCGGGCCGCCCCAGTGCCAGTTTCATGTCCAGCGTGGCGGGCGCGCGCTTCAGCCGGTCAAGCCCAACCGCCGGGGTGCCCGGTGGCGGGGATCGACTGCGCCTGATCGACGCTGAGATGCAGGGTTCCCTCCTGCGGTTGAGGGGCGTTGGCGCGCCCCTTGCCCCCCGCCTGATCGGCGGGTCGCGAATCCCCTTTCTAGTTTTCCGGCTCCGGCTGGGCCGGTGCCGCCCAGGGCGGCGTCAGGATCGCCACGGGTGGATCGGCCATCTCCGCCACCATGGCGTCCAGGCGCGCCTTCAGGACGTCCAGATCGTCGCCCATTTGCGCCTCGACCCACGCCTGCACCTGTTCCCGCGTCAGGCTGTCGAAATCGGTGAATATGTCGGGGTCCGGCCCGGCCATGCCCACGCGGCCAGCGAGCGAGGCGCTATGGCCTTCCCCGTCGCGGGCTGTCAGCATCCAGTCCACATCGGTGACGACATTGCTCTGTCCGTCGACGCTCCGCGCGACGTGCAGCGCGGGGAAATCCCACGAATAGGTCATGTGTAATACTCCAGGATGATAAGGCCCGCGCCGCCCGCGCCGCCGTACGTGCCGCCGCCGCCGCCGTAGCTGCCGCCGGGGCCGCCGACGCCGCCGCCAAGGCCGTTGCTGCGACCGCCGCCGCCGCCGGGGCCGTAGGAAACTCCACCGGGATCGGTGACATGCATGATAGCCATGCCGCCTTTGCCACCATTGATGGAGCCTTTTCCGCCGCCGCCGCCGTTTGTGCCGTCGCCGCCGTTCGATCCACCCGCGCTGCCGCCGCCTGTCCCGAATGGCCCGTTGCCCCCGTTCTCTCCACTACCAGCGGGGGAGCTTCCCCCGCCAGCGCCGCCGCCGCCGCCGCCGCCGCCGCCATCCTTGCCATCCCCCAGCGGCCCCGCCGCGCCTCCACCACCACCACCGGAGCCACCCGCACCGCCGCTATATTTCCGGTCGCCCACGCATTGGGCTGCATCGCCGCGCGCGCCACCGAAGACACTCCCGCCATTGCCGCCCGCCTTGGCCCGAACGGCAGGGCCGCCGCCGAACCATGTATCATTGCCCGAACCGCCCGCGCCGATCCCATAGGACACGCTGCTCCCCGGCGTGACGCCGATGGTTTCCTTGAAGGCATAGGCTCCGCCGCCGCCGCCCCCGCCGTTGCCGCTGTAGCCGTTTCCGCCCGGCCCATAGCAATGCACATCGACCGCATAGACGCCTGCCGGAACGGTCCAGCTTGTCCCGGAAGTCAGCGCGACGGTGACCTTCTTGCCCCGGCTGCTTCCCAGCATCATGTGCATCATGCCGGACATCAGGACACGCCCGGCCCCGACACGAACCAGTAATCCGTCTCGACCTTCTTCAGCGTGGCGATCCCGCCCGGAACGATCGTCCTGTTTCCCGTCGATGCGGTCCCGGCCAGGCGCAGCGTAACGCCGGACCCCTGGGCGAGCGTGATATTGTTCGTGCCGTTGTTCACGATGGACAGGACGGTGTTGAGCGCGAAGGCCACGCCGCTGTTGGGCGGGACCGTCACCGTCTGCGCCGCCGTATTCTTCGAATAGACCGCCTCGCCCAGATGGGAGAGGGCGAGCGTGAAATTGCCGTTTTGCGACGTCTGCGGAATGCCGCGATAGGGCGCAAGGGCGGTCACCTCTCCCGACAGGGCGGAAAGGCCCGCGTCCAGACCGCCGACATCCCCTTGCAGCGCGGCGATGGCGGCGTTCAGGACGCTCAGCACGGCCGGATTGACCGAAAGCGCGATCATCCAGCTATCGAACGTCCCCGCCCCCGTCACCGCAGCGACGTTGACCACCAATGCGCCCGTCTCCGCGTCATAGCTGGTGACGGTGCCCAGCATGGCGTTGGCCGGATCGGCCACGCTGGCGACCGACACATATTGCCCCGCCCGCAACAGGCTGCCGGTCGAGGCCGCGAAGCTCTTCGCCCCGGTGCCAATCGTGACGCTGCTGCCCGACGTGGCGCTGTAGTTGGTCGCCTGCGCGATCTCCTGAAGCACCTCTACGAAGGCGTTATACTCGGCCGCCATGGTCGGCAGCCAGCCCAGCAGGGCGTCGGCGCGGACGATGAAGGTGGGCGGAGCGTCCGACCGGCTCGGCGGCGTGGGCGGGGGCGTCATGACAGGCAGGGCCATCAAGTCAGTCCTTCGATATCGAGGGTGCAGATGTCTTCGGTCGGATAGGAAATCTCGACGTTGAACTCGCTGAAGAAGCCATACAGCGCGGTGACGGTCCTGCTCTCCGCGCCGATCCACACGACCGGCGTCGCGACATAATCGCTCATCAGGGCCATCAGGGCATCGGTCTGGGCTTTGGGCACCCAGATGGTGAAGCGACCGTTGCGCGAGTTGGAGCGCGGCACCAGCTTGTAGTTGCCGAAATCGTCCGCGTCCTTCTTGGAAAAGTCCCTGATGCCCAGCCGCGCGCCGAACTGGATATCGCCCAGGTCGCGCGTCGCGCCGACCACCATGGTCCCGCAGGACACTTCCGAACCCGGATCGCTCAGCGTCACGGTGACGGTGGGATTCGCGTAGAAGGGCAGGTTCACGCGGATCAGGTCGCGGCGGCGGATGATCTCTTCGAAGAAATAGGCGAACCAGTCGGTGATGCCGCTGTCCGACGCCATATTGATCGTCTCGTCATGGATGACGCCGTCTTCCACGGTCGCAACCATGATCCGGACGGTGGCGGCCGACAGGTTGAAAAGCGAGACGCTGTCGACGCGGCCCGCAAGGTCGATGGAAACGGTCAGGCTGTCGCGCGCCCGCGTCACGGTGCCGTTGACCTGGTCGAACATGGCCCAGCGGTTGGACGGCAGCGGATACCACCAGGCCGGATCGCTCAGCGGGTGATTGAGATTGCCGTCCTGAAGGCTGACATATTCGAGATGATCGGCCGCATCGAGCGCGCGATGGTCCTTCGCATAGGTCGTTCCGCCGTCCCATGCGAGCCATGTCGTGGCGACCTCGCGCCACCAGTCGGGCGAGGATGCGGGATCGTTCCCGACATTTCCCGCCGCAAGGCTCTCATGGACGACCGCCTGCGGTCCCGTGACGATGCTGGCGCGATCTCCCGCCCCATAGACCGTGCCGCCCGCCCACGCGGCAGGCGCGGTTTCAGGCACGGAACTGGTGAGCGCCGCATCCGTCACCTTGAAGGGGCGGACCATCTTCATGCCGCTTCCACCGTGACCGCCTGCGTGGTGCCCCGGTCGTGGCGCCGGGCGATCCGCGCGCTTTCGCCGGTGTTGCTGGCGATGGCGATCAGCGCGGCCTGCATTTCGGCTCGCAGCGCCGCGATCAGGTCCTTGGTGTCGGCCTGCGTCGCGTTCAGCCGCGCGATGACATCGCCGATGTCTGTGAGGTTGACATTGACCTCCGCCAGCGCGGGAACCGGGTTGGTCAGCAGTTCCATTTCCGCCTGCGCGGCATCGGCCTCCGCCTGCGCCTTCTTCAGGTCGGCTAGCGCCTGCGACACGGACGTCACATTGTCGTTGAGGTCGATCAGCCCCTTCACGCTGGCCGCCATCTGGGCAAGCTGGCGGTCCGCCATGGAGGCGACGCCGTTAGCACCGGCCTGCGCCTGGTCGGCCGCGCGCGCCACGCGGGCGACGTCCCGCGCATAGTCGAGCGCGGACCCGGCCTGGTTGCGGGCGGCGTCCAGATAGGACTGCGCGTCCCCGGTGAACGCGCCGAGGCTTGCTTCATTGCCCAGCCGCGCGAGGCTCGCCGTCTTGTCGAAGCGCGCCCGCGCCATGCCATAAACGTCGACGCCGGGCACGTCCGCGAAGAGGCTGGCGCGAAACTCGCCGATGGCGCGGGCGAAGTCGCGGAACCTGTCGGCCGTCGACCGGATGCTGGCGCTCTCGCGGTCATAGGCCGCCGAAAGGGCGTCCTTGGCCGCGCTCACCTTGCCCGCCGCGTCCTGATAATACCAGATCGCCCGCTGCAATGGACGCAGGCTTGCGTCCAGCGCGGCCAGTTCGGCCTGACGGCGCAGGGTGAGGGCTTCGGTCTTCCTGCCCATGGCGTCCAGCAGCGTGATCTCCATGGACCGGCGCTGGCCCGCCAGTTCCTCGGCCTGCACCTGTTGCATCAGCTGCTTGAGTTCGTCCTTGGTCTGCGACAGTTCGATCTCGCGCTGCGCGTTGGCGGCCTCCGCCACCTTGCCTTGCGCGGTCAGCAGGCGGATTTCCAGTTCCCGCCGCTCGTTGAGCTTGTCCAGCGCATCCTTCGACGCCTGATCGAGAATGTCCTTGCGCTGCATGTCGAGCAGCTTTTCCAGATCGGCATATTCCTCGACCGACGCCCCGGCTTCTTCGAACAGCTTCTTCAGGCTGGCGGTCTTCTTGCCCAGTTCCTCCAGCGCATAGGCGGTGGGATCGGTGCGCTGTTTCAGTTCGGCGAAAACGCCTTCGAACCGGATCGCCTTCTGCAACTGGCCTTCGATATCGTCGCCCTTCTGGATCAGCACCTGCGTCGAGGCGCGCAGGCCCAGCAGCGCCCCGTCCTTGACCGCATCGGCGATGGCGAACTTGATGGCGTCTTCCGCGCCTTCCTTGCCGAAGTCGGTGACATCGGCATATTTCCCCTTGAGCTTCCCGCTGCGGCCGGTGCTGGAAACGCGCCATTTGCCCTTATACTGGCCGATCGACACATTATATCCGCCGACATCGGCCCCCAGCTGGTCGGCGATGGACTGCAATCCGCTCTGGATCGACGTCCCGGCCAGATCGGCATTGGACCGATAGGCGGCCTTGTTGCCGCCCACCGCCACATCGTCCGATCCCTGCCCGGTGACGACCGACGTGCCCCACCTCGTCTTTTTGAGGAGGCCGCCCATAATCCCGCCGACCAGTCCGCCCGCGATGGAGCCGATCGGTCCGGCGAAAGAACCGAGCCCCTTGGGGAGCTTCTCAAAGCCCTTTTCAAGGAACTTCTCGCCCAGCTTCCCGCCCATCGCGCCACCGATCGACGCGCCGATCGCGCTGCCGTTCCGGCCGAGCAGGGCGTCGCTCGCCAGCGATCCGACGCCCGCATGTTGCAGCGCGCCCGCCAGCGTCTGCGCGAACTTGCCGGACACGCCGAAAATGCCTTCGATATGCTTCGCGATGATCTTGCCCTGCTCGGCATAGGCATCGCGCCCGCCCTTGGTCATCAGTCCCAGCAGGCTGCCGACGCCGCCCATGCCCAGCATCGCGCCGATCGGATCGCGCGACGTCAGCACCCCGGTGATGTCGCCCAGAATACCGCCGCCGCCCCGCAGCCCCGCCAGCGCGGCCGAGAGCGCGCCGACCCGGTCGAGCAGGATCGCGGCCGTCTCCGCGTCCTTCTCCATCGTGGACTTCTGGTTGATCCCGGCCGTGCGCAGATGGCGCCAGTTCTCAGCCATCTCTTCCGCCGCAACGGCATCTGCGCCAAGCGCAAGCGCGGTCTTGCGGCCTTTTTCGATCTCCTGATTAAGATTGGCGAACGCGAGGGCCGGGCCGGACAGCCCGATGGTCTGCAACTCCTCCCAAGCCGCCTGGACTTGGCTCGCCAGCCCCTCCAGGCCCTTGCCCCAGTCCTGCTGTTGTTTCTGCGCCTCCTGCGCGAGCTTCCCCACATTGCCCTGCGCTGCGGCGCGGGTGTCGGCGACCCATTTCATCGCCTTGACGATTTCGGCGGCGGCTTCCCGCTCCGCCTTGGCATGGGCCGTAGCGGCGGAGGAGGAGGATTTCCGCGCCTCGTTATCGGCCTTCTGGGCGTTGGTATAGGCGACGGTCGCGGCGGTGAGGTCGTTCCTATATTGGAGCAGGGCGGCGTCCTTGGCCGCGCCCTCCGCCATCTTGTCGATGCTGGCCGCCCGCGCCTTCACGTCGTTGAGATGGGCCTGCGCCCGCGCGGAGGCGGTCGCGGCGGTGGCGAGCGCGACTTCGCGGTCGATGACGGCGGTGAGGCCCCGCGTCGCCTTGGGCGCTTGCAGGACGATGCCCTTCTCGACGGACGTGGCGACGCCG
The DNA here is from genome assembly GCF_002355855.1 of Sphingobium cloacae. NCBI lineage: Bacteria > Pseudomonadati > Pseudomonadota > Alphaproteobacteria > Sphingomonadales > Sphingobiaceae > Sphingobium > Sphingobium cloacae. The sequence goes on from NZ_AP017655.1 coordinate 1,971,434, forward strand.
TCCAGCGTCTTGCGCGCCGCGTCCAGTTTCTCGATATTCTGCCCTTCGACGGCGAAGTTGGCGACCGCCGCCGCTGCCTTGGCGAAGGCGGTGTCCGTCAGCGCACCGGCCTTGTTGAACTTCTCCAGCGTCTGGATCGCCAGATCGGGAGACATGCCGCCTTTCTCGACCGCGCCCATGATGCTGCCGATGCTGTTCCCGGCCATCTTCTTGGCCCAGTAGGTGTTGGGCGTGAACGTTCCCCGCAGGCTCGCTTCGATCCAGCCCATCTGGCCGGTGTCCCGCATCTGGCTGCGGGCTTCGGCCTGCCTGCTCCGGGCCTGGGCGTTGGCGGCGATCAGCTGGGCGCGCGCCAGGGCGATCAGCGCGTTGTTCTGCGTGTTGATCTTGCCGGTGGTCAAATCCATGACCCCGCCCAAAATCTTCTGCGCATTGCCCAGTTCGTCGGCGGCGAACTTGACGCTGTCGAGACCTTCCTCCGCGTCGGCCAGGCTCGCGATATAATCGGTCATCAGGGCGACGCCCGCCGTGATGGCCAGGCCCAGCACCCCGCCCAGCGCGCCCGCCAGCAAACCGGCATGGTCCTTCATCAGGCCGAGGGACTTGACGTTCTGGAGCGTCTGCTGGTCCAGCCCCGACAGCGCGCTGACGCCGTCGAGGACCGCCCCGCTGAGGTTGCCCAGTCCGCCCGTCAGCTGCGCGGACTGCCCGACCATCTGCTGGGAGGATTTGCCCAGCGCCCCGATCGCGGCGTCCAGTTGCTGCGCGGCCGGTGCCGTACCCTTGGCGCTGTTGCCCAGCTGCTCCACGCTGGAGCGCAGGGCATCGACCTCGGCCTTGGCGACCTTGCCGTCGCCCGTGATGATGAGCGATGTCTTGAACGTCATCGCGCCATCACCCGCGATAGCCGTTCAGCGCCGAAGCGGCTGCGTTTTCCATGACCTGAAGGTCCGCCCATTGCGAGGGCGTGAGCGCGATGTCCGCTTGCGCCAGCCCGGCGCGGACGTCCGCATAGCGCAGCCCCTGCCAGTAGAAGCGGCCGGTGGCGAGGGAAACGACGCGCCACTGGCTGGCGACAGCCATGAACGCTTTGACGATTCCCACATTTTCCGGCCACAACGAAACACCTGCCTTGTTGCTGTCGAGCTTCGCGATGATCGCGGCGGGAAGGCCGAACCGTTCCGCGTCCTTCGCCGCCTCTGTCCTGTCGTCGGAGCCGCCCAGTGCCCAGCGCCGGGCGGCGGCCTTCAGTTTCCCGCTCGCGCCCCGGCAACGCCTTCGAAATAGACCCGCGCCAGTGCGATACGGACGTAGGGAAGATCGAAAAGCGCATCACGCACCGCGTGGTTGAAGGAGAGCGGATTGCCCTCCGCGTCCACGATATCGTCCAGGCCGATGACCGTGCGCGTCAGGAACGCCTGCGAAGATTGCGATTCGTCCAGATCGAACCCTTCCAGTTCGCTGGCCGGGACAACCGAATATGTGGCCTTCAGCGTTTCCTCGCGAAAGCCGCCATCGACCGGCACCTTGACCTTGACCGTGTGCGTGAACGTGGGATTGGGATCGACTTTGAACATGGGGACTCCTTGGCAAAATGGGCGGCCCGTTCGTCATGGCGGGCCGTTGGTCATGGGCTGGGCGGGCCGATCCAGACATCAGGGGCCGCCATCACCGCCCTCCGGTTATTGGGGTCAGGTGAGCGTGATCTTCCACTGGTCGTCGCCTGCGTCCGGCAGGGGTGAGAAGGTCAGCGGCCATTCCTCGACGCCCTGGTTCTCGGTGCCCCCCGTGAAGCGGCGCTGGACGGCCCTGGCCGCCGCGATCTTGACGCGGCGACCCGCCGCCGTGCCGTGCTGAAGCACGATCGGCTGGCGCGGCGCGGGCGACAGGGACCGCTGCACCGGATTGTAGGTGGAAAAGGGCACCGCCTCGATCTGGGTGCTGATCGTCTCGGCCTTGTCGACGATGACGATCCGCTCCACCCCGACCAGCATCCGCGCCTGCACGTCGCAGCCGAGGTTGAGGCTGAAATTGCGCATGGCGAAGGAAATCGCGTCGATAGTGAAGACGGGCGTGTTCGCCTTGCTCGCGACCTGCGGCGTTTCGAAGGCGGACAGGTCCACCGTCGGCCGCGCCTGGACGCTGGGCACCGTGAACAGGCCGGTGATGGTCCAGGCCGCGACCGGAATGCCCAGCGCGTTGACGGAGATTTCCGCCGATCCGCGCGCGCCCAGCATGACATAGCAGTTCGGCCCGATATGAAAATGAACGGCGACGCTTTCATGGCCGGTGCTGACCGGCGAATATTCGACGGTGCCGTCGCCGGGAGCGTCATCGGGGGTGACGACCTCCGCGACACCGCAGGCCCGCATCAATGGCGACCAGGCGGGCGCGACTCCTGTTTCGCCGCTGCCGACCAGTTCGGACGAACCGGACAGCACCATGTAGAGGCCGACCGGCACTTCCTCCTGCGCGCCCATGAAGGCGCGTTCCAGATTGCGGTTGACGTCCTGGCCCTCCATCGGCTGGAGCGTCACGTTGGTGAGCAGCATGGCGTTGGCCCCGCCAGTCGGAACCGGATCGACGCCATAATCGACCTCCTCTTTCACCAGGACGATCTTGCTTTTCCATTTGATCGGTTCGAGCGCCATTTACGCCTCCTTCCGCACGAGCTTGCCGTTGACCCGGATGAAACTGCCGCCCGACAGCGGACGCTCATGGCCGTCCTTGTCGGTGGCGACGGTCGGCGCGGGAATCGCGGGCGGATCGGTTTCGGGGACGGCGGGGACCGCCCCCGTTTCGGGATTGTCAGGGGTGGGATTCCCCGGAGCCAGTTCGGTGGCGTCGTCGCCTTTCACGGTCTTTCGAAAACCCATTTTCAAATCCTCAATTGGTCATCGACAGCAAAATCGAGTTGGTAGATCAGCAGCCCGGCCGACAGGCTGACCATCTCCCCACGGGAAAGGGTGAAGACGCCGACCGTATCGTCCGCCAGCCAGTCGGAGGGCGGTGCCCATCCGACGATCCGGCGGATCACCTCATTGCGGATCGGCGTGAGCGCGTCGGCGCTCTTGCCGCCCTTGGCGTCCCCGGCCGAACGCAGGAACAGCACCACGCCCAGCGCTTCGGTGATCGGCTGGCGGACGATCCCCGTCGCCACCTCGCCCCGTCCGCCGCGCAGGCCGAGCGGGAGGATGAAGGCGGCGGGCGTCACCTGCGGCGCCTGGTTGCGCCGCATCAGTTCCGAAAGGCTGGCGGCCGGTTCGATCCGCCCGCCCAGCGCCGCGATGTCTTCCAGCCGTTCCTTGACCGCCCCGAACATCAAACCGGCCCCATCAGATGAAGCCGTGCAGATTTTCAGGGGTCAGCGGCCGTTCCCGGTCGATGAACCGGACGCCGTTGGCCCCTGAAGAGGCAGGCTCCACCCCCGCCGCGTCCAGCTTCGCCACGCCGTCGCTGATATCCTTCAGCGTCTTCAAGGCGCGTTCGTAATCGTCCTTGATCTTCTGATCGGGCGCGAAGACGTGCAGCTTGTAGATCGCGATCGACAGCGCGAGGTCGGCGACCATGTCGGGCAGCGGGTTGAGCGGCAGGCGGTAGCGGTTGCCCACATAGCCGTTGATGACGGCGTCCGTGTTCCCCAGTTCCTGGTCGACGATCGACCCGTCGATCTCCCCGGCCGGGGGATCGGCGCGATCGGTCAGCTGGATCAGCGTCTGTTCGCCGAACCGTTTCACCAGCATGGGGAGCGTGGCGTAGGTCATTCCGGCTTCTCGTCGCCGGGAAGCCATTGGACATCGTACTCCTCCGCTGTCACGCCGTCGGACCATTCGCCGCCGAAAACGCTTGCGGCCTTGAGCGGCCCGAACTCGTCTTCGGTGACGAACACCAGCGCGTCAGGTTCATGGATCGCGCCGTCCAGATGCAGGTGCATCAGAGCGACGTGTCCGCGAACTTCGTCCGCGACATCATGCGCATCCAGCGCGCCGGGATCGCCATCCTTCAGAGCTTCCAAGATGGCTTGCTTCACGGCTGACGCGGCATCCGAATATTCGTTGCCGGTGGTGAACGCTGCCACCGTCGCCTGACCCAATGCCTGCTCTGTCAGGTGGGAGGCGGAGTCAGTCACGGCCGGAGCGCCGCTATCCGCCTCCCTCGCGCCATCCTGTTCCGACTGGGTTGTTTCGCCAGCAGGGGGCGCGATCGCTTTCGTTTTCTCCGCAGGGGCGGGCTTGCCCGCTGCGGGCTTCCTGGGCGCGGCCATGGTCAGGCAACCGCGTTCTGGATGAGATAGCCCACGTCCTGGGCGGCGATCACTTCCTTGACGCGCTCGCCGGTTCGGATGCGGACGCCGCCTTCCAGACCTACGTCCGTGTCCAGGATGCGGCCCGCGATGCGGGTGCCATACTGAGCGGTGTAGCCGAACGTCACGCCGCCGCCTTCCGGGTTGGCGACCGGGTTGAGGTGATACATGGCGATGTGCTTGCCCCATGCGCGGGACAGCGCCACCGGCTGGCCGGGCTTGGCGGTGTTATACCAGCTGTCGCCGACAACGACCTTCTGGATGCCCTCGCCGCGCAGCAGTTCGGTGAACTGCTCGATCGTGACGATGCCGCTGTCCGCGACATTACCCTTCACCGCGTTCACAACCTTGGGATGCGAACTTAGCTTCGACCAGACGGCACGGCCCATCACCATCGTGTTGGGGCGCAACACCAGTGTCGCGTCCATGCCCGTCTTGATGACGCCGATCGGATCGGAATTGGCATAGTCGGAAAACTGGCTGTTGCCTGCCAGCGTGACCTTGCGCCCAGCGGCATAGGTGGCGGGATTGTGGACGATCCCGGCCGCGCGAACCTCGCGCACATTGAGCAGCGTATCGGTCAGCATCATGACCGCATGGCCTTCCGGGTCGAAGGTCGAAACGCCGCGATTGCGCGCCTCGCGGGCGGCATCGATGTCGCTGTTCGGGATAGGGCTTTCGAAACCGAAATCTTCGGTCGAACTGGTTTTCTCGGACCCGCCGAACTCCAGCTGCTGCACCCGGCCCCGACGCCCGACGCGCCCGTCAGGCACGTTGAAGGCTTCCTCAAGCGGATATTCGGTCCACTTGAACTTCTCGGCGCTGACCGACATGCGCGGCAGCGCGATGTCAGCGATATAGGCGCTGGCCGGGTTCTTGTAGCCAATGGAAATGGCGGTCAGAACCGCGTCTACGACAAAGGGACGATCCATGCGTCAAGCTCCTCAGAACACGCCGGGTGCGGCGAAATAGTCGATGATGTCGTCGGCCACGCCCGGCTGTTCGGCGCGCCCGATGACATGATTGCCCACTGTCGTGGTGGCGATGGCCTTGCCGTTGGCGTCGCTGGTCAGCCAGTCGCCCGCACTGACGGAGCCGCCCAGCTGGACCGGGTTGATCCCGGCGCGGAACACATCGACCATCACGCCAGCCGCACTGGCCCCGACCTTGCCGGTGGTGCCGATCAGCGGCTGACCTGCGGCGGCACCGGCCGCGACCTTCGAGGAATTGGCGGTGTCGGAGAACCGGACGACGCGAAAGGCGGCGATGGCGGCAGCGGCCTCATAGGACCGGATGAAAGTGGGGATGCTCATTTGTGGCGGCCCTCCTGCACGGCTGCAACTGCCGCAGCGAAATCGATGGTGATGCCCGCGTCCGCCTGCTTTTTCTGGTAGACGGCCGCATGGGCGGCGATCTGGACGGGATCGTCGCTTGTGTCGGCGGCGGAAGCTCCGGGCGAAGTGGTCAGCGTCGCGCCGCCCTTGACGATCGGCATGGCGTTGATCTGCTTTTCCGTGCGCTCGGGGTTCTCCATGTGAAGGGAGACGTAGTCGTCGCGCAGGGGCTTGATGCCGACGCGGCCCGCCGCGATCGCGGCGTCCACGAAGCCTTCCGCCTTGTCGCGGGCGCGTTCGTCGCGAAGGCCGTTCAGCTGCCCGACGACGCCCGCCAGTTCCGACTGGAGCGCGACGACGCGGCCATCCGCGCCGCCATCCTCTTTCAGCTTCTCGACGCCCGCCAGAACGGCCGTGGCGTCGGCGGTGGCGGCAAGCCCGACCGCCATCGCGATCGGCCCCAACGCCGACTGAAGCGCAACCTTGTCGTCGTCGCCCTTCTTCTCCAGCTTTGCCGTGAGCGCCGCGATGATCGCGGCGTCATCGGCCTCGCTGTCGAGGCCCAGCGCCTCGATCAGCTTTGCACGAAAGTCCATGTGCTTCTCCTGATGAAGGGCCGTCAGACCCTGAAAATTCGGCTGGTTGACGAGGCTGGCGCGCAGGATGTGCGTGACCGTGCCGTCCTTGCGGTGGCCGATGACCGGCGAAACGCCGCGATATTCCTTGCCCTTGACCTTCTGCCGTCCGGCCTCGGTCCATTCGACCCGTCCCCAGACGCCATCGGCGCGCTGCTGAAGCTCGACGATCCAGCCGCGCGCCGGGGCTTCCTCGCCGCGCGGCGCGGCCAGATCGGTGGCGTGGTTTTCGTCCAGGACCAGCTTGTCGCCGTCGCGCAGGGAATTGGCCATCAGCGCGACCATGTCGGTCACGCGATAGGGACCGCGCCCGTCATGCGTGCGGATTTCCGCGCCGGGGATGAGGTGTATCCATTCCGGCGCATCGGCGGCGTCAGCCAGCGCGATCGCGGAACACAGCGCAATGGAAGTGGACGGCTTCGTCATGCCGACCGTTGTGCCCCTCGATCGGGGGGCAAAACATGGCCGTGGGCACGGCCATCCAGCGGTATGAGGGGGATCGGCGTCAGGAAGCGGCGCTGGCGATCAACTTGCCACCGCCCGCCGCCGAAATCAAACCGGCAATGTCAGAGGCGGGCGGTATTGAAGCCGCGCTTTTCGAATGCCTCGGCCAGATATTCGTCCGCAATGTCGATGATCTCGCTTTCGTCTTCCTCCGACAGGCCCAGCCAGACGCGGGCCGGGATATCGCCCCACGGGATCGGATTGCCCCGGCTGTTCGTGCCGAACGCGCCCTTTCGCACACCATCCTGCATCGCACCGGAATATTCGAGCGAAGACCCGATCTCCACGCTGTCGGGCGAGGCGATCCGCTGGATTTCCGAAGACAGACGCCTGGAAGGCCCGATCAGCGGATCGGGACGGTCGCCGTCGCCCCGCGCGAGATAGGCGGCGAGCGTCGCGGCGCTTTTGGGAGCCCATGGCGTCCCGTCCGGCGCGATCCCCTTGCGGAAGCGTTCCTTCGTCGTTTCGAGGACATATTCGCCGATGTCCTCATGAACGGGCGTCATGTCGTCCAGGCGCGCCGACAGTTCGCGCAGCGCTTCGGCCACGTCCTCATATTTGAACTGGACGCCGATCATCGCTATATTCCTTTTCGAGACGCGCGCATCGTGGCGTTGGGTTCATAGCCCTGAACGGTTCCGGACGTTGGCGCGGGGGCGCGTCTCATTTCCCCTTCCGCACGAAAAACGTCTTCAGGCCCAGGGTCCGCTGTTTGTTGCGGACGGCGAAGCGCGCGATGAACTGCTCGCCGTTGATCGTCTTCACGAAGCTGAGCAGCGGTTCGCCCGCCCTGGACCGCCCGGCCTGCTCCACGCGGTCCGGCTGGTTCAGGATCAGCGGCAGCAACGCATAATCCTCCGCCGTGATCGCGCGCTGGCCGCGCAGTTCCTCGCTGCTGTCGCCATGGCCCTTGACGATGTGCAGGATATCGTCCCGCGCCATGGAGAAATCATAGAGATCGACCGGACGCAACGGATCGCCCGTCCATGTATCGGCGATAATGTCCGCCTGTTGCGGCCCGACCAGGCCGAGCGTCCGGAGCGGCTCGATATCGCCATCGATGTCGCCCAGGACGCGTCGGGCATAGCCGCGCGCGTCGTCCGCCACGGAAGGCAGCGAGCGATAGCTGGCCGCCAGCGAATCGCGCATCGCTTCGGGCACTCCCTCCATGAAGCCCTTGGCGATGCGATAGTCCCAGTGACGGATTTTCTCGGCCGTCGCCCGGACGACCGGCGCGACCGATGCGCCGGGAGCATAGTCCCAGTTGCGGCCCGCGCCATGGGGCGCGCCCGTGCGCGGGTCGATGCGATCCCATCCCTCCGGCAGCGTCTTGTCGGGATCGCCGCCCAGCCGTCGCGCGCCCCGTTCGCTCCTCGCGCCCAGGACGTAGCAGCTGCATCCCCAGTCGGACGGCGGATAGAAGATCGTCCAGAAATCATGGCTGGGCGGCAGGTAAAGCCCGTCGAAGCCCAGATGCTCCAGGCGCGGTTCCTTCGATCCGCCATGGCGGTAGACCCACAACGGGAAGTCGCCCGCGACCAGCTGGGCATAGCGCCCGGCGCTGTAGCTGGTCGAAGCGTTGGCGCGGTAGATCGTCCGCGTCCGCCACGCCCGGCCGCCCTTCGTGTCCTCGCCGGTCCAGCCATGCCAGCCATGGCGTTCGACGATGGCGCGGAAGTCCTTTCGGAAACTTTCGAGCCCCTTGCCCTCCGCGATCGTGCGATCGACGGCGGCGGCCAGATCGCTCAGCAGGTCTGCCTTGGCCGCCCCGGCGACCATGAAGCCGGTGTCATGCTGCTCGCGCTCCAGATCGTCCCATCGTTCGGTCGGAACGAGGTTGCCGAGCTTGCCCCGGAAGAAGGCGACCTGTTCGGTGAAGGGGCGGCGCAGGACGCCGGAAGCGGCGCTGGGCTGGTCAGGCATCAAAGATCACCGCAAAGCCACGCGGCAATCGCCCAGCCGAGCGGAAGTCCGGCGACGACGCCCAGCAGCATCAGCAGCGTCAGGGCGGGATCAGGCATCGGCCTCTTCCTCCACGTCGAAGCGCCCGGCCGCATGGGCGGCGGTCAGGCCCTTGCCGATCTTCGCGGCGAGGCGCTGCGCGTCCAGCCGGGGGAAGGCGCTGCGCAGCATCTCGGCGAACTCGCCCAGATCGTTTGCCGCAGACAGCATCGCCTCGATCTGCTCCAGCCATTCGCCGATATCGGCGTCCGCGTCGTCGGCCAGCCGGTCGCCGATCGCGTCGGCCGGGAATGTTGCGGCCGGAGCCTGTGCCGCCTGGAGAGCGCGGATCAGCTGCTGGCTGGGCTGGGCGATGCTGGACGGCGAAGCGGGCGCGCGCAGCAGTTCCGCGCCCGCGTCCGGATCGGACAGGCCGAGCTTGTCGCGGATCTCGCTCGCCTGCACCCGCATCCCCATCGGCACCAGCGTCTGGAGCGCGGAGACGAGTCCCGAAACATCCTCCGCCTTGGGCCGGGCGATGCGAAGGCGCGGATATTTGCGCTGCGGCCCGTACTCCAGATCGACCCATGGCCGGATCAGATCGCGGTTGAGGGTCGCGGACAGCCCTTTGCAGTCGGCGGTTTCGATATCCTCCTGCACAAGGCGATGCTCCTTCGCCACGGCATGACCGCCCGACACGGCATCGGTTGTCGTCGTCTGCCCCAGCACGGCCTTGCTGGTCTGCCGGTCGAGCCAGTCGGCGCGCTTCTCATAGAGATCGGAGCCGGGGCCGACATTGCGCGACTCCTTGAAGTCGATGTCCATGCCGTCGGGAATGATCGCCGCGCAATCGCCCGCGATATTGGCGACCGCGCGGAACAGCGTGTCTTTGTCTTCGTCGCTCGCCCCGGACCGGAACTTGCCGATGCGGACCGGCTGGCCATAGGTCTGGACGAAGATCGCCCAGTCGCGCTGCGTGAACGCCTTGAACATCCATCCCCATGCCGCGATGCGGGCGATGCCGGATCGCACCGGCAGGCCGGACTTGGCCTTGACCTGGTGACGGATGAACTTGAACGGCGGCAACGGGCTGTCCGCGCCGCCCCCTTCCTCGCCGCCGCGCAGGAGCGGCGTCCGCCCGTCGCGCGGATCATAGGTGAACCAGCGCGGATCGCGCCATTCCAGCCGGGCCGGTTGCCACTGGCCGCTGCTGCTGTCCCAGACGATTTCCGTAAAGCTGTCGCCCTTGCCGATCGCGTCGAGGATATCGAAGGTTTCGTCGGCCAGTTCGTCCCGGTCGATCCATTCGCGAATCCTGTCGGCGATCGCGACGTCGCCCGCGTCGTCGCTGGCCGCGTCCACGGTCGCGTCGATCTGCGCGACCGAACGCTTGCGCGTCCCCAACACCCCCACATAATGCGGGTCGCGTTCCTCGATCTGCTCGGCCAGTTCGAAATAGGCGAGCGGATCGCCCATGTCGGCCGCGCGCAGGATGCGGGCCAGCTTCACCGGGTTCAGCCCGTCGCCCGGATAGCCCGTCATGGGCGACCGGACGCCGCCGATCCTCGGCCCGGCCACTTCCCGCGTCAGCACCTCGCGGCGCAGCGGTTGCCCGCGATGATCGATCAGTCCCGTCATGCGGTGCGCTCCCTTCGGTTCAGGATCAAATTAAGAGGGTCTAAGAGGCCCCTCACAGCCCTTCTAAGGGTGCTGGGGTATCTTGGGCGCGCCGCGCCATCCGAAGCGCCTGTGCGGCTTCCTGCGGGTGCGATCATATGAACCCCCGCAGGCCCGATCCCAGCGGCGGCTTCCACCAGTCGCGGACAGCCCCATCGCCAGCGTCATCGTCGCCCAGCCAGCCGTCGCGATCGCCGCCGTCGAGCGCGCGGGGGACGGCGGGAACCGGCTGATAGCCATAGTCGGCCGCGCCCTGCCGCGACGCATACCAGGCGAGGATGCCGCCGATCGCGGTGTCGCCATGGCGCTCCAGTCCGTCCGCGCCCTTGTAGCGCATGTCGTCGGGAACCTTGATGATGCCGTTCACGAACTGGAGCGCCTGATGGTCGCGGATGATGTCGTCATCCCCGGCGACGACGATGGACCCGTCGCCAAAGGCTTCGACATAGGGCGGCGAGTTGACGCGATACCATTCCTGGCTGAGCTTCACTTCGCTGATCCGCTCGCCCCATTTCTGGCGCGAGACTTCCGCGAGATACGCGCCGTTGCCGGTGGCGTCGAAAGCGCCATGGCCGAAACGGGGCAGGGCGTCGCCGACATGGAAGACGACGTCGCGTTGCGTCTCATAAGGGACGTTGCGAAGCTCGATCACCAGACGGCCGCGCCGGATCAGGTCCTGGCTGAGTTCATTGACGATCAGCGCCGACCCGTCGCCGGTCCGCGCGAAGTCCATGCCGAAATCATGGCGGCGCGTCGGATCGAGCCGGTCCAGATGCGGCCGGACCTTTTCGCGCAGAAAGGTTTCCGTCAGCCGCTTGCGTTCGTCGGCCGGGGCGCTCTTGAAGCTGTCGGGCAGTTCCCAGCGGATGACGGGAATGGAGCGGTCGGAGCAATTCTCGATCACGACGCGGGGCAGTGCGGACCCTTGCGCGTCGGCCGGGATCGCGTCCAGTTCCTGCTGCATCTGCGCGGTGCGGACGCCATAGGCTCCCCGGATGCGCGCTTCCCATTCGTCCTGCGCCTCCTGCGACCATGGCTTGCCGCGCGTCAGGCAGACGCGCTTGAAGAGCCCGTTATCCACCGCCTTCTGGAACGGGATGAAATGCAGGCTGAAGGGAACCTTGCCGTCCTTCGCCTCGCGGATCAGGTCGTTGAAGGGATTGAGGACGCCGTTATGCGTGGAGATCACGCGGATGCGGCCTTCCCAGATCAGCAGCGCGTTGACCGCATCCAGCACGGCGCGCACGTCCTTGTGGAACGCGGCTTCGTCGATGACGACGACGCCCTGAAGGCCGCGAATATTCTCCGGCCTGGACGACAGCGCCTCGACCCGGAAGCCCGACGCGAACTTGACACGGTAAGCGCTGATGAACTGGGACGTTCCGTCCTCACGCTCATCCTCGAAAAGGAACTCCTCGACCTCGACCAGCTCTTTCGCGACGACGCGCGCGAAATGGGCGACATAGCCGATGAACTCGCGGCCCTTGTCCTTCGTGTCGCCGATGTAGAAGACATTGTCGCCACCGGCCGACCGCGCCGACGACGCGATGATCGTGTCGTCCAGCGCCTCGGCATAGGTGATGCCCGTGCGCCGTCCCTTTTCCCCCAGCTTCAGGACCGACTGATCTTCCAGCCATTCCTTCTGATGGTCCATGAGGATGCCATCGGCGAGCGGATCGTGGTCGTCGGGCAGTTCGAAGCCGCGCGGCAGTTCGGGCGGCAGCTTCGCCGCATCGCGCGACAGCACCGGCTCCAGCGGCACGGGCTGGAACGCGGTGGCCGGTTGCCCGGTGAGCGCTCCCGCCAGCGCCGCGCCAGCCATGAACATGGACTTGCCCTTGCGCGGCGGGATCATGCGGACGTCTCCGCTTCAGCCCATGGGTTCGGTTCCGTGCCCGCAACGATCCGTTCCAGCAAGGCGATGGCAGTTTCGTAAGTGCCGTCGTCGGCCCAGTGATCGTCCATGGCCCAGGCGACGTGGTCGGCATCGCCCCATGCTTGCACGGCCTGGGCGCGCAGCGCGTCATAGACAGCCTGGCGCTTGATGCGATCCACCGATGCCTGCGTCTGGAACGACAACTCGATGCGGAAGCGCCACAGGCCGAGCCTGACATTGTGCATGAACACGACCGTTCGATCCATGTCGGTCGCGCAGGAATATTGCAGCGGACCCCATTTCCATGGCTTGGGGACAGGATTGCTCATTTCACCACTGCGAGAATAAGGGCGTCCGGTGAGAGCTTGGCCAGGACGTCGCTCAACTGAGCTTTGGGAATGGCGCCATTTGCTTCTGCCCAGAGGCTGTCAGGGTCGGCAAATTCGTGCGTGTAAACTGGACGACCGAGAAGCGCGGTGACGCCTTCATGTGCCTTTTCCCATGGCATACAGAGACGATCCTGCCGCAACTGGAGCAGACCGCGTTCTGACGGCGAGAGCGATGACCACTTGCCTTCCTCCGCAAAGGCAACGGCCTCTTCCTTGGTAAATTGCCTTGCGGCCAATCGCTGTTCCATAGGACTTCCTCCCGTCATATCCGCAGCCCCAGCACTTCGCGCCTGATCTGGGCGGCGCGCTCGGCCGTCAGGCCCGCTTCGGTGGCGACCTTCTCGACCTTGTCCGCCGCCTGCTCCATCTGGGCGGCGACGCGCTCTTCCAGCTTGCGGCGATGCTCGGTCGATGTCTTCTGCGCCGACACGACAGAGGTGAGCGCGCGGGCCATCTCCATGACGCCCTTGCTGTCGGCCGTGCCCTTCTCCAGCAATTCGTAGATCGCGACCTTCAGCATCTCGGCCACAGCGACCGTCACCTGGTCCGCGCCGTCCGTGCCAAGGTCCGTGACGATCTCCGCCGTGATGTGGCGCACTTCGTCCAGCTTGCGGAACTGGATGGCCTTGCGCACCGCCCACCGGCTGAAGGCGGACTTGCTGACGCCCGCGATTCCCCGGTCGGCCAGCCGCTTGTTGAACTCGCCGACGATGGCGGTCTGCGGCATGGCCCGCCCGCGCAGCTGCTCCAGCGCCCAGACGATATCTCCGTCGGCTTCGTCCGGCAGCATGTCGATCGACGACAGGCGGCCCCGGCCTTCGCGGCGGTCGGCGTCGATATCGCTCATCCTGCCGCGCTCCCCTTTGCAGGGTCGCCCAGCGATACGGCGACGTCATAGTGAACGCCATCCATGTCGAAGCCCCAACGGGCCTGTGCGCCGGTCACAACCTTGTTCATGTCGCGCAGACGGTCGGCCATCTCCACGATCTTCATGCCGATATTCACGGCATCGTCCTGGCTCACGAGACGGTCGGTCATCCGGTCACCTTCAGGCGCAGGCTTTGCGTCAGCGAGAAGCTGCCATCGACGCGGATGCGCAGATCGGCGCGCCAGCCATCGGCATAGCGGGCGATGACGCGCCGAGGCGCGCCGGACCTGTCCAGATAGCCATAGACGATTTCCGGCTCGCCTTCCGGCACCAGCACGCCCGCTTCCCTCAACAGCGGCAAGGCGCGAGCCGGAACCAGCGTCACCTTGCGCAGGCCCCGCCGCTTGCGCTGCGGCCTAGACATCGTCGGACGGCCGGGACACGCCGTCGATGATCTCGCGGCGTTCGACATGATTGCGGCCCAGCGTCGTGATCTTCGCGATCAGGACCGTGCCCATCTCGCTGAGGCGGACGGCTTCCAGTTCGGCGAGCTTGCGCATCTGGGTCCGCACCCATTCCCGCGAACGGGTGATGGCGAAGGCGTCCAGCACACGGCCCAGCGCCACTTCGTTCAGCCGTCCGTCCACCTGGGCGGCGAGTTCCTTCAGGATGACCAGACGGCCATCTTCCGCGACCTTGTCGTCGTAGCTCATGCCTTCTCTCGCAGATAATCGTCGATGCGGTTCACCACGCGGCCCATGCTCGTGATCTCGCTTTCCTGACGGCCGATCATGCCGAGCACGGTTTCCAGCTGGATGCGCAACGCGCCCACGTCTTCCTTGGTGGGCAGATGCTTGAACTCGCCTTCCAGGCTCAGTTGGCGCGCTTCCAGCCGATCGAGATTGTCCTCGATCTTCTGCACCCGATCCGTGGCGGCGGACTGCGACTTGGTGTGCCAGGTCCAAAGGATATTCGCGATGCTGGCCAGCAACGCGATCATGGCCGGAAATACGCCAGAACTCACAATTCCCCCCGTTTCTTCAGGCGCTGAAAACATGGTGCGATGCCCTTCATTGCAGCCCGTTGATGTCGATCCGGGCGATGCGGTCCCACGCGGCGTTCAGCGCTTCGAGCGTCACGGTATTGGCCGTGCAGATGGCGAGGTCGGCTTCATCCACGATGGCCGCTTCACCGGGCCGCAAAGGTCCGCTGGACAGGACGGGAACGCCGGACAGGTCCGCTGCTCCGCCGCCACCGGCAGCGCTGGCCGCACCCGATCGCGTTCGCGCGTCCCGCAGCCGGTCAGCAAGATCGGCGCGAGCAGCAGCCAGATCGGCTTGATGGTCATTCTTCACCTCCTGAAGGATTGCAGCCCCTTCGCGCCCGACGCGCGCGGCATTCTCGCGGTCCTTGCGCGCTGCCTCGGCCCGCGCATCGCGGACCATGCCGACGAACTTCTGCATCTCGGCTTTCTGGTCGCGGAACTTGCCCTGCCACGCCGCCGCCTGGACGCGGCGCGCCTCGGCCAGATCACGCGCGCTCCTCGCCTGCCCGTGCAGCCAGAGGCACAGCAGCGCGAGGATCAGCATCGCCAGCCGCCACGGGCGCGCCAGCAGCCAGCGGACGCCATCGCCCAGCAGGCCCGCCAGTTCGATGCCGACATGGGCGATCGCGTCGAAGAGCCATCTCATATCCGCACCTTGACGGTCAGCGTGACTTCGGGCGTCAGGTTGGTGAAGCAGGCGCGCATTTCGTCATTGCGCCGGTTGACGATGCCGGTGACGACAACGCCGCCCGCCTTGTTCCAGAGCGCGAACGCCTGACAGGCGGAGAACCAGTCTCCTGCCTTGAACTGCCGCGCCATGGTGGACCCGCAATAGGCCGCGACCCCGATATGATAGGCGACGCTGATCGCCGCGCCCAGCTGGTAGACGGCGTTCTGAAGCTGCGGGGTGCAGCTGAGGACGCCCTTGCCGAAATCGCTCCGGATCGCGGTGCGGAGGAAGGCGCGGCATTCGGTCGGGGTGTAGACGCGCATCGGCACCCGCGTCTCGCCGGTGCAGACGGTCCATTTGCCGATCATGTCGCGATAGGGGACCGTCTTCGTCCCCTCCCATTTCTCGATAAGGCCGGTGGCGACCTGCGCGGCGGGATCGCTGACGGCGACGCCAACGGGCGCGGCCACAAGGGCGGTCGCGACGATGGCGGCGATCGGACGATTGCTCGCGTCAGCCATGGCGGCTAACTCGCTGTCGGGTAGGGGAATGCGTCTGGGCCATGACCCAGATGTGCGGGTTTCAGCTGCGGAAGTTCATGGCCGTGCCCACGGCCATCCGTCAGAAAAGGGAGAATTGCCGTTCGGGCTCGCTGCCCTTGACGGGCGGGCTGTCCATGCGGGCAAACATGTGGTTGACGCCCGTTTCCGTCATGCCCAGCTTCGTGGCGATCGCGCCATTGCTGAAACCGGCCGCGCGATAATGGCGCGCGCGAACCTCGCGGGCAAGAGGGACGCGCAGATAGTCGGGCGACTTGCGCCGGGACAGCAGCCGCGCGGCATCGAGACCTATGGCCTTGGCGATCTCGCCGTCGCTGTCGACCTTGGTCGGCACATAAAGACGGCGGCCACCGAACGCCTCGGCGAGCGCGATAAACCCGCGTTCGCCGAGCAGCTTCGTCAGTTCGGTGGCGAGCCGCTCGCTCATCAGAAGAGCACGGCTCCCAGCAGCAGCCCGGCCGCAAAGATGGTGAAGAGGGTCGCCAGCGGAACGCGGCGGCGCGGCCGGGTCGACCGCAGCAGCGGCTGCGTTTCCCATTCCGCGTGGACGTGGCCGCCCCGCGCGGCATGGACGCGGGCGGTCACGACTTCACCTCTTCGAACGCGGCGTCGCCACCCTTGACGCGCAGGACGCGGCCAAGCCCATGGGCGATCCGGTCATAGTCCTCCGTCGCGAAAAGATGCTGGTCGGGATCGGACAGCTTGCAAAGCTCCCACGCCGCCTTCCCCAGGCCCCAATGCGATGGCACGATGCAGGCGCGCACGAGCTTGGCCAATATGGCTTCGCACAGACGACCCTTGAGCGCATGGACATGATGGATTTTGGCGAGGCCCGGCAATGCCTGCGTCCATCCATGCCGCTGCGCCATCGCCTTCAGCGCTTCGATCAGCCGGTCGCTTTGCGACTGGTTGACCCATTGGAACCGTTCGCATCCCGTCTGTCGGCGGGCGAAGGCTTCAAGGGCGGGCTCGCCGCCGTCGCGAATCGCGCAGAGCAGGCCCAGCGAAATCCACATCGCGCGCGCCTTGCGCGCCATGGGATGATCCGCGCGGCGCGGTGCGCCCTTGCCGTTCGGCGTGGACGCTTTCGCGGTAAAGCCGCGCCGGGCGAACTCTTCCACAAGCGCCTGCAATTGCGGGATCGTGCAATCGCGCGCGCTCATCTGTCCGGTGACGCGGTGCATGACCGCGCGATAATCATCGTCGGTCATCCCGATTTGCTTGGGCGCGATGTGCACCTTCGCGATCAGCGCGCGGCGCTGAGGATCGGTCGCTGCTTTACGGGCGGCGGTCGCCATGTCAGTTCTCCTGAAAGTCACGAAAATGATTGACCAGACGATCGGTCAGGCGGCGGAACGCGGGATCGCGGTGGCGTAATGCGCGCGCGCGGCGGACGGCATGGTGAACCGTCGTGTGATCTCGTCCGCCCAGCGCGTGGCCGATCACGGTCGTTGACCCCAGTCCCAATTCACAGGCGATCCAGCACACGGCGGCCCGAGGCCGGAAATAGACCGGTTTGCGCGTCCGGCCGACGATCTCGCCCGCGTCGACGCTTGTGAACCAGGCGACGGTATCGATCAGGTCCGCAACGCGCACCTTGCCGCCGAAGCGGCGCTGCGGAGCGGGACCGGCGATCCGCGCGACCAACATGGTCAGCGCCAGGCTGACCGCCGTGTCAGCCGCGCTCGTCACTGCCCGGCTCCCATGCCCAGCGACATCACCAGCATGGCGAGGATGACCAGCACCGCCACGCACAGGCCCATGGCGAGCGAGATGCAATCCATCGGATCGAGCGGGTCGCCTGTAACCGGGTCGGTGAGCAGCGCGCGCAGCGCCTTTTCCATGATCGGTTTCATTGGCGGACGATCCGGATGGCGCGGCGTTCGATCGCCCAGCGCACATGAGCCAGTTGCAGCCTGCCGCCGTCTTCGGAGGCGATCCGGCTGGCGTTGACGATGATCTGGCGGCACTCCCGCAGCGCGCCCGATCCCGGCCGGAGCGCGACGTCGATCAGCGTCTGGCGAATGCCCGGATCAAAGAGCTTCCACGCATCGCAAAAAGCGAGGACGTCCCCTTCCTGCGGCTGGGCTTGCACGACGCGCTGGGCAATCCGGCTGTTGAGCCGGGCGAAGGCGTCGCGTTGCCGGCCGCGCTCGATCCGGGCAATCAGTTCTTCATTGCCCAGCAGGCAGATGCCAAGTCCCGTCTGGTCATGCCATGCCCGCAGCTGCTCCAGAGCCTTGAAGGTCAGGTGATTGGCTTCATCGACGATCAGCGTGGCCTTGCGGCGGCGCAGGAACGTGATGAGCTCCGCGCTGATCGCGGCGGGCCAGCTTCTGACGCAATTGAGCCCGATCGCCTTTTCGACAAGGCGGATCATCGCGTTCGTGTCCTTGGAGACATCGTCAATGGTCGCCATGAAACAGGGAGACACACGGCCAAGGAAATCCTCGGCCGTTTTCGTCTTTCCCATGCCCGGCCCGAACGCGCCGACCGTGATTTCGCCGCTGGACGCGATGGCGAGCAGTTCGCGGATCAGCAGCGATGTCGGCGTGTCGAAATAGCCCGGTTCCACGGGGATGCCGTCCATCTGCTCGCGGCGGTTCTGGACGCCCTGGCGGAACTTGAAGATTTCGCGGGCGATGCGGTCATTGTTGCCCGCATAATTGCCCTTGCAGAAAGGCTGGATCGTCCCGCCCGGAATGCCGATGGCGTTGCCAAGGTCGTTCCAGCTCAGATTTTCCATGGCCTTGTAGCCATTGGCCCACTCGCGCATCTCCTCGATGTCGACGGGCATTTCATCAACATGGATCACGGGTCTTTTCTCCTTTTACTGCTCGATCAGTCGGAGCGCCGCCTTGCGGTGCAGCCGGTCGAAATCGGGGTTCGTCACGGGGTTCTGAGAAGGCTCTGAGACGGCTTTGAGAGCAGCGACGATGTTGCCGCGCTGGCGCACGATCCGGCTGGCTGCCGGTCGGACGCTCGGTTCAACATCTTCGTCATAGGTGGGCAGCCGTGCCGCGAGATCGGCGGCGGACAGCAGGTTGAGCGCGTCGGCCGCTTCCTTCGCTGCGCGCTGATGACGCTTCTCCAGCCGCTGGCGCTCTTTTGCGGCGGCCATGTCCAGGAAGCCGGTGGCCTGCCACAGCGGCGCGGTGACAAGGAACTTGCCCGCACGGTCATAGACATGGACAGGTCGCGTCAAATCGTCGGGGTCGAACCGGATCGTCACTTTCTGACCGGCGATCTGGGCCATTTCCGGCTTCCAGTAGCTGTTGCCCGCGAGCCTGACCGCGCCTGTGGTGCGATCGGTGCTGATCTGATCGGCGGCGAACAGGGCAAGCCGCAGTTGCTCCTCGGTTGCCTTGCCGATCGTGGCGCGGGCATAGCTATCGTCGAAGACCTGATCGAAACTGTACTGGCCCGCGCCCATTTCCGTGCGTCGGCCGAGGCGCGCGTTGTGGGCTGCCACGCCCGCGTCGAAGACCCGGCAGAATGTTTCCAGATCGACCGCCGCATTGCCGTAATTCTCCGGCTTCGCCAGCGGCGTGTTGCCGGTATAGGCGCCCTCGAAAGCGGGATGGCGCGCGATATGATCGCAAAAATCACGGAAACCGCGCTCGATCGGTTTCGACTGTCCGCGATAGGGCTTGGCCCAGTGGATCGCGATGCCCAGGTTCACGAGGACGCCGACGGGGTCCTCATCCCTGATCTTGAACCGGAACCGGGTGCGCGCGCCGCCCGTCAGCCACTTGGATGCAAAAGCCCGGCCATTATCTGCCAGCAGCCCCTTGGGAATGCCCCATTTCTTGAAGAGGTCCGCAAAGACCAGGCGCGCCGTCACGGTGTCTTCCGTTTCGGCGATGCGCCATGCGAGGAATTTGCGGCTGTAAACGTCCTGGATCGCAACGATGGTGGGGCGGCCGATCCGGCCATCGGGCCAGCGGACGAACACGTCGGCCTTGTGGCCGTCGATATTGACCAGTTCCATCGCATGAAGATCGGCGACCGAACGGATTTGCGCGGGCAGCATCCGGCGCAGCGCTTCCTTGCCCTTGCGCCGCAGGGTGATGACCTGTGGCGGAACTTCGGCTTCCAGGCGGCGTTGCAGGGTTTTGGCGTGGGGGAGCGTCATCCCCATTTCGTCTGCCAGCGCCTTCGTCCGCAGATAGCAGGACATGAAGGTCGGCTTGGAGAGGCGGAGATAATCCGACAGCAGCGTTTGCCACAGTTCCGGGTCGATCTCCGCTTCCTTTCCTCCGCCCTTCCGGCGGGGGGCAAGATGCGGCAGGCGATCCGGCGCGGGAACGCCATCGACCAGCCCCAGCCAGTTCCATACGGTGGAGGGAGAGACCTTTGCTGCCCGCGCCGCGTGGTTGACCGCAGTCGTCGCGGGCAGGCCTGCCGCCTTATAGGCGTCCACGTCGACGAGGATGAGCGCGCGCCGCTCGGCCTCCGCCTTCACTTTGTCCGACTGGCCATCGAACCACGCCCATATCTGGTTGCGGCAACCGTCATTGGCGGCCAGCGGCCGGTCCGCTTCTGCGGGGCTGTATGTTTGTGGAGAAACAAACGCGATTCCCCGGCTGACGAGTTCCGCCTGCGCCGACGTGGGCAACTGCGAGATATGGAACTCCAGCCCGCCGCCCCGGCCGCGACGGCTCCGGGCCAGCGGCACACCGTCGCGACCGGCCGCGACCTTCCAGCCTTCCCGATCAGCCCGTTCGTTCACTTTCCGCTTGGTGCGGGGCAGGCCCGGCAACCCAAGGTCGGCGATCTCGGCGGCGGTAAACCAGGACTTTCCCCCCGATGCGATCATTTGCGGCGATTCCTCTGGATGGTGGGGTTCATGCGTTGCAGGGACTTCAGCTGCTGCTGGAGCCGCGAAATCTCGCTGCTGATGTGGCCGACCTGCGCGGTGTAGATTTCGTCGCCGACCAGCACGGCCGCGCCGATCGCGCGCAACTCGCGGTCCAGAAGGTCGAAGCGGTTCGTCACCGCGATCAGGGCGCACATGCGCGCAAAGCTGATATTGTGGCCGTCCCGCGCCTGGCTGGCATAGGCATCCAGCATCAGCTTGGTGACTTCCTCGTCCAGCAACACGCTCATTTCGGCGGCGATGACCTTCCGGTCCCGATCGTCATGCTTCAGGGCTTCCGCCACCGTGCGAGCGATACGCGCATCCATCCCCGCCAGCGCGGCCGGAAGCGTCGCGGGCTGCGGCGCTTCGAACGTGAAGGCGAACTGGTTGGGATGGGAATCGCGGTTCTTAGCCAAGGCGCGGCCCCCGCTGCGCCCAGGCTGCATCGTCGCAGAGACCGCAGGGATGCGGCCACCGCACACCATGCTGACAAACATGGCCGCGCGCGATCTGGACAAGATCAGCCGCGTTCATCACGGGAACCCTGCGACGCGCATCCATCCAGTCGAGCAGCTGCTCGACCTTCACGGGCGTCAGCGCATCCGGCGCGGACTTGATGTTCGACCCACCCGCCATCAGTCCCTCATCATCCAGTGGGCGTCCCAGCGGCCGAAATCGGCGGCTTCGTCGATCACGACAAAGCCCTGCCTGCCGTTGATCGCGCTTACCGCATCCTGCGCCCGCTGGCGCAGCGCGGCCCTTTCCTCCGCCTTGCGTTTGCGCAGTTCGGGAATCGTGCAGCCGCGCTGCATCGCCTCGGCAAATTCCTGCCGGGCACGGGCGAAGCGTTCGGCTTGGGCGGACGGGGCGGTCACAGTGTCTCCCCGCCTTGTGATGACCGCTGCGGGAGAGGCATGGCTCTGATGGCTGCGGCCAAGTCTTCCATGGCACCTGCGCCTTCTGGATCGCCGTCAGCATATCGTTGCTTGCTATGCTCATCTGCTATCTTCGCCGCCGCTTCCCGCACGTCCCCCCCTGAGGGCTGGGGAGCCGCTTCGTAAGCTTCCGGTGCATTGCCGCACCATCCGCATACGCCATCCTCGGACAGAATGTTGCCATCGCCAGGACAGACCTTCTCCCCCGCCTCTGGCTGCACAGGCTGGGCCGGGAGGGTGGACAATGCTGCACTCGCCTCATCTGCAAGGGCGCGGGCGGTATCTCGATGCTGGTCAGCAATAAGCCGAAATTCGAGTACGTTTTCCCAGCCCTCTTTGGACCGCTCCAACGCCTCGCGCAGCCGCGTTTCGGTGGGATGGGGGGTGGAGAGAGCGAGTAATTCGTCAACCGCGTCCCGATTAAAACCGGGCATCGTTGGCAGCGGTAAATCAGACGGAACCGCATCTCTCCACGCCAGTACCTCTTCCAACGCCTCTCGCAGCGCCGCCATCAGCGCATCGGTGTTCTTCATCATGCGGCCAACTCCAGCTGGGGGAGCGCACCGACCCGCCGCAGATCGTGGTCGCGGTCGGCGATCTTCTGGGCGCGGGTGCGGGGCGGGATAAGGCGGCTGCGGGTATCGGGGCGCGGACGGTGCCGGTCCCAGACATACCAGGCGTAATCGGTCTTTCCGCGCTTCCACGCGATCAGCTGTCCGGTCTTTTCGTCGCGATCGTGCAGCGCGGTTCCGGGGGGCATCGACGGACGGTCGCAGAACTCAAGGATTTCGAGCGGAGGAAATTCCTCCTGAAGGAAGCCGAAACGCTTCTCGCTCGCCCGCCAACGGATCGGCAGCAGCGCGCACACCATGCCGCTCGCGACCTTCAGCGCCTGCCGGACGCACCGTTCGGCAATATCGTCCTCATAGCTGTAAGGCGGATTGAAGATGACGCTGAGCAGCGGCCAGAACTCGACCATGTGCCGCTGCGCGCCAAGGAAATCATGTTCGCCCAGGAACAGATGGGGCAGGCCCAGCGTCTGCGCCGACCAGCGGTCCGTCAGGTCCGTGCCCGCGACTGTAAAGCCAGCCGCCGCCAGCGCGCAGGGGATGGTGCCCAGCCCACAGCATGGGTCCCAGATCGTATAGTCGCGGTCGAGCGCGATCATCTGCATCAGCGCGCGGACGGTCCATGTCGGCTCGACATACCAGTCTTGCGGATGACGGTCGGGGCGCGGGGTGGCGAGTGTCACGGGCGCGCCTCCCCGGAATGGGACCGGCGACCATGCTTCGCGGTGATACAACAGAGGGAATGGGTGTTCCCCCCGGCCTCGGACCGCGTTGACGCGTGATGCGCAGCATAGCCTTGTTTGCGAGCGGCTGCCGGTATGTCCGCCCCGAAATTCCGAGGCCTGTTGACGGTGGATGATGTCGGAAGGCGGCTCATCACGCGCACCTTTCCGGGTGATGGCGGCGAATCGCGGCGAGCAGCATGGCGCTGGCATGGGCGATGGCTTTCGCGCCGGTCGCCTGATCGGACCGGCCGATCCGCATATAGCCGATGATCTTGTCCGCGCTTTCGCGGCGGATATTCAGCCGCGCCGCGATCTGGTCGCGCGTCAGGCCCGCCTCATAGAGGTCCATGATCTTCGTTTCGAGCTGGGCGGTCGGCATCCCATAGCGGCCGCGCTTGGGCGTCGTCGCCGGTGCTCGGCGGATCGTCTTCGCCCGCTGCGCGCTTGCCGCCAGGGCGGCAACGGTGCTGGCCGCAATGCCGATCTTCTCGCCGATCTCGCGGTTGGTCAGCCCCTGGGCGGCCAGCGCGATGACGGCTTCTGTGCGCGTGGGATAGCCGAGCGTTTCCTTGCTCATTGTCTGCCCCCCTTTACGGTGCGCGCACGATGCTCCAGCTTCGCGATCGCCAGAATTGTGGGTTTGATCTCGGCAGGGGCGGCGTCATAGCCTCGGCCGAACCGCCCATTGAGGCGCGGCAGCATGGCGCGCGGGATCAGTTCCCAGTTGGAAGGATCGGTATTGAGCCGGTTGCCGTCGAGACATTTGAGGGCATGGCCCTTTGGCACGGGGCCATTGGCCTTTTCCCACAGCCACTTGTGCTTCAGAACGTAGCGGCGCTCAAAGCCTGTGTGAGGATTGCGTTCGTCGATGCTGATTTCGACGTAGCCATCGTTCGACACGCGTTCGTGCCCGAGATAGTTCGTGTTGTGCGGGCTCTGACCCTTCTTGAACTGAGTGCGACGGGCGTTCGGATGCCGTCCGCCCTTGCCCGGCGCGCAGGGCACACCCTTATTGTGCGCTTCCTGCCCTTTGACGAAGCATCCCGTTCGGCCTGTCAGCCAGCCTTTGCGCTTGCAGAGTGCGTTGAAGTTCTGGAGCGAGACGTCATCGCGGCGGAACTTCTGGCAGAAAGCCGCATGAGCCTCGTCTCGCGCCCAGCGGCTGACCGACTGGATATAGGCGAGTTCATCCGCGCTATATGGTATCTGGCGCCCCTTCACGACTTGTCCTCGATCATGGTGGCGAGCGGATGCTTGAACCTGTCGCCATGAAGCGCCAGGACCTGCACGGCCTTCAGCTGGAGATTGGCGGCGGAGACTATCTGATCGGACAGCGCAACAATTGCGTCGGCTCTCTTGACCTCGGTATCGATCTGTTCGGCAGAAAGGTCCTCTTCCGCCAACCGTTCAAGTTGAGCGAAAAGATGGTTGTTCAGATCAGTGAGCTTGTTCTTCACATGCGCCTCCCTTCGACAAAGCGGACGGCATCGCCATTCGCCGCCATCGCGACGGTGGACATGGCTGCGGCATCGGTGCGCCGGGCGGTGCGGAGATGTTCCGTGCAGGCCCGGAAGGCGTCCTGATAGGCACGGTTGCGGCGGTTCTGTTCGTCCCGCGTCATGTTGACGCGATAGACTTCCATCGCCCGCCGCCACGCTGTCCAGAGATCGTCCCGCAAGGGGCGCGGAAGGGCGAAATAATGGTCCTTGCAGAACAGCTGGCCCTTGCCGATGCGCGAGGTGCAGCCTTCGGCGGCGCAATGGACGTGATAGGTGCGGGCGCTCATGCGTCGCCTTCCATTTTTTGGATGAGGCGCATGGCGATCCTCTCAAGTTCGGTCTTCTGATCGGGCGGCAGGATGCGCCGCTGAACGCCCAGCGCGTCGGCAACGCCGAACCACCGAGGATCGTTGTCGGTGACGATGGCGGCGGGCCGTTCGCCAAGGCGGCGCATCATCTCTTGGAGGGCGGGGATGACTCCCAGGCGTGTGAAACGCTTGATGGTCGAGTGCTGAACGCGCCCGCTCTGCGGTTCGATCATGACAAGCAGGAGCGGACATCCATCGTCGCGGACGATATCGAGATGCCATTCGGGCGCGCTCACAGCTGCGCCTCCCGCAGGCTTTCCATCATCCCGTCGAAGTCGATGGCTTCCAGTTCGTCCTGGGCCTCGCCTATCGCCCCGTAGCGCCCTGCAACGCCGGACATGGTCCTTTGCGGCCTGAGCGTCCTCGAAGCCGTCCCGGCCGTCACCGCCATCCGCCTCCGGAGCGTCGTGATCCAGGAGAAGGAACAGGCGAAGGCTGAAATCATCGCGCGTGGTGCCGCTGACGGCCTTTAACCAGCCTTCGATTACGACCGGCCTGACCTCCATCTGCATGGCTGCCCAACTGACCGCGACGAACCGGCTGCAACCGTTGGCCCGATGCGCTTCATAGCATCCAACCGCGCTCAGACGGCGCGCCGCCTCATGGCGCGCCTGCCACGTTCTGCTGTCGAAATGCGCCTTCTGTGCGGGCGTCATGCTCATGCCGCACCGCCCTGCGCTTTGCGCGCGGTGAGAGCGGCGATAAATTCGTCCAGCGCGCTCGGTTTCAGCTTCGCGACGAAGGATGCCGCGATGGAACGTTGCTGGTCGGGCGAAAGTCGGTCCATATTGTTGAGGACGCCATTCATATATTTGGTCGCGCCGGTCGCGGCCGGAGCCGACGGCTTGGAAAGGCCCAGCCCTTCCATCGCCTGCGCCAGCGTCATGTCGGGATTGGCGATCAGCGAGGCGATCAGGTCGCCGCGCATGTCCTCATCCTTGATCGCCGCAATATCGCGCAGGGCGCTGGCGTTCTCCCCGATGACAGGATGCGTCGCGAGATCGCGCCAAAGGCGAGGAAACGGCGCGACCAGAGCGCGGTGGAGGGCGAGGTCGCGGAACATTGCGCGGCGGGACATTCCCAGCGCCTCCGCCGTTTCATCGGCCCATCCATATACGAGTGCCAAGTTGGCACTCGTATGGTCCGCTTCCGCTTCATTGAGGCTATCGTCACGTTCGACGCCCGGCGCTTTGGCCTTCATCGCATCCCAGCGGGCACGGATCGCGATCTGTTCCGGCGTCAGGTCGCCATGCTGCTCTTTCAGCCGCGCTTCGGCAGCGTCCGCAATGGCGCGCACGAAACTGGCGCGCTCCAGCGGGCCGCGCGATCCGCGCTCGATATTCTCCGACGCTTCGATTTTCCGGAGCGTCGCTTCGTCGCCGGTGACGACGATCGCGTCGATGATCGCAAGACCTTCCAGCTTCGCGCCTTCAAGCCGATGCAGACCGGCCACGAGCGTCCATGGCGCGGGTGCGCGCGGGCCGTTCTTGCGGACCTTGATCGGCTCATTCTGGCCGTCTTCGGCCATCAGACGGCCGATCGCGGCAGCCTTGTCGGGCCAGAATGCGCCCAGCCGGTCGCCGACCAATATATCATGGGGAGAGAGGGCGAGGATGACGCTCGCCACGTCCGTGGCTTCCTTGGCTGCGGTGGCCATCAGCGGGTTTCCTCATTCTGGCGGTGCATGAAGATGGAGCGAGCGATACGGTCATTCTCACTCACATCGCGGGAGTGCGAATCACGACCATGACCCAGCCTGAAACCTCGATTGACGCCCTGAAAAGCGTGCTTCTGGCTCACATCATTGCCACGGAGCGCGTTGCTCCAGGCACGGCCAAGGAAACGATTGAACTGGCGGATGCGCTCAGCCGCGCAGCGGTTGAATTTGGTAAACAAACCGAGGCGAACCGGATCGCCGGGATTCTCGATGAACTGAGGATCGCCCTGGGATTGCCTACCAATGACTAGCCATGGGATGCGACGGGCCATGTCTATCGACTCCCCCTGCGCTTCGATTTCGTGTGAAGGTCCAGCCGCTTCCATGCGCGACCCAGGGCTGATTTGCTGGGAGTGCGCTCGGCACCGACCCGCGCTTCGATCATCGCCAGAGCGCAGTCGATGGTGACCTGCCGATGCAGTTCGATCACAAGACGGCGCACTTCCAGATCGCCCCAAAAGTCCGGATTGCGCCTTACCCTGCCCAATGGCGGCAGTGCGGCTAGCGTTTCAGCCGGGACATCGCAGCCACGCGGCGCAGAAAGCCGGACTCGCATCGCGCGAAAAGGAGCCAAGACGTCCTCAACGACGACTGCGTCTGGCACCTGATCGACGGTCGCCACCATTGCGGTCCAGATGCTGGCGATGGAGCTTTCAGCAGAACCGGCTGCGATCATCGCCGCTGTTGGGATCACGGGCACTATGGCGAACCCTTCCACGCGAACCATCAGTGCGGCCTCGTCTTGCGGGATTTAGCCCCCCGCTCGATGACGCCGCTCAGCCGTTCCAGCGCGAGGGCCGCCAGCTGGTTCTGGCGCGCGTCGAGCGAGCCGCTGTTGACATCGTCGATCAGCCGCGACCGGATGACCTGGGCGGCGGCGTGCAGCGCGTCGAATTGCTCGTCTGGTCCCATGCGCGACAGCATCTCGCGCGTGATCATCAGCTCTTCCTCAAGCCGCTGTATCTCGACGGCGTGATGGATCGCGAACCGGCTGAAGGCGCTCTTGCTCACCGGCTTCTCGCCCTTGGCGATGATGCGCCGGTTGAACTCTGCGTGGATTTCGACTTGGCTGACGCTGCGTTCGCGCAGCGCCGCCTTCGCCCAGGCGACGGCCTCGCCGCACCGCCCCGCCAGCTTGTCGATGGACGAAAGACGGCTTCGGCGTCCTCTGTGCCATGAATAGCTGGGCAGCGCAGGTTCGGACTGGGGTGCGGGAGCTTGGGGCGCTTCGTAGAAGCCGTGCCGCCGGATCGCGGGCAGCACCTCGGACGTCACCCATTTGCGGAACCGCTTGGCTTCCGGCCGTCGCGATTTGAGGATCGCATGATACAGGCCGCTCTCGGAGATGATGGTGACTTCGCGATCCTGCACGACGCCGTTCTCTGACCTGATACGCACAATATGCGTATCAGCTTCATCGTCATCGAGATTGCGAACCATGTCGGGAGCGATGCGATAGCCAAGCACCTTGGCCACATCGCTCGCCACCCACCATGGCGCGGCGTCGATTTCGATCACGCGGACCAGCGCGTCGCCATAGGCGAAGGGAACCAGCGCGCCCATGTCTACCGCGCCTCCGCATTTAGACGGTGCGCGCCATGGGAGCGGCTGCTATGTCCCACATTAATGGAACGCCTCGCCCTCTCTTCCTCGCGCATCACGCGCCGGACCGCATCTTCCGTGCGTCGGGTTTTGCGTCCGCGCAAAACCTCCGCGACCGAACCTTTTGATAGCTTTTCCGCCACTTCGAAGCGGACCACCGAGCGGTATCGCTTGCGGATCGCCGCCTTGATATCTTCGGGATGATATTCGTCTATGAGCACCACAGTATCTCCATGTGTACCACAATGTACTGCGGTTTATGTCACATTATTTTGAGGTAATCAATCATTATGCCGCAAAATGATGGTATTTTTGCTTGTGGCGCACGTTTGCGTGAGGAGCGGCAGCGATTGGGGCTGAACCAAATCGAGTTCGGCAAGCTGGCGGATGCGAGCGAAAACAGTCAAACCGCATACGAAAAGGGCAAAACTGCGCCGAATATCGCCTATTTGCTCAAACTCCAGGAACACGGCGTCGATATCGGTTATATCCTGACAGGCCAGCGTTACGGCGCGCCGGTCGTGCGTCCGGATGAAGCCGACCGTTGGTTGGACGAGGCAGAGAAAATTCTTGATGAGATCGGCGATGTCGCAGAAGCCCGGAAACGCATGGGAGACCGGCTCACTGGAATCGCGTTAGACGCCGCCCTTCCGGACAGAATACGCGGACGCGCCGATTTCATGCTTTCTTTTCTTGGAGATGAGGAGGCAAAGCAACGGCGGGCGGCTTGCGTACGCAAGGTAGAGCGGGAGCGGGAAAACGCGCGCATGGTCATGCGGGAATCGTTTGATCGCGCGGCCCGTATCAGCGGCTGGCGTCCTGACGAAGAGCTGCGGAACGCTGTTCTGAAACTGTGTGAGATGATGCAGATCGCCAATCCAGCCGGAATAGAGGCGCAACTGCTGGATATCCCTTTGGAAATGCTGCTGAGGGCAGTGAAACAACCATAGGAAATGATCGTGGACGACGAAAAGGGTGTGCGTATTGTGCATACCCTTGGGGTCCACATTGCGGACGGGTTGGGGGGGGGGCGCTAAAAATTCGGCCCACTTCCATCGACGGTGATGAGGGGGTGTCGCGTGGCATGGATCGCCGCCGCGCCCCGATTTCCGCCGATTTTCGAAACTGGGACCCTCCAATGCAAACTGGGACCCGCACGGTCCCACTTGTTTTTACCGGATCGCCGATCGAAAGCGCCGCGCCGCCGCTCTGAAGGGGTCTTTAAGAGGCATCAAAAGCCCATTTTTAAGGCGTTTTAGAGGGATTGGCCGAGCGACCTTTTGAAACCCTCTGAAAACCACCTGCTCTAAAAGCTCTGGTCCCGGTCCTGTCTAATCGGCCATCCATTATAGACACAGCGCCGAAGGCCAGATTTTTTCCGCCAACCCTCGAAAAGCGCCGTTTTTGGCGGGTTAGTGACCGTCAATCCCCGACATCAACCGGGTAATCCCGCCCTCGATCCACTCCAAACCCTCGTGTCCCCTTTCAGCGGTAAAGCGCCTTGTCCGCGGCTTCCAGCATGGCTGCGGCGTCGGAAACGCCATCCAGTTCGACCAGTCCCGCGCTGAAGGTCACGGTGACGCTCTGGCCGGTGTCGAGATGTACCGGCTCGTCCGCCACCATCCGGCGCAGCCGTTCGCAGACGGCGCTTGCCTGGCGGATGTCCAGGTCGGTCAGCAGGATCGCGAATTCCTCTCCTCCCAGACGCCCGACGCAATCCCGGCCCCGCAGGCCGGGCTTCAGCCGCTCCACGAAAGCGCCCAGCACCCTGTCGCCTGCGGCATGGCCGTGGCAGTCATTGACCGACTTGAAATGATCAAGGTCCAGAAGCAGCACACAGGACCGGATATCGCCTTTTATCCGGCCGATTTCGGTTTCCAGCCTTTCCAGAAAGGCGCTGCGGCTCGCGGCGCCCGTCAGGGAATCGTGGGACGCCGCCTGCTGCAACGCCTGTTGCCGCGCCTTGTGCCGGGTCATGTCCCGAATGGTGCAGACGATGCCGGTGGCCTCCCCCTGCTCATCGACGACGGCCCGCGCCACCATCTCATGCCATTCCAGATCGTCGACGGCGCGGAACAGCCGGAACTCCACGCGATGAATATCCTGCGGCCGTTCCAGCGCGCGGCGGCAGGCGGCGGTCATCAACGCCCTGTCCTTGCGGTGGATAAGGTCGGCGCCCAGCTGGCCTATCAACAACTCCGGTGCGCAGCCGACCTGCTCCAGCACGGAAGGCGACGCATAATGGATGCGCCCGTCGACGCCGAGGTTCAGCACCATGTCGCCGCAATGTTCCGCGATGATGCGATAGCGCGCCTCGCTGTCGCGCAACATCTGGAACAGCCTGCGCCGCCCGTTGAGCTCCGCCGCCACGGGGAGCGACAGGAAAAAGCTGAACGCCAGATAAATCTGGAAGAACTGGGTCTTTGCACCGGGCGAAACCGCGATCTTCGACAGATAGCCGTCGCTGAGCACGAACGACGCGCCACCCACCGTCGCCAGGACGACCATCGAAGCGGCCGCTCCATGATGGCCCGCCCGAAAGGAGATGAGGACCAGCGGAAGCAACGGCACGAACAACAGCGGATAATGATCCTGCTGGAATATATACCATGCGGTCGCTCCCAGCAGGAAGAGCAGGCCCAGCGTTTCCATCCGGATCCGCCGGGACGCGGCCTGGAACCATCGCACCCATTCGCCCTGCATCAGCATGATCAGCACCGGTGTGCAGACCAGCCCGCCCAATATGTGCCCCGCGCACCATTGCAGCCAGCTCTGCCCGAAGGAAACGGGTGTCAGGTTCGAGGCAACCAGCGCCGAACCCACGCCCACCAGGCCATTGACACCGCACAGGGCCGCCACGAAAACGCCCAGCGGCACAAGCGACAGCATGATGTTCCGGCCGGGCGCATAACGACGGCAGATCGCCGCCACCGCCGCCGATTCCGCGACGTTCAGCAACATCATCGGGATCGCCGCCACCGGCCCCATGCCGAACAAGGCCGTCGAAATCGCGCTGGCGAGGGCGCAGGCCATGATCGCGCGCAACCAGTGGGCGCGTTGCGACGTCAGCAATTCCGCCATCAGAAAGGCGTTCGCGCCCCATATGAAGGCAATCCCGCCTTCGAAGCGCGACATCGTGAGCGACAGGGCGGAGACCAGAAAATAGACCCCGCCCGTCAACAGCGGCGCGCAGAGGGCAAGGAGGCGAGAAGAGGATCGCATGCCGTCCCCCGTTACCGTCCCAAAGTTAATATATGCTCACGATGATGGTTCGGGCACGGACACCGGGGACTTCCGCCATCCGCTATTGCGTCGCCAGCACGGCGCGCCATCCCCGCAGGCGGGCAGCGCGTTCCTTCACATGCATGGCCGGCGCGAAGCGGGTCGCTGGCGAGGCCATGGCCGACGCCTCCTCCAGCGAAGAGAACAAACCCGACCCCAGCCCCGCCAGCATGGCCGCGCCCAGCGCCGTGGTTTCGACATCGGAAGGGCGGTCGACAGGCAGATTCAATATGTCGGCCATATCCTGCACGATCCAGTCATTCGCGCTCATGCCGCCGTCGACCCGCAACAGGCGCCATGGCGCGCCATCGGCGGCGAAGGCATCGGCCAGGTCGTGGATCTGATGCGAAAGCGATTCGAGCGCCGCCCGAACGATATGCGCGCGCCCGGTTCCTTGCGTCAGGCCCGTGATGATCCCCCGCGCCTGCGGCTTCCAATGTGGCGCGCCCAGTCCCACCAGCGCGGGCAGCATGAGTATGCCGCCATTGTCGGCGACCGAGCGGGCCAGGGCCTCGGTATCTTCCGCTTTCTCGATCAGGCCCAGCTGATCGCGAAGCCACTGGATCAGGCTGCCCGCGACGAAGATCGACCCTTCCAGCGCATAGGCGCGGCGATCCCCGATGCGATAGAGCAACGTGCCCAGCAGGCGATGGGCGGAGGCGGGCATCGTTTCCCCCATATTGGCGAGGATGAATGCGCCGGTGCCCAGCGTCGCCTTCGCGTCGCCAGGACGCAGGCAGGCCTGTCCGATGGTCGCGGCCTGCTGGTCGCCCGCCATTCCGCTGATCGGCACCGCTCCGCCCAGGATATCGGGCTGCGTCTCTCCAAAAGCGCCCGCATTGTCGACGATCTCCGGCAGGGCCGCGCGGGGGACGCCGAACAGGGCGCAGAGGTCGGGGTCCCAATCCCCGCCATCCAGCGCCATCAGCTGCGTGCGGCTGGCATTGCTCGCATCGGTGACATGCAGGCCGCCGGTCAGCTTCCACGCCAGCCAGCTTTCGACCGTGCCCAGCGCCAGCCGTTCGCCCGCATCCCGCACGACAGGCGCATGGTCGAGCAGCCAGCGCATCTTGGTCGCGGAGAAATAGGGGTCGACGACAAGGCCGGTGCGCCGCTGGAGCATCGGTTCATGCCCCGCTTCGCGCAATGCTTCGCATTCGGCGGCGGTGCGGCGGTCCTGCCAGACGATGGCGCGGTGCAGCGCTTCTCCGCTGCGGCGATCCCAGGCGACGACCGTCTCGCGCTGGTTGGTGATGCCGATGGCGGCGATCCGGTCCGGGCCGCCGGCCTGCTCCACCATGCGGCGCGCGCAGGCGAGGCTTTGTCGCCAGATTTCCTCCGCATCATGTTCGACCCAGCCCGGGCGCGGATAATATTGCGTCAGGTCAGCCTGCGCCGTGGCGATCCGTCTGCCGTCACGCCGATAGAGCATCGCCCGGGTCGAGGTGGTGCCCGCGTCCAGCACGAGAATCAGGCGATCCGTCATGACCTTTCCTCCAGCCAGCGCGACAGGCGCTCGGTTTGAGCGGCGTCGAACCGCAAGCCCAATTTGGTCCGCCGCCACAGAATGTCCTCGGCGGTCCGCGCCCATTCCCGCTCGACCAGATGATTCACTTCGGCTTCCGTCAGGCCGTGGCCGAAATGGACGCCCAGATCGTCGAGCCGCCCTGCGCCGCCCAGCCATTGACGGGCGACGGTGCCATAAGCGCGGCCGATGCGGTCGATCCACAGGGGATCGAGGAAGGGATAGCCGCGCGACAGTCCGGCCAGCAGGTCGGCCAGGCCCGTCATCGGGAAATCGCCGCCCGGCAGGGGCGCGGAGGCGGTCCAGTCCTTCCCCGTCAGGGCGGGGATCAACGGCCGCATCATGTCCACCGCTTCGGCGGCGAGATGGCGATAGGTGGTGATCTTGCCGCCAAAGACGCTGAGCATCGGCGGGTCGCCCTCCCCTCCCTCCAGTTCCAGGCGATAGCCGCGCGTGGCGGCTTCGGGCTTGCCGGACCCGTCGTCCACCAGCGGCCGCACGCCCGCATAGCTCCAGATCACGTCCGCCGGGGTGATCCTGCGCGCGAAATAGCGGTTCGCAGCCTCGCAGAGATAGGCGACCTCCTCGGCGCTGGCTGCCACATGGTCGAGCGGGCCGCGATGATCGCTGTCGGTGGTGCCGATCAGGGTGAAATCCCGCTCATAGGGAATGGCGAAGAAGATGCGGCCGTCGGGAAGCTGGAAGAAATATGCGAAACCATGAACGAAAAGGCGAGGCGTCACGATGTGCGAGCCGCGGACGAGGCGCATATGGCGGCCGGTGGGTTGATCGGCGCGGGCGAGCAGGTCGAGGACGGCCGGACCGGTCGCGTTGACCACGACCCGCGCCCTGAAGCTGCCCGACGCGCCGGACGGCAGGCGGGCGTGGAGGGTCCAATACCCCCCCTCTCTATCGAGCCGCGTGACTTCCGTGCGGGGGCGGATCGCCGCGCCCCTGTCCGCCGCGTCGCGCGCATTGAGGATGACGAGCCGGGCGTCGTCCACCCATCCGTCCGAATAGACATAGCCGCGCCCGAAGCCGGGTTGCAGCGGCGCTCCGGCCGGATGGCGGCGCAAGTCGATGGATTGCGTGGGCGGCAGCGCGCGGCGGCCGCCGATATGATCGTAGAGGAAGAGGCCGAGACGCAGCATCCAGCGGGGACGCAAGCCACGCACCCACGGCAGGACGAAGCGCATCGGATGGATGATGTGCGGCGCTATCCCCCAGAGCCGCTCGCGCTCCGACAGGGCTTCGCGGACCAGCCCGAACTCGTAATGCTCCAGATAGCGCAGCCCGCCATGGATCAGCTTGGTCGAGGCGGAGGAGGTGCCGCCCGCCAGATCGCCTTTCTCCAGCAGCAGGACGCAAGCGCCGCGCCCGGCGGCGTCGCGCGCGATGCCGCAGCCGTTGACGCCGCCGCCAATGACGGCAAGGTCATGGATGATGTCGGCCGCCTCGCTGCTCACGGCCCCAGTCTAGAGCGGACGCAAGGAAGGTAAAGCCGGGAAAGACCGGCCCGGGGAACGACGAGCCATCGCCATTCGGGCGTGACGCCACCGTGTCCGCGCGCGGCATAGCCATGGCCGGCGCGCGGGGGAGACCCGGGACGTCAGGACGAGGCGCCCGATTCGCCGAGCATGAACAGGCCGTCAGCCCGGAATGCCGCCCGGTCCTACGCCTTTTCCAGCGTGCATTGCAGCGGGTGCTGGTTCTGGCGGGCGAAGTCCATCACCTGATTGACCTTGGTTTCGGCCACTTCATAGCTGAAGATGCCGCAGACGCCGACGCCCCGCTGATGCACGTGAAGCATCACGCGAGTCGCTTCCTCCATGTCCATGCGGAAGAATTGCTGGAGGACGTGCACGACAAATTCCATCGGCGTATAATCGTCGTTCAGCATCAGCACCTTGTAGAGCGACGGCTTTTTGGTGCGGGCGCGCGTCCGGGTGGCGACGCCGATATTCGGTCCGCCGGGGCCGCCGCCATGATCGTCCCGGTCGTTGTCCGCCATACGGACGGACCGCGTCGAAGTCGAAGTGATGCTGCTGTTCATGCTGGGAGAGAATATGGCGATTCACGGCGCGGTGACAAGGGGCTGTATTGGGTAAGGACGTCGGTCCATCGCGCGACCGCACCATGCGGCGCGGGACGGCATCCTGCACAGGAGGGAGCGGCGGGGTCGGCCGGAGACGGACCTTCTTCCCGTGCCATACCGACCATTGCCGCGCAAACAGCCGCATCATGGGCCACGAAAAAGGGCGCCCCTTCCCGGCGGAAGGCGCGCCCTTTTTCCTGTTCGGTTCGAGCCGGCCTTAGCGGGCCAGCGTCTTCACCTTGTCGGTCACGATGGACACGCGCGCGGCGAGCGGCTGGGCCACGTCACCGGCAAGCTTCAGGAAGGCTTCGCTGCTCTTGGCGGCTTCCTTGGCGAAGTCGTCGAAGCTGGTCGCGAAAAGCTGGCTCTGAAGCTGGAAGAACTCGGTCGGGGTCTTCACGGTCGAGAAGCTCTTGAGAGACGCGGTCGCCTTTTCGAAGTTCTTGCGGCCATAGTCGACGGCTTCCTGGCCCAGCGTCTCGACGCCCTTGGCCGCGATCTTGCCGGATTCGACCAGCGCCTCGACATTGCCCTTGGCCAGGTCGCTGAATTCTTCCATCGCCTTGGTCGACTTTTCCACGCCGGCCTTCGCCTTTTCGTTGAAATCGGCATAGGCGGTCTCGATCTTCGCCTTGGTTTCCTCGGCGAACTTCTTTCCGTTTTCGATAATGTCGTTCATCGTCGTCGTTCCTTCTGTCACTGGCAGCGGCTTGGGCGTTGTTTTCACGCGATCGGTCGAAGAGGCGCGCTTCGGCTTGCCGAAGGTTTCGGCCCCCTCGCTATCCGGTTCGGGCGCGGCATCCACCGCCATGACGGCGGCGGCCACGACGGCCGGCGTGGCGTCGGACGCCAGATCGGCCGGCTTCGCCGCGGGCTTGCGCGGTGCGGCGGGCTTTGGCGCGACGGCCTCAGCCGCCGGCTTTACGGGAGCGGCAGCCTTTGGCGGGTCGCTCCGGGGCTTTTCGCCGATCGCGGATTCCGCCGCTTTCAGCACCTGAGCGGCGGAAAGAGTCTTTTCGCCGCTCTTGGCGCGCGGCCCCGCGCGCCTCGTCCTTGGGGTAACGGCCATAGCCTCTGCCTCCGTTTGCTGCACTGCACAATATGCATTCCGACGCCGAATTGCAAGGGATTTTTGTGCATTGCAACAAAAGTGACATGTGCAAGGGCAGGGCCGGCGAAATTGCCCTTTCCTATCGGGACTTTACATAGGTTCCCGGCGCATCCTCCAGTGCCTTGAGCCTGCCCTTCCCGGGTTTGCGCGCGCCCCGCACCGGCACATTTTTTTCGCCATGACCGCGAATCCATTCGATCCAGTCGGGCCACCAGCTTCCCCTGGTTTCCGTAGCGGCGGCGAGGAAGTCGTCGAGCGTGGGCTGCGGCTGCGCGCAGGACCAATATTGATATTTGCCTGCCGCTGGCGGGTTGATGACGCCCGCGATGTGGCCGGAACCGGCGAGCAGGAAGCGGACGGGGCCGGACAGATGCCCGACGATCTTCCACACGCTTTCCACGGGCGCGATATGATCTTCCCGCCCCGCCTGCACATAGGCGGGGGTTTCGATCCGGCGCAGGTCCAGCGGCGTGCCGTCGACGCTGATCGCGCCGGGCTGGACCAGCAGATTGTCGCGATAGAGCCGGGTCAGATATTCCTTGTGCCAGCGCGCCGGCAGGTTGGTGGTGTCGCCGTTCCAGTAGAGCAGGTCGAAGGGCGGATAATCCTGTCCCAGGAGGTAATTGTTGACCACATAGTTCCAGATGAGGTCGCGCCCGCGCAGCATGTTGAAGGTCGCGGCCATATAGCGCCCGTCGAGATAGCCGCCCGACGAAAGCTGTTCCACCAGCGCCAGCTGCTCATCGTCGATGAAGAGGCTGAGGTCGCCCGCCTCGCTGAAATCGACCTGCGCGGTGAAGAAGGTGGCGCTGGCGACCTTGTCCCCCTCCCCCCGCGCGGCGAGCAGGGCCAGGGTCGCGGCGAGGGTCGTGCCCGCGACGCAATAGCCGATGGCGTGGACATTCTTCACCCCCAGCAGGTCGCGCACCGTGTCGATGGCGTCGATCTGCCCCCTCTGGATATAATCGTCCCAGATAAGATCCTTCATCGAGGCGTCGGCGGATTTCCATGAGACGAGGAAGACGCTCAGGCCCTGGTCCACCGCCCATTGGACGAAGCTCTTTTCCGGCGACAGGTCGAGGATGTAGAAACGGTTGATCCATGGCGGGAAGATGAGAAGCGGGGTTTCCAGCACCTTGTCCGTCGTCGGCTCATAATGGATGAGCTGGTAGAGCGGGGTTTCCCGGATGACCTTGCCCGGCGTGGCGGCGATGTTGCGGCCGACTTCGAAGGCGGTGCCGTCGGTATGGGAAAGCTGGCCCTTTTCCAGATCGGCCAGCATGTGCTGAAGGCCCTTCACCAGATTTTCGCCGCCGCTTTGCAGCGTCTTTTCCATCACGGCGGGGTTGGTGAAGGCGAAGTTGCTGGGGGCCATGGCGTCGACGAAGCCGCT
Organism: Sphingobium cloacae; assembly: GCF_002355855.1. Taxonomy (NCBI): domain Bacteria; kingdom Pseudomonadati; phylum Pseudomonadota; class Alphaproteobacteria; order Sphingomonadales; family Sphingobiaceae; genus Sphingobium; species Sphingobium cloacae. Next base: position 2,008,918 of record NZ_AP017655.1, read on the forward strand.
GGTGGCGAAACGCAGCCTGGCCTTTTGCCTGGGGTCGATGCCGTCCACCGCATCGGCCAGCCGCGTCAGATAGTCGGACGTCAGAAGATAGCTCTGGCGGATGAGGTCGTAAAAGGGGTGCTTGGTCCATGCCGGATCGGCGAAGCGCCGGTCCTTGCGCGCGGCGGGGCTGCCTTCCGGGGCAGGCGCGGGCTGGTCGCGGAACATCCCGCCCGCGTCGAGGAAACGCTGCCACAGGGCCATGCCTTCATGGGCGAAGCTGCTCTGGATCTGCGCCACGGTCTGCGGGTCGAAGGGCAGGTGGCGGCCGGTCGCGCCCGCCGCCTGCTCCAGCATCAACTGCTGGGCGCGGCCGACGACCTGCGTCCATTGCTGCATCTCTTCCAGGGTCGGGATGTGGGGTTCGATATTTTCGAGTCTATCCATAGCCACTCTCCTATCCCTGGCCTTGCCATGGCGCTGTGCTTTCGCTGGCGCAGCGCCCTATGCCGGTATATAGCCGGTGCCGCGCCGCGCCGAGGCGGACGCCCACTATTCCCCAAGGAAAGCGTTCAGGAAAGTCCCTAATGTCCGAAGAATTCTACCGCATGAAGCGCCTGCCCCCCTATGTCATCGCCGAAGTCAACGCGATGCGGGCCGCCGCGCGTGCGGCAGGGGAGGACATTATCGACCTGGGCATGGGCAATCCCGACCTGCCGCCGCCCGACCATGTGATCGCCAAGCTGTGCGAAGTGGCGCAGAAGCCGAGCGCGCACGGCTATTCGCAGTCCATGGGCATCCCCGGCCTGCGCAAGGCGCAGGCGAACTATTATGGCCGCCGCTTCGGCGTCGAACTGGACCCGGAAACCGAGGTCGTCGTGACCATGGGATCGAAGGAGGGGCTCGCCAGCCTCGCCACCGCGATCACCGCGCCGGGCGACGTCGTGCTGGCGCCCAATCCCAGCTATCCGATCCACATGTTCGGCTTCATCATCGCGGGGGCGACGATCCGCTCCGTGCCGACGACGCCGGACGAGCATTATTGGGAGGCGCTGGAACGGGCGATGGCCTTCACCGTGCCGCGCCCGTCGATCCTGGTCGTGGGCTATCCCAGCAATCCGACGGCCGAGACGGTGGACCTCGCCTTCTATGAGCGGTTGGTGGCATGGGCGCGGGAGAACCAGGTCTGGGTGCTGTCCGACCTTGCCTATTCCGAGCTTTATTATGACGGCAATCCGACGCCCTCCATTCTTCAGGTGCCAGGGGCCAAGGAGGTGGCGGTGGAGTTCACCTCGCTCAGCAAGACCTATTCCATGGCGGGCTGGCGGATCGGCTTCGCGGTCGGCAACAGGCGGTTGATCGCGGCCTTGAAGCGGGTGAAGAGCTACCTGGACTATGGCGCGTTCACGCCGATCCAGGCGGCGGCCTGCGCGGCCTTGAACGGGCCGCAGGACATCGTGCGGAAGAACCGCGAACTCTATCACAAGCGCCGCGACGTGATGGTGGAAGCCTTCGGCCGCGCGGGATGGGACATTCCCCCGCCAAAAGCGTCGATGTTCGCCTGGGTGCCGCTGCCCCCCGCGCTCAAGGAGATGGGGAGCCTGGAATTCTCCAAGCAGCTGCTCACCCACGCCAAGGTCTCGGTCGCGCCGGGCGTCGGCTATGGCGAGGACGGCGAAGGCTATGTCCGCATCGCGCTGGTCGAAAATGAGCAGCGGCTGCGCCAGGCCGCGCGCAACATCCGGCAATATCTCAAGTCCATGGGCGTCAACACGCCCGCCCAGGGCGCGGCCTGACGCGGCCGATGCGGCGGCGGCCGTCCCGCCGCCGCGGCGCACCGGCCCTTGCCCATGCGGCGCGGATGATGGATATGCGGTCGAAGCGCCGGTGGGCCAACGTGGGTTTCGAGGGGATGTGACCGGAATATGCTGTTGTTTCGCGGCAAGGAGTCCAATCCCCGGTCGCTGGTGAAGGCGATCAGCTGGCGCACGCTGGGCAGCATCGACACCTTCATCCTCGGCCTGCTGTTCACGCAGAGCGTGAAGGCGGCGGGCGCCATCGCCTCCACCGAGGTCGTCACGAAGATCCTGCTCTATTATTTCCACGAACGCGCTTGGGCGCAGATCGGCTGGGGCCTGCCCAGGGGACCATCGCCCGAACGAAGCGAAGAAACGCCCGAACAGGAAAGCATTCCGGCATGATCCCCCTGCCGCAGGTGTCGCAGGTCGCGCAGACGATCCAGCTCGCGCTCGCCCCCGTCTTCCTGCTGGCGGGCATCGGCGCGTTCCTGAGCGTATGTGCCGGACGGCTGGCGCGGATCATCGACCGGGCGCGGGTGGTGGAAAAGCTGGTGCTGTCCTCGCGCGGCAAGGAACATGACCGGATGGTGGGCGAAATCCGCGTGCTCGACCGGCGGATGACCGTCGTCAACATCGCGATCTTCCTGTCGGTCGCGTCGGCCTGCGCGGTCTGCCTGGTCGTCATCCTGCTGTTCGCGGGCAACCTGTTCGACGCGCATCTGGGAACGGCGATCGCCATCCTCTTCAGCCTGGCGATGCTGTTGCAGGCGGCGGCGTTCGGCACCTTCATCCAGGAAATCCGGCTGGCTTCGCGCACCATCCATATCCGCAACGAAGTGCTTTACCACAAGGCCGAGGACGGGGAGGCGGCGGAGGAACGATGACCCGCTTCACCGTGAACGACCGCCCGGTCCAGTATCGCATGGACCCTGCCACGCCCCTGCTCTGGGCGCTGCGCGACGCGTCGAACCTGACGGGCACCAAATATGGATGCGGCACCGGCGATTGCGGGGCCTGCACGGTTGATATCGATGGGGAGGCCGTTCGCGCCTGCCAGGTCAGCATCGCCCAGGCCGAAGGACGGTTCGTCACCACGATCGAGGCGCTTTCGCCCGACCGGGGCCATCCGGTGCAACAGGCTTTCGCGGCGGAGAATGTGTCGCAATGCGGCTATTGCATCCCCGGCATGGTGATGGCCGCATCCGTGCTGCTGCGGCGGAACGACGATCCGAGCGACGAGGAGATCGACGCGGCGATCACCAATATCTGCCGCTGCGGCATCTATCCCCGGCTGCGCGGCGCGATCCGGCGCGCGGGACGGATCATGCGCGGCGAGGAGCAGGTCGCCGCCGCCCCGCCGCCGGGCATCACCCCGGAAGAAGCGGCCCGCGCCGTGCCCGCGCTGCGCAAGCCCTGAGTGCGTCTTTTTCGGGATTGCGCAGGTTATGAAGGCGGCGTCTTTGAGGATTGGTTTCGGGTAAAGGCGGACATTCAATCTCCGTTCGGGCTGAGCGAAGTCGAAGGGCCCTCCACTGAGCGGAGCGAGGTGGTCTCCCTAAGGTCGGCCGTGCCCTTCGACTTCGCTCAGGGCGAACGGAAAGAGGAAAGCGGACTGTCGCCAATCCACCCCAAGCCCCCTTTTGTAACGAAACATGGCTGGCGCGCATGTCGGCCATGCCCCCTTGCGCGGAGGGAATGAGGCGGTCATCTTCAGGGCTATCCCGGAAGGAAAGGATGCCCGATGAACCGTCTCGCCTGCTTCGGCCTCTTGCTGACAGCCGCCCTGCCCTTCGCGCCGCTCGCCGCGCAACATGCCGGTCATGGCGACCATGCCGCGCATCGGGCGGCCGACCCGATCGGGGCCGCTGTCGCCGATCCCAACCGCACCCCGGCCCATGTGGAGCGCGACCGCTATCGCCATCCCGCCGAAACGCTCGCCTTTTTCGGCGTGACGCCGCAGCAGACGGTGGTGGAATATTCGCCCGGCGGCGGATGGTATAGCGAGATATTGGCGCCGCTGCTGCGCGATCACGGCACTTTCTACGCGCTCCAGCCCAGCGGCCGTTATCTGGAGGGCTATAAAAAGGTTCTGGCCGCAAAACCGGCTGTCTACGACCGGGTCAAGCTGATCGCTTATCCGGAAGAGGCGGCGCAGATCCCCCCTGGCTCGGTCGATACCGTGCTGACCTTCCGCAATGTGCACAATATGGTGATGGCCGGATCGGAAGCGGCGACGTTCAAGGCCTTTTTCGACATGCTGAAGCCCGGCGGCACATTGGGCGTCGTCGATCACCGCCTGCCCGAGGATCGCGACGACGCGCAGGAAAAGAGCAGCGGCTACCTCAAGGTTTCGACCGTCCGCCGCATCGCGCAAAGCGCGGGCTTCGAATATGCAGGCGCATCGGAAATCAACGCCAATCCCGAGGACACCGCCGATTGGGAAAAGGGCGTCTGGACGCTGCCGCCCACGTTGAGCCAGGGCGAAACCGACAAGGACAAATATCTGGCCATCGGTGAAAGCGACCGCATGACGCTCAAATTCCGCAAGCCGGCCCGATAGGGTCATGGACCGACGAAAAGCCATTTAGCCGATTGCGTCATCCCGTGGGGCGGGTAAGGCAGCGGCGTGCCCGCCTCTTCCCCCGCTCCGGACAATCGGCCTCACCGCCCGCTTTTCGCCATCGGCCTGCGGCTGGCGGCGGTGGCGTGCCTGTCCGTCATGTTCGTGACGGTCCGGCTGGCGAGCCAGCATGGCGTGCATCTGCTGGAAGTCCTCTTCTATCGCCAGCTCGCCGCCATGCCGCTGGTGTTCGCCTATCTCGCCATGTCGGGAGGATGGCAGCATATCCGGCCCAACCGGATGGGCATCCATGCCAGCCGGACGGTGGTGGGCCTGGTCGGCATGGCGCTGAATTTCGGCGCGTTCATCCTGCTCCCTCCTGCCGAAGCGACGACGATCGGCTTCACCATGCCGATTTTCGGCACCATCATGGCCGCCCTGTTCCTGCATGAGCCGACCGGCATCCATCGCTGGGGAGCGGTGTTGCTGGGGTTCCTGGGGGTGGTGATCATGGTGCAGCCGGACTCTGGACATTTCCCGATGCTGGGGGTCGCGGTCGCGCTCGCCGGGGCTTTCAATACCGCGCTGGTCAGCATCCTGCTGCGCCAGCTTGGCCGCACCGAGAAGGCCGGCACGATCGTCTTCTGGTTCACCGCGCTGTCGCTGCCGCCGCTGGGAATCGGCATGCTCTTCTTCGGGCAGGCCCATGACCTGGCGGCATGGGGCCTGCTGACGCTCATCGGCATCGCGGGAGCGGCGGGGCAGATCCTGCTGACGGCGGCGCTGCGCTGGGGGCCTCTGTCGATCGTGCTGCCGATGGATTACAGCACGATCCTGTGGACCACCCTGCTCGGCTGGATGCTATGGAACGTCTGGCCGATGGACACGACATGGATCGGCGCGGCGCTCATCATCGCCAGCGGGCTCTATATCGCCTGGCGCGAACATGTCCGCGCCCGGCGCGTGACGGTCACCCCAGCAGTTCAGCATCCAGGCTGATGTCCGCCCGCAGCAGTTTCGACACCGGGCAATGGGCCTTGGCCTTCGCCGCCAGTTCCTGAAAGCCGGCTTCATCCAGGCCCGCTATCTTCGCCCGCAGCGTCAGTTTGCTGGCGGTGACGGCAAAGCCGCCCTCCTGCTGTTCCAGCGTCACGACGGCGGTGGTTTCCATCTTCTCGGCGGTCCGTCCCGCCTCGCCCAGAATCAGCGACAGCGCCATGGTGAAGCAGGCGGCATGGGCAGCGCCGATCAGTTCCTCCGGATTGGAGCCGGGCACGCCTTCGAAGCGACTCGCGAAACCATAGGGATAGGCGCTGAGCGCGCCGCTCTGCGTGGAGATCGCGCCCTTCCCGTCTTTCAGGCCGCCGCTCCAGACGGCCGATCCGCTGCGATTGATCTTCATGACTTTCCTCCTGCTCCTGCGCCGATGGAACCCGATCCCCTGCGCATGGTTGCTTCAGGAGACAGACTTCATCCTACAGGAGAATGACCATGGCCGACATGGGAGTGAATAGCAGCAGCGACCTGATCGCGTCCGATCGCGTCGAGGGCACCGCCGTCTTCGATCCGGCCGGCGAGAAGCTGGGCCATATATCGAACTTCATGGTGGAGAAGCGAAGCGGCCAGGTGCGCTATGCCACCCTGTCCTTCGGCGGATTCCTGGGCATCGGCAACGATCATTATCCGCTGCCCTGGTCGATGCTGAACTATGACACGGACAAGGGCGGCTATGTCGTCGAGCTGAGCAAGGAGACGCTGGAGGACGCGCCCCGCCACGGCGCCGACGATCGCCCCGATTATGACGAGACCTACGGGCGCAACGTGTTCCAATATTATGGACTGATCTACCCCTGGTGATGGCCGGGACGGGCGCGGGCCGAGACGCGCGCCCGTCCCCCGCCCTCTTCGATACAGCCAGCCGACGCCAGCCACAGCCTGCCGCTTTCCAATTGTCTACTAAATAAATAGTATTATTATGGAGCGACCCTGAGCATGAAGAGGAAGGCCGCTCATCATGGAATATTTCGGAGATGCCCGTGACGACAGGCAACCCGTCGTCCTCACGATTCCGGGACTGAACAACAGCGGACCGGGCCATTGGCAGACATTGTGGGAAACCAGCCGGGGCGATTGCCGCCGAGTCGATCTGGGACGCTGGGCCAGCCCGAATCGCAACGCCTGGGTCACGCGACTCGACGCGGCGATCCGCGAGGCGGAAGGGCCGGTGGTGCTGGCGGCGCACAGCCTGGGCTGCCTGGCGGTGGCATGGTGGGGCGCGCTCCAGAGCCAGGCCTATGGCTGGCCGGTGGCGGGTGCGCTGCTGGTGGCGCCGCCCGATTGCGACCGGATGGAAACGCCCCAGACCATCGGTGGCTTCGGCCCGACGCCGCGCGCGCCATTGCCTTTCCCCTCCATCCTCGTGGCGAGCCGGGACGACCCCTATATCTTCTACGAACGCGCCCACAGCATCGCGAAGAATTGGGGAAGCGCGTTCATGGATGCGGGCCATAGCGGCCATATCAACGCCGAGTCCGGGCTGGGCGACTGGGCCTATGGCCAGACTCTGCTGGAAGGATTGATCGACCACGCGCGCGATCAGGCCAGCGCCATGCGGCAGATCCGCCCTTCCATCCACCCGGTGCATCAGGACGCCCACCGCGTCGGCCTCTGCGCATCGCGTTAAACCGGGGCGCTGCAAGACAAACTTGCGCGCCCCCTATATTTGCTTTTTTGTCTATCATAATAGTTGAGATATAGCGAGGCAGAAGCCTATGAATGGAAAGGTCATGACAGACATCCGCCACGCCCATGCGACGGCAACGCGCCCCGACATCACGCTCAGCATCGACAAGGTGCGCGGCGTTCTGGAAGCGCTGCGCTTCGGCTCCATCACGCTGACCGTGCATGACGGGCGCGTGGTGCAGATCGACGTGACGGAAAAGACGCGCCTCCAGGCCTGAGGGACAGAAGGGGGCATGTGCGATTTGCGCCGCCTGTAAGGCTGGCGAGCGGCTTTGGGGGGTAAGCCGCACCAAGGAGATTACCCCAGTATATCGGTTTTGACCGGACCACCGGAAAGGCCGCGATCAACATTCACCGGACAGCCGGAAGGGGAAGAATATGATTGCGCGTTTCCTGTTGCTCGCCAGCGTGGCGGGCGCCTCACTCATCACGTCCCATGCCTTTGCGGAGGAAGCGCCGTCCGCGGCGGACAGCGCCGAACAGGCATCCAGCCCGCGCGGCGACGTGATCGTCGTCACCGCCCGCCGCCGTCAGGAAACGGCGCAGGAAGTGACGCTGGCGATCTCGGTTATCAAGGGCGACAGCATCGAGGCGACCGGCAATTTCAACGTCGTGAAGCTCCAGCAGCTTGCGCCGACATTGCAGGTCTACACCACCAATCCGCGCAACACCTCGGTCAATATCCGCGGCCTTGGCGTGCCATTCGGCCTCACCAGCGACGGTTTTGAGCAGGGTGTCGGCATCTATGTCGACGATGTCTATAATTCGCGCGTCGCCGCCGCGACCTTCGACTTCCTCGATGTCTCTCAGGTCGAGGTGCTGCGCGGGCCGCAGGGCACGCTTTACGGCAAGAACACCACGGCAGGCGCGATCAACATCACGACCAACCAGCCGACCTTCGATTTCGAGGGGCGCGCCGAACTGACGGTCGGCAACCTCAACTACAAGCAGGCGAAGGCCGCCATCTCCGGCCCCCTGTCGGACACGATCGCCGCCCGCATCGCGGTCGCCGCGACCAGCCGCCGTGGCACTCTGTTCAACACCACGACCGACCGATGGATCAACGAGCAGGACAATCTGGGCATTCGCGGGCAATTGCTGTTCAAACCCAATGACGATTTCAGCCTGACCCTGTCGGGCGATTTCAGCAGGCAGAACCCGGAATGCTGCGGCACCGTGTTCGTACGCGTGGGCACGACGCAGCGTCCGATCACGCGTCAATATGACGAACTGGTCAAAGCCATCAACGCCGCCAATCCCGGACGCAATTATGCGACGCCCAGCCGCAATCCCTATGATCGCCTGACCGACCTCGACAGCAGCCTCAGCGCGGGCAACAAGATCGGCGGCGTGTCGGCCAAGGCGGTCTGGAATGTCGGCCCCGGCACGCTGACATCCGTCACCGCCTGGCGCTTCTGGGACTGGAAGCCGGAGAACGACCGCGATTTCACCGGTTTGTCGGTCGTGTCGAAATCGCAGAATCCGTCACAGCAGGACCAGTATAGCCAGGAATTCCGCTATAATTACGAAAGCCAGAAGATCGACTTCGTGGTCGGCCTGTTCGGCTTCAAGCAGCGGATCGACACGCAGGGCACCGAGCAGCAGGGCGCGGATGCCAGCCGGTGGAGCCTTTCCGGCACGCAGGCCACGAACCCCGCCATTCTGCAAGGCTTGACCGCCACCAACACCCAATGGCTCAAGAGCACCAGCGCCGCGCTGTTCGGCCAGTTGAGCTGGAAGGTGACGGACGCCCTCACCCTCCAGCCGGGCGCGCGGCTCAACTATGACAAGAAATCGGGCTTCTATCAGCGCGTCGTGACCAACGGCGCGGGTCAGGTCATCAGTTGCACCCCGACGCCGACCGCAGGCACGGACCTGGCGGCGCAATGCGGCGTCTACCAGCCGCAGGTCAGCGCGCCGTCCGACAGCGCGTGGAACTTCACCTACGACTTCAACATCAATTACAAGATCGCGCGGGATGTCCTCGCCTATGCGACCTATGCCAAGAGCTTCAAGACGCTGGGCATCAACCAGAATGGCCTGCCGCTCAATGCCGACAATACGGTGAATTACGACGCGGGCACGGTGAAGCCGGAATCGGTCAACCATTTCGAAGTAGGCCTCAAGACCCAGTTCTGGGACCGCCGGGCGACCTTCAACCTCACCGCCTTCCGCACGGAGATCAAGAATTTCCAGGCGACGGTGAACGGCGGCCAGTTCGGCACCGTGCGCGGATATCTCGCCAACGCGGACAAGGTGCGGTCGCAGGGAATCGAGGCGGATTTCAAGGTCGTGGCGAGCGACCGCTTCACCGCATACGCCAATGGCGCCTATACCGACGCCAAGTACAAGAAGTTCACCAACGCCCCCTGCCCGCCCGAACTGTCTGGCGGTACTTTCGTGACGGGCAATCAGACTCCGGATGCTCCCGGTCAGGCGGGCAACACGCCGTCCCATCCCGGCGCATCGCTCAGTCCGCGGGCCTGCGACATTTCGGGACAGGACCTGCCCGGCGTGTCGAAATGGGCTTTCTCCTACGGCGCGGAATATAACGTCCCGGTCACGCTGCTGGCGAAGGAAGGGCAGGTCTATCTGGGCGTCGACGGCAATTACCGTTCGCACTGGAATTCGAACGCCTCGCCTTCGATCTACACCGATGTGAAGGGCTATGCGCTGACCAACTTCCGCGCCGGTTTCCGGGGCGAGGGGTTCGACATCTTCGGCTGGGTGCGCAACGCTTTCGACGTGAACTATATCGAAAATCTTCAGGTCGCGCCCGGCAACACCGGCCTCATCGCCGGACAGCCCGGCGACCCGAGGACCTGGGGCGGCACGATCAAATTCTCCTTCTGACCCCCTCCCCCCCCTGGGAAGCGGCATCGCGATGCCGCTTCCGCTTTTCCGGCATTTGCGTGGGGGGAGCGGCTAGGGTAGAGCGCTCCGCATGTCCACGACCTTCACGCTCGACACATCGACCAGCCGCGCCAACCCCACACCCGCGCCGATGAAGCGCCTGACCGTGCCCGCCATCCAGCGGCGCAAGTTCGAGGGGAAGACCGAAGAGCCGCTGGTCATGCTGACCGCTTATACCGCGCGGATGGCCCAGATCCTCGACCCGCATTGCGACATGCTGCTGGTGGGCGATTCGCTGGGGCAGGTGATCTACGGCCTGCCATCCACCCTGCCCGTCACGCTCGACATGATGATCGCCCATGGCGCGGCGGTGGTGCGGGGCAGCTATCACAGCGTCGTCGTGGTCGACATGCCTTTCGGCGCCTATGAAGCCTCGCCGCAGCAGGCCTTCGCCGCCGCCAGCCGCATCCTCGCCGAAACGGGCGCCGCCGCCGTCAAGCTGGAAGGCGGGCAGGCCATGGCCGAGACCATCGCATTCCTCAGCCAGCGGGGCATTCCCGTCATGGCGCATATCGGCCTCACCCCGCAGGCGGTGAACGCGCTGGGCGGCTATGGCGCGCGCGGCAAGAGCCAGCAGGAACATGCCAGGATCATGGCCGACGCGCGCGCCATCGCGGACGCGGGCGCCTTCGCCGCGGTGCTGGAAGGGGTGATGGAGGAACTGGCCAACGCCGTCACCCACAGCATCGACATCCCCGTCATCGGCATCGGCGCTTCGGCGCAATGCGACGGGCAGGTGCTGGTGATCGACGACATGCTGGGCATGTTCGACCGGGTGCCGCGCTTCGTGAAACGCTATGAAAATCTCGCCGAAACGATCGAGTGCGCGGTGAAGAATTATGCCGCCGACGTGCGATCCCGCGACTTTCCGACCGAAGATCAGGTCTATCGGCCCAAAAAGTGATTTGCGACTTGCCGCCGCGCCGCTAATGATCGCGGCTTTCGGCATTCTTACTCTTTCATTTCCCGGAGACGAGCGTGGCCCTGACGCCGCAAAATAGCGAAGCCTTCATGCGCGAGGTGGACGAGGCCGTCCGTCAGGACCAGCTCTTGACCTTCTGGCAGCGGTTCGGGCGCTGGATCGTGGTGGCGGTGGTCGTGGGCCTCGCCGCCTTCGGGGGTTGGCTCTACTGGCAGCATCACAGCAAGACCCAATCCGAAGCCGTGTCCGAAAAGATGGACGGCGTGCTGAGCACCGCCATGGGCGGCGGCGCGCCGGACGCCAAGGAACTGGACGCGCTGGCGCAGGCGAGCCAGCCGGGCTATCGCGCCTCCGCGCAACTCATCAAGGCAGGCACGGCCGCCCGCAAAGGCGATTCCAAGGCCGCCATCGCGCTTTATCAGGCGATGGCGCAGGACCAGTCGCTCGACCAGCCCTATCGCGACCTGGCGCTGATCCGGCAGACCACGCTGGAATTTGAAAGCCTCAAGCCCCAGCAGGTCGTCGACCGGCTGAAGCCGCTGGCGGTCGAAGGCGCGCCATGGTTCGGCAGCGCCGGGGAAATGGTCGCCATCGCCTATATGAAGATGGACAAGCGCGATCTGGCCGGGCCGCTGTTCGCCGCCATGGCGAAGGACCGGAACGTGCCGCAGTCCATCCGTTCACGCGCGCGACAGATGGCCGGGCTATTGGGGGTCGACGCGGTCGAAACGCCGGCCGAAGGCACCGAAGGATAAGCGAGCACATGGGGATGCAGGACATGAGCAAATTTTCAGCCGTGGGCCGCGCGCTGACGGTCGCCGCGATGATGGCGATGGTCGCGAGTTGCGGCATCGTCGGCGGCAAGAAGGGTGGACCCAAGACGCCGGTCGTGGGCAAGCGCACGTCGATCCTGACCGCCGAACAGGGCGTGGAGGTCGATCCGGCGCTGGCGGACGTGCCGGTCGCCCTGCCCGAACCCTATGCCAACGACCAGTGGTCGCAGCCGGGCGGCGGGCCGTCCAAGACCATGGGCCATCTGGCGCTGGGCGCTTCGCCCCGGCAGATCTGGTCCGCCTCCATCGAAGGCAGCACGCCCAAGGCGCGCCTTGCCGCCGCGCCGGTGATCGTGGGCGGCAAGCTCTATGTCATCGACGCGGGCGCGCATGTCATCGCCTATGACGCCAATAGCGGCGCGAAACTGTGGCAGACGTCCCTGCCCTCCGAAAGCAAGGGCAACGCGCGCGCCCTGTTCGGCGGCGGCGTCAGCGTGGTGGACAACCGCGTCTTCGCCAGCACGGGCGTCGGCGATGTCGCGGCGCTCGACGCCAATAACGGATCGATCCTGTGGAAGAAGCGCCCCGGCGGCCCGCTGCGCGGCGCGCCGACGCTGGCGAACGGCCATGCCTATGTGATGGGGCAGGACAATCAGGTCTTCGCACTCAACCAGTCGGACGGCGAAGTGCAGTGGACCGACAGCGGCACGTTGCAGGTGACCGGCGTGTTCGGCGTCGCGGCCCCCGCCGCCGCGCAGGGCACGGTGATCGCGGGCTACAGCTCGGGCGAACTCACCGCCTATCGGTATGAGAATGGCCGTTCGCTGTGGGGCGACGCCCTGTCGCGCACCAGCATCTCGACGGCCGTCGCCTCGCTCACCGACATCGATGCCGATCCGGTGATCGACCGGGGCCGGGTGTTCGCCATCGGGCAGGCGGGGCGCATGGCCTCCTATGAACTCGTCACCGGCCAGCGCCTCTGGGAGATCAATATCGGCGGCATTTCGACGCCCTGGGTCGTGGGCGAATGGGTGTTCGTCGTCACCAGCGACGCCAAGCTGCTCTGCGTCGCGCGCGCCACCGGCAAGATCCGCTGGATCAGCCAGCTTCGCCGCTGGCAGAAGGAAAAGAAGAAGGACAAGGCGATCCGCTGGACCGGCCCGGTGCTGGCGGGCAACCGCCTGATCCTGGTATCGACCCGTGGCGACCTGGTCTATGCCGATCCGGCGACCGGCGCGGTACAGGCCGATGTCGAAATGGGCAAGCGCATGTCGCTATCGCCCGTGGTGGCCAACAACACGCTCTATATCCTTGCCGATGACGGCAAGCTGACGGCGCTTCGCTGACGGCGGGAACGATGGAAGATCAGCCTGCTCCCGCGAAGGGGCGCGCCCGGTTCGGATAGTGGGACCGGGGCCCGTCTTCGCGGGAGCATTCATGTTTTGACGCCTGATGTGCTAACAGGCAACCGAAGAAAGGAAACGGGCTCTCATCATGCTGCCCACTGTTGCCATTGTCGGGCGGCCCAATGTGGGCAAGTCCACCCTTTTCAACCGGCTGGTGGGCAAGAAGCTGGCACTGGTCGACGACCAGCCCGGCGTCACGCGCGACCGGCGCGAGGGGCAGGCGAACCTGCTGGGCGTCGACTTCACCATCATCGACACCGCCGGTTATGAGGATGAAGACCCGCAGACCCTGCCCGGCCGGATGCGGATGCAGACGCAGGCGGCGGTGGAAAGCGCCGATGTCGCGCTGTTCCTGATCGACGCGCGCGCGGGCATCACCCCGCTGGACGAGGAAATCGGGCGCTGGCTGCGCGAAGGCGACGCGCCGGTGGTGCTGGTCGCCAACAAGGCGGAGGGCAAGGCCGCCGAGCCGGGGGTGATGGAAGCCTTCAGCCTGGGCCTGGGCGACCCCATCCCCTTTTCCGCCGAACATGGGCAGGGCCTGGCCGACCTGTTCCAAGCGCTCCTCCCCCATATCGACCGCGAGGAGGAGGAAGAGGAAGGCGAACCGGACGAGGCCGATCTGGAAGCCGCGCCGCTCAAGCTCGCCATCGTGGGCCGTCCCAATGCGGGCAAATCGACGCTCATCAACCGGCTGCTGGGCCAGAACCGGCTGCTGACCGGGCCGGAAGCGGGCATCACGCGCGACAGCATCGCGGTGGACTGGACATGGACCAGCCCGGACGGGCAGGACCGTCCCGTCCGCCTGATCGACACCGCCGGGATGCGCAAGCGCGCCAAGGTGCAGGACAAGCTGGAAAAGCTGGCCGTGTCCGACGGCCTCAACGCCGTCAATTTCGCCGAGGTCGTGGTGCTGCTGCTCGACGCCACGCGGGGGCTGGAGGCGCAGGACCTGCGCATCGCCGACAAGGTGCTGGAGGAAGGGCGCGCGCTCGTCATCGCGCTCAACAAATGGGACACGGTGGACAATGGCTCGGCGCTCTATCAGGGCATCAAGCAGGCGTTGTCCGATGGCCTCGCGCAGGTGCGCGGCGTGCCGATCATGACCGTCTCCGCCGCGACGGGCAAGGGACTGGACGATCTGATCCGCGTCGCCTTCGACACGCGCACGGCCTGGTCGCAGCGCGTATCGACGGGCATACTCAACCGCTGGTTCGAGCGCGCGCTGGAGGCCAACCCGCCCCCCGCGCCGGGCGGCAAGCGGATCAAGCTGCGCTACATCACCCAGAACAAGACCCGGCCGCCGACCTTCGTGCTGTTCGGCACGCGGCTGGACGACCTGCCCGAAAGCTATCGCCGCTATCTGGTGAACGGCATCCGGAAGGAACTGGGTTTCGGCGCGGTGCCGGTGCGGCTGACGCTGCGGAGCGCCAAGAATCCCTATGCCAGCAAATAGCGCGGTCCTGGTGAATGCGCGGGGGATGAAATGCCCCTGGCCCGCGCTGCGCGCCGCCCGTGCGATGCGAAGCGCCGGGGCGATCATCGTCGAAGCCGACGATCCCGTCGCGCCGGGGGAACTGGAGGCGCTGGCCCGGCAGCAGGGATGGGCGTTCGAGGCGATGGACGGCAACCGCTTCTCGCTGCGCCAGGATCGGGCGGGTTAAGGGGCCGAAAGCCTGCCCAGTGCTCCCCATGTCCCGCCCCCCGCTTTAACAGGCTGTTTACACGCAACCTCTATGGTCATTCCGCTTGAGCAAGGAGTGATCGGGGTGTCCCACGACGATGCCGACTTGGTGAACTGGCAGGAGTTCGCGCGCGCACGGGCCGAACTGGCCGCGGCCTTCGCGCGGATTCTGGGCTATTTCCGGGAGGATGGCGACAAGGCGATCGGCCTGATCGAACAGGCCTTCCGCAGCCGGAACGCCGCGGCGCTGGTCAGTCCCGCCCACAAGCTGAAAGGGGAAGCGGCCCAGTTCGGCGCCCATCGGTTGAGCGCCATGGCGGAAGAGATCGAGATGGTCGCGCGGCGCTGCGTCGAATCGCATGAAGGGCCGGACGAACTGATCGAGATCGTGGTCTCGCTGCGCCCCTGCTTTGCCGAGACGCTGACGCTGCTCGACCGGGAAGTCAATCCGCCGGCCCCACGCAAGGCGGCTGGTTTCGGTCGGCGCGCGCCGGGCGCGGCCATCGGGTTCGGGCGGGCGGGCTGACCGCCGACGATTTGGTATTGAAACAAAACTGGCCCTGCCCCCATATGCGGGCCATGACCCGTCTCTCGATGCTCGACCTGGTTCCCGTCGCTGAAGGCAGCGATGTCGCGACCGCCCTGTCCCACGCCGCCACGCTGGCCGCCCATGCCGAAAAGCTGGGCTATCACCGCTATTGGGTGGCCGAGCATCATGGCATGGCGGGGATCGCGTCGGCGGCGACGGCGGTGGTGCTGGCGCATGTCGGCCATGCGACATCCTCCATCCGCATCGGCGCGGGCGGCATCATGCTGCCCAATCATGCGCCGCTGCTGATCGCGGAGCAGTTCGGGACGCTGGCCGCGCTCTTTCCGGGGCGCGTCGACCTGGGGCTGGGCCGCGCGCCGGGATCGGACCAGCGCGTCGCGCAGGCGATACGGCGGAACCTGTCGGGCGGGCCGGACCAGTTTCCCCGCGACGTGATGGAGCTGCAGGCCTTTTTCGCGGACGACCCGCGCCTTGGCATCCAGGCGACGCCCGGCGCGGGCGCGCAGGTGCCGCTCTGGATTCTGGGGTCCAGCCTGTTCGGGGCGCAGCTCGCCGCCGCGCTGGGCCTGCCCTATGCCTTCGCATCCCACTTCGCACCGGCGGCGCTGGACGAGGCCATCGCTCTTTATCGCCGCGATTTCCGTCCATCGGTGCAGTTGGGCACGCCCTATGTGATGGCGGGCTTCAACGTCTTTGCAGCCGACAGCATGGACGAGGCGCAGTTGATCGCCACCTCCATGCAGCAGACTTTTATCCGCCTGCGCACCGGTGGCCAGCCCGGCAAGCTGCCGCCGCCCCTGCCCCATTATCCTGAAACGCTGCCCGTTCAGGCACGCATGATGCTGGACGAGGTGATGAGCGCCTCCAGCATCGGCACGCAGGCCGATGTGGAGCGCGACCTGGCCGCCTTCATCGACCGGACGAACGCCGATGAGATCATCGTCGGCGGGCAGATCTACGACGCACAGGCGCGGCGGCGCAGCTTCGCCATCGCCATGGCGGCCCATCAGGCGATCGACGCACGCAAAGCCGCCTGACCGCCTACGCTTCGCGCAAACGGCCCCCGCTGAGGAACGCCGCCACGCCCGGCGCCATGCGGCTGAGCAACGTGCCCAGCAGGACGACGGCGGCGAGCACGAGGAAAGGCTGCGCGATCAGGTAGAAGGGATAGAAAGGCGAGCCCAGCTTGCCGAACACCATGCCCAGCAGCGGTCCGCCCAGCCAGATCAGGATCAGGTGCACGCAGAACAGCAGGAAGGCATAGGGCTCGATCCTGAGCAGCAGGCCGCGCGCGCGGCTGCCGGCCAGCGCCCATGACAGCCGCCAGAAAAACAGCGCCGCCGCGATCCGCACCGCCATGTCCAGCGCCGCGCCCGGCACGCCGGACGGATCGGGCCCCGGCGGCAGGATCAGGGAAAGCTGAAACGACATGAGCAGAAGGAAGGGCATGGCCGCCGCCCAGAAGGGCAGCGCCGCCGTCCGGTCAGCCAGAGTCCCGCGCCGGGCCAATATGCCGATCACGAAAAAAAACAGGATGGACGGGCGCATCAGCACCGGCGGTCCGAGACCGGCGACCTGGCAGGCGAGCGCCGCGCCCGCGACCGTCGCCAGCATCCAGCCCGGCAGGCGCACCAGCAGCGGCGCGGCCAGCATGCACAGGAACAGGTCGCGCAGGAAAGGCATCTGCACATTGATGTCGGGATTGCGGCTGACGATGAAGAGTTCCTGCATCACCCATTCCGCCGATCGGGGCACGGGCGCGAGCATGTGGAACAGGAAGGCCGCGCCGGACACCAGCAGGATGGCCAGCGCATTCCATGTCAGCATGGGCAGCAAGATGGTCTGCGCCTTGCGCCCGACATGGTCGCTCCAATCCAACGTCCGGGACGATCCGCCCACCAGCCAGCCGGAGATCAGGCCCAGCAGGGGGACGGCGCTGTGCCCGAAAATATCCATTAGGACCCAGCGCAGGCTTTCCTGCCAGGTGCCGCGCAACTGGGCCAGGTCGCCGCCGCTCAGGCCCGTCCAGGCATGGACATAGACCACGCCCAATATGCACAGGACCCGGGCAATGGAAATGGCATCCGATTGGCGCGCGGGATTCATCGTCAATCTGCTCTGCACGCGGACTCCGGATCGTTACCCATGTACAATGTACTGACGCCCCTCATGTTCCTCCAATCCGGTCCAAAACGGACTCGCGGCAAGCGCCGCTTAATCTTTTTCCCGCGATCATGCCCATATTTTCGCCCGATTCGACCGCGCATAAGCCAATTTTTACCAATGAGCGCTAGCGTCCTCCTGTTTGCCGGAAGATGAACCGGTGCTTTGGGGGGACAGGTAAAGTCTATGAGCTACATGCCGGAGGCAGCCCATTTCAAACCGGCCGCCGCACCCGTTCCCCTGTCGCTGGTCGGCCCGGTCGGCATCGTGTTCGAAGCATCGGGATCCAGTTCCCGGATCATCCTCGACGCGGTGCGGCTGGAACAGCTTTCCGAACATGGCGATCCCTGCATCGCAACCGCCGGGCAGGTCGGCAGCCAGGTGAAGATGCGCGTCGGCCCATGCTGGCTGATCGCCAACATCCGCGCCATGGCGCTGGATCGCGAGAATAACGACACCATCGTCGCCGACATCGATTTCCTGGGTGAGGGCGAAGAGGATGCAGCCAGCCGCGCCATCTGCAATTTCCGCCGCGGCGTCACCCGCTATCCCCGGCCCGGCGCGGAAATCCATCCGGTTTCCAGCGAGGACATGCGGCAGATCTACGCGGCGGAGGACCAGCCCCATGTGCAGATCGGCACCATCTATCCGACCGTCGACACGCGCGCGGCGCTCTATGTCGATGCGATGCTGGGCAAGCATTTCGCGCTGCTGGGATCGACCGGCACCGGCAAGTCGACCAGCGCCGCGCTGATCCTGCACCGCATCTGCGACCTGTCGCCGCAGGGGCATATCGTGATGATCGACCCCCATGGCGAATATGGCGCGGCCTTCGCCAGCAACGGCGCGGTGTTCGACGTCAACAATCTGGCGCTGCCCTATTGGCTGATGAATTTCGAGGAGCATTGCGAGGTGTTCGTGACCTCGCAAGGGGCGGAGCGCACCGTCGACAGCGACATCCTCGCCAAATGCCTGCTCGCCGCGCGGTCCAAGAACCGGCTGGCCGAAAGCATCGGTCGGCTGACGGTCGATTCGCCCATTCCCTACCTGCTGTCCGACCTCACCAACATCCTCCAGAACGAGATGGGAAAGCTGGAAAAGGGCACGGGTGCGCTACCCTATATGCGGCTCAAGACCAAGATCGACGAAATCCGGTCCGACCCGCGCTATACCTTCATGTTCTCCGGCATGCTGGTGGCCGACACCATGCAGGATTTCCTCGCGAAGATCTTCCGCCTGCCTTCCGGGGGCAAGCCGATCTCCATCATCGACGTGTCGGCCATGCCGTCCGACATCACGTCGGTCGTCGTGTCGGTGCTGTCGCGGCTGGTGTTCGACTATGCGCTCTGGGCGCGGGACGAGCCGCAGCGCCCCATCCTCCTCGTCTGCGAGGAGGCGCACCGCTACATCCCCAGCACCACGAGCGGATCGGGCCAGGCCGTGCGCCGCATCCTGGAACGGATCGCCAAGGAAGGCCGCAAATATGGCGTGTCGCTGGGCCTCATCACCCAGCGTCCGTCCGATCTGGCGGAAGGCGTGCTGTCGCAATGCGGCACGATCATCTCCATGCGCCTCAACAACGACCGCGACCAGGCGTTCGTGAAGGCCGCCATGCCCGAAGGCGCGCGCGGCTTTCTCGATTCGATCCCGGCGCTACGCAATCGGGAGGCGATCATCTGCGGCGAAGGCGTGGCCGTGCCGATCCGCGTGGCGCTCGACACGCTGGAGGAAGAGCGCCGTCCCGCTTCGGGCGATCCGAGCTTCACCGAGCTATGGCGCCAGACCGGCGGCGAGGCGGATATTCTGGACCGCACCATCACGCGCTGGCGTTCCCAGGGGCGCTAGGCGGGATCACCCGACCGGCGCGATGCGTCCGGCCGGTTCGCTTTCCGCATGGACCGATTCGCGGCATTCCTCCTCGTGCAGCGGCACGATCAGCTTTGCCTTGCGCCAGCCTCCGTGCAGGTAAAGGGCGGCCGCCAGCACCATCGAAGCGGCCGATCCGACCGAAAAGCTGTACCAGAGCGCATGGGCCCCGATATGCGGATAGGCCCAGTAATAGAAGCCCAGCCGGACCCCGAACAGGGTGAAGATCAGGATCAGCAGCGGGCGGACCACCACGCCGTTCGCGCGCATCACACCGAACAGGATCATGGCAAGCCCGAACAGCATGAAGCTCCAGCTGGCGCGGAGCTGCATCTCCCACGCGGCGGCGCTCGCGGCTTCGTTATGGCCCAGGAACAGCGCCAGCAACGGCTCGTGAAAGAGCAGGATGATGACGATCATCGCGCCGGTGATCGCCAGCAGGTAAAGCATGCCATAGCCGGTGATGCGGCTGATCCGGTCCCAGCGGTCCGCGCCGATATTCTGCGCCGCCATCGCGCTCACCGCCGCGCCCATCGCCATGGCGGGCATCTGGAGATAGGTCCATATCTGCTGCGCCGCGCCATAGGCGGCCGTGACGATAAAGCCTTCGCGGTTGACGAGGCCGATCATCACCAGCCCCGACGCGGACATGACGATCATCTGCAACCCCATGGGAAGGCCCTTGCCCAGCATCACGCGGACTTCCTGCCAGGCCGGGCGCAGATAGGCGATCTCTCCCCCGCGCAGGCGAAGCGGCAGCTCCTTCGCATAGGTGTAGCAGACAAGGCCGATCAGGCTGACGAAGCCCGCGATCGCCGTGGCCGCCGCCGATCCGGCGATGCCCAGCGCCGGGAAAGGCCCCAACCCCAGGATCAGCACCGGGTTCAGCACCAGATCGATGCCGACGCTGACGAACATGAAGATCAGCGGCGTGCGGGCGTCGCCCGTGCCGCGCAGCCCCATCATCATCATGACGCTGAGCAGGGTCGCGGGCATCGCCACGAAAATGACGCGCAGATAGACGAGCGCAAGGCCGAAGGCTTCGGGCGGCGTCCCCAACAGGTGCAGCAAAGCGGGGCTGCCGATCCATCCGCCGATGCCCACCGCCATCGCCAGCAGGAAACAGAAGCCGACCGCCGATCCGAAGGCCCGCCGCGCCGCGTCCACATTGGACGCGCCCATCGCCTGCGCGACCATCACCGTGGAGGCCATGCCAAAGCCGAACACCACGGAGAACATCAGGAACATGATGATGTTCGCGTTGGCCGTCGCCGCCAGCGCCTGCGCGCCGAGGAAGCGGCCGACCCAGATCGCGTTGATCGATCCGTTCAGCGACTGGAGGACATTGGAGGCGAGCGTTGGGATGGCGAACAGCAGCAGGGTCGATGCGATCGGACCCTGTGTCAGGTTCCTTGCGCCGGTCGTCGTTCCTGCCGCCATGCCTCCCCCTCCCCTTGCGAGCCTTCCTGCCGAGGATCGCGGCCTTCCGCTTGAAAGGGAAGGACGAAATTCGACAGGCGCGACAAAAACGGCAGACGGCGGGGGGCGGTTCCTTGAGGCCCTACCCCAATCGTTCCAGCGCCGCCTTCAGTCGTTCTGCTTCATCGGCCTTTTCGGCATGGTCCTCGCGCGCTTTCGCCACGGCTTCGGGCTTGGCCTTTTCGACGAAGCTGGCGTTGTTCAGCCGCCCGGCGAGGGAGTCCCGTTCCTTCTCGGTCGCGGCCAGCGCCTTGGCGAGCCGCGCTTTTTCCGCCGCGATGTCGATCACGCCTTCCAGCGGCAGGATGAAGGTCGCCTCGTCCACGACGATCTGCGCCGCGCCGCCTTCCTGCTGCTCGCCGAAGGACAGGCTTTCCACCCGCGCGAGCCGCGCCAGAGCCGCGCCCTGCCGGTCGAGCCTCCGCCGCGTTTCCTCCGACGCGTCGCGCACGACCGCGCGCATCTTCGCGCCGGGCGGGACGTTGAGTTCCGTCCGCGCGGCGCGGATCGCGCTCACCAGACGGATCAGCCAGTCGATCTCCGCCTGCGCATCGCTGTCCACCGCGTAGAGCGCCTGCGGCCATTGGGCGACGATGAGGTCGCTCTGCCGGTCGCCCATGGCGTGCCATAACTCTTCGGTTATGAAGGGCATGAAGGGGTGAAGCATGACGAGGATCTGGTCGAACGCCCAGCCTGCGACGGCGCGGGTTTCCTCGTCCATCTGGCCCTTGCTGAGTTCGATATACCAGTCGCAAAACTGGTCCCAGATGAAATGGTAGATGGCATTGGCGGCGGCGTCGAAGCGCAGTTCCTGCATCGCCATGTCGATGGCCTGCACGGTCGAAACCGTCTCCGCGACGATCCAGCGGTTGACCGGGGCCTCAGCGGACGGCGCTTCATGGCTGGCCGAGGCAGTGACGCCATTGGCTTGCAGGAATCGGGCCGCGTTCCACAGCTTCGTCGCGAAATTGCGATAACCCTCGACGCGCTTTTCATCCATCTTCACGTCACGGCCCTGGCTTTCCATCGCCGCCATGAAGAAGCGCAGCGCGTCCGCGCCGAACTGGTCGATCAGGCCGAGCGGATCGACGACATTGCCCTTGGACTTGGACATTTTCTGCCCGTCCGCAGCACGGACAAGGCCGTGGAGGTAGAGCTTGCGCCACGGCACGTCGCCCATGAACTCCAGCCCCTGCATCGCCATGCGCGCATCCCAGAAGAACAGGATGTCGAAGCCGGAGATCAGCAGGTCGTTGGGATAATGGCGCCGCAGCGTCTCCGTCTCCTCCGGCCAGCCCAGCGTGCCGAAGGGCCAGAGCGCGGAGGAAAACCATGTGTCGAGCACATCGGGATCGCGGGTCAGCTTCCTGTTCCCGGCGAGTGCCTGCGCCTCTTCCTCCGTCTCCGCGACATAGGGATGGCCGTCCTCGTCATACCATGCCGGAATCCGGTGCCCCCACCAGAGCTGGCGGGAGACGCACCAGGGCTGGATATTCTCCATCCAGTTGAAGAAGGTCTTTTCCCATGTCCTAGGGACGATCTCGATCCGTCCGTCGCGGACCGCCTGCATCGGCGCGACGGCGAGCTTTTCCGCATCGACATACCATTGGTCGGTCAGCCAGGGCTCGATCACCACGCCGGAGCGGTCGCCATAAGGGGTCTGGATGGTGCGCGGCTCGAAATCGGCTTCCTGCGGTTCGCCTTCCTTGTTCTTGGTGGCGTGCGGGACCAGCAGGCCCAGCGCCTTCATCTCCGCCACGACCAGCTCGCGCGCGCCATCCACGCCGTCCTTGCGGAAACGGTGCAGGCCGAGGAAGCGGTCCGGGATCAGGCCGTCGGCGGTCTGGATCACATGGGCGTCGGCGTCGAACATGTTGAGCATGTCGGCGGCCTTCATGCCCGCGCGCTTGCCCACCTCGAAATCGTTGAAGTCGTGCCCCGGCGTGATCTTGACCGCGCCCGACCCCAGTTCCGGATCGGCATGTTCGTCCGCGACCACCTTGAAGCGGCGGCCGGTGATCGGCTGAAGGATGTCCTTGCCGATGACATCCCTGTAGCGCGCGTCGTCGGGATGCACGGCGACCGCCATGTCGGCCAGCATGGTTTCCGGGCGGGTGGTGGCGACGACGATATGGTCCGATCCGTCCGCCAGCTTGACCCCATCGGCCAGCGGATAGCGGAAGCGCCAGAAGCCGCCGCTCGTCTCCTTCGTCTCGACCTCAAGGTCCGAGATGGCCGAGCGGAAATGCGGGTCCCAGTTCACCAGCCGCTTGTCGCGATAGAGCAGGCCGCGCTTGTGCAGTTCCACGAAGGTCTTGATGACGGCCCGCGAAAAGCCTGCGTCCATGGTGAAGCGTTCGTTCGCCCAGTCCATCGAACAGCCCAGCCGCCGCAACTGGCGCGTGATCGCGCCGCCGCTCTCGGCCTTCCACTCCCACACTTTCGCGACGAAATCCTCGCGGGTGAAGTCGGTGCGCTTCTGCCCGGCGGCGTTCAGTTGCCGCTCGACCACCATCTGCGTCGCGATGCCGGCATGGTCGGTGCCCACGACCCACAGGGCATCCTTGCCGCGCAGCCGCTCGTAACGGATCACGATATCCTGCAAGGTGTTGTCGAGCGCATGGCCGATATGCAGGCTGCCCGTGACATTGGGCGGCGGGTTCACGATGGTGAACGGTTCGGCACCGGGGCGTTCCGGGCGGAACAGGCCGTTGCTTTCCCAATGGGCGTACCAGCGGGACTCGATGGCGGCGGGGTCGAAGGTCTTGGGCAGTTCGGTCATGGAAAGGCGCCATAATGCGCCTTCCCTTACCATTCCAGCGCTTTTACTTGCGCGTCCATCGGGCGAGCCAGTCCAGCGCCTCGTCATACCATTGCAGCGAGTTGCGGGGTTTGAGCACCCAGTGATTCTCGTCCGGGAAGACCAGCAGCTTCGACGGGATGTTCCGCCGCTGGAGCGCGGTGAAGGCGGCCAGCCCCTGCGTATAGGGAATGCGGAAATCCTTTTCGCCGGTCACGACCAGCATCGGCGTCTTCCATGCCGCGACATGGTTGACGGGGTTCCACTTCTCGAACTCTTCCGGCTTTTCATAATAGGGGCCGCCATGTTCCCATTCGTCGAACCACAGTTCTTCGGTCTCATAGGCCATGGCGCGGGCGTCGAACACCCCGTCATGCTGGACGAGGCATTTGAACCCGTCCGGCCATTGGCCCGCGATCCAGTTCATCATATAGCCGCCATAGCTCGCGCCCAGCGCGCAGGCATTGGCCGCATCGACATTGGCGTCCTTCGCGGCCGCGGCGGCGAGGCCCAGTTTCAGGTCTTCCAGAGGCTTGCCGCCCCAATCCCTGTTGATGCTGTCGGTGAAAGCCTGTCCGTAACCCGTCGAGCCATGGAAATCGACGATGACGGCGGCATAGCCATGGGCGGCGAACGCCTTGGGATTCCAGCGATAGGACCATGAATCGTTGAAGCTGCCCTGCGGCCCGCCATGGACGAGGAAGGCGACGGGGAGCTTGCCCGCCGCGCCCTTGGGTTTCACGATCTGGCCCCATACCGTATCGCCGTTCGCGCCCTTGAAGCTGAACCGCTGGACCGACACGTCATCGACGCCCGCCAGCTTGTCGGCATTGACGCTGGTGAGGCGCACCGGCTTGCCCTTCGCGGGCATCTTCCAGAAATCGGCGGGGGACTGGATGCTGTCGAGCGCATAGACGAAGCCGCCATCGGGCAGCGGGTTGACGCTCGCCACATGCCCGCCCTGCGTCAGGCGCGTGACCTTGCCGCTCGCCGCATCCACGCGGAAGACGGGGTGATCGAGCACATCGTCGGCGGTGACGAGCAGGCCCTTGCCATCCGCTTCCCACGCGATCGAGGCCACCGAGCGGTCCCATTCTTCGGTCAGCGCCTTCGTCTCGCCGGTCGCTATGTTGCGGAGCATCAGCACCAGCCGGTCGGCTTCATAGCCCGGACGCTTCATCGCGGCATAGGCGAGCCACTGGCCGTCCGGCGACACGGCGGGCATGGTGTCGGTCGCGTCATTGGCGTCCGTCAGGTTGACCGGCGCGGCGCTGCCGTCGGCGGGCGCGGCGAAGATGTCGAGATTGGTGGAGAGCGGCTCGATCCGTCCCGCCTCGCGCAGCGCGAAGAACAGGGTCTTGCCGTCCTTGCTCCACGCGATTTCCTCGGCCCCGCCAAAGGGCCTGGACGGACTGTCGCCGACGAGGGTGCCCATGACCGACACCGCCTTTCCGCCCGACAGCGGCATGACGAAGATCTGCGAACGCTGGCCATCCGACCAAGTGTCCCAATGGCGCACGAAAAGCTGCTCATAGACGTGACCCGTGCCCGCGCCGGGCGGATTGGCAGGCTTGGCATCGTCCAGCGTCTTCGCGCCCACCGGACGGTCGGCCCAGAGCGCGACCTTCTGCCCATCGGGGCTCAGCAGATAGCCGGATATGCCGCCGGGGGCCTTGCTGACCTGCTCCGCCTGCCCGCCCGTCAGACTGACGCGCCAAAGCTGATCGTCGCCGCTGGCGTTCGACAGGAAATAGAGCGACGCGCCATCCGCCGAAAAAGCGGGCGAGGCTTCATTCCTGTCCGGCGTCGAAGCGATCATGCGCGGCGCCTGCCCCTTTCGGCCGATGTCGAGCAGGTAGAGGTCCGTACGGCCCCGATTGCCCGCCAGATCGGTGGTGCGCAGCTGATAGGCCAGCCATTGGCCGTCCGGCGACACCACCGGCGCGGATATGCGGTCGAGGCCAACCATGTCGCTCGGCGTAAAGGGCCGCGCGGCGGCGGGGGCCTGCGACAAGGCAAAGCCGGCCAGCCCGGCAAGCAATAGATGTTTCATGCAATGTCCCTTGCTATCGAGCGGCGCGGGCGTCTCAACCGCGCCGCCATGATAGTAAGGGTATTAGGACGGCAACACAGCAGCGGCAAGGGCGGAACGCGGCGTCATTTGCAGGGCCATGGCGGGCCTTTTTCCGACAGTTCACCGTCCGGTTCCGTCCCTCGCTGCTCTTTCGCCGAGGCGATCACGGTCGCAGACTTATTATCTGATCTCGACATCCCCGCTGAGATCGGCGCAGCCCCGTACACAGGATCACAGCAGCAGCTTGTCAGCATCACCCGATGGCTGGCCATGCAGCACGGGAAGGACACTTTGTGCAGCCTCAAGCAGCCGACCCCTTCTGCACTCGTTAAAGAATGCAAGAAGATGTCGGGTGTTTGGTGGAGCCACCTCACCGATTACTGGGGCGTCGCTGACGACCTCAAGAAGGTCTTTTTTATCATTTTAGTGATGCGTTGGAGCACACAACCCATAAGATGCTCACGGGCCATGATCTGCCCAAGACCAAAGACAGGTTCCAGCACAATGCCCTCAAGGGGCTTCGGCAGGCGACCGGTCATGGTGATGCTGCCCTACTGCTCTACCGCAACCGCTACTGGTGGCCGAAGGCCAGCGTGATCCAAGACGGTAAGAAGTGGATCATCATCATCGCATCGAGAACATTTGGACCCCGATAGGCCGGGACGGCTTTGGCCGACGCGACGTCCGGTCTTTCACGCCTACATCGTCGGAACCAGGTCAGCACCCATGGGATCGCAACCGCCAGTTCATGCTATGGCCGGTCACGAGAAACAGGCTTCCTGCCACCGTGAACCAAAGCTCGGTGCTTTCGCCCCACCCGGAAGGAGGGCGATCACCAGACAGCCTATGCCAGCCAGTCCCATCAAGACCGGCAGGACCGCACCATGCCGTCGATAGCCGAGCGAGAACGCCGCAAGGGCGGTCGGAAGGACCAGCGCCAGCGCGAAATAGTGAAAGGCGGGCGATTGCGCGAAGAGGCCGATGATTCCCGGCAACAGCAGCAGCAGGAATGGCAGCGCAAGGCAATGGACGAGGCATAGGAGCGACGCGGAGACCGCAGCCCCCTCGATAACATTTGTCCGCAGTTGGCGCCTGCTGGCTGACGACTCATTATTGGCACGCATAAAAACTATCAAAACACCACTTGAGTAATGTTATATCGTCTCTTAATGGGTCGAAAACTCAAGCGTAAAAAGGGGATTGTTCGTGAAAATTCGTGTCGTTCTGTTGTCCGCCGCCTCCGTGTCGGCGCTGCTGCCGCAGGCAGCGCTCGCAGCCGCGCAAGCCGGCAGCGCCGCAGACCGCGATATCATGGTGACGGCTTCGCCCCTGGAGCAGAAGGCCGACGAGACCGCGACTCCTGTGGCTACTCTGACGGGTGACGACCTCGTTCACCGCCGGCAAGCGACGCTGGGCGATACGCTGGCGGGGCAGCCCGGCATCAACTTCGATAATTTCGGCGGCGGCGCGAGCCGTCCGGTCATTCGCGGGCAGACCGCGCCGCGCGTCCAGTCGCTGTCTGATGGGGCCAATATCCAGGATGCGTCCGCGATCTCGCCTGACCATGCCATAACGACCGAGCCCCTACTGCTGCGCGGGATCGAGGTGCTCCGCGGACCCGCCACCTTGCTCTACGGCGGCAGCGCCATTGGCGGCGCGATCAACCTGCTCGACGACAAGGTTCCCACGGCGATTCCCGAAGGCGGGATTTCGGGCATGGCGGAAGGGCGGCTTGGCACGGCCAACCCCGAACGCTCACTGGTCGGCGGCATGTCGACGGCTCCTACAACGATACGTCCACGTTCAGCGTCGGCGGTTCCTGGGTCGGCCCGGACGGCTATCTCGGCGTCGCCTATACGCGCCAACGCAGCGAATATGGACTACCGGGCCACAGCCACGAATATGAATCCTGCCATCCTCACGGCAGCAGCCTGCATTGCGGTGGCCACGATCACGGCGAAGACGATCACGATCACGATCACGATCACGATCATGACCATGATCACGACCATAACCATGACGAAGTGCCCTTCGTGAAGTTGCGCAGCGAACGCTTCGACATCCGAAGCGAATATCGCGACCCGCTGCCCGGTTTCGATAAGGTGCGTTTCCGCATGTCGTTCACCGATTACGAGCATGACGAGATCGAGGAAGATACCGTTGCGACCACCTTCAAGAACAAGGCGCACGACATTCGCTTCGAGCTGACCCACAAGCCGATCGGGGCCTTGCGCGGCGTATTCGGCGTCCAGCATTCCAGCAGCGAGTTCAGCGCGGTGGGCGAGGAAGCCTTCCTGCCTGAAAGCGAGACCACCAACACGGCTCTCTTCCTGATGGAGACCCTGCAGGCGGGACCAGTGCGGTTCGAGCTCGCAGCGCGCCACGAATGGCAGACGGTCGAGACGACGCTCAATCGCAAGGTCAGCCACCGGCCGTTCTCGATCTCCGGGGCGGCGATCTGGGACATCGGCGGCGACTATTCGCTGGCCTTGTCCTTCGCCCGGTCACAGCGCGCGCCCAATGTGCAGGAACTCTATGCCCGTGGCGTGCATCTGGCGACCAATACCTACAATTGGGCACCGCGACGCTGGGCAAGGAGACGGCGAAGTCGGTCGACCTGACCTTCCGCAAGACGAGCGGAGCGACGACATTCACCATCGGGGCCTATCATCAGGATTTCGACAATTACATCTTCGCCGACACCCTTGATCGGTTCGAGGACTTCCGCCTGATCCGCTACACGGCGGCCGATGCAAGGTTTACGGGGATCGACGGCGAAGTCCGGCAGCAATTCACGCCCGATTTCGGCGTGTCGGTCTTCGGCGATTATGTTCGCGCCAAGCTGAAACGAGGCCTCGGCAATCTGCCGCGCATACCGGCCGGCAGGCTCGGCGCGCGCGCCGATGGCAGGTGGGGGCCGCTGTCCGCTGATCTCGAATATTATCACGTCTTCGAACAGGGCAAGATCGCCGCATTCGAGATGCGAACGCCGAACTATGACATGCTCAATGCGACACTGGCCTACAAATTGGAACTGGGGCCCAAAGCCCATGCTGAATTGTACGTGCGGGCGAGCAATCTGACGAACGAACTGGCCTACAACCATGCCTCGTTCATCAAGGATGCGTCACCGCTGCGCGGCCGCAACTTCGTGTTCGGGCTGCGGACCGGATTCTGACGAAGATGGCGCTCCCTTGGCGCCAGGACGCGGGGAGGCAGATCAGTCTTCTGTCTCTCCGTTCCACACAAAAGCCATGCGAGGACGACATTATGCAGGTTCGACAGAAGGCAACTGAGGACGTTACCGTCCAAGCCGCGCGGTGGGCCAGCGCCTACAAGTCCCCTCGATGGCGGTGCGCATCGCTGAGAGATTCTTCATGACGTCCACACCGTCATGGGCGGCGATGGCGCAGGGTTCGTCGCAGGAAGTCGAGACGCTGGCGCTCGGTGACGGCATGATCCTGATGCTGAGCCAGCTTGGTCCTGCCGCTCCGCGCCATTTCCATTTCGAGGAGCCGCGCGATGTGCTGGGCATCGGTTTCCACCTCAGGGGGAAGCGCCGTCGCCTGGTCTTTACGATATACGCAACAAACATATGAGCTACGATTACCCGTCAGGTCACACGACCTGAGGCTGGACTTGGGCTTTCATTCTTTCAAGCATTGCACCGAATCGGCGCTCGGCCGCAGGCGCATTTTCACCTCATCGCGACAGGAAAAATTCGACGGGTATTGAGAGCTCCATGATATCCGGTTTGCCATTCGGGATCGTCGTCAATGGCTGCGCTCGCCGCAGCGTTTCGAGTGCGGCTTGATCGAGCGTGAAATAGCCGGATTTTCGGATGATGGTGGATGTCAGCACCATGCCCGCGCGATTCATCGAGAAGCGGATATAAACGACACCCTGTTGCCGGGCGGCACGGGCACGGGCCGCGTACTGGCGGAAACGCTGAAGATGCGCGAGCACCAGACTCTGCCAATCGGGTTGCGCGTCACTGGACAGTCGATCAGCAGGAGGCGCGACGGCGTTTTGTGGCGCGTAGGTTTTCGGCATGGATGGACCGGGATCAACGATTTCAACCGGTCGCGGGGCATCCGCTTGCGCCGGGGGCCAAGTCGGAAGTTGAAAAAGCGGCGGCGGCGTGTCCCTTGGAGGAACCGGCGGCGCATTCTGCTTTTCTACCACCGTTGGACCTGGAGCCACATCGCGCACAGGGTCCGGCGGCGCCGCCAGCGGACGCAATTCGACCACCAGCGACCGTGAGGTCGATACGGTAGGACGATAGACCGTCCGCCACGTGAACAACATAGCGAGTAGCACCAGACCGAAGATCGCCGCTGTGCCGGAAAAGCCGGCAAGCCGCGCGCTCCAACTCGTGGGCTGATTGCAATAGCGGCCTTGGCCCTGTGAAGCGGCATCGGCGTGATGGTATGTTGCCGGCCGCGATGCCATCCCGCAATGGGATGACCGATAGGGCTGGTCGATCCTTTCGATGGCATGAGGCGCCAAGGCACCCGTCCGGTCGCTTGCCAGAGCAAGCTGGCGCGACAGATCGTCCGCTCTTTTCATCGTCGCGTTCCCGGTTCGGGACGCCGAACGATCCATACAGCCCAGAAAAGCATGAATGCCCCGACGCCGCCTGTGAGGAGAACGCCGGGACGGACATGGAACCAAAACAAGCTAAGTGTTTGATCCCACGGTTTGATGGTGCGATCCTTTCGTTGGAATGGAAGGAAGCCTTATGGGACAGGTACGTCACGGGAGCGCCACGACCACGCACGCCGTCCGAGCAGCAATACAGCGATCGCAAGCTTCGCTCGCGACGCTGAGCCGGGATTTGGGGATCAACCCGAAGACGGTGGCGAAGTGGCGCAAGCGGGCGACGGTCGAGGATTTGAAGACCGGGCCGAAGGCCCCTCATTCCACCACCCTGTCCGAGGCCGAGGAGGCAATGGTTGTGGCGTTCCGTCGACACACGTTGCTGCCGCTCGATGACTGTCTTTATGCCCTGCAACCATCGATCCCGCACCTGACACGATCGGCGCTGCACCGATGCCTGCAGCGACACGGCATCTCTCGCCTGCCCGACATCGAAGGTGACAAGCCAAAGCGACAACGCTTCAAACGCTATCCGATCGGCTTCTTCCACATCGATATTGCCGAAGTGCAAACTGCAGAAGGCAAGCTGTACCTGTTCGTCGGCATCGACCGCACCAGCAAGTTCGCCGTCACGCAACTCGTCGACAAGGCGGATCGCCGAACGGCGTGGGAGTTCCTCGAACACCTGCTGAAAGCGGTGCCCTACCGCATCCACACGATCCTGACGGACAATGGCATCCAGTTCGCCGAGCAGCCGCGCAACCGTAACACCGCATGGTCACGCCAGATGCGCTTCGACATGATCTGCGAGGCAAACGACATCGAGCATCGTCTCACCAAACCGAACCACCCGTGGACCAACGGCCAGGTCGAGCGGATGAACCGGACCATCAAGGAGGCGACCGTCAAACGCTTCCACTACGACAGCCATCAGCAACTCCGGACGCACCTCGCTGACTTCATGGCCGCCTACAACTTCGCCCGAAGGCTCAAAACGCTCAGCGGGCTCACACCCTACGAATACATCGCCAAGATCTGGACGTCAGAGCCAGAACGGTTCATCGTCAACCCAATCCACCAGATGCCGGGACTGAACAACTAATCGGCCTTGCCCGTGTCCTGATCGACGGGAACGCATATCGCCCGGAACCGGACAGGGAGCGCATATCGGTGAGGATCGCCAGCGACTGCCGGGACAGCGGCACCGAATGGGGCTGGCGCATCTTCATCTTTGCGTCCGGGATGATCCAGACCGCCTTATCAAAATCCACCTCCGTCCATTCCATCTGCCGGATTTCGCCCGGACGCTGGAAAACGTGGGGCGTGAGTTTCAGGGCATAGATAACGGCGGGATCGCCCTGATAATCTTCGATCGCCCGGAGTAACGCGCCGAACGCCACCGGATCGGTGATCGCGGGGAAATGCTTGACCCTCGCTGTCGTCAGCGCGCCTATCAGCAGTTGGGCCGGGTCGCGATCGGCCCGCGCCGTCGCCACCCCATAGCGAAAAACGCGGCTGGCGAACGCCCGGAGAAGATTCGTCGTATCCAACCGGCCCCGCCGCTCATGCTTACGCAGTTCGTGCAACAGTTCCTGCGGAGTGATCTCCGCGATGGGGCGCTTGCCGAAATCGCGGCCCAGCAGCTTCACAAACCAGCGCATCTTTTTCAGTGTCGGTTCCGCCAGCCCCTCCCGCGTCTTCTTCTCAATCAATTCCTCGGCCACGCTGGCGAAACTGTGGCTGGCGCGGATGCTCGCCTCGATGCAAGCTTGACGCTTGGCGGCGTTGGGATCGACCGCATGGGCAACTTGCCTACGGGCCGCATCGCGCGCTGAGCGCGCTTCGGCCAGCGTGATTTCAGTATACGACCCCAGCGCCAGCTTTCGCTCCACGCCGTTGAGCCGATATTTGACGCGCCAGAGTTTGCTGCCTCCCGGATTGACCAGCAGGTAAAGCCCCTGGCCGTCCGTGATCTTGTAGGGCTTGCCTTTGGGCTTCGCGTTGCGGACTGGGGTGTCTGTCAGCGCCATTTGGGGGCCTCGCTCTTGTGGGGGCCTTTGGCGAGGCCCCCAAAATTGCCCCGATCTGCCACATTTATAGGCAAACAGAGGCAGTCGCTGACAATCAGCGATGCCCCTAAACTAACGGAAATCTAAGGTTTTTTCAACCATCAGCACACGTTGGCTGACAGGGTAGATGGAGGCCCGAGCCGGAATCGAACCGGCGTATACGGATTTGCAGTCCGCTGCGTCACCACTCCGCCATCGGGCCTCGGCCGCAATTCCGTGCGGCAGACGGGCCAACTAGCGGGAAGGCGTTCGCAGCGCAATCCTGAAAGTTCGCGATGCGCCTTTGGGCAGCTTTCAGGGCAGGCGGTCTTGCGTTGCGCGGGATCGCCGGCATCGGCCACTTGCGGCCGTTCGCCCGTCGCGGAACGCAAGAATCTGCTTCCGGGCCGCGCAAAGCCGCTTGGCGTCGGCTCGATGCTGATTTAGAGGTCCGGTGAACGCCTTACTGTATTGCATTGTCAATACAGTTGTGCCAAGCGAGGAACCGTCGTGACCGATCAGAATTTTTCATCGATGCGGACCGCCATGGTCGAAAGCCAGCTTCGCACCAGCGATGTGGACGATCCGCGCGTGATCGCCGTGATGGCCCGCGTGCCGCGCGAGGATTTCCTGCCCGCCGAGCGCCGCGCCATGGCCTATATCGACCGGGCCGTGCCGCTGTCGGGCGGACGCGCGCTCAATCCGCCGCTGGCGACGGGGCGGCTGCTCAAGGAAGCCCAGGTCGAAGCAGGGGACAAGGTCCTGCTGATCGGCGCGGCCACCGGCTATAGCGCGGCGCTGCTGGTCGAACTGGGTGCGGTCGTCACCGCCGTCGAGGAAGAGGGCGGGCCGGAGATCGCCGTGCCGGGCGCGACCGTGAAACGCGGTGCACTCCATGCGGGAGCCACGGACGGTGCGCCTTACGACGTGCTGTTCATTGATGGCGCGGTGCAGGACGTGCCGGCGGCGCTCGTCGCGCAGATCGCGGAAGGCGGCCGGGTCGTGACCGGCCTGGTCGAGCGCGGCGTCACGCGCCTGTGCAGCGGCCGCGTCGTGGCGGGGGCTCTGGGGCTCGTCCGGCTGGCCGACATCGAAATGGTGGTGCTGCCGGGTTTCGCCGCGCCGGAGCGTTTCACCTTCTGAAGAAACGGGAACCGATGACAGCAAGGCGACCTTCCCTCCGGCTCTGCGCCGCCACGGCTTTGCTGCTGGTTTCCCCGGCAATGACGGGGCCTGCCCTGGGCGAGACGTTGCAGGTCGCGCTCATCAAGGCCTATCGCTCCAATCCGACGCTGACGGGCGCGCGGGCAGGGCAGCGGGCGACGGACGAGAATGTGCCGATCCAGAAGGCGGCGGGGCGGCCCGCGCTCGACGCGACCGGCACCTATTCCGAAAGCATATTGAAGCCGACGATCAGCTTCACTTCGCCCCAGCGGACGGTCGACGCCAACGCGCAACTGAGCGTCCCGATCTATTCCGGCGGTTCGGTGCGGAACGGCGTCAAGGCGGCGAAGGTCCGCGTCGAAGCCGGGCAGGCGAACCTGCGCGGCACGGAAGCGAGCATCTTTTCGCGAGTGGTGGCCGCCTATATGGATGTCATCCGCGACAGCGCGATCGTGTCGTTGAACCGCGCCAATGTGAAGGTGCTGGACGTCAATTTGCAGGCGACCAACGACCGGTTCGAAGTCGGCGACGTGACGCGCACCGACGTCGCCCAGTCCGAATCGCGTCTGGCGCTCGCGCGGTCCGATTTGCAGACGGCCGAAGCGAACCTGATCACCAGCCGGGAGAATTATGTCGCGCTGGTGGGCGATGCGCCCGACGATCTGGAGCCGCCGCCCGCCTTGCCGGGCCTGCCCGATTCGCCTGCCTCGGCGGTACAGGTGGCGCTCAACGACAATCCCGACATCCTTGCGGCGAAGAAGGCCGCCGACGCCGCGCGCTATGATGTGAAGGTGGCGAAGGCAGGCACGTCGCCGCGCCTGTCGGCCTTCACGCAGGCGGGCTATACCAATTATCTGGACTCGCTGGAGAACAGCACGGGAAGCCAGATCAACAAGCAGGCGGCGGCGGGCGTCCAGATCAATGTGCCGCTCTATCAGGGCGGCGGGCCCGGCGCGCGGGTGCGGCAGAGCCAGGCGCTCGAATCGCAGGCGATGGAGCAGCAGGTCGAGGTGGAGCGCAGCATCATCGCCCAGACGCGCGCTTCCTATGCCAGCTGGCAGGCCTCGCTCCAGACCATCGCATCCAGCCAGAAGGCGGTGGATGCCGCCAGCCTGTCGCTGGAAGGCGTGCGCGCGGAAAATTCGGTGGGTAGCCGGACGATCCTCGATATCCTCAATGCCGAGCAGGAATCCTTGAACGCCCGCGTGGAACTGGTGTCGGCGCGGCGCAACGCCTATGTCGCGGGCTTCAGCCTGCTCGCCGCCATGGGCCATGCCGAAGCCCGCGATCTGGGGCTGGAGGGCGGCGCGCTCTATGACCCGATGGTCAATTACGACCGGGTGAAAGGCAAGTGGTTCGACTGGGACTATGACCCCGCGCCCGTGCCGCAGGCCACGCGCACCGTTGACACGCCCGCGCAAAACGCCAATGTGGAGGCGGAAACCGCACGGCCTTGAGTTGGCGGATATATTTGCGTGGCCTTTCAGAGCGGACAGGCCGGAAAAGCCGTTAGGGGACGTCCATGGGTGACATGAGCAAGGAACCCTCGATGGAAGAGATCCTCTCGTCCATCAAGCGCATCATCGCCGAGGAAGGCGAGGAAGCCGTCGCGCAGCAGTCCGCGCCGCGCCGCAGCCGGGGCGAAGGGACCAAGGCTCCGGTGGAACTGGGCGTGCCCGCTCCGGCGATCGAACCCGCCGTCGAGGAAGTGCTGGAACTGACCGATGAGGTCGGGATGGAGGAGGAACCCATGCCCGTTTCCAGGCCTGCGGCCGTCGACGCGCCGGAAACGCCGGAAGACGACGGCATCCTGTCGGTCGAAAGCGAAGTCGCCGCGCGCCATTCCCTGTCGGCGCTCTCCTCCATGCTGGTGACGCCCAAAGAGGGAAGCGGGAACACGCTGGAAGGACTGGTCCGCGCCATGCTGCGCCCGATGCTGAAGGAATGGCTGGACGCCCGCCTGCCCGCGCTGGTCGAGGATATGGTGGCGAAGGAAATCCAGCGCATTACGGGGCGATAGGGTTTTCGGGCGGCTGGTCGCTGGCGGTTGCTTTCACCCAGGATGTATTGGCTCGACCATCACTACACCGGCAATGAGGATGAGTTCGCGCCGAACTCCAATCGCCGCGCCGCCTGTGTCCGCCGAAGCATGACCGGCAATGGCGCCATGCCTCATCTGAACTTCAGAAGGCCGGACATCGCCGGACGCTCTGCATCCACAAATTCATCGATTCCCCATGTCGCGGCGTTCGGATTCTGCTCCACCACAAGGCGCGCCATCGTCGATGCCCGGGGCGCGAGATTCACGCCGCTCCGTGCTATCCTGACCTTGCCCGCCAGATAGACGCCATCGTCATAGGACTGGATTTTCGCTGGCGGAGCCTCCCGATAGGCGCCGGTGGCCTTATCCGTCACGCTCACATAAAGCCGCGAGGGTTCAGGAGGCGCGCCGATCGTCGTTGAAATTTCGACGATCTGCCTGGCGGACTCCCTGACCTTCAGCAGGAAACGGCAATCGCTCCCGCCAGCGCTCACAATCGCGGCCGCCCGGTCGATCAGCGCGCTGTCCTCCGGCTTGAGCGCCTTGAGGCAGGCCATGATCCCTGCGGCAGCACCCTGCTCGACATCCTCGCCCGGGAAGCCTCCGGGGACACCGACCGCCACCGTCCGAACCACCAGTCATCAGGCGTAAATCTTGGCGGTTCCGCTGCAACGGCGCCGATGGGAAGGTCGCAAATGTAGCTGACATACAGCGCCGGGCTATGCCCGATGCTGAAGCCTTCGCCGTTGAGCCACCAGCCCAGACGGCGGGCAAATGCCCACGCGTCGTGGTATCCCTCCAGATGATGCCGCCCATTGCCGACGAAGAAGCGGATATCGTGAAGCCGCGAGGGCGGCCCATCTTTTGTCATGGTCTGATGTTAATCGCAGTGTCCGGCAAATTCCACGCGTTTGAGCCGCCAAATTCATCGGCCCATGGTGCTTGCGGTCTCTGCTGCCGCAATGCCATGGGGGAGCCATGAAAAATATGTTCCGGTGGATAGGCGGCCTGTTTGCCGCGGTGGGATTGATCTTCCTCCTCTTCAGCGCCGTTCTGTTGCAGCGGGATGCCGGCTTTAGTGCGCGGGCGGCAAAGGCGCGAGGAACCGTCATGGAACTCGTCCGCCATGTCGACCGTGATCGCACGCAGGGCATCAGCTATACAGCCGTCATCGGCTTTGCGGATGGAAGCGGGCAGCGGCGGGAGTTCAGCGAGTCCGTGCGCTCCAACCCGCCGCGCTTTTCGGTGGGGGAGGACGTCTCGGTTCTCTATGATCCGGCGCGCCCGTCCCATGCCGTTGTCGATGATTTCTGGGGCCGCAGGGGTGCGATGGCGATCTTCCTCGGCCTCGGCGCGGTATTTGCCGCGCTTGGCACGGTTCTGCTGGTCATCGACCTGAAGCGAGGCAGAACAATTTCGCGATTGTTGCGCGAAGGCAAGCCAGTGGAAGCGGGTTTTCTCCATGTGTTTCGCGATAAGCGCATCACCCGCCATGGCGATCATCCCTTTCGGGTCGTGGCTCAGGCGATGGACCCGGCGACCGGGCGCCTGCGTCGTTTCGAGAGCGAAGCGATCTGGGTCGATCCGACGGCGCAACTGGCGGGGCGCACGCTGCGCGTGCTGCTCGATCCCGCCGATCCGCTGCGCTATCATGTCGACCTGTCGGACATCCAGCCCTTATAGGGTGACGAGGATGTGCGCCGGAGGCCATGGATGAGGCCCGCGACAAGGGCGCTGTCCGAACATCGCGGCTTTTGAAGCACAGGGCGGAGAGGCTACCGCGCGAAAATTGCGGTGGCATCCCGGATAAAAGGATATGCAGGCCGGTATGAGCGTAATGATGGGAATGAAATGGTCGATCATTGTCTTTGCCAGCGCGCTCGTCCTCGGTTTTCTCGGCATGGGAGCGCTCGGTGCGGCGCTCTACTATGCGTGCTACCCGCTACTGGCGCCATTCTATGGCAATCTCGTCAACTGGCACGGCGACTGGGTCTGGAGCGCGACCATCTGGGCAGGCGTTCTGTGGCCATTCACATTTCTCATTGCAGGCGGGCTCAATCTCTATCTCACGCCTTATGCGCCCGTTCTCCTGAGAGGGGCAGGCTATGTCCTGGTGCTGTGGCTCGGCGCGGCCCTGATCTGGGCGCTCATACTGGCTATATCCTACAAGACGCCGGAAGCGGCCTGTGCCGAGACCGGCAGCGCGCGTTTCGGGCCTTGCACACGGGCAGACATCATGACCGGGAACGCGACGCCCGTTTCCGCGCGAACAGGCGCCGCCATCCGATCACGACGCCGCTCATGGAAATGACGATGCCTGCCACGGACAGGAGCCAGACGACGATATGCCGCAGCGGCGGCCAGACAAGCAGCCACGGCAAATCAAAGCTGTGCAGCGCATTGAACAGCCAACGGTAGGAGCGCCCGCCCGATCCCAGCTTTCCGAGCAACGCGCCCGTGACCGGATCGATGTGGAGCCATGTGTGGGAAGGATCGTCGAATTTCAGCCGCCATATCGGCAGCGGCCGGCTGTCATCCCGTTCGTCGCCCGTCGAATACCAATAGCGGTCGGGGCGCTCCAGACGCTCCATGTCGACGAGTCGGGCGCCAGGCATGGCTTTCCCCGCCAGGGCGGCAATGCGCGTCCAGTCCAGGGCCACCACACCGGCCGTCCGCCCATCCAGCAACGTGGCAGGTCCGCGCCCCCACAGGCTGATGACCGGATCGCCGCCCAGATAGGCGAAACGCAGTTCGCGGGCGCCATGCGCGATCCGGGTCAGCGCCGCGATGTCGGTCGCGGGAAAGCCGGGCTTTGCGCCGACATAGAGGCTGGCCGCATCGGCATGGCTCCTGTCCCGCAGTCCGCCCCAGGGACTCATCGAGAGCCAGCCGCTGAAGACCCAGCCGATGAGAAACACGCCGCCGAGCAATCCGATGACATGATGCCATTTCATCCAGCCCGCATAGGGGCTGATCGAACCCGACCGATACCGCCGGGTCAGGCGGACGCGCAGCATGCCGACCCAGAAACCCGCGACCGCGCCCAACATGCCGATGCCCGATGTCCAGAGCACGACCTGCCGCCACGGTTCCTGAAACAGGCGCAGCGCCTCGAAATAGATCCAGTGCGGGACAGCGCCCAGCCAGTTCCAGAATCGCTCATGCGCGGTCGTGTTCTGCACGACCTCCCCGGTCTTCTGGCTGACATAGATGTCGGTCGACGCCGGATCGGCGAGCCGCACGCGCCAGAAGGGCGCCATCGCGTGATAGGCGCGGGTGACGACCCATTGGTCATGGGCAACGGGATCGACGGAGAGCGCCCGCGCCCCGGCAAGCTGCTCCGCGATCTGCCGGGCGCGGGGCGCGTCGACGCCGCCGATCTCCCGGCCGGTCCTTGCCGACACCGCCCGCCGCCCTGCTTTCGTGACGAAGCGATAGACGGGCTCCCCGCCTGTCATGCCCAGCCGCATCTCGGCGGGGAAATCCTTTTCGCCCAGGCTCGCCAGGGCCTGGCCGGGATCGACATGCACCTGCGGCCAGTCGATCGGCGCTGCCGTCCCGACCCGCTCCGGCGCGCGAAAGGATGGGAAAGACACATAGAGCATCACCAGTCCCGACAGGAACCAGATGGCGAAAAGGAGGCAAAGGATGATGCCCGTCCAGCGGTGGAAGACGTAAAGCCAGCGCTTCGCCTTCTTCCAGAGGGCGACGGGGACGGTTGGTCCCCGCCGCGCCGCTTGCCCCGGGTCAGAAGCCGACATGGAGCGTCGCTTCCACCGTGCGCGGGTCTCCCAGCACCCATTGCGTCGCGCCATAGGTGGAGCGGGCATAGGTTTCGTTGAAGACATTGCGCAGGCGCAAGGCGATGCTGGCCCCTTCGACCAGTTGCCGCCTCAGGCCGATATCGGTGAGGGTATAAGCGGGCACCACGCGGGTGTTCGCTGCGTCCTGATACCGCTTGCCGACATGGCTGACGCCGCCGTCGACGACCCACCCTTCGGCGAACTCCCAGCTGACGAAGGCATTGGCGCTTTTCGCCGCGACATTGCTCGGCCGGTTACCGGCGCGCTGGAAGAGGACGCCGCCCACGGACTCGGTGAAATCGTCGTAGCGCGCCCGCAGCAGCGCGCCGTTGAGGGTGATGCTGAAACCGTCCACCGGCTCCAGGAACAGGGATGCTTCGACCCCGCGCGAGGATTGCTGGCCGACCTGGACCTGGATGGTGGGCACCAGGGGATCGGAAGTCAGCAGCTTGCGCTTCACGATGTCATAGACCGCCAGCGTCCACTGGCCGCGCGTTCCCCAGAAGACATGCTTGATCCCGGCCTCATATTGGCGGCCGGTCGACAGGTCGAAGGCGCTTTGGGCGAAGCTGGTGGAAACGAGCGCGCCCACCGGATCGGCCGCCGTCGCATATTGTCCGTAGAGCGCCAATGCCGGCACCGGATTATAAACCGCGCCGACGCGCCAGGTGACGGCATCGGGGGTGGCCGTGAAATTATTGGCGGCGTTCACATAATCCGTCTTGGTGATTTCCGGCTGGTCGTAGCGCAGCCCGCCCACCAGCGAGAATTGCTCGCTGAACTTCAGCCGATCCTCGGCAAAGATGGAATATTGGCGGATCTTGTTGGTATAGCGCGGCCTGGTCGGCGCGCTCGCCTGATGGATGAAAAGGCCGGGCACCGGATCGATGGCGTCGACCAGCCGCGTCGCGTTGTTGCCGCTGTTACTGACATTCTTGTAGCTGATCCGGTTGATGTCGAACCCCAGGACCAGCTGGTTTTCCAGTCCGCCGATCTGGTGCGCCAGGTTCGCGGTGGTCCGGTTCCCCGTCTGCTTCTGGATATGGTAGAGTTCGAGAAAGCTCGACTGCCGCACCTGTGCCGGGCTGTCCGCCGTCGCAGGCACATAGGTGACGCTTTCCGCATTCTTCCAATATTTATTGGCCCAGAGATGATAGAAGGTGCTGCGGATCGTCAGCGCTTCGGAAGGAGTCCATTCCACCTTCGCCTGACTCCAATTGTCCCGGAAGCGCAGGTTGGCGTCGGCGGCATTGTAATTGTTGCGGCGAAGCGACCGGTCGAGCTTGCCGTTCACCAGCGGTACGCCGAACCAGGTGCGCGGGCTCTGGCTGCTATAGTCGTGCGAAAGGGTGATGCTGAGGTCCGCAGCCGGTTTCAGCCGAACCGCCCCGGAAAGCGCCAGCGCATGGGAATCCCCCCGATCCATCCAGCCTTCCGACCGACGATAGCTGGCATCGGCGCGGAAGCCGACGCCCGCGACGACCGGACCGCCCGCCCCCGCCGCAACGTTCAGGCTGTCATAGGACGCAAAGCCGATGCGGCCGCTGGCCATCATCTCGTCCGAAGGTTCTTTGCGCACGACGTTGACCGCGCCGCCAATAGCGCCCTCGCCATA
Source organism: Sphingobium cloacae (assembly GCF_002355855.1). Classification (NCBI taxonomy): domain Bacteria; kingdom Pseudomonadati; phylum Pseudomonadota; class Alphaproteobacteria; order Sphingomonadales; family Sphingobiaceae; genus Sphingobium; species Sphingobium cloacae. The sequence continues at coordinate 2,049,898 of NZ_AP017655.1, forward strand.
GAGGACCGAGGCGGGACCGCGCAGGATTTCCACGCTCTGCGCCATCCACGGATCGGCCGGGAAAGTCAGCGTGTTGTTGTACATGCGCATCCCGTCATAAAGCGTCATAACCGAGTTCTGTCCGGTGAAACCGCGCGCCGAGAGGCCGTAGCCGAACACGCCCGACATATTGACGATACCGGTCGCGCGGGCGGCCGCATCCTGGATGGTGAGGTCGCCGCGCAGGCGAATCGCATCCCCATCCAGCGTTTCGACGCTGGCGGGCATCTCCAGCGGCGTCAGGCCAAGACGGCTCGCGCCTTCGGTCTTATGGTTCAGGCGGAGCGGATCGACCGTGCCGGTGACGACGATCGTCGCATTGTCCGCCACCGCACCGGGATGCTCGGCGTGGACAACGACCGGTGCGGCCAGTGCCGGGACCGCGATCGCGGCCGAAACATATTTCAACATTCTCTTCCCCCGTCGGCGTCTCACGACAAATGGGCGGGGGCGTGCCGTTCGCGAACGGTCGGCAACCGGCATCGGCCGGACGCCTGAGGCGACCGACACGCGGCTCCGATGCGGCCCCTGCCGCTCGTTCGTCGCTCAGACGGAGTTCACCGTGCCGCGGCCATCCCCTGGACCAGGGCAAGAGCGACCAGACGCCGGCAGGTCTCCTGGCTCATGGGTCATCGCTTGACATACGGCCTTCCCAGGCCCCGCAGGATTTAGCGTCCGGCCCAGTGGCTGGCGGCTCGGGCGCAATGCCGTCCGCACTTATATGTCGCGCTCGCCACTTACAGTTGCAGGGACAGCTGCGGGATAAGGCCTCGAACGACCCGCACCGCATTCCCTTTTCATCCCCGTCTCCGGGGAAACCGACGCGATCTTCATCCTCCCTACGGCCGAAGGACGCGGAAAGGACAAGGCTCTTTATATTTTAGGCTTGAACTAGGCAATAGCTATCCGACAGGGTCCGGCTGGCGCGGTCGCATCATGGCCGCCAGCGGCAGAAATCATCCTGCATGGCCCGGTCCAATGTCGCGCGGCAATCCGCATAGGCCGGGTGGGCCGGTTCGATCACGCCCATCGCCATGTCGGGCAACTGCGCCTGCGGCACGAAGGCAATCGGACAGGCAACCGGCACCAGTTGCGATCCCGCGCCGACCTGCAAGGTTGTCAGCAGGCCGAACATCCGCCCCTCGCGCGTCGGACGGCTGAGGATGATGAGCCGGTGCTGCCCCTGCTCATTGGTCGAAAGATAGATATGTCCCGACAGGTTGGGCATCGACACATGGCCCGACTGGGCGAAGGCGCCGTCCGCGCGGTCCGCCTCGGCGAAGCGCAGATAGCCCGCCGCCTCGTCCCATGCGACCCGCGTCCGATAGGCGATGACCGCGCCCGGCGTGCCGAAACTGGCCCGCAGCGTCACATAATCCTGTTCGATCCAGCGGATCGCGGCGCGGCTGTAGGCACCCATATGATCGGGCGCCAGATCACGCCCCACACCCGGATCGCCACCATTCCCGCCACGCAACGCCGCGCCCAGCGCCTCCTCGATCCTCACTACCGTCGCCAGGGTGAAGGGGCGGCTGCCCGATAGCGCCTTTTCCAGCGTCGACAGGCTGATCCGCGCCATATCCGCCAGCGCCTGCCGCGACATGCGCCGCCGCGCCAGTTCTTCGCGCAGCCTTTCGGCAAATCCCTCGTCCGCTTCCGGCTGCATCGGCTTCCCCCATAAGGACCGGACAATTCCGCACAAAACCGCACAATCCGTCAAGCCCCTTCGCGCGCGCCGCACATCCCTGCCCGCTCCGGCAAGAAACGGCATGGCTTGCCGATGGCTGTCCGGCATGGCGCGCGCCTAGTGGAAAGGCTCCTCATTTCATGGAGTCCGCCATGCCCCTTTGCCTCTTTCCCCGCCGGTCGCGCAGTCGTCTGGCGCTCGGCCTCTCGCTGCTTCTGGGCCTTGTCGCCCTCATCTTCCTGACGAGCCGCCTCACCGCCGCCGAACCGGCCGCCGATCCCGACGCCATCGGCAGCGGCACGCTGATGCTGCAAGGAAAAGGGGTCGCCACCGCCATGCCCGCCATGCGGCTGGGCACCGACATGGACGTAACCGTCAGCGGCCAGACCGCCCGCGTGCGCGTGACGCAGGCGTTCCGCAACAGCGGCAATCAGTGGATGGAGGCGACCTATCTCTACCCGCTGCCGGAAGAGGGCGCGGTCGACAGCCTGAAGATGGTAGTCGGCCAGCGCGTCATCATCGGCCATATCAAGCGCCGGGAGGAAGCCCGCGCCATCTACGAGAAAGCCCGCGAGGAAGGGAAGAAGGCGGGCCTCGTCGAATCCGAACGCCCCAATCTGTTCCGCAACAGCGTCGCCAATGTGGGACCGGGCGAGACGGTGCTGATCTCCATCGAATATCAGGCCCCCGTCCGCCAGCTCAGCGGCGAGTTCGCGCTGCGCCTGCCGCTGGTCGCGGGGCCGCGCTACACGCCGCAGCAGACCCCCGCCGCCGACGCGCAGGCCGTGACCGCGCGCCTCGCGCATCCCACGCTGGGCAAGGATCTGAACCCCGTTTCGATCACCGTCCGCCTCACCCCCGGCTTCAAGCCCGCCAATCTCATCAGCCCCTGGCACCGCATCGCGGTCGAGCAGGACGGCGAGCAGAACCGCACCATCCGCCTCGCCGACGGCGAAGTCCCCGCCGACCGCGACTTCGAGCTGCGCTGGCGTTCGGCCAGCGCCGATCCGACGATCGGCCTGTTCCGTCAGACCCTGAATGGCGAAGATTATCTGATGGCCGCCATCACCCCCCCGATGCAGGAGCGGAAACGCGCCGCGCCTCCCCGCGAAATGGTTTTCGTCATCGACAATAGCGGCTCCATGGGCGGCCAGTCGATGGATGCGGCCAAGGACAGCCTGCTCTATGCGCTCGGCACGCTCCGCCCGCAGGACCGCTTCAACATCATCCGGTTCGACGACACGATGACGCGCCTGTTCGACGACAGCGTCCCCGCCACGGCGGAGCAGATCGCGCTGGCCCGCCGCTTCACCGAGGGGCTGGAGGCCAATGGCGGCACCGAAATGCTGCCCGCGCTGCAATCGGCCCTGATCGACAGCCGTCCCGCCGACATGCAGGGCGTCCGCCAGATCGTCTTCCTGACCGATGGCGACATCTCCAACGAGAAGGAGATGATGGCCGCCATCGCCGCGAAGGCAGGCCGCAGCCGCATCTTCATGGTCGGCATCGGCTCCGCGCCCAACCAGTATCTGATGCGCCGCATGGCCGAAGCGGGCCGGGGCACCTTCACCAATGTCGGCACCGGCGAGGAAGTCGCCGCGAAGATGACGGCGCTGCTCGACCGCCTCGCCAGCCCCGCCGTCCGCGACCTCAAGGTCAGCGTCGAAGGCGCCAGCCTCGACCTGACCCCGCGCAAGCTGCCCGACCTCTATGCGGGCGAACCGCTGGTCCTGCTGGGCCGGGAGAAGCTGATCGGGGGCAACGCGCCTGGCGGAAAGCTGACCGTCACCGGCATGATCGGCGACAAGCCCTGGTCGCAGACCTTGGACCTGCGTGACGCCGCCGAAAGCCCCGCCGTCGCGAAGCTCTGGGCCAACCGCCGCATCGCCGATGCCGAAGCCGCCCGCTGGGCCGATGAGACGGACGACGCCACCGCCGACGAAACCATCGCGCAACTCGGCCTCGCCTACTCCATCGTCACCAGCCAGACGAGCCTCGTCGCGGTGGACGAAACCCCGGCCCGTCCCGAAGGCGCGAGCCTGACGCGGGAGGAACTGCCGCTGCTGCTGCCCGCTGGCTGGGATTTCGATGTCCTCTTCGGCGGACAGGCCGCCGGGGCCGCGAAGGGCGGCGACACGCAGCCCGCCGAACAGGCGCAGGCGATGGACCTGCCCCAGACCGCCACCGGCTATATGGGCATGATCGCCGGGGGCATGGCCCTGCTGCTCATCGGCCTTGCAGGGCTTGGCATCCAGCGCCGGAAGGTCCGCGCATGACCGCCGCCGCCGCGATGAAAGGGGGACGCGCCTTCAGGCGCGTCCTTCCCACGATCCTCCTGACGGCGCTCTGCCTGCTCGGCCTCACCCTGATGGCGAGGGGCGCGATCGTCCCGATCAAGGCATGGGCCGCGCAAATCCTGCTCGACCGCGCCTTCGACCAAAGCCTTGCCCGCCACCAGCCGGTCAAGCCATGGCCCTGGGCCGACACCGCCCCTGCCGCCCGCATCGCCGTGCCGCGTCTGGGCGTCAGTCAGGTCGTGCTGTCGGGTGGATCGGGACAGGCCATGGCGTTCGGCCCCACGGTCATGCCCGCCAAGCCGCCGGTCACGATCATGGCCGCCCACCGCGATACCCATTTCGCCTTCCTAAAATCGGTGCGCCCCGGCGACATGGTGGAGGTCCAGTCCATCGATGGAGAAACCCACCGATACACCATCATCGGCTCGACCGTCGTCCGCTGGGATCGCTTCGCCTATCCGGCGCATCCGGAACGCCCGCTGCTGGCGCTCACCACCTGCTATCCATTCGATGCGAACAGCCATGGCCCCCTGCGCTATATCGTCTGGGCGGAACGGCATGACGGATGAGATTGCCGGCATGATCGGGATCGGCGAGCGGCACGGGAAGGATGGCATCGAGCACTCGACTTTCTCCGCCCGGCAGCTAAAGCTGGGGCCATGATGAAGCTGTTCATTGGCAACAAGGCCTATTCGAGCTGGTCGCTGCGCGGCTGGCTGGCGTGCAAGCTATCGGGCCTGCCCTTCGAGGAGGTGGTCGTCCCCCTCTATGACGAGGCATGGGAAAAGCGGCGCGAAGGCGACGAGTTTGCCCCTTCCTCGGGCAAGGTGCCGATCCTTTGGGACGGCGACGACATCGTCGTGTGGGACAGTCTGGCCATCATCGAATATCTCAACGAGAAATCGGGTGGCGACAAATTCTGGCCCATCGATCCCGCCGCGCGCGCCATGGCCCGTTCCATGGCGGCGGAAATGCACAGCAGCTTCGCCGCCCTGCGCCGTGAGCACGGCATGAACATCCGCCAGATCTACGACCCGGCCCCGGTGTCGGAAGCCGTGGAACAGGACATGGCGCGCATCATGCAGCTTTGGGCGCAGGCCCGCGCCCGCTATGGCGGCGAAGGCGATTTCCTGTTCGGGGCGTTCGGCGCGGCGGACGTGATGTTTGCGCCGGTGGTGACGCGCTTCATCACCTATCAGCTTCCCGTCGCCCGCTTCGCGCAGGCCTATATGCACGCGATCATCGCGCATCCGTGGATGCAGGAATGGATCGGCGGCGCGCAGGCGGAAGAATGGGTGATCGACCGCTTCGAAGCGCCGCCGCAAACCTTGTGAAACCAAGGATGCGTGGCGCTGGCCGCCACGCCCATTCATGCCGAGCCGGGGCTCGATAGAGCTGGCGGCAAGCGACTTCGCGCCTCCCCTGTTTATATTGTGTATTTTATTTGCATGTTTTTCCGCGCCGCTATAGATGCATTTCATATGCATGATTGGAGTCGCGGCGCATGGCCGGGTTGCGGATGGATGAAAGCGGATTGGGACGACTGGTCGACGCTTTCTATGCGCGGATCAGGGAGGATGAGGCGCTAGGCCCCATCTTCAACGACGCCGTGGAGGACTGGCCGGAGCATATCGAGAAGCTGACCGCTTTCTGGTCGTCGGTCATGCTGGCGAGCGGGCGTTACAAGGGTCAGCCGGTTCCCGCGCATAACAAGCATCGCGAACGGATCAGCCCGGCGCTGTTCGACCGCTGGCTGGCTTTATGGGCGCGCACGACCGACGAGATGATGGAACCGCAAGCCGCGCGCGCGTTGCAGGACAAGGCGGCCCGGATCGCCGAAAGCCTGCAACTGGCGCTGTTCTTCCGATTGGATCGCACGGATTCTCCTGGGTGCGTGGCGGCACTGCCATGAGCGTGGCGATCCCGCTGCCCTATCGGTCGACGCCGGTATTCGATCAGGACAGCCTTCCCGCGGCATTGCGCAGCAACCATGCGACGAAGGCCAAGGTCTGGGGCGTGATCCGGGTGATCGAGGGACGGCTGAAGCTGACCTGCCTCGATCCTTTTTCCGAGCGGATGCTGGACCCCGATCATGCGGCGGTGTTGCAGCCCCGACAGGTGCATTTCGTCACGCCCGAAGGCGCGATGAAGATGCGGATCGATTTCTACGACCAGCCGCCCGGCGGCTGATTCCCCGTTTTCATGTCCCAAGGAGGTTTTATGTCGCAGACGTTGAATGAGCAGACCATTGCACTCGTCAAGGCCACCGTTCCCGCGCTGGAAGCGCATGGGCTGGACATCGTGCACGAAATGTATGGGCGCATGTTCCAGAACCCCGACATCCGCGACCTGTTCAACCAGTCGCATCATGGCGACGCCGGGTCGCAGCCTCGCGCGCTGACGGGCGCGATCCTCGCCTATGCCAGCAATATCGACAATCTGGGCGCTCTGGCCCCCGCCGTCGAGCGGATCGCGCAGAAGCATGTGGGCCTGCAGATTTTGCCGGAGCATTATCCGCATGTCGCCGAGGCGCTGCTGGGCGCGATCAAGGCGGTACTGGGCGACGCGGCGACCGATGAGATATTGGCCGCATGGGGCGAGGCTTACTGGTTCCTCGCCAACATCCTGATCGCGCGGGAAAAGCGCGTCTATGAGGAGCAGAAGGGGGCCGAAGGCGGCTGGAACGGCTGGCGCGAGTTCCGCGTCGAACGGGTGGTTCGCGAAAGCAGCGTCATCCGGTCCTTCATACTGCGTCCGGCCGACGGAGGGCCGGTGATCCGGCACAAGGCGGGGCAATATCTGACCTTCTGGTTCGAGATTCCGGGACATCCTCCGGTCAAGCGCAACTATTCCATTTCGGACGCGGCCAATGGCGAAACCTATCGCATTTCGGTGAAGCGCGAGCCGATGGGGCTGGCTTCGGGATGGCTGCACGACCATGTAACAGAGGGAACGATCCTGAAAGTCGCGCCACCGGCGGGCGAGTTCTTCCTGGCCGAGCATCCGGAGCGTCCGGCGGTACTGCTGTCGGGCGGGGTCGGACTGACGCCGATGGTCGCGATGCTGGAGACGATCGCATCGCGCCATCCGCAGCTTCCCACATGGTACATCCATGGCACGCATGACCGCGAAACCCATGCGATGCGCGACCATGTGCGCGCCGTCGCGGCGAAAGGGAGCGCGATCAAGGTCGTGGATTTCCACCAGACGCCGCTGGCCGGGGAAGTGGCCGGGCAGGATTATGACTATCCGGGGATCGTCACCGACGAATGGCTGATCGCCAACACGCCGGTGGGCGAGGCGGATTATTATATCTGCGGGCCGCGTCCCTTCCTGCGCGCCGCCGTTTCCGCGCTGTCGCTCGCCGGCGTGGAAGCGGGGCGCATCCATTATGAATTCTTCGGGCCGGCGGACGAATTGCTCGCCGCCTAGGGAAAGGATTTCCGCATGGACGACTTCATCCTGGCGCGCGTCCTTCATGTCGTCGCAGTGCTGATGTGGATCGGCGGCGTGGCGTTCGTGACGCTGGTGGTGATGCCGTCCGTGCGGGCCGGGCATGAGCCGGAGGACAGGCTGGCGGCCTTTCACCGGATAGAGGGCCGCTTCGCCCCGCAGGCGCGGTGGTGGGTGCTGATCGCGGGGGCGAGCGGGCTGTGGATGACGTGGCGGGCGGATATATGGGACCGTTTCGCCGATCCGCGCTTCTGGTGGATGCACGCCATGCTGATCCTCTGGCTGCTCTTCGCGGCGATGCTGTTCGTGGTGGAGCCTTTGTTCCTGCACCGGCGGCTTAAGGCGTCCGCCGATCCCGCCGCGGATTTCGCACGGATGGAACGGATGCACCGGATCGCGCTGGCGGCGTCCATCGTGACGGTGATCGGCGCTGTCGGGGGCAGTCACGGTCTTTTTTGAAGAAGGGCCATGCGGGCGGCGCGGAAACGGCTATCGATCGAGAAGGAACATCAAACAAAAGAGGCCGGAAGCATATGCCCCGGCCCCTTTTTTTTTGGATTTTACGCCTGATATCAGGATCAGCCGACGATCTCTTCCGGCTTGAAGAAATAGGCGATCTCGATCGCGGCGTTTTCCTCGCTGTCCGAACCATGCACCGAATTGGCTTCGATCGATTCGGCATATTCCTTGCGGATCGTGCCTTCGTCGGCATTGGCCGGGTTGGTGGCGCCCATGATGTCGCGGTTGCGTTTCACGGCGTCCTCGCCTTCCAGCACCTGCACGACGACCGGGCCGGAGATCATGAAGGCGACCAGATCGGCGAAGAAGGGGCGTTCCTTGTGGACCGCGTAGAAGCCTTCGGCCTGTTCGCGGCTCATGCGGATGCGCTTCGATGCGACGACGCGCAGGCCCGCTTCCTCCAGCTTCTTGGTGACGGCGCCCGTCAGGTTGCGACGGGTCGCATCGGGCTTGATGATCGAAAAGGTGCGCGTGACGGCCATGAGACCCGAAAACTCCGAATTGTTGGGATAAGATCGCGCGCCCTTTAGACCGGGCGGCTTCCCGCCGCAAGAGGCCTATGCGCCGCCGCCCGTCAGGCCACGCGAATCCATTTGCGCCCGTCCTGCCGCCAGAAGCGGGGTTCCACCCCTTCCCGCTTCGCCAGCGTCCGCCAGCTTTCCCGCGCCGCCTCGATCGTGTCGGCATCGAAGAAGTGGAAGGCGCGATCGAACCCCAGCGCCTCGTCCCGCCACCGGCCGTCCGCCAGCGCCACATGCCGCGCGCCATTATCCGCCGCGCAGGCGTGAGACAGCAGGATGGGCTGGACATACTCCCGCCCCTCCCCGGCGCGGCCATGCGCAAGGTAGCTCTCGGGCGGCCCGCTCCAAAGCCCGGCGGAAATCCGTGCCAGCTTTTCCGGCTCATCGGCCACTACCAGCAGCCGCTCCCCCAGGTCCAGGACACGCGCCGCGATGGCGGGCAGCACCTGTTCCACGGGATCGCGGCTCAACTGGTAGAAATCGACCTGCATCAGCCTTCGAACTTGTCCGCCACCAAACGGTCGATCAGCCGCACGCCATAGCCGGTCGCGCCCTTGTCCCACACCGGACCGGGCTTGTCGGCCCACACCATGCCGGCAATGTCGAGATGCGCCCATTTGACGCCATCGTCGACGAACCGCTTGATGAACTGCGCCGCCGTGATCGACCCGGCAAAGCGCGGCCCGATATTCTTCATGTCGGCGATCGGGCTGTCGATCAGCTTGTTATAGGCATCCGACAGCGGGAAGCGCCACAGCGGATCGCCCACCGCCTTGCCGGCCGCGACCAGATCGTCGGCGAGGCCGTCGTCATTGGAGAAGATGCCCGCATATTCGCTGCCCAGCGACACGATCATCGCGCCCGTCAGCGTGGCTAGGTCGACCAGCACCTCGGGATCGTAGGTCTTTTGCGCCCATGTCACTGCATCGCACAGCACCAGCCGTCCTTCGGCATCGGTGTTGAGCACCTCGATGGTCTGGCCGGACATAGAGGTCACGATGTCGCCGGGCCGCTGCGCCGCGCCGTCCGGCATATTTTCGACCAGGCCGCAAATGCCGACGACCCGCGCCTTCGCCTTGCGCCCCGCCAGCGCCTTGATCGCGCCCGCGACCGCGCCCGCGCCGCCCATGTCCCACTTCATGTCCTCCATGCCCGCCGCGGGCTTGATGGAAATGCCGCCGGTATCGAAGGTCACGCCCTTGCCGACGAACACCACGGGCTTCTTCTGGGCGCCGCCCGTGCCGTCCCATTCCAGCGCCAGCAGGCGCGGCTCGCGCATGGACCCCTGCGCCACGCCCAGCAACGCGCCCATGCCGAGTTCCGTCATCGCCGCCTTGTCGAGCACGGTGACCTTGACGCCCAGTTCCTCCAGATGCCGGCAGCGTTCGACGAAGCTTTCCGGATAGAGGATGTTGGCCGGTTCGGACACCAGTTCGCGGGTGAAGGCGACGCCCGCCGCGACGGCGGACAGCCTTTCCCACTCCGCCCCGGCATCGGCGGCAACGACCGTGATCGTCTGGAGCGTGGGCTTCGCCTTTTCCGGCTGGCGCGTGCGATAGGTATCGATCCGCCAGCCGCGCAGCAAAGCGCCGTAAGCCAGCCGCGCCGCATCCTTGCCCGAAACGCCCGCCGGAAACTCGACGGCGGCATGAACCGCGCCGCTGGTCGCCAGCTTCGCCGTCAGCGCGCCGCCCGCCCGTTCCAGATCGGCCTCGCCGCCCGCGCCGATTCCCAGCAGGACGACGCGCAGCACCTTGCCGCCTTCCTCCGCGAAGCTCTCGAAGCTCGTCCCCGCTTCGCCGGTGAAGCGCGCCGCGGCGGCTCCGGCCGTCAATGTGGACGATGCCGCCAACGGCAAAGCTTCGACCGGGCCCTTCGATACGGCCAACACCAGCGTATCGGCGTCGGGGCGGGAGGAGCTGAATGCGATATCCATCCTGGAACCTTTTCTTCATTTCTCATGCGGCCCATGCGGACCCATGCCTGCCAGATAGGCGGCTTTCTTCGTCTGGCAAAGGCCGTTCGACCGATTTTAGAGCAAAAGAGCCGCCACGACCGATTGCGGCGCGCGCCAAGCAATGCGATAGGCGATCGCAAAGAAGCGCCCCCGAAAAGGCACAATCCTTTGCAAACAACCCTTTCCTCTTCCCTTTTCCGTTCCGCGCTGCTCGCCGGCGCCGCGCTGCCCATGCTGGCCCTGTCCGCGCAGGCCATGGCGCAGCAGCTCAACGAACCGCAGGCGCCGATCAGCGCGCCCGACGCGCCGGTGCCAGCAACCGATGACGAGATTGGCTTCGCCGCGGACTCGCTGGTCTATGACAGCGATACGGAAATCGTGACCGCCAGCGGCAATGTGCAGCTTCTGCGCGAAGGCAACCGGCTGCGCGCGGACAAGGTGGTGTGGAACCGCAACACGGGCCAGGTGGTGGCGCAGGGCCATGTTTCCGTCACCGATCCGGAAGGCAATACGGCCTATGGCGACCGTTTCGACGTCACCGATACGCTGAAGGACGGCGCGGTCGACAACATGCTGCTGGTGCTGGAACAGGGCGGCCGCCTCGCCGCTGCCAAGGGCGAGCGCGTCAACGGCGTCTATACGCTGCACAAGGCCGCCTATACCGGCTGTTCGGTCGAGGATAGCGACGGCTGCCCCAAGGAGCCCACATGGCAGATCAATGCCGTGAAAGTGACCTACGACCCCAATCGCCAGCGCGTGACCTATAACCGCGCGACGATCGAGCTGTTCGGCTTGCCGCTGATCCCGCTGCCCGGCCTGTCGCATCCGGTGGGCGACAATGGCGGCACGGGCCTGCTCATCCCCAATATCCGCTACGACCGCACCAACGGCTTCGAAGTCGCGCTGCCCTATTATTTCAAGCTCGCGCCCAATCGCGACCTGACCGTCACGCCTCATGTCTATTCCGACACGCTGCCGATGCTGGAAACCAATTTCCGGCACCTGTGGGACCGGGGCGCTTACCAGATCACCGGCTATGTCACCCATGGCCGGCGCGTCGGCATCGGCGAGAGGCTGCCGGGCGGAGGCATCAGCACGGCCAATTCGCAAAAGGACCTGCGCGGCTATTTCGACGCCAGCGGCGGCATGCAGCTGACGCCGGAATGGAGCGTCAACGGATCGCTGCGGGTGGCGACCGACCGCACTTTCCTGCGCCGCTACGACATCAGCCGGGACGACCGGCTGCGTTCAACCCTGGGCGTGCAGCGGATCGGGACCAACAGCTATTTCTCGCTGGCGGGCTGGGCGGTCCAGACGTTGCGCGCGGGCGACCCGCAGGGGCAGACGCCCATCGCGCTGCCCGTCATGGACTATCGCCTGCGGATGGCCGATCCCCTGCTGGGCGGCCGCATCCAGTTGCAGGCAAACACGCTGGCCATCACCCGCACCCACGGGCAGGACACGCAGCGCGCCTTCGCCGCGTTCGAATGGAATCTCCGCAAGCTGACCGGCATGGGGCAGGAGGTGAACTTCACCACCTATCTGCGCGGCGACGTCTATCACAGCAGCGACAACCTGCTGACCAGCGTGGAGAGCTATCGCGGCCGTCCGGGCTGGCAGGCCCGCGGCATCGCCGCCGCCGCCATCGACGTGCGCTGGCCCTTCATCGGCGAAGCGTTCGGCGGGGTGCAGCGGATCACGCCGCGCATCCAGGTCGTTGCCGCGCCGCGCCTGGCGAATCTGTCCGTCCCCAATGAAGACGCCCGCGCCGTCGACCTGGAGGACAGCAACCTCTTCGCGCTCAACCGCTTCGCGGGCTATGACCGTTTCGAGGATTCGACCCGCATCACCTATGGCCTCGAATACAGCCTGACCCTGCCCGATTTTGCGCTGGAAAGCATCGTCGGCCAGAGCTATCGCCTCAACAGCCGGGAAAGCATCCTCCCCGACGGCACGGGCCTGTCGGACCGCACCTCCGACATCGTGGGGCGCACCACCGCCCGCTTCAAGGATTTCATCAGCCTGACCCACCGTTTCCGGCTGGACAAGGACAATCTGGCCATCCGCCGCAATGAGATCGACGCGACCGTCGGCAGCCGCAAGACCTATGTCATGCTGGGCTATCTGCGGCTGAACCGCGACATCGACGACACGCTGGAGGATTTGCGCGACCGTGAGGAACTGCGGCTGGGCGCACGCGTCCAGTTCGCCAAATTCTGGTCTGTGTTCGGATCGACGGTGATCGACCTGACCGACGCGAAGGAGGACCCGTTCAGCCTGGCCGACGGCTATGAGCCCGTGCGGCACCGGCTCGGCATCGCTTATGAGGACGACTGCCTGACGCTGGGCCTCACCTGGCGGCGCGATTATCAGACGACCGGTGACGCCCGAAAGGGCAACGCCTTCCAACTGCGTCTGGCTTTTCGCAATATTGGCATATAAGGATCGGCGTTCCCGCCATCGCTCAGCACGGGTTAAGGCGGACCCGCGCATGACGCGTCGGACCGTATGGAGAGTTTAGTCGACGATGCATTCTGTTTCCCTGTCGAACCGCATCAGCCGGACCATTGGTTTTGGAGCGCGCGCGCTTTTGCTGTCCACCGCCGTATCTGCGATGGCGCTGTCGAGCACGTCGGCGCAGACGGTAGGCGATGACGACATGATCGCGTCGCATCAACTCAACCTGCCGCAGGACATGACCGTCTTCGGCAAGAGCGATCCCAATGTCCGAAAGGCGACGGCCATCGTCAACGGCCGCATCATCACCGGCACGGACGTGGACCAGCGCCTCGCGCTCATCATCGCGGCCAATGGCGGCAAGGTGTCGGACGAAGAGAAGGAAAGGCTGCGCGTCCAGGTGCTCCGCAACCTGATCGACGAAACGCTCCAGATCCAGGAAGCCGCCGCCAACGACATCCGCGTGGCGAAGGAGGAGATCGACGAAAGCTATCAGCGGGTCGCGGCCAATTTCCGCCAGTCGCCCGCGCAGTTCGATCAGTATCTGCGCGCGCAGGGCAGTTCCGCCGCGAGCATCAAGCGCCAGATCGAAGGCGAAATGGCGTGGAGCCGCCTGCTCCGCCGCAACATCCAGCCCTTCGTCAATGTGAGCGAGGAGGAAGTGAAGTCGGTCGTGGACCGGTTGAACGCCTCCAAGGGCGCCGATGAATTCCGCATCGGCGAAATCTACCTGTCCTCCACGCCCGAAAACATGGCGCAGATCGAAGCGAACGCCCGCAACATCATCGAACAGATCAAGCAGGGCGGCAGTTTCCAGGCCTATGCCCGCCAGTTTTCCGAAGCCTCCACGGCGGCGGTCGGCGGCGATCTGGGCTGGGTCCGTCCGGGCCAGCTCCCCGACGCGCTGGCGCAGGCGGCCAATGAAATGCAGGTGGGCCAGCTTGCCGGCCCCATCGCGGTGCCGGGCGGCGTGTCGATCCTCTATGTGATGGACAAGCGCAAGGTGCTGACCGCCGATCCGCGCGATTCGCTGCTCAGCCTGAAACAATTGTCCGTCTCCTTCCCCGCCGGCACCACGAAGGAGCAGGCAAGCCAGAAGGCGGGAGCCTTCGCCGCCGCCGTCAAGGACATCAAGGGCTGCGGTCAGGCCAATGAACTGGGCGCGAAGATCGGCGCCGAGGTCATCGACAATGACAATGTGAAGGTGCGCGACCTGCCGCCGCAGTTGCAGGAAATCCTGCTTGGCCTTCAGGTCGGCGAGGCCACTCCGCCCTTCGGTTCCATCAACGACGGCGTGCGCGTCCTGATCCTGTGCGGCCGCGACGACGCCAGCGCGGGCGGCGCACCCAATGCCGACCAGATCATGGCGCAGATGGAAGAGGAACGGGTCAACAAGCGCGCGCGCATCTATCTGCGCGACCTGCGACGCGATGCCATTATCGAATATAACTGATCCCGCCGCTCTCCCGCCCTTCGCCGTTTCGCTCGGCGATCCGGCGGGGATCGGACCGGAAATCGTCGCCAAGAGCTGGGTCATGCGCGAGGCGCGCGGCCTGCCGCCTTTCTTCGCGGTGGGCGATGCCGCCTCCCTTCGCGCGGTGTGGCTCGGCCCCATCGCGGCCGTCAGCACGCCGGAGGAAGCCATGCAGGCCTTCGGTTCCGCCCTTCCCTGCCTTCAGGTGGCCGAAGCGGGAGAGATCGTTCCGGGCACGCCCAGCATCGACGGCGCCCGCACCGCGCTTCAGGCGCTGGAGGTCGCCGTCGGTCTTGCCCGTACTGGCTCCGCGGCGGGGATCGTCACCGCGCCGGTCGGCAAGGAACAGCTTTACGGCGTCGGCTTCGCCCATCCGGGGCAAACCGAATTCATTGCCGAACGCTGCGGCGTGGCTCCCCATAATGCCGTCATGATGCTGGCCGGGCCATCCCTCAAGGTCGTTCCCGTCACCATCCACATCCCTCTGGCGAACGTGTCCGACGCCCTCACGATCGACCTCATCCGTGCCCGCGCGCTCACCTCCGTCAAGGGGTTGCAGCGCAATTTCGGTATCGCCCGCCCCCGCCTCATCGTCGCGGGGCTCAATCCCCATGCGGGCGAAGGCGGCGCGCTGGGCCGGGAAGAAATCGAGATCATCGGTCCCGCCATCGAATCGCTTCGGGCCGAAGGGCTGGACATCAAGGGGCCTTTCGCCGCCGACGGACTGTTTCATTCGCGCGCGCGGGAAACCTATGACGCGGCGCTTTGCATGTATCACGATCAGGCGCTGATCCCCCTCAAGACGCTGCATTTCGACGATGGGGTGAACATGACGCTGGGCCTGCCCATCGTCCGAACCTCGCCCGATCACGGCACCGCCTTTGGCATAGCGGGCAAGGACAGCGCCAATCCCGGCGCGATGATGGCCGCGCTCAAAATGGCCGCCGAAGCCGCCCGCGCCCGCATCGCGCATGACAACTGAGCTTCGCCCGTCCCTGCCGCCGCTGCGCGACGTCATCGCCGCGCACGGGCTTCAGGCGAGCAAGGCGCTGGGCCAGAATTTCCTGCTGGACGAACAGCTTCTGGACCGCATTGCCGCCATCCCCGGCCCGCTGAAAGGCGAGCGGGCTTTCGAAGTCGGCCCCGGTCCCGGCGGCCTGACCCGCGCCATCCTGCGGACGGGCGCGCGGCTGGTCGCGGTGGAGCGGGATTCGCGTTGCCTTCCTGCCCTCGCCGAACTGGAAACGGCCTTCCCCGGTCAGCTTCGCGTGATCCCGGGCGACGCGATGGAAATCGACGCCCGCGCCGAAGCGGGCGATGGCGCCCATGTCATCGCCAACCTGCCCTATAATGTCGGGACGGCCCTGCTGGTCGGTTGGCTGTCGGCGGGATGGAGCCCGTTGCCTTGGTGGTCGTCCCTGACCCTGATGTTCCAGATGGAGGTGGCCGAAAGGATCGTCGCGAAACCGGGCGGCGACCATTATGGCCGCCTGGCCGTGCTGGGTCAGTGGCGTTCCGACGCGCGCATCGCGATGAAGGTGCATCGCAGCGCCTTCACCCCTCCGCCCAAGGTCATGTCGGCGGTCGTCCACATCACCCCCAAGCCAGCGCCGGAAGGGGTGCAGCTCAAGCATCTCGAACGCTTGACCGCCGCCGCCTTCGGCCAGCGCCGCAAGATGCTGCGCCAGAGCCTGAAGGGACTGCCCGGTGCGCTGGACGCGCTGGAAGCCTTGGGTATCGACCCGCAACGCCGCGCCGAAACGGTGAGCGTCGAGGAATTTGTCGCAGCCGCCCGCCATCTGGGCGAGGCGGCCGCCTGACCCTGCGTTCCGGTCAGTGCGCCGCCGACGTGTCCACCTTTCCGGTGGGCTTGGGGGCCAGCCATACCATCGCGGCCGCCACGAACAGCAATATCATGCTGATGAAGAACACATAATCCATCGCGATGACCGTCGCTTCCCGATCGACGATGCTGGAGATGAACTGCCGGATCTGCTCTGCTGACATGCCGCTGGCGGAAAGCTGCGCCTGCGTGTCGCCGGCTTGAAGCACGGACGCCATCTCGTTGCGCGAGACCCGCTGCCCGTCGCCCCATGCCGTCAGCACGACGGACGTGGAGATGGCGATCGCCATGGTCCGCAGGAAATTCTGCATCCCTGCCGCGGACGCCGTTTCCGAAGGCCGCACCGCACTCAATGTCAGGGTCGTCAGCGGGATCATGAAGAAGGGCATGGCAAAGCCCTGGAATATCTGCGGATAGCACAGGGTCCAGAAATCCGCCCCGCTCGTCCAATGCGCGCGCCAGAAGGACATGATGCCCATCCACGCCACCGCGATGGACATCAGGATGCGCACGTCCACCCGCGCCATCCACCGCGCGGCGAAGGGTACGGCGAGCAACGCGGTCATCGCGGTAAAGGCCGTGACGAAGCCCGCCCATGTCGCAGTATAGCCCATGGAAAGCTGCAACCATTGCGGCACGATCACGATGCTGGCGAAATAGGCGCCGAAGCACAAAGCCAGGGTGAACACGCCCGACGAAAAGCCGACATGGCGGAACACCCGCAGGTCGACGATCGGATGCTCTTCCGTCAGTTCCCATATGATGAACACCAGGAAACCGATCCCCGCCAGGATCGCCAGAACGACAATCAGGGGATCGGCGAACCAGTCATGATCCCGGCCGATGTCCAGCATGATCTGAAGGCATCCGATCCAGAAGACCAGCAACGCCAGTCCCGCAAAGTCGATCGGCAGCTTTTTCGTTTCGGTTTCCACCGGCGTCATCAGCGCGGTGGCCGCCAGAATACAGACGAAAGCGATCGGCAGGTTGATGAAGAAAATCCAGTGCCAGCTCCAGTTGTCGCTGATATAACCCCCGATGATCGGTCCCATGGCCGGGCCGAGCAACGTGGTCATGGCCCATATCCCCATCATCTTGCCGCGCTGTTCGGGCGGGAATATGCGCATCAACAGCGTCTGCGACATCGGCATGATCGGGCCGCCGCATAGCCCTTGCCCGATGCGGCAGGCGACGATCATGCCCAGCGTCACCGACAGGCCGCACAGAAGCGAGAAAATGCCGAAACCGATCATCGCCGCAGTGAACACGCGCACCACGCCGAAACGCTGCGCCAGCCAGCCGGTCAACGGCACGCAAATCGCCTCCGCCACCGCATAGGATGTGATGATCCACGTCCCCTGGTCGGGCGTGATGCCAAGATTTCCCGCGATATGCGGCACCGACACATTGGCGATGGTGAGGTCGAGCACGACCATGAAGTTGCTCATCGCCAGCACCAGGCCGGCCAGCAGCCGCTGGCGGGGCGACAGAAGCGAGAATGTGTTTTCGGAGCCGCCCACCGGCTTTCTCCTCAGCGGCCCGAGACGTTGACGTCGACTTCCATCGACAGCCCCACGCGCAACGGATGCTCGGCCAGTTCCCTGGGGTCGAGCGCGATGCGGATCGGCACGCGCTGAACCACCTTGATCCAGTTGCCGGTCGCGTTCTGCGCGGGGATCAGCGACATGGACGATCCGGTGCCGCCCGCGAAGCCGATCACCCGGCCATGATAGACGACATCGCCGCCATACAGGTCCGACGTGACCTTGGCGGGCATGCCCACCTTCACGCGGCGCAACTGGCGTTCCTTGAAATTGGCGTCGACATAGACCTGCGAGATCGGAACGATGCTCATGATCGGGCTGCCCTGCGTCACGCGTTGGCCGATCTGAACCTGCCGCTTGCTGATAACGCCGTCGATGGGCGCGCGGATGACGGTCCGCTCCAGGTCCAGCTTCGCATTGTCGAGCTTGGCCTTGGCGGCGAGCACGGCGGGATCGGTATCCTCGGTCGATCCCTTCACCAGCGCGTCATTGGCGGCCAACTGCCCGGCGGCGGCCACGCGCGTCGCCTCCGCCTGCGCCACGCCCGCGCGGGCGAGGTCAAGCGCCGCCTTCGCCGCCGCATAGCCCTTGCGCGCGCTGGTCAGTTCGTCGCCCGACACCGCGCCGTCGGGGGCCAGCGCCTCGCGCCGTTGCAGGTCGATGCGCGCCTTCTCGAAATCCGCCTGCGCCGTGGCGAGCTGCGCCCGCGCCTGCGCGATGTCCGCCCCCCGCGCCGTCACCTGCGCGGACAGCGCGCCGCTGGTGGCCGTGGTCTGCCGGAAGCGGCGACGCGCTTCGGCCAGATCCGCTTCCGCCTGCTCCACGGCAATGCGGGCATTGGTGGGGTCGAGCTTGACCAGAATGTCGCCCTTCTTCACCGCCTGCGTGTCGGTGACGCTCACCTCCGTCACCTGCGCGGACAGCAGCGGCGTGACCTGCGCGATCTCCGCGTTCACATAGGCATTGTCCGTGCCGACATGATTGCGCCCGACCAGCACATACCAGATGCCATAGAGCGCCCCCAGCACCAGCACGACAATCAGCAGGCGAAGCAGCCATTTCCGGCGCGTCGCCATCCGCTCATCCTTGGCGGCGTCGGGCGCCTGCTCGGTATCGGCGGTGAATTCCTGCGCGGCGTCAGCCATTGGGTCGGTCCTTGGCGATCATGTCGCTGGCAGCAAAGCCGCCGCCCAGCGCACGGATGAGAGAGATGTCCAGCGAGAAGGCGCTCGCTTCCAGTTCCGCGACCGATTGGCGCGCGGAGAGCAGCTGGTCCTCGACGTTGAGCACGTCGAGATAGGTGGAAAGCCCGCCCTTGTAGCGTTTCCCGGCGATGGCATAGGCTTCCTCAGACGCCGCGAGCGCCGCCCGCGCATCGGTCAGCCGCTGATCCAGCGTCCGGCGGCCGGTCACGGCGTCGGCGACCTGCTGATAGGCGGTCAGGACCGTCTTGTCATAATTGGCAACCGCCTCGTCATACGCGCCGCGCGCGCCACGATACTGTCCCTGCAAGGCGCCGCCCCGGAAGATCGGCAGGCTGATCGCCGGACCGGCATTGCCGAACAGCGAATCCTTCTTGAACAGCGTGTCGGTGAAGGGCTTGGCCTTGCCCGCGTTCTCCCCGAACATCATGTCGTAACCCAGCGATTGCACGCCCACCAGCGCGGAGAGCCTGAGCGCCGGGAAGAAATCCGCCCGCGCCACCTTGATCCGCTTGGCGGCGGCCTCGGTGCGGGCCAGCGCGGCGGCGATGTCGGGACGGCGGGCCACCAGTTCGGTGGTCACATCGGCGGGCAGGCCGAGCGACGCCAGCACGCCCACCCGCGGACGGCCGATCTCCAGTCCGCGATCCGGCCCCGCGCCGATCAGCGCCGCGATCTGATGCTGGCGCAATTCGATCGCCATCTTCGCCGCGGCCAGTTGCGCCCGCGCCGACGATACGGTCGCATCCGCCTGCCGCGCGCTGCCCCGGGTTTCGAGGCCGTTGGTCATCCTGTCGGACACCAGCTTCTGGCTGGCGAGCCGGATGTCGAGCGCGCGCTGCTGGATATCCGCATAGTCATAGAGCCGGGCAAGGTCGGCATAGGCGTCCGCGATGCCCGTGGTCAGCATCAGCCGCGCCTGCCGCGCCTCGATCTCGGCCGCGCGCGATTCGGAGGTCGCGGCGGCCAGCGCCGCGCGGTTCCGTCCCCACAGGTCGAGGTCGAGCCCGACATTCAGCGCGACCTGCCCGGTACCCAGCCATCCCTTGGGCACGAATTCCTTGGGCATGCCCATATTGTAGCTTTGCTTGGTCGTGCCTGCCTTGGCATCCAGGTCGACCGATGGGAGCAGCGGCGCGCCCGCCTGCTGCGCCATGGCCTGCGCCTGACGGAAGCGCGCCGCCGCCGCCGCCATGTCCGGGGCGTTGCGCAGCCCTTCTTCGATCAACGCCGTCAGTTGCGGGTCGCCATAGGCGGTCCACCAGCCCTCGCCCGGCCACGCGCGCTCCTCCGCTGCAAGGCTGCGAGTCGCGGCCACGCTTTGCGGGGAACGGATTTCCGGCTTTTTGCCGAGATCGGGCACCGCCGCGCAAGCCGACAGCGCCATCATGAGGCCCGCCGCGACCGTGCCACGCACCGAAAAAGGACGACGACTCATGGGCATGCCCAACCGTACCGACTATTAAAAAAAAGCGCGTTTGCGCCTGACACCTCTGCTTGTCAATAAAATATCATACTATATAGTACGCTTTCGTGATGAGCCCTTCTTCCGTCCCTCCCCTCAGCCGCCGCGAAGCGCGCCGTCGTGATCGGCGGGAGGCCATATTATGCGTGGCGGCCCAGTCCTTCCTCGAAAACGGCTATGCCGGCACCACCATGTCGGGGATCGCCGCGACCCTGGGCGGATCGAAAGGCACATTATGGAATCATTTTCCATCCAAGGAGGAATTGTTCGAATCGGTCCTGGAGGAGAAGACGGCGGCCTATCGCGCCCATCTGTCCCAGATACTCGATCCCGATGGCGATCTGGTGACCACCCTTCACCACGTCTGCGTCAGTCTGCTGGAAAAGATCACCTCTGCCGAAGCGGTCGCGCTGAACCGGCTTGTCGTGTCCGAGGCGGGGCGCTTCACGGAAATGGGCAAGATTTTCTATCTGCGCGGCCCGCGCCGAACCCTCAGGATGCTCGCCGATTTCCTGTCGGGCGCAATGGGAAGAGGACAGTTGCGGAAAGGCGATCCGGAGGCCGCCGCGCGCGTGCTGACGGCGCTGGTGACGTCGGGGTGCCACCAGCAGCTCTTGGTCGGCCAGATCGGTTCCGCGACGCCGGAGATGATCCGGAACGACGCCGATTTTGCGGTGAGCATCTTCATGCGCGCCTATGCTCCGGAACAGCCCATGGCCGACTGAGGGCATCCGCATCCGTTAACCATTTCTTTGCGCTCGATTCCTATTCTTCGGGCAAAAGGTGGGACGATGCAGATTTTCAAGCGCGGCGAACGAAATCAGCCCAGCAGGGAGTCGATGAGGAGCGACAGGCGGCTGCGCGTCCTCGTCATCGATGAAAATTCCACGGCCCGCTCCGTCATTGCCCGCCGCCTGTCCCATCTGGGCTATGACGTGGCCCTGGCGGAAAACGGGTTCGCGGCGCTTGGCCTGCTCGTCACGCGGCCTTTCGACATCGTGCTGATCGACATGGGGGTGACCCTGCTGTCCGCCGTCGCGACCATGGATAAAATCCGGGAATCCGGCCTTTCTCCCCATGCCTGTTTCGTGACCATCGCAGGCCGCCTGGAACGCCCGCTTGCGGTCGAAGCGCTGGAGTCGGGCGCCGCCGACCATATCGCCAAGCCGCTGGACTTCGATCTGCTCGATGCGCGCCTGCGCCATCTGTGCGCCAAGGCCGAACGGATGGACGCGCTTTCCCGGCACAATGCGGAACTTGACGCCCGTATTGCCCGCCGTGCGGTGGAACTGGGTGAAACGCGCGAAGCCCTGCATGAATTGCAGGCCGACCGCGCCCGGCTCGTCTCATCGATCCAGGCCCTGAATGACGAGATCGCCCGGCTGAACGGTCGCGCCTAGCCTTCCATCTCCAGCCAGAGCGAGAGACCTTCCCCCGGCGAAACCGGCGGACCCTCCGCAACGATCCGCGCCGCGTCTGCCCGGGCGCGGTCCAATATCGCCGCCGGCACATCGGCCCGGTGATAGATGCGATCCGCCTGCCCCAGCCACCGCGCCGCGCGAAGCGTCAGATCGTCGGGTTCGCCGGAAAGCAGCCGGATCGTGAGCAGCCTGCCCTCCGTCCCGCCATCCTCCCGTTCCAGCCAGAGCGGCACCGCCCTGTCCGGCGCGTCTCCCAGCGGATCGATCGGGCCGCCCGCCGCCAGCCCCGCATCGATGGCCCGCCGCCGCGCGCCCGCATCGGGCCAGCGCATTCGCACCGCCTGACGCGCATCGCGCAGCGCCATCGCCAGGGCGCCCAGCCGCGCGGGCAGGAGCGCCTCGATCCGTTGGCGCAGCGCCTTGGCGAGGCCCGCCGACGCCCCGCCCGTCCCGATGGCGATCAGCACCGGATCGCGATCCACGATGGCGGGAAGGGTGAAATCGCACAGGTCCGGCTTGTCGGTCACATTCACCAGAACGCCCCGCGCCTTGAGCCGCGCCGCCACAAGGGCATCGCCATCGGCGACGATGGCGATGGCTGCGGCCCCATCCTCGCCCACGATCAGCGCGCCGGCGCGTTCCAGCAGGCGCCGCTTGGCGGCGGCCGCCTCGCCTTCCCCGGTCAGGATGACCGCCCGCCCGCGCAACCGCAGAAAGACGGGCAGACTGTGCATCAGTCCCGCACCCAGTCGGGGATGCTGTCCCCTTCGATCAGCGCCTCGATCGGCGGACGCGCGCGGACAACGGCCCATTTGCCACCCGACACCAGTACCTCGGGCGTCAGCGCACGGCTGTTATAGGTACTCGCCATGGTCGCGCCATAGGCGCCCGCCGTCATGAAGGCGACCAGATCGCCCGCCTCCACCACGTCCATGTCGCGATGCATGGCGAAGGTATCGCCCGTCTCGCACACCGGCCCCACCACATTGGCCGCACTCCGCTCGGCCGCGGGTTCCACGGCACGAATGTCATGCCAGGCATCATAGAGGCTGGGCCGAAGCAGATCGTTCATGGCGGCGTCGACGATCACGAAGGGCGCCTGCGCGCCCTGCTTCACCCGCACCACGCGGGACAGGAGCGCGCCCGCATTGCCGACGATCACGCGGCCCGGCTCGAACATCAGCCGGACATTCCAGCCCGCCGTCACCCGGGTCACCATCGCGCCATAATCGGCGGGGCTGGGCGGCAGGGGCTTGGACGGATCATAAGGCACGCCCAGGCCGCCGCCCAGATCGGCGGTACGGATGTCGTGCCCCGCTTCCCGCAATCTCCCGATCAGCGCGCCTACTTTCACGAAGGCCGCTTCCAGCGGTGCAAGGTCGGTCAACTGGCTGCCGATATGCACCGCCACGCCCTGCACGTCGAGGCCGGGAAGGTCGCGCGCCCCCGCATAGGATGCCAGCGCCCGGTCATAGGGGATGCCGAACTTGTTCTCCGACTTGCCGGTCGAAATCTTGGCATGGGTGCCCGCGTCCACATCGGGATTGACGCGGTAGGCGACCGGCGCGCGCTTGCCCATGGACAACGCGACCTCCGAAAGCATTTCCGCCTCCGGCTCGCTTTCGAGGTTGAACTGGAAGATTCCATGCTCCAGCGCCAGCCGCATTTCCTCCGCCGTCTTGCCGACGCCCGAAAAGACGATGCGATCCGCCGGGATTCCCGCCGCCACCGCGCGCAGCAATTCCCCGCCCGACACCACGTCCGCGCCCAGGCCCAGCTTCGCCAGCGTCGCCAGCACCGCCGCATTGGGATTGGCCTTCACCGCAAAGGCGACCAGCGGATCGTCGAGCTGGCCCAGCGCATCGCGGAACACGCCGACATGGCGCGTCAGCGTGGCGGTCGAATAGACATAGACCGGCGTGCCCACGGCCTGCGCGATCGCGGGCATCGGCACCTGCTCCACATGCATGACGCCGTCCACATAATCGAAATGGTCCAAGGGTTTGTCCTGTCGGCTCTTATTGGGGGTCACGTTCGGGCGGCAGGTCGAACTCGTCGTCGCCGCGCGATTTGGATTGGGTCAGCAACTCGACATTGCGTTCGGGCCGCGCCTGCGTGCCGGGCGTGGTCAGATCCTGCGCGGTGGGCGCCGTCGCGGCGCCGACCGGCACGGCGGGCAGTTTCTGCCCCTGGACCGGCTTGAGCGGCTGACGACCGCCACAGGAAGCCAGCGCCACGGCCAGCGCCGCCATCGCCAGCCCCTTCGTCCAACGCATCGTCATGCCTTCTGCTCCCGTTTCGTCCGCGCCTCGCCGATCCGCGCCCGCACCTGATCGGGGGCGGTGCCGCCATGGCTCTTGCGGCTGGCGACCGACGCGTCGACCGTCAGCACGGCATAGATGCGCTCGTCGATGCGCGAATCAATGGCCTTGAGCGTCCCGATGGGCAGGTCGGCGAGCGCCACGCCCGCCTCCTCCGCCGCCGCGACCGCGCGGCCGGTGATATGATGCGCCTCGCGGAAAGGCACGTCGCCTTCCCGCACCAGCCAGTCGGCAAGGTCGGTGGCAGTCGCGAAACCGCTCTCCGCCAGCGCCCGCATCCGGTCCGTGCGGAAAGCGACCGTCCCGATCATTCCCGTCATCGCCGCGATGGAAAGGCCCAGCAGGTCATGCGCCTCGAACACCGGCGGCTTGTCGTCCTGCATATCCTTCGAATAAGCGAGCGGCAGCCCCTTCATCGTGACGCACAGCGCGTTCATGCAGCCCATGATCCGTCCCGCATGGCCGCGCACCAGTTCGGCGGCGTCGGGATTGCGCTTCTGCGGCATGATCGAACTGCCCGTCGAATAGGCATCGGGCAGCTTCACGAAGCCGAAGGGCTGGCTCGCCCAGATGATGAACTCTTCGGCCAGCCGCGACAGATGCAGGCTGCACTGGGTCGCGGCCATCAGATAATCGAGCGCGAAGTCCCGGTCCGAAACGCTGTCCAGGCTGTTGTCGGTCGGCTTGGCGAAGCCCAGTGCCGCCGCCGTCGCATGTCGGTCGATGGGAAAGCCCGTCCCCGCCAGAGCCGCCGCGCCCAGCGGGCATTCGTTCATCCTGACCCGCGCATCGGCAAAGCGGCTGCGGTCGCGCCGGATCATCTCATGATAAGCCATCAGATGATGCCCCAGCGTCACCGGCTGCGCGGACTGGAGGTGGGTGAAACCCGGCATCACCGCGTCCGCATGTTCCTCCGCGCGCGCCAGCAGCGCGTCCTGCAACGCCGCCAGCCCCGCATCCACCTCGTCCATCGCGTCGCGCACCCACAGGCGGAAATCGGTCGCCACCTGATCGTTGCGCGAGCGCGCCGTGTGCAGCCGTCCCGCCGCCGGACCGATCAACTCGGCCAGCCGCGATTCCGTCACCATGTGGATGTCCTCAAGGTCCAGGTTCACCGGGACTCCATCCGCTTCATATTCCTGCGCGATCCGGCTCAGCCCCTCGGTGATCGCCTGCGCGTCCTCGCCATCGACGATGCCCTGTTTCGCCAGCATCGCGACATGCGCCTTGGAGCCGGCAATGTCCTGTTTCCACAATCGCTTGTCGAAAGGGATGGAGGCATTTATCTCCCGCATGATCGAAGCCGGACCCGCCGCGAAGCGTCCGCCCCACATGCTGTTGGAGCCTTCTCCCGTGCGAACTTCCTTGCCCTGCGTAATGACACTGCTCCTGCTGGCTGGCCTTGCCGCGTGCGATAGGCAATCGCCGCCTCCGGAGCAAGCGGCTGCGAACGCCGGAGCGCCCGCGCCCGTCACCAGCGGCGAAGCGACCGCCCCCGCCGCGAGCGGCAAGGGCGACTTCAGCTATACACTGGATCGGTCCAAGGCCGGAACCCCCGCCCCCGACATCCGCTTCCGCAATCCCGATGGCGGGGACGCGACGCTCCGGGATTTCGCGGGCAAGCCGATGCTGGTCAATCTCTGGGCGACATGGTGCGCGCCTTGCGTGGCGGAGATGCCGACGCTGGATGCCGTGGCGGCTTCCCATGGGCCAAAGGGCCTTGGCGTCCTCACCATCTCGCAGGACACGCAGGGCGAGAAGGCGATCGCCTCCTTCTTCGAGAAGCACGACCTGCCGCACCTCAAGGGCTGGGTGGACCCGGAAAATGGTCTGGGCTTCCATTATGCGACCGGGATGCTGCCGACGACGGTCCTTTACGACGCGCAAGGCAAGGAAGTCGTCCGGGTCATCGGCGCGATGGACTGGAACGGAGAGGAAGCCCGCAAGCTGCTCGAGGAGGCGATGGCGTCCTGAACGCGGCACGGAAGCACCGGCTATAAGGGTCGCGCTTCCCGCGCCACCAGCACAGGCACCCCGTCTCGTACCGGATAAGCCAGCCCCGCCGCATCCGACACCAGCTCGCTCCGCTCCGCGTCCCATCGCAACGGGCCGCGCGTCGCCGGACATACCAGCTTGGCGAGCAGCCATGGATCGACCGGCACCGCGGTCATCGCCCCGCACCCCTCATTGCATTGTCGCGCCGCCGTCGCGTTCGGCGCGGCCCACGATCTGCATCAATTGGATGATGAGGTCCGCCCGCTCGTTCAGCGTATCGGCCTCCAGCAAGGTCTGCTTCGCGGCGGGGTCGAAGGGGGCGATCTGCGCGATGCCGTTCACCAGCGACTGGTCGTCCAGCCGCGCCACCGCCGTCCAGTCGACGACATAACCCAGCATCTTCGCGAAGCGCTGCGATTCCTGCTCCAGCGCCGCGCGCTCCACGGCGGAAAGCACCTCGTCCGGATCGGGCGCCTGCTCCACGTCCGCCTCGATCTGGCGGAAGGCGGTGGAGACCTCCAGTTCCCGCATCACGCGAAAACGCGCGAGCCCTTTGAGGACGATATTGAACCGCCCGTCGTCCAGCGCCTCGATATGGGAAATATGGCCCAGGCACCCCATGTCGAACAAAGCGGGCCTCAAACCGTCCCCGCGCGGCTGGATCATGCCGATGCGCCGGTCCCGCGCCATGGCGTCGTGGATCAGCGCCCGATAGCGCGGCTCGAAAATGTGCAGCGGCAAGTCCATCCCCGGCAGCAGCAAGGCCCCGGACAGCGGAAAGATCGAGACGCGCGCGGTCGGCACCGGCCGCGCCGTCAGGAAAAGAGGATCTGCGACAGTCGCCGCCGCTGCGCCGCGACCCACGGGTCCTCCAGCCCGACCGCGCCGAACAGCGTCAGCAACTGCGTGCGCGCCGCGCCTTCATTCCAGTCCCGGTCGCGCCGCACGATCTCCAGCAAGGCATCGGCCGCGCCGTCCCTGTCGCCATTGCCCATCAGGCCCGTGGCCAGTTCGAAGCGGGCTTCATGATCGTCGGGATCGGCGGCGACCCGCGCCTGCACGGCGGAAAGATCGGCCACCGGACGGGCATTGCGGGCGAGCGCGATGGCGGCCCGCGCCTGCTCGACATGGCTGTCCTTCGCGGCTTCGGACGGCAGGGCGTCCAATGCCGCCTCCGCCTCGTCCACCCGCTCCAGCGCCACGAGGGCACGGGCGCGGCCCGACGCCACCTCGGCATTGTCCGGCGCCATCTGCGCGATCTGCTCGAACACCGACAGGGCGCGTTCATGCTCGCCGTCCGCCAGCATTTCCTCGCCCATGGCGATCAGGGGAGCGATCTCCTGGGCCTGCGCCTTTTCCTCCGATTCGATCGGAAGCTGGCTCAGAAGCTGGTCGAGATATTGCTTGAACTGTCCCTCGGTCCGCGCCTGGCTCAGGTCCGCGACGGGCTGGCCCTGGAACACGGCATAGACGGTGGGGATCGATTGCACGCGGAACTGGGCGGCGATGAACTTGTCCTCATCGACATTGATCTTGACCAGCTTCACGCCCTTGGACGCATAATCGGCGCAGACCTTCTCCATGACGGGGGCGAGCTGCTTGCACGGCCCGCACCATTCCGCCCAGAAATCCACGATCACCAATTGGGTATGCGACGGCTCCACCACGTCCCGGCGAAACGCCTCTACCGACGCCTTGTCGCCGTCGCTCAATCCCAGGGTTGCCACGCTGTCGTCTCCTGCCTCATGCGGTGAATTCCGCTTCCATATAGCGGAATATGGGGAGCGTCACCCTCCCCTCACAAGGGCACGGCGGCATGGCTGCTCAGAAAGTATAACCCACGCCCAGCGCGCCGATCCACTGGTTCTTCGATCCGGCGACGGACACGACCGGCGAATCGCCGTAACGGCCCAGCATCCGCGAATATCCGCCCAGCACGAAGACGGCCCATCCCTTGCGGATGTCGCCGGACAGGGACTTGCCCGCCGTCAGGTTGACGCCGACCTTCTTGAAACCCGCCTTGTCGCCTGCCCTGTCGTAGAGAGGCAGTCCCGACGCCGTGGCGTCCGCCCCGTCCACGTCATAATAATAGCGGCCATATTTCTTGCTCACATATTCCGCCGAGACGGACATGCCGACAAAGGTCGTGATCGAAAGCGGCGTCACATATTCGATGGCGGGGGTGATGACATAGCCCTTGTGCGCGCCCGCCACGTCCTTGGCGATCGCCACGCGCGCGGAGAGATTGTCATAGGCGCTGGTGATGACGCCGGTCTTGCCGATGCCGACGAAGCCGCCCACTTCCACCGCCATGTCCCGCTTGCCCAGCGCGCGGACGGCATCGTCCTTCATGCCCTTGCGGCTCGTGCGGTCGAACCGCAAATTGACCAGCGGCCCCAGTTCGAAATCCACGCCGTCGCTGTCGCGATTGGGGATGGCGTCGACATAGAGGGCCGGGCCGCGCGTCCAGAAGGCGAAGTCATGCACCTTGCCCCGTGCCTGGGCGATGGGGATGGCGCGATAATCGTCCGACCCTTCATAGCTGGGGATATAGGCCCCGCCGATGCCGATGGTCAGGCTGCTGTGATCTTCTTCCTGGGCGGAAGCCGACGGCGCAAGCGCCAGAGCCGCGGCCATGGGCCCGGCGGACAAAATGAAGCGGCGAATCATGAACCTGGATTTCCTTCCCTTGAACCACGGCTGGAATGCTTCGAATGCCCGCAATGTTCCAGAGGCGCGCGCAACGCGGCGGCAACAGAAGGGATGGAACGCCTTCCGTCCCGCATATCCGGCCCTCGATCGTTTGCCGCCCTTTGGGAGGCATGGGACAATCGGCACCCGGCAAACCCTTCAGGTCCGCGGCCGCGCCTGCCGGTAGCTGCCCAGCATCCGCACCCATTTGGTGTGGAACTCCAGTTCCGCCAGCGCCCGGTCGATCGCGGGATCACCCGGCATCCCTTCGATGTCGCAGAAAAATTCCGTCGCCGCGAAGCTTGCGCCGCGCTGATAGCTTTCCAGCTTCGTCATATTGACGCCATTGGTCGCAAAGCCGCCCATCGCCTTGTAAAGCGCGGCCGGAACATTCTTCACCTCGAACAGGAATGTCGTCATCACCGGCCCGACGCCGGGCTCGGGCATGTTCGCTTCGCGCGCCAGCACCAGGAAGCGCGTCATATTGTCGTCGCTATCCTCGATATTCTCCGCCACCAGCCGCAGGCCGTAAAGCTCCGCCGCCAGATAGGGCGCGATGGCGCCTTCCCCCGGCGTGCGCGTTTCCGCGACCAGCGCCGCCGCGCCCGCCGTATCGGCATAGGCGACCGGCTGGATACCCCGTTCCCGCAGATAATGGCGGCACTGGCCCAGCGCTTGCGGATGGCTGATCGCGCTTTTGACCGGCGTCGTGTCCGGCGCCATCAGGCAATGGCGGATGCGCAGGAAATATTCGTCGACGATGTGCAGCCCCGATTCGGGCAGCAGGAAATGCATGTCGGCGACGCGGCCATGCAGGCTGTTTTCGATCGGGATGATCGCCCGCGCGGCCTGCCCGTTGCGCACCGCATCGATCGCATCCTCGAACGCGAAGCAGGGAAGCGGCACGCAGCCGGGCGCATAGCCCAGCGCGGCCAGATGCGAATTGGCGCCCGGCGCGCCCTGATAGGCGACCGCCTTCGCCGGGTCGGCGGCGGCCTTCTCGCTAAGCTGGGCGACGAGCGCGCGGGCGGGGGCGGGATAATTTTCCATCGGTGGCTGCGCGCTTAAGCTCTCCCCTCCACGCGCGCAAGCATCCGGCGGCCATTTTCCGCGAAGGGGGAAAGGGGCGCTTTTGCCCTCAACCATGCTTGCACGTTCGCGATTGCGACATTATGGCAGCGCGCAGAGGGGGCGCGGGTAGCCGCCAGAACAGAAATTCAAGGGATAGCGAGCGAATGGGCGATCGTTTCAACACCATTGCAGGCTGGGCGTTGTTTGCAGGGATCATCGCGCTGGGCGGCGCCATCGTCAGCTCCCAATATTTCCATAGCGAACGCCCCGAAAAGATGGGCTATGCGATCGAGGGCGTCGAAGCGGAAGGCGAAGGCGGCGGCGACAGCGGCCCCGGCCTCAACACCTTGCTGGCGCAGGCCGACGTCGCGGCCGGTGAGAAGGTCTTCGCCAAGTGCGCGGCCTGCCACACGGTAAATCAGGGCGGCGCCAACGGCATCGGTCCCAATCTCTACGCGACGGTGGGCGATGAAATCGGTCACGGCAAGGCAGGCTTCGCCTTCTCCGACGCGCTCAAGAGCAAGGGTGGCACCTGGACCTTCGAAGCCATGGATCACTGGCTGAAGAGCCCGCGCGAATTCGCGCCGGGCACCAAGATGACCTTCGCGGGCCTGGGCAATCCGGTCGACCGCGCCAACCTGATCGCCTGGCTGAACACCCAGGGTTCGAACCTGCCTCTCCCGGCGGCTGACGCGGCTCCCGCGGCGGAAGGCGACAATGCCGCCGCTCCCGCCGGGGGCGCGAACGCCGCCAATTCAGCGGAAGCGCCTGCCGCAAACGCCGCCGAATAAACAGAGGCCGCATGAATCATGAGGAGCGTGGCCATGGCCGCGCTCCTTTTGTTTTAGGCTGGAAACGTCAGCATCCCCCATGGGCATGACGGCTTGCGGCCGGACGGAGCGTCCATGCCCGCTTCAGGCAGCATAACGCCAAGGAGCCCGTATCGGACGGAGGAACGAGGTTCCCACCTTCGCAACAGCACCGCTGGGTCTTGAACCCCGCCCGCAAACGCCATCGCGCTCATCCTGCACCCCACGATCGATGCCAGGCCGCCCCGCGACCAGCCTCACCGTTCCGCGATGAGCAGCTTGTCGATCTTGCGTCCATCCATGTCGACCACCTCGAAACGCCATCCCTGATCGTCGACATAATCGCCCACTTCCGGCAGGCGCTTGAGCAGCCACAAGGCGTGGCCCGCGACCGTCGCATAATCGCGGTCTTCCGGCAGGGCGATGCCGATCCGCTCGGCAAGCTGGTCGACCGGCATCTGCCCGGACACCAGCAGGCTGCCGTCCTCGCGCTCGACCAGATCGGGCTCCTCGTCCCTGTCCCGGTCCGAAGCGAAATGCCCGGCAATGGCCGACAGCAGGTCGGCAGGCGTCACGATCCCTTCGAAATGCCCATATTCGTCATGCACCATCACCATCGGCACGTCGGACCGGCGCAGCACCTCCAGCGCGTCCATCGCATCGACCTGATCGGGCACCACCTCCGCCTTGCGGATCAGCGCTTCCAGATCCAGCATTTCTCCCCGGAACAGCGCCGCCATGATGTCGCGCGCCTGGACGACGCCGACCAGATCCTCCACCGATCCGCGTCCTACCGGCAGACGGGTATGCGGCGTTTCCAACAGACGGGCGCGAATCGTCGCTTCGTCCGCGCCGATGTCGATCCAGTCCACATCCATGCGTTGCGTCATCACCTCGCGCACCGGCCGGTCGGCCAGCCGCACCACGCCGGAAATGATCGCCCGCTCGCTTTCCTCGATCACGCCCGACCGGCTGGCTTCCGCCACGATCAGGTGCAATTCCTCCGCCGTCACATGATCCTCCGACTCGCGGGTCATGCCCAGCAGGCGGAAGATCAGCGCGCTCGACCCGTCCAACACCCACACCAGCGGCGCGGTCAGCTTCGCCAGCCATTGCATCGGCTTGGCGACCAGCACGGCGATGGCTTCAGGCCGGCGCAGCGCGAACTGCTTGGGGACCAGCTCGCCGATGATGAGCGAGGCATAGGTCGTCGCGCCGATCACCAGCGCGAAGCCCAGATTTTGCGCCAGACTGGGCGACAGGCCCAGCAGCCCCAGCCGCTCGCCCACCGGCCCGCCAAGGCTCGCGCCCGAATAGGCGCCCGCGATGATGCCGATCAGCGTGATGCCGATCTGCACGGTGGAAAGGAACTTGCCCGGATCGGACGCCAGCGCCAGCGCCGACCGCGCGCCGCGCCGCCCCGCCTTCTCCATCGCTTGCAGGCGCGGCTTGCGCGCGGACACGATGGCCAGCTCCGACATGGCGAACACGCCGTTCAGCGCCACCAGCGCGAGGATGATGAAGAGATCGACCCAGGGAAAGGGCGACAGCGAATGAGGGGGGATCGTGGCCATGGCGGTCAATATTCCCCCTATAACGCCTATTCTTTCAATTTCACAACAGTCCCCTCATGGTGCATTCAGTTCGCTAGTGGAACAAAATGCGCCACTCGACATTTGAACGTCATCGTCCCCCGAGGGACGCATAAGACAAGGGATCAGGACCGATGAAGACTTCCTACGCTATCATGAGCGCCATGGGCCTTGCCGCGATGTTGGCGACCACCGCCTGCACCACCGATCCCGAGACCGGGAATCGCCAGGTTTCGAAGGCAGCAATCGGCGGCATCGGCGGTGCGCTGGGCGGCTATCTGCTGGGCGATCTGGTCGGCGGGCGGCATGACCGCACCGAAAAGATACTGGGCGCGGGCATCGGCGCCATCGCGGGCGCGGGCATCGGCAGCTATATGGACGCGCAGGAACGCAAGCTGCGCGAGCAGACCGCGGGGACAGGCGTCGACGTGATTCGCGACGGCGACAATCTGCTGCTCCGCATGCCCTCGGGCATTACCTTCGGCTTCGACAGCGCCACGGTGCAGCCGCAGTTCCAGCCGACGCTGAACGATGTGGCGTCGGTTCTGGCGCAATATCCCAAAACCTATATCGACATATATGGCCATACCGACAGCGACGGCAGCGACGCCTATAATCAGAGCCTGTCCGAACGGCGCGCCCAGTCGGTCGCCAATTACCTGACCAGCCACGGCGTCCAGTCCGCCCGCATCGCGACGCGCGGCTTCGGCGAGACGCAGCCCATCGCCTCCAATACGACGGAAGAAGGCAAGGCCGCCAATCGCCGCGTCGAAATCAAGGTCGCGCCCGTCACCGAAGCCGACGTGCGCTCCTGATCCCCTCGATGGCCCCTCCCAGGCGTGGAGGGGTCATCCGCCGGCTGCGAAATGGGATCAAAACCTCTGGACCGCGATCAAATCGCCCGCGACTTCGCCGCAGCCGTCAACATGGGCGTCGAAGAACTGGCAGAATGGCTCGATACGCCTGAGAGCAAGGCCGTCGGCTGGAAGGGCGCCGACGGGAAGGCGCGGGAAAGCGTCGGCCACGCCAGCGGCCGGCGGATTGTCGGGATTCTGGGCATGGCGCGCAACGAACTGAGCGCCGACGACTATGCGCATATGCGCAAGGTGGTGAGCTATATAAGGCGTCACACGGCGCAACAGCCCGCCAATATCGTTACGTCCCGCTGGCGTTATTCACTGAAAAACTGGGGGCACGATCCCCTGAAGGCCCTCTGATCGGCCTCAGAAACTCGATTTCAGCCCGTCGATCACGAACTGCGCCGCCAGCGCGGCCAGCAGCACGCCCAGCAGGCGGGTGATGACCGCTTCGATCTTCTGCCCCAGCAGCGCCATGATCGGCCCCGCCGCCAGCAGCGACCCCAGCATCAGCGCCAGAGTCAGCCCGACCGCGCCCAGCACCACCAACCGTTCCGTCAGGCCGTCGGCGCGTGACATCATCAGCATGACGGTCGCGATGGAGCCCGGCCCCGCGATCATCGGCATCGCCATGGGAAAGACGGAGACATCCTCCACCTCCGGCGTGTCGGCGATCTTCTGCGCGCGGTTCTCGCGCCGTTCGGTCCGCTTTTCGAACACCATGTCCATGGCGATCATGAACAGCATGATCCCGCCCGCGATCCGGAAGCTGTCCAGTTCGATGCCCAGGATATGGAGCAACTGCTTGCCCCACAGCGCGAAGACGAACAGGATCGCCGTTGCGATCACGACAGCCCGGATCGCCATGCTGCGCCGCTGCGCCACACTCGCGCCGGTGGTGAGGCTCGCATAGATCGGCGCGCAGCCCGGCGGGTCGATCACCACGAACAGGGTGACGAAGGCCGAGAGGAAAAGCTCGCTCATGATCCGGGCGCTCCCACCCTGTCGTCGATCACCGTCTCATAGTCCGTGCCGTTCCACATCCGCACGGTGACATGGCGGCTGCCGTCCGTCGCGACATCGGCGGACCAGAGCAGGCTTTCATCCACGGGCGGCGGCATGGCGCCCTTGGTCCGCGCCCCGGCCGCAGGCGGCGGATTAAGGGGAGCGGCTCCCTGCCCCTCGCCGGGCGCGCGCCGCTTGCAGGTCGCGACCTTGCCGCTCAGATATTCGGGCGCTTCCCGTGGACTGGCGAGGGCATCGCCATGATCCATGATCCACTTCCATGCGCCCTTCTTGTCGCGCCGCCAGATGGTCGTGAAATAGCCGACCGATCCGTCCGGGCGCTTCCAATTGCCGGTACTGGCCGCCAGATTGCCGCCGCAGGACACATAGACGATGGCGGGCGACCACTGCACCGAAGCGGGCGGATCGGCCTGTTTCCTGAGCCAGTCCCTCGCCAGCACCCGCTGCGGCACGAACATCACCGCATCTTCCGCCGCGGTTTCGCGAAAGGCTGTCCACTGCCCTTTCGTCTGCGCCAGCCGGTTGAACGCCATTTCCGCCGCGATCACGGAACTGGGATCGGGCTGGAACCGCATCGGCGGCCGCGCGCCGATCAGGGCGAACGCCCCGGCCAGCAGGAGCGCGGCGCGTGCCTTCACAGCCCCTCCGGCCCGGGCAGCCCCGCCCGCGCATGGGCCGCGACCAGCGTGTTGCGCAGCAGCACCGCGATCGTCATCGGCCCGACGCCGCCCGGCACCGGCGTGATGGCGCGGACATGGGCCAGCGCCTCGGCGGTGGCGACATCGCCCACGATCCGGGCCTTGCCGTCCTCGGTATCGACGACGCGGTTGATGCCGACGTCGATCACGGTCGCGCCGGGCTTGATCCATTCGCCCTTCACCATCTCGGCGCGGCCCACCGCCGCCACCACGATGTCGGCGCGATGCACCACGCTGGCGATGTCGCGGGTGCGGCTGTGCGCGAGGGTGACGGTGCAATTTTCCGCCAGCAGCAGTTGCGCCATAGGCTTGCCCACGATGTTGGAGCGGCCCACGACCACCGCCTCCAGACCGCTCAAATCGCCCAGTTCGTCCTTCAGCAGCATGATACAGCCCAGCGGCGTGCAGGGCACCAGCGCTTCCTGCCCCGTCGCCAGCCGCCCGGCATTGACGACATGGAAGCCGTCCACATCCTTGTCCGGGCTGACCGCCGCGATCACCGAAGCCTCGTCGATATGCCCCGGCAGCGGCAACTGGCAGAGGATGCCGTCGATCCGCTCGTCCGCGTTCAGTTCCTCGATCAGGTCGAGCAGTTCATCCTCGCCGATGGTCGCGGGCAGCTTGAATTCGAAGCTTTCCATGCCCGCCTCGACCGTCATCCTGCCCTTGTTGCGGACATAGACGGAACTGGCCGGGTCTTCCCCCACCAGCACGACCGCCAGCCCCGGCTTGCGCCCGGCCTGCGCCGCGAAGGCCGCCACGCCCTCGGCCACCTGCGCCCGCAGGCCCGCGGCGAACGCCTTGCCGTCGATGATCTTGCCGATGGTCATGCCTGTCCCTGTTCCTCGATCGCGGCGCCAAGCCGCTGGAGGGCGTCCGCCGCGCCGCCGCCCTTCATCCGCAAACGCTTTAGCCGGTTGGTGTCACCCGATTCCAGCAAAATCGCGCTTTTGGGCCAAGCCAGCCGCCTGGCCAGCAAAGCGATCAACGCCGCATTGGCCTTGCCCTTTTCCGCCACGGCCCGGACGCGGGCGCTGAGCCAGGGCGCGCCCTTCTCATCCGTCCAGACGCCGCCCACTTCCTCCCGCGCCGCGCCGGGCGTCAGCCGGACGCGCAGCAGCAGGTCGTCGCCATCGCGGCTCCAGACCGTCACACCAGCCCGAACAGGGGCGGCAATATCGCCTGCCGGATGATGAGGATCGCCAGCAGCACCACCATCGGCGACAGGTCCAGCGCGCCCAGATCCGGCATCACCTTGCGGATCGGATTATAGATGGGTGCGGTGATCCGGTCGAGCGTGACCATGATGGTGCGCACCACGTCGCTATAGGTGTTGATGACGTTGAAGGCGATCAGCCAGCTCATGATGGCCTGGATGATGATGATCCACCACAACACGTCGAGCAGGATGACGATGATCTGATAGAGCGCGTAGGCCATGAAGTCTCCGATATGCTGGACGTTTCCTCTAGCCGAGGCGGACGCCGCGCGACAAGCCGCCAACGCGGCTTATTCCACCAACAACGGGCTCAGGTCGCCGAACCGACCGCTCAGCGCCGGACCAGCGTGCCCGCGCCCTTGTCGGTGAAGATTTCCAGCAGCATCGCATGAGGCACCCGCCCGTCGAGGATGACGGCCGCGTCCACGCCGCCCTCCACCGCCTTCACACAGGTCTCCAGCTTGGGGATCATGCCGCCGCTGATCGTGCCGTCCTCCTGCAACCCCTTGATCGCGGCGGGATCGAGGTCGGTGAGCAGATGCCCCTGCTTGTCCAGCACGCCCGCCACGTCGGTCAGCAGGAAGAAGCGCGACGCACCCAGTTCCGCCGCGATCGCGCCCGCCATGGTGTCGGCGTTGACATTATAGGTATGGCCGTCCGCGCCGATGCCCACCGGGGCCACCACCGGAATGATGCCGTCCTGCGACAGGGTATCGAGGATGCGCCGGTCGACCTTCACCGGATCGCCCACGAAGCCCAGGTCCACATGCCGCTCGATCCCGCTATGGGGATCGGGCGCGCGGCTGCCGCCCACCTTCTCGCACAGGACGAGGCCGCCATCCTTGCCCGAAATGCCGACCGCCCGGCCGCCCGCGCCCGAAATCCAGCCGACGATTTCCTTGTTGATCGACCCGGCCAGCACCATTTCCGCGATATGCGCCGTCTCCGCATCGGTGACGCGCAGCCCGTTGATGAAATGCGATTCGACCCCCAGCTTCTTGAGCATCGCGCCGATCTGCGGCCCGCCGCCATGGACGACGACGACATTGATGCCCACCGCCTTCATCAGCACGACATCTTCCGCGAAATCGCGCGCCGCTTCGGGATCGCCCATGGCATGCCCGCCATATTTCACGACGAAGGTCTTGCCCGCATAGCGCTGCATATAGGGCAGCGCCTCGACCAGGGTTTCGGCCTTCGCGAGGAGCGCGGGTTCGGGGGCGTGCTTATCGTTCATGCGCGCGCGCATTAAAGACAATGGCGCCGCGCCGCAAGTTCATGCGGCCTTCCTTCTCTTGCAGCCGGGCCGCGATGGATCTTGCAATGACATGAAGGGATGGCGTCATATTTCCTCCGCCCCATGGGGAGAGGGTTGCGGCGACTGGGGTGGCTTGCCGCCTTCGTCGGTGCTGGGTGAGGGGGGACATGCTCCGTCAGACTATCCCTTTCCCAAAGGGGAGAAGGGAAAGCGAAGGTCCGTCTCCCTGCAAACCCTGCCCCACCGGAGATCAGGGCATCAGGCGATATTCCAGGACCATGGCCTGCGCCAACTGGCGGAGCCGCCGTTCGACCGCCTCGCCCAGCAGGTCCCGGTCGCCGTCGCGCAACGCCAGTTCCAGCACATCCCCCTTCCGATCCAGACGGGATGCGATCAGGGGGCCTTCAATGCCGCCCGACAGCCTCTGCCCCAGACGGATGGCAAGGCCCCACAGCATCGCGCGTTTCAGCGCTTCGGGTGAAGCCAGGCGCTCCAGTCCGGCCGGAACCTGCGTTCCGCCACCGAAATTGCTGTAGAGCGCCTGCGCCAGCATGGCCCGTTCCGGCGTGGTGACGCCCACCCAATTGCTGTGCAGGGCGATCTCCATGCCCCGTTCCGCCCGGAAATCGGGATTGGCGCGCCAGCCGACATCGGCCAGCAGGCAGGCGGCCCGGCGAATCCGGCGCGCGGCGGCATCGTCGTCACCGAACAGGGGCGCGATCCAGCGCTCTATCCTGTCCCCATGCCCGCGAAAGCGCGCCTGCGCCTCCCCTTCCGCTTCCGCCGCGACCAGCAACGGGTCATGCGCGCGCAGCGAAGCGGGCAGGTCTTCGAACAGCAAGCCTTCGCGCAGGCCGTAAGCCGACACGACCAGCCTGCCCGTCTTCAACTGGCGCACCACGACCGACAGCAAGGCCGCCGCATCCGGCAGCGTCGGGACGCGCGATCCGGTGATGGCCGGAATCGCCTTGAGCCGCGACTTGCCGATATGGGACACGATCCGCGTCAGTTGCTCGGCCCGTTCCGCGGGCATTTCATATTGGTGGACCACCGGCAGCGGGAAATGCGTCGCCTGCATGTCGAACCGCGCCAGGGCGCGCCACGATCCCCCCACCATATAGAGGGGCAGACCCGGCTCCTTCGGCCAGCCCGCCTTCCCCAGCATCTTGGTCAGCATCCGCTCCAGCGCCTTGGAGCCCTTGGCGCGAATCTGCGGCAGGCGAAGCACACCCAGCGGCAGCGACACCGTCTGGTGCACCGCGCCGTCCCGCACCCGCGCCAGTTCCAGGCTGCCGCCGCCCAGATCGCCGACGATGCCGTCCGCGCCGGGGATGCCCGACAGCACGCCATGCGCCGCGCCGATCGCCTCCTGCGCGCCGGACAGCAATTCGACCTTCAGCCCCAGCGCCTGCGTCCGCGCGATGAACTCCGGGCCGTTGGTCGCATCGCGCACCGCCGCCGTGGCGACGCAGCGCACCTGCGCGACCTGCATCTCCCGGCACAGATGAGCGAAACGCGCCACGGCCCGCAATCCGCGCTCCATCGCGTCCGGCTCGATCCGCCCGGTCCTGCCCAGCGACGCGCCCAGCCCCGCCATCACCTTTTCATTGAACAGGGTGAAGGGGATGCGGCGCGGCCCGTCATAGACGACCAGGCGCACGCTGTTGGACCCGATATCGATGATCGCCGTCCGCGCGGTGGCGGCTTGCGGAGAAGTCGCCATCGTCTCGGCCACTTCCCTCACGCGGCTCAGCATGGAATTCATGCGCGTCAGCCCGCCCGTCCGCGCAGGCGCAGCGTCGGCACCGCCTCGCTGTCTAGCGCCGCGCCGCGCCCCGACAGCGACGGGTTGGTCATGAAATAACGATGCAGGTTGAACGGCCGGTCGCCCGGATCGACCCGCCGGTAATGGCCGTCGCTCGCCAGTTCCCAGCTTTGTTCGGTGTCGATCAGGTTGGCGACCATCACCTGGTCGAGGATCTGGTCGTGCACCGTCGGATTCTCGATGGGCGCGAGGAATTCCACGCGCCTGTCGAAATTGCGCGGCATCCAGTCGGCCGAGCTGATGAAGACCTTCGCGCCGTTATTGGGCAGCGTCTTGCCGTTGCCGAACACGGTGATGCGGCTATGCTCCAGGAAGCGGCCGACCACCGATTTGACGCGGATATTCTCCGACATGCCCGGGACGCCGGGGCGCAGGCAGCAAATGCCCCGCACGATGAGGTCGATC
This sequence comes from Sphingobium cloacae, assembly GCF_002355855.1. NCBI lineage: Bacteria > Pseudomonadati > Pseudomonadota > Alphaproteobacteria > Sphingomonadales > Sphingobiaceae > Sphingobium > Sphingobium cloacae. Next base: position 2,089,544 of record NZ_AP017655.1, read on the forward strand.
TCCACCCCCGCATTGCTGGCGGCATAGAGTTTTTCGATGATCGCGGGATCGACCAGCGAGTTCATCTTCGCCCAGATGGTGCCGGGCCGTCCGGCGCGGACATGCTCGATCTCCGCCTCGATCAATGCGCAGAGGCGATTGCGCAGGTCGCGCGGCGACATCACCAGCTTCTCCAGCTGCTGCGGCTCGACATAGCCGGTGATGTAGTTGAACAGCGCCGCCGCATCGCGCCCATAGGCCGGATCGGCGGTGAAAAAGCTCAAATCGGTGTAGATTCGCGCGGTAATCGGGTGATAATTGCCTGTTCCGAAATGGCAGTAGGTGCGGAACTGCTCGCCCTCGCGCCGGACGACCATCGACACCTTGGCGTGGGTCTTCCAGTCGATGAAGCCATAGACCACCTGCACGCCCGCGCGTTCCAGCGCGTCGGCCCACATCAGGTTCTGCTCCTCGTCGAAGCGGGCCTTCAATTCCACGACGGCCGTGACCGACTTGCCCGCTTCCGCCGCGTCGATCAGCGCGCGGATGATCGCCGACTGCTTGCCCGCGCGGTACAGCGTCTGCTTGATCGCCACGACATCCGGGTCCGAGGCCGCTTGTTTCAGGAACGAAACAACCACGTCGAACGCTTCATAGGGATGGTGAACCAGAATATCCTTGGCCCGGATCGCCGCAAAGCAATCCCCGCCATATTCTCTGATTCGTTCGGGGAATCGCGGCGCATAAGGCTCGAACTTCAGGTCGGGCCGGTCCTCGTCCACGATGTTCGACAGGTCGCCGATGCCGACGAAACCCTCAACCTCCGCGATGATCGCCTCATGCCCCTGGAGCATGTCCTGCAACATCTCTTCCACCGGTTCGGGGATGCGCTCCTCGATCTCCATGCGGATCACCCGACCCCGGCGGCGGCGCTTGATGGCGCTGCGGAAATAGCGGACCAGATCCTCCGCCTCTTCCTCTATCTCGATGTCGCTGTCTCGGATGATGCGGAACACGCCGCTGTTGCGGACGCGATAGCCGGGAAAGAGGTCCGCCGAAAAGCGCCGGATCACTGCCTCCAGCGCCATGAAGCGCGCCGGCTCCCCCGGCATCCGGACGAAACGGGCCAGCGAGGAAGGGATCATCACCAGTTCGCGGATCGGCTGCCTGTCCGACAGGCGTTCGAGGTCGAAGACGATCGACAGGCCCTGATTGGGAATGAAGGGGAAAGGATGCGCCGGGTCCAGCGCCTGCGGCGTCAAAATCGGGAATATCTGCGTCAGGAAATGCTCGCGCAGCCAGGCTTCGGCCAGCGCGTCGATCTCACTGGACGGGCCAATCACCTCTATACCCACCTGCGCCAGTTCGCCGTGCAGCGCACCCCACACCTTCTGTTGCGCCGCCATCAGCCGCACCGTTTCCTCGGTGATCGCGGCCAGTTGCTGCGCCGGGGTCAGTCCGTCGGCGGAACGCATGTCCACGTCCTGCAACTGCTGGCCCTTGAGGCCCGCGACGCGCACGCTGAAGAACTCGTCCAGATTCGCACCGGAGATCGACAGGAAACGCAGGCGCTCCAGCAAGGGGTGCGCCCGGTTCATCGCCTCTTCCAGCACTCGCTGATTGAAAGCCAGCCAGCTCAGTTCCCGGTTGAAATAGCGTTCGCCCGTCAATGTCAGGCTGGCGGAGGGATCAGCTTCGGCCACGAAAGTCTCGCATGGGATCAGTGGGAAGGGTCGGGCGGCAATATAGGCAGAAAACCGGCTCCTTGCAGAGCCTCTTTCGCCATTGCGACGGAAATCTTACGCCCGGATGACAGAGCCGCTTCATCCAGCAGGCGCGTGACCGCCGCGATGGCGGCATAGCTTCGCTCGATCCGCCGCAGCAGCCAGTCGGGCAGGTCGGCCGCATAATACGCGCCCGCCGATGCCAGCCCCCGCTCGATCAGGGCACGGGCCAGCGGTTCGTCCGGTTCCGCGATGGCCACGTGAGACACGGCGGCAAGACGGGATCGCAGGTCCGGCAATGCCACCGTCCATTGCGCGGGAGGGGCCTGTCCGATCATCAACAGGGGCCGGCACTGGGTCTGCGCCTCGTTCCATGCGTGGAAGAGGCGGTGTTCATCCTGCCCCTGCGCGTCGTCGATGACCGTGCCGCCGCTCATGCGGGCGAACTGCCGCGCCAGCGTTGAGCGGCCGGACAGGCGCGGCCCGGTGAGTATGCTGACCGACAGGCGCCAGTCGCGCCAGCTTTCCAGATGCCGGACCGCGATGCGATTGGCGTCGCTGACCAGGAAATGATCACCCTTCCCCTGGCCCGCCCAGTCGAACGGCAGGCTGATCTGGCTCATGGGGCGCTGGCGGCTCCGGCGGCGGGCGCGGCGGCGCGGCGGATGCGGATCGTGTTGCCCGACACCGCGACGCCATAACCCTTTGCCTGCAAGGCCGAACGCAAGGCATCGACGCCGCCGACGAAATTGACCTGCATCACCGAAGTCCCGCCCAAGGCCAGGCTGCTGGTCGATGCGGACCGCACGCCCGGTATCGAGCGCATCATCGATTCGCCTTGCGATACCGATCCCACGTCCGGCGTGTCGAACTGTACCGAGAAGGTAGCCACGCCCGCTTCGGGCGGAGCCTCGAAGGTCTCGACCGGCAGGTCGGCGGCATTTTCGATCGCCAGTGCCTCGGGGTCCACCGGTTCTTCGATGATGAGCGACGGGTCGGGCCGCAGGCGACCGTCATTCAACGCCGTAATATAAAGCCCGTCGATCCGCCGCGCGGCTTCATCCAACATCTTCGGAATCGCGCTCTCGCTGGAGGCGCGGAGCGAGAAGCTGCCGATCAGGCTGTCGTCGGGACCATAACGCGCCGTGAAGGTGCCCAGCACCGGCCCGCCCGGCCATTGCCGATCCAGCCGGGCGATGGGGATCACCACGTCCGCCGCCCCATATTGGTCCAGCAACACGCGCCACCACAACCGCCCGCGCCTTCCGGTCTGTCCGGCGTTCAAGAGGATCGGATCGGCCACCGATCCCGCGACGCGCACATAGTCGATGGCGCTGTCCCCGGTACGATAACGCGCCCATGCTTCCTGCCACGCATTGATCCGCTCATAGGAGACGGCCGATCCGCCGTCCCACAATATCGGGATCACCAGCAATGGCGGGGATCGTCTGACATTGCCGCTCACGCCCAGAAGCTGCCCGGTGCGCGACCGGTCGAACAGCACGCCCAGAGTCGCGACATAGCGCGTCGGACCGATCTGCTCATATTCGATCTCGATGCCCGAGATCATGCCTTCCAGTTGCGAATCGGAGAGGCCCGGCGCGCCCGCGCCACCATGGGTGCGCGCCCACAGCATCTTCCACGCCTGCCGCTGCGCCAGCCGCCAGCCCGCCTTGCGGGCACTGTCGGCATCCTTGGCGAAGACATCCACCTTGACGTCCCGCACTTCATAATCGCCGCCGCTGGCGATGGGCGGGACGCCGCGTTCCCCTTCCATCTGCGCGAACAGCGCCGCCGCGGCGAGGCCAAGGGCGATGGCGCCCGCGATCTGCGCGGGGCGCGACAGGAAAGAAAGCAGGCGCTGGGGAGATATCGTCCAGCGGCGAAGGGCAAGGTTGAGGCTCACGCGCGCCCTTTTGGCGGGATTTGCCCGATATGCCAAGCGGCAACCCATTTCCCGTTCCGTTTTCCCGCGCTTTGCTCTAGTCGCGCGGATATGAGCGACAACGAATCCTACAGCTACGCCAAGGCTGGCGTCGATATCGCGGCGGGCAATGCGCTGGTCCGCGCCATCGCCCCTCTCGCCAAGTCCACCCGCCGTCCGGGCGCGAACGCGGAACTGGGCGGCTTCGGCGGCTTTTTCGACCTCAAGGCGGCGGGCTATAGCGATCCGCTGCTGGTCGCGGCCAATGACGGCGTCGGCACCAAGCTGAAGCTCGCGATCGACCATGACCGGCATGACGGCGTCGGCATCGACCTCGTCGCCATGTGCGCCAACGACCTGATCGTACAGGGCGCGGAGCCGTTGTTCTTCCTCGACTATTACGCCACCGGCAAGCTGGAGAGCAGCGTCGCCGAGCGCGTGATCGCGGGGATCGCCGAGGGCTGCCGTCAGGCGGGCTGCGCGCTCATCGGCGGCGAAACGGCCGAGATGCCGGGCATGTATGCCGATGGCGACTATGATCTCGCCGGTTTTTGCGTCGGCGCGGTGGAACGGAACGAGGCGCTCACCGGCAACCGGGTGCATCCGGGGAACGTGCTGCTGGGCCTTGCCTCGTCAGGCGTTCATTCGAACGGCTATTCGCTGGTCCGCCGCCTCGCTTCCGACAAGGGGTGGAAACTGCATCGGCCTGCCCTGTTCGATAATGAGGTGCTGCTGATCGACGCGCTGATGGCGCCGACGCGCATCTATGTGCGATCGCTGCTGCCGCTGGTGCGCGCGGGGAAGATCAACGCCCTTGCCCACATCACCGGCGGCGGCCTGCTGGAGAATATTCCCCGCGTGCTGCCTGAAGGCTGCCATGCTGTCGTCGACGCCGATGCATGGGAGCAGCCGCGCCTGATGGCCTTCCTGCAAGCGCAGGGCCATATCGAGCCGGGCGAAATGGCGCGCACCTTCAACTGCGGCGTGGGCATGGTGCTGGCAGTGGACGAAGACCAAGCCGCCGCCGTCGCCGCCGCCCTCGAAGCGGCGGGCGAAACCGTCTTCCGCATCGGCGCGGTCGAGCCGGGCGAGAAAGGCTGCACGGTCAGAGGCTCCGTCGAGACATGGAGCGCCAAAACCGACTGGAAAGCAACGCATCTGGGTTGAGCGCGAGTTGGTCATGACCAAGGCAAAAGTCGCCATTCTGATTTCCGGGCGCGGCTCGAACATGGCGGCATTGCTCTATGCGGCGAAGCACCCCGCCTGCCCTTATGAGATCGTGCTGGTCGCCTCCAACAACCCAGACGCGCCCGGCCTCATTCTCGCGGCGGCAGAAGGGGTGCCGACCTTTGCCCATAGCCATAAAGGCATGAAACGCGCGGAGTTCGATTCCCTCATCGACCGCGAGTTGCGCAAGGCTGGAGCGGAATATGTCGCGCTGGCGGGCTATATGCGCCTGCTCTCGCCGGAGTTCGTCGCGGGCTGGGAAGGCCGGATGCTCAACGTCCACCCGAGCCTGCTGCCGAAATATAAGGGGCTCGATACCCATCAACGCGCCATAGACGCGGGCGACAATCATGGCGGCTGCTCAATCCACATCGTCACGGCCGAACTGGATGACGGCCCGGTCCTCGGCCAGACCACGGTCGCGATCCTGCCCGGAGACACCGCCGACAGCCTCGCCGACCGCACGCTCGTTGCCGAGCATCAGCTTTATCCGCGCGTCCTCGCCGATTTCGTGACGCGCGAGCGCGATCCCGACTGGCTGCTCGACCAGGTGCGCCAGCGCGCCCTTGCACTCCCCCAGTCCGACGAGGGCCTGTCGCACGGGATGGCCAGCTTCGGCATCGAGAAGGGCAAGAAATTCGCCTATTTCACGCGCGATCATCATGGCGACGGGATCACCGCCCTGCTCGTCAAGACCAGCGCACCGGAGGAACAGGCGATGCTGATCGAAAGCGACCCGGACCTTTATTACCGGCCCGCCTATCTCGGTCCGGCAGGCTGGGTCGGCATCCGCCTCGATATGGGCGAACTGGACTGGGATCTGGTGGAAGATCGCCTCCAGCGAAGCTGGCGAACCGTCGCGCCGAAGAAGCTCACCGCGCTGATGGATGCCGCCGATCAGTTCTGAATCCTTTGCGTCGCGCCGCCCGATCCCCCATATGGACGCCATGACCGACCGACCGTCCCAGCCCGCCATCCAGATCACCGATCTTTGCAAAGTCTATGCGGGCGGCAAGCGCGCGCTGGACAATATCTCCCTCACTATCCCGCGCGGGCAGATCTACGGCCTGCTGGGACCGAATGGCGCGGGCAAGTCGACCACGATCAACATTCTCGCGGGGTTGGTCAACAAAACCAGCGGATCGGCCAGCATCTGGGGTTTCGACATCGACCTGAATCCCCGCAACGCCAAGAACAGCATCGGCATCGTCCCGCAGGAGATCGTCTTCGACCCCTTCTTCACACCCTTCGAGACGCTGGAGAATCAGGCGGGCTATTATGGCGTGCCGAAGGATCGCCGCCGGTCGATGGAATTGCTGCGCGCCGTCCATCTGGACGACAAGGCAAACGCCTATGCCCGCACCTTGTCGGGCGGGATGAAGCGCCGCCTGCTGGTGGCGAAGGCGATGGTCCATTCCCCACCCATCCTGGTGCTGGACGAACCGACCGCAGGCGTGGACGTGCAGCTTCGCCAGCAACTCTGGGCCTATGTCCGCGAGTTGAACGCGCAGGGCGTCACCATCGTGCTCACCACGCATTATCTGGAGGAAGCCGAGGAGCTTTGCGACCGGATCGGCATCATCAACCATGGCCGCCTCATCACCGACAAGCCGACCCGCGAACTCATCGCCATGGCGCAGGAGAAGGTCGTGCAGGTGACGGTGGACCGCGACATCATCGCCGCGCCTGACGCCCCGTGCTTCGAAAAGGTCGAACTGTCGGGCGACCGCACCCTGACGATCACCTATATGAAAGACCGGGCGAATGCGGGACAAGTGCTTTCCGCCGTGCAGGAAAGCGGCCTTGCCATCGTCGACGTGGTGACGCGCGACCCTGATCTGGAGGACGTGTTCCTCAATCTCACGGCGGCGGCCTGACGACCGACCGACGCTCGCCCCAAGCTTGCCGAAGGGCGCTTCTTCCTTTCATAAGTAAGACCGGGCTTCGACAGACTCAGCCCGAACGGAAAGAAGCCAGGACAAGATGCCCACAACCACCCATGACGTCGTCATCATCGGCTCCGGCGCGGCGGGCCTGACCGCCGCGATCAACCTCGCGCAGGATCGAAAGGTCGTGGTATTGGCGAAGGGGGCGCTCGACGGCGGATCGACCAATTGGGCGCAGGGCGGCATCGCGGCCGTGCTCGATGCGGGCGACAGTTTCGACGCGCATGTCGAGGACACGATGATCGCGGGAGCGGGACTCAACAATCGCGAGACCGTGGAATTCGTCGTTTCCGAAGCGCCGGCCGCCATTGAGCGGCTCGCCGCGCTCGGCGTCCCCTTCAACGCGGGCGAGGATTTCGGCGGACGCTGGCACCTGACCCGCGAAGGCGGACACAGCCATCGCCGCATCGTCCATGTCGACGACGCCACCGGCCATGCGGTGCAGGTGGCGCTGCTGAAGGCCGCCCGCGCCAATCCCAACATCACACTGCTCGAAGACCTGATCGCCATCGACCTCATCACATCCCGCCATGGCGAGAAATATTCAGGCGACGGCCATGTCTGGGGCGTCTACGCCCTCAACAAGAAAACCGGCCATGTCGATGCGCTGCTGGGCAAGGCGACGATCCTGTGCACCGGCGGCGCGGGGCGCACCTATCTCTTTTCCACCGCCCCGCGCGGTGCGACGGGGGACGGCATCGCGATGGCATGGCGCGCGGGATGCCGCGTCTCCAACATGGAGATGAACCAGTTCCATCCGACCTGCCTCTACAATCTGGAGGTCAAGAATTTCCTCATCACCGAAGCCGTGCGCGGCGAAGGCGGGCATCTGAAGCTCCCGCCCGGCGTCCCCGGCGGCGGCGAACGTTTCATGCCCCGATTCGACCCCCGCGCCGAACTCGCCCCCCGCGACATCGTGGCGCGCGCCATCGACCATGAGATCAAGCGGCTCGGCCTCGATTATGTCCATCTCGACATCAGCCACAAGCCGCCGGAATTCGTGCGGCATCATTTTCCGACCATTTATGCGCGCCTTCTGGACCTCGACATCGACATCACGAAAGAGCCGATCCCCGTCGTCCCGGCGCAACATTACACCTGCGGCGGCGTCGTCATCGATCTGGACGGGCGCACCGACCTGCCCGGTCTCTATGCCGCAGGAGAGGTCACCGAAAGCGGGCTGCATGGCGCGAATCGCCTTGCCTCCAATTCGCTGCTCGAATGTTTCGTCTTTGGGGAAGCGGCGGCGAAGCATATCCGCGCCCATTGGGACGAACTGCCCCTGCCGCCGCCGATCCGCCCATGGGACGAAAGCCGCGTCACCAACAGCGACGAGGAAGTCATCGTCCAGCATAACTGGAAGGAAATCCGGCGCTTCATGTGGGATTATGTCGGCATCGTCCGCACCACCAAGCGGCTGGAGCGCGCGCAGCATCGCGTCGCCCTGCTGGCGCAGGAAGTCGACGATTATTACGGCAATTTCCGCGTGACGCCCGACCTTATCGAATTGCGCAACCTGCTGGAGGTCGCGCGGCTCGTCGTCCGGTCCGCCCTGCATCGGAAGGAAAGCCGGGGGCTGCACTATACGCTCGACTATCCCGACAGGCTGCCTCAGCCTGTCGACACGGTGCTGACGCCTTAAAGAAAAAGGCGCGGCAGATGATCCGCTGCCGCGCCTGAGGTGGAGGAAGGAAGCGCCTGAAAGGCGCCACCGGGACTTCATTCATGATATGATGGACAGGCCTTTTCCTTGATGCCGGTCAAATCCGGATCAGCGCGTTAAAAAACGGCGAAGCGCGGCTTGGAAACGCGCGGGCTGGTCGGCCATCACCATATGGCCGCTCGGCCCGATCGGGACCAGCCGCGCATCCGTCTTGGGCGCATAGGCGGCGCGGAATCGCGTGCCGATTTCCTTCGCCAGCGTCTCGTCCTCGCCCACGGCATAGACCACTTCCAACGGCACCGACAGGCGCGGCAGTTGCGGCCCCAGATCGACATGGGCCAGGTCGCGCAGGGCATTGGCGATCACATCCGGATCGCTGCCCCTGGCGCCCGGGGTCTGCGCCAGGATTCGCGCCAGATAAGCGCGGCCAGCCTTGGTGCCTGTGAAATATTGGCCCAGCTGATCGGCGAGGAAACCCATGCCTCCCGCCGTCCCGCCGACCATCGCCGCTCCGGCGGGCAACATGTCCACCACCATCACCCGGCCGCTCGCCCCTTGCAGCCCCTGCATCATCGCCAGCGTGCCGCCCATGCTGTGTCCGATGACCGCCGGGCGCGTCAGCCCCTGCGTCCGCATGTAGCGGGCAATCTCGTCCGCCAACGGCCCTAGCAGCGGTCCGTCGGCATTGGCGTCGGCCGCCAACCCCGCGAAGCCCCGCACATGGACCAGGTGCCAGCGATAGCCCGGCAGCGCGCTCACGACACCGTTCCAGATGCCCGGACCGCTCGCCAGGCCGGGAATCAACAGCACGTCGCGTCCGCTGCCCCGCACCTCGACGGCGATGCGGCGCGACGCGAATGCGGCCACCTGAGCCGCGCCGCCCCATGCCCCCCATCCGGCGAGCATCGCGCCCCCGCCTAATATCCATGTCCGTCTATCGATCATGCTGTTTTCCTCTATCGCCGCATGGGCCTGAACCGCAAATGAGCGCGACGCGACGACGGGTTCCCTTCGTTCAGGCTCATTACATCGCGAATGTGGAATCATTCGTCGCATGATTCTTGCCGCCCATGGGAAGGTAGGTGCCTAAATAATGTGCTGGAGAGCGGGGACGTTGATGAATTTCAAGGATAAAGGGCCTGACAGGCGCCCTGAAGGCGGCATCATTTCCGCCAAGCTGATTTTGTTGATTACGGCATTATCCGCCTGCGTGAGCGCGCCGCAGCCGCCGCCTGCGCAAGCCCGCGCCAGCAAGCCGCAGCCCACCACCGCGACCTTTCCGATCCGGCCGGTCGCCAATCCGCCTCGGCCCTATCAGGACATCGACCAGCGCCAGACGCCGCCGCCTGCCCTCGTCAGCGTCATCCGCAATCTGGGACAGAGCTTCAACGGCCATGTCGGGATCGCCGTGCGCCGGATCGGCGCGGACTGGACCGTCGCGCATAACGGCAACCAGCTTTTCCCGCAGCAGAGCGTGTCGAAGCTCTGGGTGTCGATGGCTTTCCTCGACGCGGTCGACCGGGGCAAGATTCGCTTGTCGGATACGACGACCATCACCCGGAAGGACCTGACCCTCTTCCATCAGCCGAGCGCCGCGCTGGTCGGCAACAACGGCTGGACCACGACCTATTCCAACCTCATGAACCGCGCGATGACGCAGAGCGACAATACCTGCAACGACGCGCTGCTGCGCGCGGTCGGCGGTCCTGACGCCGTGCGCGGCTTCCTTGCCCGACGCTTCATCGGCAATATCCGTTTCGGTCCCGGAGAGCGGCTGCTGCAATCGACCACGGCGGGCCTCGACTGGCGGCAGGATTATTCGATCGGCCGCAATTTCTACGCCGCGCGCGCGAAGCTGCCCATGACGGTCCGCAAGAAAGCGCTGGACAATTATCTCGCCAATCCCCCGGACGGCGCGGCCCCGGCCTCCATCGTGCAGGCACTGGCGAAACTCAAGGAAGGGGACATGCTCTCCCCCACCTCCACCCGCATGCTGCTATCCGTCATGGGGGAGGCCAGGACCGGTCCGCAGCGGGTCAAGGGCGGCGTTCCGCCGGGCTGGCACTATCTGCACAAGACCGGCACGGGGCAGGATCTGCCGCCACGCTCGACCGGCTATAACGACATCGGCATCATGACCGCGCCGGACGGCACCAGCTATGCCGTGGCGGTGATGATCGGCAGCACCACCGAGCCGATCCCGGTCCGTTGGCAATTGATGCAGGCCGTGGCGAAGGCCGTCGCGGCCAACCACCAGAAACGCTGACCCGGCGGAGGCGGTCGCCTCCCCGGACCGGCGGTTTCACCCGATGCAGCCCTTTACCTCAGCCGCAGCGCTGAGCCCGCCCGCGATCACCCAAACCGCAGCCTCCTCCACATCTCCGTTGACGCCCGCCGCGCATCGCCGCATGGCTTTTCGCCATGTCCCAAGACCAGCACATCGTCGCGCCGCTGCGCCTGTTCAACAGTCTCACCCGCTCGATCGAGCCCTTCGCGCCCATCGAACCGGGTCATGCGCGCGTCTACAGCTGCGGTCCCACGGTCTATAATTATGCCCATCTCGGCAATCTGCGCGCTTATGTCTTTACCGACACGCTGCGCCGCACCTTGTTGTGGAAGGGCCTTTCCGTCACCCATATCGTCAACATCACCGATGTCGGCCACCTCACCAGCGATGCCGACGCGGGCGACGACAAGATGGAGGCCGCCGCCCGCGCGCAGGCGAAGAGCATCTGGGACATAGCGGCGCACTATACCGACGCCTTCAAGTCCAATATCGCCGCGCTCAACATCATCGAGCCGACCGAATGGACGGTCGCCACCGATTATGTTCCGCAGATGATCGCTTTTGCGGAGAAGATCGCGCCGCGCCATTGCTACGAACTGGAAACCGGCCTCTATTTCGACAGCGGCAGCGTGCCCGATTATGGCGCTTTGGCGGGCAGGCGGGATGATGATGCCCATAAAACGGAAATGGCCCGCATCGATCCGGTCGCGGGCAAGCGCAATCCCAGCGATTTCGCCATCTGGCGCAAGTCACCGCCGGGAGAGCAGCGCCAGATGGAATGGGATTCCCCCTGGGGCAAGGGCGCGCCAGGCTGGCATCTGGAATGTTCGGTGATGAGCGAGGCGCGGCTCGGCCATCCGTTCGACATCCATACCGGCGGCATCGACCATCGCGAAATCCATCACCCGAACGAAATCGCGCAGAATCAGGCGTTCCACGCAAGCTGCTGCGGCGCGCCCGATGCCGCCACGGCGGGCTTCACCGGCGCGCGCTGGTGGATGCACAATAATTTCCTGGTCGACCGCCAGGGGAAGATGAGCAAATCCAAGGGTGGCTTCACTACCCTCTTTTCCCTGATCGACGCGGGGGTCCATCCGCTCGCCTATCGCCTGCTCTGCCTTGGCGCTCATTATCGCAGCGAACTGGAGTTCAGCGCGGAAGGCGTCGGCGCAGCGCTCACGCGCTTGAAGCGCCTCGTCATGGGCGTGGAGAATCTGAAATCGCGGGCCGAGGGCGTCACATGGCAATCCCCGCGCCTCGACTATCTGCGCGCCAACCTGCATCCGAAGCTGACGCCGCTGCTCGAACAGTTCGATGCCGCGATCAGCGACGACCTGATGACGCCCCGCGCCCTCCCCCTGCTGGAGGAAGCCATCGCGATCAAGAAAGTGCCGGTGGATGAAAAACTCTGCCTCATCGCTGCTTTCGATCACGCGCTGGGTCTCCATCTCCTTGAACTGAGCCGCGCTGATCTGCGTCTCCGGCCGAAGGACGCAGAGATCACGCCCGAACAGATCGAAGCCGAACTCGACCGCCGCCAGAGCGCGCGCATCGAAAAGGACTTTGCCTTGTCCGACGAAATCCGTGACGCGCTCGCAACGCAGGGCGTGGACGTGATGGACGGCGATCCGCTTCGGTGGGACTGGCGGTTATCCTTAACTTAAATTAAATATTATCATAGGCTTAACGATCTATTTTCTTGCGACGAACCGTTTCCGTCGGGCATCAATCCCGCTGGACAGAGGCAGGCAAAAGTATACCTTCCGCTTATGTTCCGGCATTGGATGACAATCATGGCCGCCCTAGGCGGCGCGGCGGCGACGCCTGCCTTCGCGGCGCCGGATCCCCCGCCGGTGCAGGGACAGATCTTCATGTTCGAAACCGGCGCGACCCTGCTCGCCAAATGCCGCAACAAGGCGCCCGAATATGCGCTCGCCTGCACCGCCTATATCGTCGGCGCAGTGGACGGCATCAAGAAAGACGTGTTCATCGGCCGCGCCCGCCCCAATTGCTGGCCCGCGCAGATGAAGGCCGACGACGTGCGCCGCATCGTCGTCGCCTATCTGGAACGCTATGCCGACCAGCGGAAAGCCCCTGCCTCCGTGCTCGTCAGCGTGGCGCTCAACGAACGCTATTCTTGCGACAAATGACGCCGATCAGTCTGATCGCTCCAATCCATTAGCGAAATCCCGCCGAAAACCGCTATAACTTGCCTTGACGGCTGCATCGGCGTAGGTGCGGCCCACTTTTCATAACTGCAAGGAGACTCGTCGTGGCGGCGAAGTGGACGCCGGAAAGCTGGCGCAAGCATGAGGGTATCCAGATGCCCGAATATCGGGACGCTGCGGCATTGGCCGCGGTGGAAACCCAGCTTGGGCAGTTTCCCCCGCTCGTCTTTGCCGGCGAGGCGCGCAGCCTGAAGGCAGAGCTTGCCCGCGTCACGACGGGCGAGGCCTTTTTGTTGCAAGGCGGCGATTGCGCGGAAAGCTTCGCGGAGTTCCACCCGAACAACATCCGCGACACCTTCCGCGTGCTTCTCCAGATGGCGGTGGTGCTGACCTTCGCGTCGAAGCTGCCGATTGTGAAGGTCGGCCGCATGGCAGGCCAGTTCGCCAAGCCGCGCTCGGCCGCGACCGAGACCGTCGATGGCGTGGAACTGCCCAGCTATCGCGGCGACAATGTCAACGACATCGCCTTCACGCCCGAATCGCGCGAGCCCGATCCCCAGCGCATGATCCGCGCCTATAACCAGTCGGCTGCGACGCTCAACCTGCTGCGCGCCTTTTCCACCGGCGGCTATGCGAGCCTCGACCGTGTCCATGGCTGGATGCTGGATTTCATGGGCCGGAGCCCCCTGGCGGCGAAGTTCGACGCCGTCGCCGACCGGATCGGCGAGGCGCTCGACTTCATGCGCGCCTGCGGCCTGTCGCCGGAAACGGTGCCGCAGCTGGGCGGAACCAGCTTCTACACCAGCCACGAGGCGCTGTTGCTTCCTTTCGAGCAAGCGCTGACCCGGCAGGATTCGCTGACCGGCGACTGGTATGACACGTCCGCGCATATGCTGTGGATCGGTGACCGCACCCGCTTCGAAGGGTCGTCGCATGTCGAATATCTGCGCGGCATCGGCAATCCGATCGGCATGAAATGCGGCCCCAGCCTGGAGCCGGACGCGCTTATTCGCCTGCTCGACATCCTGAACCCCGCGCGCGAGCCGGGGCGCATCACGCTCATCACCCGCTACGGTCACGAAAAGATCGAGGCGGGCCTGCCCAAGCTGGTGCGTGCGGTGCTGCGCGAAGGGCATCCGGTCGTCTGGTCGTGCGATCCGATGCACGGCAACGTCATCAAGGCGGCGAACGGCTACAAGACCCGCCCCTTCGACCGCATCCTTGCCGAGGTGCGCGGCTTCTTCGCGGTGCATCGTGCGGAAGGCAGCTTCGGCGGCGGCATCCATTGCGAAATGACCGGGCAGAATGTGACGGAATGCACCGGCGGCGCGGTGGCGATCACCGACGAAGGGCTGGCGGACCGCTACCATACCCATTGCGACCCGCGTTTGAATGCGGCGCAAAGTCTGGAGCTGGCGTTCCTCCTCGCCGAAATGTTGAACGAGGAACTCAAGGAACGGCGCGCCGCCGCATAGGAGCCGGCAGGACAGATGGAAAAGCGGCCTTCGTCTCTCGACGGGGGCCGCTTCATTCTTCTATCCCGCGCGGCTCGTCAGCAAGGGATGCCGCAGCCGCAATTCGTCCGCGAGCGATTCCACCGCTTCGATCTCGCTGAAACTGCCGGTGGGATTCACCGACCAGTTGCAATGGGCATGGGTCTCGCGCGGATAGAGTTTCACCGCGCCGATCCTCTGCCTCCAGCGATGCTTGGCCCCGCCCCGGTCCCGCACCAGCCGCGCGACCATCAGGTCGATCATCTGGTCAGCGGTCATCTTGCGTCTCGGCTTTGCCGGCCCAACAGCCCGGCTCATCCAGATAGGCTTCCAGTTCACGCCAGTGCCGGTCCCAGCCGGGGCCGCGCCGATGAGGGGGAACCTGCGCCTCTACCACGCGGCGTGCGCGGCGCACGGGATTATCCTCCGGCGCGCGAAGGCGGTGGAGGATCTTTTTCACATTCGGATCCTTGCTGTCGTCCATTGCGCGCCTCCGCCTGCCGGTGCCGCTATAGCATCGGGATGGCGAGGGAAACCGCTTTCGGCTCTTATTCCGCGGCCAGGGCGAAATCCGCACGCGGCAGCGCATGGGCGAGCGCGTGCGCCAGCGCGCCGACCAGGGCCCGCATCCGGCCAAGTCCCGGTCCGGGACGCTCCAGCGCCATGTCGAGGTAGAAGGTCCGGTCGATCTCCACCTGCAAGGCGTGGATCGCCTGCGCCGGACGGCCATGCCGCTCGATCATATGGTCCCCGGCATAGGGATGGTTCTGCGCCGTCAGGAAGCCGTGACCCGCGGCGACATCGCCCGCCAGCGTCATCAACCGGCCCGACGCGGCCTGCCCGAAACGATCGCCGAATATGAGCGAAGGCGCCATCCCGCCGGGGCCCGCCGGCGCCAGCGGCGGCATGGAATGGAGATCGATGAGGATCGCGTGACCATGGACATCCCGCGCCGCTTTCAGCAGGCGGTCCAGCGCTGCGTGATAAGGCCGGTGAACCGCATCGATCCGCCGCTCCACCTCCGCCCAGGGAAGCGGCCCGCGCCACAATTCCGCCGCACCGGACAATCGCCGGGGGATCAGGCCAAGCCCGCCACGCAGCTTCTGGCTGGTCCGCAGCGCGATCTCGCGCGGCAGGTCCATGACCATGGCGGGATCGATTTCCCGTTCATGCCGGTTGAGGTCGATCATGGCGCGCGGCGCCCGCGCCACCACTATGCTATAGCCTTGCTCGATCAGGGGTAGCGCCAGCAGATCGGCCCAGCGATCCTCCAGCCGCCGCAGCACTTCCGGCCGCACCCGCGTCCGCGTCAGCAGATCGGCGTCGTAATTCCGTCCGGCATGCGGGATGGACAGGACGACCGGATGCGCCGGCACCAACGGTCCGTAGCGGTCGAAGGCGGGATGACTTTCCGTCGGGCGCGGTAGCGCGAATGGGTCCACAGGGTTCCTTTCGGCGCCCGGCGCCAAAAATGGTTAGCTCGCTGGAAAATATTTATAACTTGTCGCATATATGTCCACTTCACGCCACCCCGGCTGGCGGGGCGGTGAATGGTGCTTATCAGGGAAAAGTGGGGATCATGGTCCGAATCCTGCTGGCGGAAGACGATGACAGCATGCGTGCCTATCTTTCGCGCGCGCTGGAAAAATCGGGCTATGAGGTAGTGGCCGTCGCCAACGGGGTGGAGGCGATGCCGCATATCGACGCGGACAATTTCGACCTGCTGCTGACGGACATCGTCATGCCCGAGATGGACGGCATCGAACTGGCCCAGCACGCCGCATCGGCCGCTCCTGACATGCGCGTCATGTTCATCACGGGCTTTGCCGCCGTCACCCTGCGCGCGGGACAAGCGGTGCCGCAGGCCAAGGTACTCTCAAAGCCCTTTCACCTGCGCGACCTGGTGCTGGAAGTCGAACGCATGTTCGGCGCGGAAAGCCTGAGCGGCGGCCTGAGCTAAGGCGTTTCAGTCGGGCACGACTTCCTGCATGTCCGGGGTCGGATCGAGCGGGATGTTCGCCATTGCCGCATCGAACCTCTCCCGGTCCAACCCCTTTTCCCAGGCGGACACGACGATCGTGGCCACGGCATTGCCGATGAAGTTGGTAAGGCTGCGACATTCGCTCATGAAGCGGTCGACGCCCAGGATCAGCGCCATGCCCGCAACCGGCACCGACGGCACGATGGAGAGCGTCGCCGCCAGCGTGATGAAGCCCGCGCCGGTCACGCCGGCCGCGCCCTTGCTGGAAATCATCGCGACCAGCAGCAGCAATATCTGCTCCTGCAAGCTCAGATGCGTGTCGGTCGCCTGCGCGATGAACAGCGCGGCCAGCGTCATGTAGATATTCGTCCCGTCGAGGTTGAAGCTGTATCCCGTCGGCACGACCAGCCCGACCACCGACTTGCGGCATCCGGCCCGTTCCATCTTCTCGATCAGGCTGGGCAGCGCGGCTTCGGAGGAAGAGGTGCCCAGCACCAGCAGCAGTTCCGCCTTCAGATAGCGGATGAGATGCAGGATGTTGAAGCCCGCGAACCAGCCGACAGCCCCCAGCACGACCAGCACGAACAATAGCGACGTCAGATAGAAGGTGGCGACCAGCCCCGCCAGATTGGCGAGCGTCCCCATGCCATATTGACCGACAGTGAAGGCGATGGCGCCGAAAGCCCCGATCGGCGCGGCCTTCATGAGCAAGGCAACCAGACGGAAGATCGCATGGCTCGCCGAATCCAGCACCTGCATCAGGGGCGCGGCCTTCTCCCCGATCATGGTCAGGGCGATGCCGAACAAGATGGCGACGAACAGTACCTGCAATATGTCCCCATCCGCGACCGCCGATACCAGCGTCGCAGGGATGATGTTCATCAGAAAGCCGGTCATGCTCTGGTCATGGGCCTGATGGGCATAGTCCGCGACCTTGCTGCCATCGAGCGTCGCGGGATCGATATGCATGCCCGCGCCGGGCTGGATCAGATTGCCGACGATCAGGCCCAGGATCAGGGCCAGCGTGGAGAAGAGAAGGAAATAACCGAAAGCCTTGCCCGCCACGCGTCCGATGGCGCCCAGTTCCTTCATTCCGGCAATACCGGTCACGATGGTCAGGAAGATCACCGGCGCGATGACCATCTTCACCAGCTTGATGAAGGCATCGCCCAGCGGCTTGAGCCCAATCCCGGCGGAAGGCCAGACATAACCCACCAGCACGCCAAGGGCGATCGCCGCGAGCACCTGAACATAAAGCTGCCGGTAGAAGGGCAGGCGCGGCGTGGTCTGGATCGGGGAGGGAGAGGATGTCAGCATGATAATGAGCGCCCCGCGCGTGATGGCCGCGAAACATATGAGCCTCATCCGCGCTGTCCAGATGTTTGCGGCGGGAAACGCAAATTCCCGCTTGCGCCGCCAGTCGGCCGCCGCTATTGGCGCAACTCCCGTGGGCGTGTAGCTCAGTGGTAGAGCACTGTGTTGACATCGCAGGGGTCGCAAGTTCAATCCTTGCCACGCCCACCATGGAAAGCCCCGCAAGCCCCGATGGCTTGGCGGGGCTTTTCCATACCTGCGCGGCAATGATCCGACGCCCGGCAACCTCTGACGAACAATCCGCTCGAGAACAACCGGATGAACTCACCGCTTGTCTCAAAAATCTCACCACTGAGTTGATATATTATATCATCATGCTAAGGGGCCGCACCTCCTCTTCTTCGAAGGATGACAAGACGCATGTCCCTTTCCATGTCGCTGCGCACGGGTTGCGCGTTGTCCGCGAGCTGCCTTGCCCTTCCGGCCATTGCCCAATCCACGCTCGATTCGAGCGGCGGCGGCCGGGCCTATCATGACCTGCGCGCCGACATCGTCGT
This sequence comes from Sphingobium cloacae, assembly GCF_002355855.1. Classification (NCBI taxonomy): domain Bacteria; kingdom Pseudomonadati; phylum Pseudomonadota; class Alphaproteobacteria; order Sphingomonadales; family Sphingobiaceae; genus Sphingobium; species Sphingobium cloacae. The sequence goes on from NZ_AP017655.1 coordinate 2,107,807, forward strand.
GACCGCGCTCATTCCCCGGCGACAGGGCGACATATTGTCGGGCACATCGGTCGTGACCGGGCAGGCGCTGACGCGGGCGCTGCGGCCGACCATCGGCGAGACACTGGCGCGCCAGCCGGGCGTTTCTGCAACCTCTTTCGGCCCCAATGCATCGCGTCCGATCCTGCGCGGCATGCAGGGAGAGCGCGTCCGCATCCTGACCGACGGCATCGGCAGCTTCGACGTGTCGAACACATCCGTGGACCATGCGGTCGCCATCAACCCGCTGACCGCCGACCGGATCGAGGTGCTGCGTGGCCCGGCTGCCCTGCTCTATGGCTCCTCGGCGATTGGCGGCGTGGTCAATGTCGTCGACAGCCGCATCCCGCGCCGCGTGCCGGACGAGCCCATCCATATCGACGGGATCGCCACCTATGGCAGCGCCGCGAATGAACGTACGGCGTCGGGCGAGATCGAAGCGCCCATCACCGACAAGCTGGTCGTCCATTTCGACGGCAGCTATTCCAAGTCCGGCAATCTCGACACCGGCAGCTATATCCTGACGCCGGCCCTGCGCGCGCGGGCGGCGGCGAGCGGCGATCCGGAGATCGAGAAACTGGCCGGCCTGCGCGGCAAGCTGCCCAACAGCGCGGCGAAGACATGGGAAGTGTCGGGCGGCGCGGCGCTTATCACCGATGGCGGCAATCTGGGCTTTTCGGTCACGCACACCGATAATTTCTATGGCGTGCCCGTGCGCTATGCGCTGGCGCCGGGCGAAGAGGCCGAGCAGGTCCGCCTCCACATGAAACAGGATCGCGCCGACCTGCGCGCCGAAGTACCTGTGAATGGCGGTTTCCTGGAAACCATCCGCCTGCGCGCGGGCTTCGCGGACTATCAGCATCAGGAGATCGAGGACACCGGCGAAGTCGGCACGACCTTCTACAATCAGTCGATCGAATCCCGGCTGGAACTGGTGCAGGCCAAGCGCGGCGGCTGGGACGGCGCGATCGGCGCGCAATTCTTCGCCCGCGATTTCCATGTGGAGGGCGAGGAGAAATTCCTGCCCAAGAACCGGACCGAGCAATTCGGCCTTTTCACCCTGCAATCGCTGGATTTCGGATCGACCCGCGTCGAACTGGGCGGGCGCTATGAGCATACCGATGTCAGCGCGGTGGCGGACGAAACCCTGTTCAACCCCGCCTATAAGCGCAGCTTCAACGCCTTTTCGGGATCGGCGGGCATCAGTCAGGAAGTCGCGGCCGGATGGCGCGTGGGCCTGAACCTGTCCCGCACCGAACGCGCGCCTTCCGCCGAAGAACTGTTCGCCCGCGGCAATCATGCGGGCACGCAGGCGTTCGAACTGGGCAATCCCGGCTTCAGCAAGGAAAAGAGCTGGGGCATCGAAGGGACGCTGCGCGGGCAGGGAACGGGCTACAACTTCTCCCTGTCGGCCTATCACAACTGGTTCGACGGCTATATCTACGATGTCCTGGTCGACGACGCGCCCTGCATGGCGGTGAATGGCGGCGAGGCACTGGAATTCCCCTGCTACCAATATTCGCAGGCCGACGCCCGCTATTGGGGCTTCGAGGCGGAAGGGTCCGTCACGCTGGGCGAGGTTGGCGGCTACAAGGTCAATCTGGACGGCGTCGCCGACTATGTCCGCGCGACCATCAAGAATAGCGGCCCCGCGCCGCGCATCCCGCCCCTGCGCCTGCTGGGCGGGCTGGAATTCCAGGGCGACCGCCTCAACCTGCGCGGCGAGGTGGAACATAGCTTCAAGCAGGACCGCATTGCCGAAACCGAAACGCCGACCAAGGGCTTCACGCTGGTCAACGCGTCCCTGTCGTGGAAGCCGCTTACGGGCAATGACCGCACGACGCTCACCTTGTCGGCGAACAACATCTTCGACGTGGAAGCGCGGCGCCATGCCAGCTTCCTCAAGGATTACGCGCCGCTGGCCGGGCGCGACATCCGCCTGACGGCGCGCCTGTCGATCTGATCCGGGGGACGGCCCCTTCGCCATCCGCGAAGGGGCCGATTGCGCTATGTGACGATTTCGTTACAAGGCGCCGCATGGCGAGCATGGGCGCAGGCACTGACAAGGGACATATCTGGACATGCGCCAGATAGCCGCGCTTCCCTATGCCACCGATCCCGACGGCTCGATGCGGGTGCTGCTCATCACCTCGCGCGATACGGGGCGCTGGGTGATTCCCAAGGGCAACCGCATCAAGGGACTGGCGGGGCACCGCGCCGCCGAGGTCGAAGCCTATGAGGAAGCGGGCATCCACGGCATCGCCTGCCCCGCGCCGCTGGGCCGATACCGCTATGACAAGCGCAAGCGGAAAGGCGGCGCGCGGGAAGCGGTGGTGGAAGTCTTTCCGCTGGCTGTCACCGATCATCTCACCCACTGGCCGGAAAAGGGACAGCGCGAATTGCGCTGGTTCCCCGTGGCCGAGGCGGCGAAGGCCGTCGAGGAACCCGACCTTCAATCCATCATAGCCGCCTTCCGCGAACCGCCCAAGGACCCGGGCGCGTTCGTGCGGATGCTGCTGTGGATCAAAGAAAAGCGAACCGAAAGGATAGCAATGCTGCGCTGGTTCCACGCGCTCATGCCCAAGCAGGGGCGATTCTTCGACCAGTTCGAGGATCACGCCGCAACCCTCGTCGCCGGAGCCGACGCGCTCGCCCGGTTGATGAAGGGGGGAGCGGACATGGACGCCCATATCCAGGAGATCGCCGCGCGCGAGCATGAAGCGGACGACATCATCCGCGACGTGCTGCTGGACGTGCGTCGCATCTTCGTCACCCCTTTCGACCGCAGCGCCATCACCGACCTGATCGGCGTAATGGACGACGCCATCGACCAGATGAACCAAACGGCCAAGGCGGTCGCGCTGTTCGAGGTTCGGGAATTTTCCTCCCAGATGCAGGACATGAGCGCGCTGATCGTCGAATGCGCCCGCATCACGGCGGAGGCGATGCCGCTGCTGCGGTCGCTCAACCTCAATGCGGCGCGGCTGCATGAACTGACCGAGCGGCTGGTGAAGCTGGAAGGCCATGCCGACACGCTGCATGAGGCGGGCCTCAAGGCGCTGTTCAACCAGGCGCGGCAGGGCAATCCGATGGACTTCATCGTCGGCAATGAGATCTACGCCCATCTGGAAAAGGTGACGGACCGCTTCGAGGACGTCGCCAACGAGATTTCCGGACTGGTCATCGACCACGCCTGACCGGACAGCGGACGAAAGCCCCTTATCATGGAAGCGCATATCGCCTTTCCGCTGCTGATCGCGCTGATCGGCATCGCGCTGGCCTTCGATTTCCTCAATGGCCTGCATGACGCGGCCAACTCCATCGCGACCATCGTGTCGACGCGGGTGCTCAAGCCCCAATATGCGGTGGCGTGGGCGGCCTTCTTCAACTTCATCGCCTTTCTCTTCTTCGGGCTGCATGTCGCGGAGACGGTGGGCAAGGGGATCGTGGAGGCGAGCATCATCGACGCGCCGGTGATCTTCGGCGCGCTGATGGGGGCGATAAGCTGGAACCTCATCACCTGGGCGCTGGGCATCCCTTCATCCTCCAGCCATGCGCTGATCGGCGGACTGCTGGGCGCGGGGACGGCCAAGGCGGGGCTGTCCGCCGTGGTGTGGAGCGGTGTGTTCAAGACCAGCGCCGCCATCGTCATGTCGCCCGCCATCGGGCTGATGCTCGCGCTGCTGCTGGTGCTCATCATAAGCTGGGTGTTCCGGCGCTTCTCGCCGCAGGGCGCGGACCGGGTGTTCCGCAAGCTGCAACTGGTTTCCGCCTCGCTCTATTCGCTGGGGCATGGCGGGAACGACGCGCAGAAGACGATGGGGATCATCGCCGTGCTGCTTTATTCGCAGGGGATGCTGGAGGGCGGATTCCACGTGCCCTTCTGGGTCGTGATCTCCTGCCAGGCGGCGATGGGCGTGGGCACGCTGCTGGGCGGGTGGAAGATCGTGCACACCATGGGGTCGAAGATCACGCGGCTATCCCCGGCGCAGGGCTTCTGCGCGGAGACGGGCGGGGCGATCACGCTGTTCATGGCGACGCATCTGGGCGTGCCGGTGTCGACCACCCACACCATCACCGGCGCCATCGTGGGCGTGGGCGCTTCGCGGCGGCTGTCGGCGGTGCGGTGGAATGTGGCGTCGAGCATCGTCGTCGCCTGGGTCATCACCCTGCCCGCCGCGGCGCTGATCGGCGGAGCCTTCTACGAAGTGACGCGCCTCTTCTGACGCGATGAGGGCGCGGTCGGTTGCCCGCCGCGCCCTTCCCTCTCCTGAAACGAGACCGTCAGGCCACGCGGCCGAGGCGGTGATAGAGATTGGCGTATTTGACCGATTCCGGCTTGTCCTGAACCTCGCGCAGATAATGGGCGATGGCGGTGCGGATCAGGCTGAAATCCTCCTGCGAGAAAACCGCGCGCGAGCGAGCGGGCTGGGGCTCTGTGGTCGTGTCGGTCATGGTCTTTTCCTTTGGCGGTGAGCGGATGCGACCCTTGAAACCATGAACGAGATGGCGAGGGAATGGCGATTTGAGACGACGTGTCATGAGACGACTTGTTCATATTGTCATTATTTGACATTATGACGGTATGGCGGATGTATCGGATCGCAAGCTCTATCTCGGCCCCAAGCTGCGCGTTCTGCGGCGGGAACTGGGGCTCAACCAAACGCGGATGGCGGAGGAACTGGGGGTGTCGCCCAGCTACCTCAACCATCTGGAGCGCAACCAGAGGCCGCTGACGGCGCAGATGCTGCTGCGGCTGGCGAACACCTATGACATCGACATCCGCGATTTCGTCGCCAGCACGCAGGAAGGCGCGGCGAACGCGCTGGGCGAGATATTGTCCGACGCGCTGGTGCGCGACATCGGCATCGCCAGGGACGAGGTGCTGGAGGTCGCGGAAAACTATCCCGGCGTCAGCGAGGCCATCGCCCGTTTCTATCGCGCCCTTTCCGACCTGCGCCGCCTGCCCGAACGGATGGAGGCGGGCGCCTCCCCTGCCCCGCTGCTGGCGCCGATCGACTGGCTGCGCGAGACGATCGCGCGGGCGGGCAATCATTTCGCGGAGATCGACGCCGCCGCCGAGACGCTGGCCGTCGAGATGAGCGACGATCCGGCGGTGATGCAGGCTGACCTTCGCGCACGGCTCAAGACGCTGCACAATATGGGCGTGCAGATAGTGCGCGCCGAGGTGCTGGCGGGAACGCTGCGCCATTATGACATGCACCGCCGCCGCCTGCTGCTGAACGAACGGCTGCCCGCGCCGGGACGGCTGTTCGCGCTGGCCTATCATCTGTGCGCGCAGGAGATGGCGGAGACCATCGCCGCGCAGGTCAACCGCGCCGCGCCGCCCGACGAGGACAGCCGCCGGATCGCCACCATCGCGCTCACCAACCATGCCGCCGCCGCGCTCATCATGCCCTATGACCGCTTCCGGCAGGCGGCGGAGCAGAGCCGCTACGACCTGCCGCTGTTGCAGACACGCTTCGGCGTGTCGGGGGAGCAGCTGGCGCATCGCCTCACCAGCCTCAACCGCACGGGGGCGCGGGGCGTGCCCTTCTTCCTGGCGAAGCTCAACCGGGCTGGGATCGTGTCGAAACGCTTCGACGGGGAGGCATGGCCGTTCGCGCGGCTGACCGGCACCTGCCCGCGCTGGGACGCGCATGGGGCCGGGCCGTCCGGGTCATGGGAGCGGCAGATGATCGAGACGGCGGACGGGCGGCGGTTCCTGACCTTCTTCCAGACGCTGAGCGTCGATGGCGCGCCCGATGCGCGGGGACAGCCGGTGATCGCGCTCGGTTGCGAGGCGAAACATGCGGGACGGCTGGCGCTGGCGGACGGGATCGACGTGGAGAAGGACGCGGCGACGGAGGTCGGCCCGGCCTGCCATTTGTGCGAGCGGCGCGGCTGCCCGGATCGCGCCCTGCCGCCGGTGACGCGGGCGCTGGACCTGCACGGCTATGAGCGGACGGTGAGCCCGTTTCCGTTTCGGCGGGTTTAGGGTTGGCCAAAGTTGGACAAGTGTTTTCCCTTTCCCCCTAAGGGAAAGGATAGGGAGCCTTGCTGGGTGGAGCGAGGCTAGGCGGAGTTGGATGAAGGGGCAGAAGGCAGGTTCTGCGCTATCGCGAAGGCGGCTCCCCCTTCACCCATGGGGCGAGGGATAAACCTATGTCCGCCCTTCCACCTCCACGAAAAAAAGGGGACAGCGGAAACCCGCCATCCCCTTCTCTCTTACCTCGATCCCACGTCAAAGCGCGAGCCGGCGGCTACTCCGCCGCCTGCGTCGCCGCGCGGGGGCGGCGGCCGCGCTTGCGGGGCGCTTCTTCCGGCGTTTCGCTGTCATTGTCGGCCCGCGCGATCGACGGGGGCAGCGCGGCGACGTCCAGGCCCTCGACCTTTTCCTCGGCCGCCTTGGCCGCATCCGCCTTGCGCGGACGGCCGCGGCGGCGCGGCGCGGGCGCTTCCTCGGCTTGCGGTTCCGCTACGGGCGCGGCGGCAGCCACCGGCGCTTCTTCCGGAGCGGCCTGTGCCGCGGCCGGACGCTCGGCCGTTTCCGCCTGAGCCTGGGCCGGACGCTCCCGGACATTCCGGTCGCGGCGCTCGCGCCCTTCGCGGTCGTCGCGCCGGTCGTCCCGGCGGCGCGGCTGGAAGGATTCGGCGCGGTCATAGGGCTGCGGCTCGCCGCGCGCGCCTTCGCCCGCTTCGTCGTCCGCATCGCCCTCGTCGCCATCGCCGTCGAAATTCTCGTCATAGCGGCGGAAGCGCTGCTGCTGTTCTTCCTGCCGGGCGCGGTTGTCGGCCAGCACGCGGAAATAATGGTCGGCGAACTGGAGATAATATTCGGCGTTCACCCGGTCGCCCGCCATCTGGGCGTCGCGCGCCATATTCTTGTATTTCTCAAGAAGCTGGGCCGCATTGCCCCGCGCGCGGTTGTCGATCCGGTTGCCGTTGTCGCCCCCGCCCCGGCTGTTGTTGTTGGGGCGTCCGTTGTTCCGGCCGCGATTGCGGCGACCGGCCTGCCTGTTGTTGATCAAGACCTGATCCTTGCGTTCGTGATGATCTTATTCACTGAAGACACTGTTTCAGTCGCCATTCCCCAGCCCGGCCCGCTCATCAGGCCGTATAGCTCCGCCGGACCGGGGTTCGCACGGAACCCTGGCCCTTCACTGCCAGAGGCGTCGGCACACCGCGCCATCATGACTTTAAGAAGCGGGAAGACGGCCATTTCCATCAGCGGCCAATCGGCCAAACCCATAAAACAGGGCCGTCCCTGACACCCATCTAGTGTCTTTGGTCCCATAAACCAAGCGATTTTCGCTTTCACCCCTGCGATTCCTGTCCCGGCGATGGACGGACGGCAAGGCACCGGTCATGCCCGGCCAGGTCGCGCCGAACCCCCGCTTCCAGCCCTTCGGCCGCGAAAATGGCGCCAACCTCCTCCCGCTGGTCATAGCCGATCTCCACCGCCGCCAGCCCGTCCGGCCGCAGCAGGCGCGGCAATTGCGGCGCGATGCGGCGATAGTCGTCAAGGCCCTGCGCCCCCGCGAACAGCGCCCCTTCCGGCTCATGCAGCACATCGCCCGACAGCGGCGCGTCCCGCGCGATATAGGGCGGGTTGACGAGGATGAGGTCGAAGCGTTCCCCGATCCCCTCCGCCCAGTCGCCGATACGGAACGCCGCCCGGTCCGCCAGCCCCAGCCGCCCGGCATTGTCCCGCGCCACCGCGAGCGCCGCCGGGGAAATATCGACGCCCAGCCCCCGCGCCCCTGGCCACTGGTCCAGCGCGGCGAGCAGCAGCGCGCCCGATCCCGTCCCCAGATCGAGGATCGTCTCCGGCGCGCGATCCCCGAAATGCTCCACCGCCGCCTCGATCAGCGTCTCGCTGTCGGGCCGGGGGATGAGCACGTCGGGCGTCACCCGCAGGCTGATGGTCCAGAAATCGCGGCTGCCGGTGATATAGGCCACCGGCTCTCCCGCCAGCCGCCGTTCGATCAGCCCGTCGAACGCCGCAGGCACCGCCAGATCGCGCTGCCGCAACAGCAGCTCATTGCGCGAAATCCCCAGGGCATGGGCCAGCAGCAATTCCGCATCCAGCCCCGGCGTCCCGCTCACCTCGCCGAGCACCGCCGCCGCCGCGCGCAGCCTGTCGGCGACCCCGGCCATGGTTCAGCCGATGCCGTCCAGCTGCGCCAGCCGCGCCGCCTCATCCTCCGCGATCAGCGCGTCGATGACTTCGGACAGGCCCGACCCCTCCAATATCTCCGGCAGGCGGTGCAGCGTCAGGTTGATGCGGTGGTCGGTCACGCGTCCCTGCGGGAAATTATAGGTGCGGATGCGCTCCGAACGGTCGCCCGATCCCACCATCGCCTTGCGCGCGCCCGCCTGTTCGCTTTGCGCGCGGTCCCGCTCCATCTCATAGATGCGCGCGCGCAGCACCTGCATCGCCTTGGCCTTGTTCTTGTGCTGGGACCGCTCGTCCTGCTGCGTCACGACGATGCCGCTCGGCAAATGGGTGATGCGCACGGCGGAATCGGTCGTGTTGACATGCTGCCCGCCCGCGCCCGACGCGCGATAGATGTCGATCTTGAGGTCGCTGTCGGCGATCTGGACATCCACCTCTTCCGGTTCCGGCAGCACCGCCACGGTCGCGGCGGAGGTGTGGATGCGCCCGCCGCTTTCGGTGACGGGCACGCGCTGCACCCGGTGGACGCCGCTCTCGAACTTGAGTCTGGCAAAGACGCCCGCGCCGGTGACGCTGGCGACCACTTCCTTGAAGCCGCCCACTTCCGCCGCATTGGCGGAGATCATCTCCATCTTCCAGCCCTGCGCGTCGGCATAGCGTTGATACATGCGGAACAGGTCGCCCGCGAACAGCGCGGCTTCATCGCCGCCCGTCCCCGCCCGGATTTCCAGCATGGCCGGGCGCGCATCGGCCGAATCGCGGGGCAGAAGCTGCAACGCCAGAGCGCGCTCCGCATCGGGAAGCCGGCCCCGGATAAGCTGCATCTCCTCCTGCGCCATTTCGCGCATGGCGGGATCGGCTTCCGCGCCGTCGCCCGCCATCTGCTCCAGCGCGGCCAGTTCCTGGCGCAGGCGCCGCACTTCATGCGCGGCCTTGGCCACCGGCTCGATCTCGGCATATTCCTTGGACAGCCGGACGAACTCCTCCGGGGGCAGGTCGGCGCGCGTCATCGACGCCTGCACCTCGTCCCGGCGCGCCTCGATTTGCGCGATGCGTTCGGCGGAAATCTGCATCAGAGCGCCGTCAGCCTGCCCACCAGCGCATCCAGCGCCACCGCCTGCTGATCGCCCGTCACCAGATTGCGCACCGATGCCTCGCCCCGCGCCAGTTCATCCTCGCCCAGGATCACGGCCCATGCGGCGCCGCTCGCATTGGCGCGCTGCATCCGCTTTTTCATATTGCCGCGATAGCCCATGTCGCAGGCGATCCCCGCCCGGCGCAGATCGGCGATAATCCCGGTCGCCTTCGCTTCCGCCGCCTCGCCCATGGGAATGACGGCCACGGTCGGTCCCGCGATCTCCGGCATCTCCACCAGCATCGCCAGCCGCTCGATCCCCGCCGCCCAGCCGACCGCCGGAGTGGCGGGACCGCCCAGATTCTCGATGAGGCCGTCATAGCGCCCGCCGCCCAGCACCGTGCCCTGCGCGCCGAGGCGATCGGTGATGAACTCGAACGCGGTATGCCGGTAATAATCGAGGCCCCGCACCAGCCGGGAATTGCGCTCCCACGCCACGCCCGCCGCATCGAGGCCGCTCGTCACCTTCTCGAAGAATCCCCGCGCCTCGTCAGTCAGATAGGCGTCGATATCCGGCGCGCTGTCCGCCACCGGCCGGTCGCGCGGGTCCTTGCTGTCGAGGATGCGCAGCGGATTGCGCGCCAGCCGGTCAAGGCTTTCCTCCGAAAGCTGATCCCGATGCGCCTCGAAATGCGCCACCAGGGCAGCGCGCCACGCCTCCCGGCTCTCCGCGTCGCCCAGCGTGTTGAGGTTCAGCGTCACGCCCTCCGACACGCCCAGTTCGCGCAGCAGCTGATCGGCGAAGACCAGCAGTTCCACGTCCGCCCCCGGCTCGCCCGCGCCGATGATCTCCGCGTCAAGCTGGTGGAATTGCCGGAAACGCCCCTTTTGCGGGCGCTCATAGCGGAACAGCGGCCCGTGCGTCGCGACCTTCAGCGGCGCATATTGCTGCCAGCCCTCGGTGATGTAGGCGCGGGAAATGCCCGCCGTGAACTCCGGGCGCAGGGTGATGCTGTCGCCGCCCCGATCCTCGAAGGTGTACATTTCCTTCGACACCACATCCGTGCTCTCGCCCAGCGAGCGCGCGAACACCGCCGTCGCCTCGAACACGGGCACCTCCACGCGCGCGAAGCCATAGAGCTTCCGCACCCGTTCGAAGGTCGCGGCCACATGCGCGAAACGCTCCTGGAACGCTTCGGGGGTGCCGCCCAGCATGTCCTGCGTGCCGCGCACCGGGCGCGGCGTTTCCATTTTCGCCATGGAACGCGCCCTTAGCGGCAAACAAGCTGCAAGGAAACGCGCTTTTTTGTCGCAATATGTCACCGCGCCTTTGCGGGGTGGACGGCGCGCCCTCGCCCGGCCATGCTGGTCCTTTCAGGCCGTCCGGCCTCGCGTCTTTGTCGGGAGATGTCCATGATCCGCAGCCTTGCTGCCGCCCTTTGCCTTTCCACCGCCGTCGCCGGCCCGCTCTGGGCGCAGGAGGCGATCCGTTCCAGGCCCACCGCCCTCCCCGTCGACGACGCCACCCCCGCGCCCAGGGACGTCCCTTATCCCGGCGGCACCATCCGGCTGGAGGTGGACGCGACCGACACGGTGCAGCGCATCTTCCGCGTCAGGGAAACCATCCCCGTCGCGTCCGGCGGCCCCATGACCCTGCTGATGCCGCAATGGCTGCCGGGCAACCACGCCCCGCGCGGCCAGATCGAGAAACTGACCGGCCTCACCTTCACCGCCGACGGCAAGCCGCTGGCGTGGAAACGCGATCCGCTCGACGTCTACGCCTTCCGGATCGACGTGCCGCAGGGCGCGAAGGAGGTCGTCGCGCAGTTCCAGTTCCTCTCCGCCACCGCTCCCAACCAGGGCCGCGTCGTCGTGACGCCCAGGATGCTCAACATCCAGTGGGAATCGGTCTCGCTCTATCCGGCGGGCTATTACACCCGGCAGATCCCGGTGCAGGCGACCGTCACCTATCCGGCGGGCTGGCAGGCCGCGACGGCCCTGCGCGGCCAACGGACCGGCAACCGCGTCGCCTATGAGACGATCGACTATGAAGCCTTGCAGGACTCGCCCGTCTTCGCGGGCACCCATTTCAAGGCGGTCGACCTTGGCAGCAACGTGACGCTCAACATCGTCGCCGACGACGCCGACGAACTGGACTTCAAGCCGGAACAGATGGCGAAGCACCGCAAGCTGGTGGCGGAGGCGAAGGCCCTGTTCGGCACATATCAGTTCGACCATTACGACTTCCTGCTCGCCATCACCGACGAGATGGGCGGCATTGGCCTGGAACATCACCGTTCCTCGGAAAACCAGGTCGAGCCGGGCTATTTCAAGAATTGGGATTCGGGCGAGGCGCTGCTCGACCGCAACCTCCTGCCCCATGAATTCACCCATAGCTGGGACGGCAAGTTCCGCCGCCCGGACCTGCTCTGGACGCCCGATTTCCGCACGCCGATGCAGGACAATCTGCTCTGGGTCTATGAAGGGCAGACGCAATTCTGGGGCTATGTGCTGGGCGCGCGGTCCGGCATGTTCTCCAAGCAGGAGACGCTGGACGCCTATGCCCAGATCGCCGCGAAGCTCGACACCGCCAAGGGCCGCGAATGGCGCCCGATGGAGGATACGACGCTCGACCCCATCATCTCCGCCCGGCGTCCCAAGGGCTGGGCAAGCTGGCAGCGGTCGGAGGATTATTATAATGAAGGGCTGATGATCTGGCTGGAGGCCGACGCCATCCTCCGCCAGCAGACGAAGGGCCGCAAGGGCCTCGACGATTTCGCCGCCGCCTTCTTCGGCATCCGTTCGGGCGACTGGGGGCAGGTCGTCTATAATCGCGACGATGTGATCCGCACATTGAACGGCATCGCGCCCTATGACTGGGCGGGCTTCTTCCGCAAATATGTGGACAGCACCACGCGGGAGACGCCCAAGGGCGGCTTCACGCTGGGCGGCTACCGCCTCGTTTATGGCGACACGCCCGGCAGCATCACCAAGGCGGTGGAAGGCGCGCAGAAGATCGTGGACCAGAGCTTCGGGCTGGGCCTCACCGTCAAGAACAGCGGCGAAATCGCCTCGGTCGTCTGGGATAGCGCGGCGTTCAGGGCGGGTCTTGCGACCGGCTCCACCATCGTCGCGGTGAACGGCGACGAATATTCGCCCGATGTCTTCAAGGCGGCGCTCAAGGCCGCTACCACGTCCGGCAAGCCGATCCAGATCATCGTCAAACAGGACAAATATTACCGCACTTTGTCTCTCGATTATTCAGGCGGCCTGCGCTATCCGCGCCTCGAAAAGACAGGAGAGGGTGAAGGCAGCCTGGACCGGCTGCTCAAACCGAAAACATAATCACCCGCAACGCCAACGCGCATCAAAAGGCCAAGCCATGAATATCGAACTGATCCCTGTGGGCGACGATCCGCCCAACAGCCTGAACGTCATCATCGAGGTTCCCGTCGGCGGCGAGCCGGTGAAATATGAGTTCGACAAGGCATCGGGGGCGCTGTTCGTGGACCGCATCCTGCACACGCCGATGCGCTATCCGGCCAATTACGGCTTCGTGCCGCACACGCTTTCGCCCGATGGCGATCCGCTGGACGCGCTGGTCATCGCCCGCTCTCCCTTCATTCCGGGCGCGGTGGTCGCGGCGCGCCCGATCGCGGTGCTCAATCTGGAGGACGAAGCGGGCGGCGACGAAAAGCTGGTCTGCGTGCCGCATGATTCGGTCTTCCCCTATTATTCGAACGTCGAGGAAAAGGACGACCTGCCCGGCATCGTCATGGAGCAGATCGAGCATTTCTTCACCCACTACAAGGATCTGGAGAAGAAGAAGTGGGTGCGCGTCGGCACCTGGGGCGGCGCCGAGGACGCCCGCAAGATCACCCTGGAAGCGATCCAGCGCTACAAGGACAGCAAGGAAGGCTGATCCTTCCCGTTCGGATAAGGGCCGCCCGGGACATGCTCGTGCGGCCCTTTTTCATGCGCGGCGGCTTTCGGCCATTGTCAGACATTTCGGGCTGTGCCCCAAGGAAAGGCTGGCCTGTAACGGCAAGCCCCACCCCAACCTGTCCCCCTGAGGGGGAGGAGCTTGTGTTCCTTGACCACCGTTGGAGGAGGGCCTGCAAGACTATGTCATGCCCGCCCGGCGGCAACGTCGGGCATCGGGGCGCTGGCGCTGCGGCGGCGCCACCAGCCCAGGATCGCTTCCCCGGCGGGCCGCTCCACCAGCCGGTTGATCGCCGTTCCCAGCAAAAGCGCCACGAGGAAGGCCGTGGCGAATCCGATCCACGGGCTATACCCCGCCTCCGCCATGCGCAGCATCACGACGAAACCGACATGCTGGTGGATGAGGTAGAAGGAATAGCTGATCCCGCCCATCCAGACGAGCGGGCGCACCGCCAAGAAGCGCAGCCGCCCGGCGATCATCGCGGCAAAGGCCAGGAGGAGGACGACCGCCACCACGGTCACGTCCCACGTCTCCATCATCGCCACCGACAGCAGCGCGAGCGCGGCATAGGGCGCCTGCTGCCGCCATGTCCGCTGCCCCGCCCAGATGCGATAGGCGAGCATGCCGATCACGAAGAAGGGCGTGTAGCGCAGCACGAACAGCATCACCACGCGTTCGGGCATGTCGGGCCAGACATGGAACAGCCAGCGCAGCGCCAGCCATGCCGCCAGCACCGGCTCCAGCCGCCGGAGACCGAACCATTTCCAGATCGAGATCATGCAGAAATAAAAGGCGATCTCCACCGCCAGCGTCCAATAGGCGCCGTCCACTTCGGGCAGGAACACGAAGCTCTGGAGCATGGTGAAGTTGGCCAGGATCGCGACCGGGCCGATCAGCAGCTGCGTCGCCTGCGCCAGATATTCGATCGACAGGGTCAGCAGCATGGCGACCAGATAGGCGGGATAGAGGCGCGCGAACCGGTTGACCACGAAGTCGGGCACGGTGCGGATGCGATCCAGCGTGAAGAAGATCGCGAAGCCCGAAATGCAGAAGAACAGCAGCACCCGGTAATTGCCGCCCGGAAAGCTGAACGGCACATGCTTCGCCTGCGGAAACAGTTCGTGGAAACGCGTGGAATAATGGAAGATGAGCACGCACAGCGCGCCGATCCCGCGCAGGGCGTCCAGTTCCGAAAGTCGGGTGCGCGGGGAAGAAGGCGGGGCCATGCCTGCCCATAGCAACGAAACAGCAACGAATCCGTTAATATCGAGGTTAACGGTATCCGTCATCCCAGACCCACGTGGCGTAGATGGCCATGAGCTTTGAGTGTCCCGCGTGCATATCGCGTAATTTGATTCGGCGGGGTGACTGTGGAGCAAGAGATCGACGGCAGTGGCGGCGTGGAGAACGGGCGCCGACGGCGCTGGACGCTGGAAGAGAAGCGCGCGGTGGTGGAGCTGTCGCTCGATCCGGCGTGCAGCATGGCGGAGGTGGCCGCGTGTTTCGATGTCCTTCCGGCCCAGATATATGCCTGGCGCCGCGAGTTGCGCGAGATGGCGGAGGACGCGGCGCGCGAGGACAGGGCGATGTTCCTGCCGGCGGTCATCGAGCCGACATCGGTGCCGGCGGTGCTGCTCGAACCGGAGGCCGCGAACGCGCGGCTGCTGCCGGACGCGGTGGTGCAGGTCGCAATGGAAGTGCGCGGCGTGCCAGTGATGGTCGCCCACGGCGCAAGTTCGACGCTGGTCGCCTCGGTAATCGCAGCGCTGCTGAGGGCGCGATGATCGGGCCGGGCAGCGACGCCAAGGTGCTGATCTACACCAAGCCGATCGATTTCCGCTGCGGCATCGACACGCTGGTGGCCAAGGTCCAGCACGAGTTGAGCCAGGATCCGTGGCGCGGAGTCGCCTATATTTTTCGTTCCAAGAGGAAGGACAGGCTGAAGATTCTGTGGTTCGACGGCACCGGCATCTGGCTGATGACCAAGCGCGCCGAGGCCGCCGAAGGATTCGCCTGGCCGCCGGCGGTCGATGGCAGTTTTTCGATCACGGCGGCGCAGATGGCAGCACTCACCTCGGGCATGGACTGGCGTCGGCACCGCGCGCCAAGGCGCGTAAATCCGCCTAAAATCGAGGGTTTCGCTGATGCGTGAGATAGTCGCGACAGGCCGAGTCAACTGCGCTGGACGCGTCGTTACGCATGTGATTCGATGCCTGCCATGGACCCGCTGACGGCCTCCTGCAAAGACCCAGTTGCGCTGCTCGCGACCATCGCGAAGCTGACCGCCGAGGCGGCCGAACGCGACCAGCAGATCGTTCGCATCAACGCCGAGAACGAGGCGCTCGCCCGCGCTGCGGCCCAAGCTGAGGCGCGCGAGATCATCGCGCTCGCCACCGCGAAAGCGGCCGAACACGCCGCCGTCATCGCCGAGGCGAAGGCCGCCGAGATGGAGGACGCGCTCGCGGCCGCCCGCGATGAGGTCAAGCGCCTCAACGACATTCTCGACCAGTTCAAGCGCCACCGTTTCGGCCAGAGCGCCGAGCGGCTCGATCCCGACCAGTACCAGCTCGTGCTCGAAGAGCTCGAAGCTGCCTTGTCGCGCGCCGAGGCCGGGCTCGAAGCGCTGATCGACCAGGCTGACGCGACCGGCGAGACAAAGCGCCGCCGCCGCAACAACCGTGGAGCGCTGCCCGCCCATCTCGAGCGTATCGAGCAGGTCGTCGACATCGAAGACAAGCAGTGTGCCTGCTGCGGCAACGATCTTCATGTCATCGGCGAGGACGTCACCGAGCGCCTCGACGTCGTGCCCACCATCTTCCGCGTGCTGGTCACCCGCCGTCCGCGCTATGGCTGCCGCGGCTGCGACGAGGGCGGCGTCACCCAGGCGCCGGCGCCAAGCTTCATCGTCGATCAGGGCCTGCCCACCGACGCGCTCGTCGCCCAGGTCATCGTCGCGCGCTACGCCGATCACCTTCCGCTTTACCGGCAAGCCCAGATCTACGCCCGCCAGGGGATCGATCTCGACCGGGCAACGCTCGCCGACTGGGTCGGGCGCGTCGGATGGTGGCTGACTCCGCTCAGGCAGCATCTGCTCGCCGAGCTGCGAAGTTCGGTGAAGCTGTTCGCCGACGAGACGCGCATGCCCGTGCTGGCGCCCGGGACCGGCAAGACCAAGAGCGGCCAGCTGTGGGCCTATGCCCGCGACGATCGGCCATGGGGCGGACTCGCGCCGCCCGCCGTCGTCTACATGTACGCCGCCGGCCGCGGCGGCATGCATCCGATCGACCATCTCGGCGACTTCGCCGGGGTGCTCCAGGTGGACGGCTATGCCGGCTACAATGAGATCAAGCGCCGCAATGGCGTCACCCTCGCATTCTGCCTGCTTCACGCGCGGCGCAAGTTCTACGATTTCCGCGAAAAGGAGCCCGTTGCCGACGAGGTGCTCCGTCGCTTCTCGGCGATCTACAAGATCGAGGCGACGCTCAGGGACACCTCGCCCGAGGCGCGGTTCGAAGGGCGGCAGCTGATACTGAAGCCGCTGTTCGATAACCTGCGCGACTATCTCTCGAAGAACCTCGGCCGGTTCAGCGCCAAGGGCAAGATGGCCGAAGCGATCAACTATATGCTCAACCACTGGCAGCAGCTCACCTATTGCCTGCTCGACGGCCGCGTCGAGCTCGATACCAACACGGTCGAAAGAAGCATCCGCCCGATTGCCCTGTCGCGCCGCAACTCGTTGTTCGCCGGCAGCGATGCCGGGGCAGACAATTGGGCGGTGCTCGCCAGCCTTCTCGAAACGTGCAAACTCTCGGACGTCGATCCGCTCGCCTGGCTCACCGCCACCCTCACCAAGCTTGCCAACGGTCATAGCAACAAGGACCTCGATTCCCTCATGCCCTGGCACTTCCCCAAGATCGCCGGGCGCAACGCCCCCTCTTAAGACGCTTGACCGGCACGTTTCCGCCACGTGGGTCTGGGATGACGGATACGGTTAACGGCGCGCGCTTAACCTTCTTTTCCGTTTCGGGATTTCAACGGGCGACGCCCCGGCCCTTCCGCCATCTGACCGAAGGCCGCGAGCGACTGCGCCAGCACCGCGCCGGCAGCTTAAGACCGTCGCCGCCCGGCGCCTTCGACCAGGGCCATGACCGTCAGGCGGCCTTGCCGTCCAGGATGGCTGCGATGGCGGCCGTCACGTCCGCCATGTCCGCCATGCCGTCCACGCGGCTGACGATGCCGCGCGCTTCGTAGATGGGGAGGATCGGCGCGGTCTTGGCGCGATATTCGGCCATGCGGGTGCGGACGGTTTCCTCATTGTCGTCCGGGCGGCGCTTGAATTCATGGCCATGGCACTTGTCGCACTCGCCCTCGACCTTCGGCGTCTTGAACAGGTCATGATAGCCTGCACCGCAGGTCGCGCAAGTGAAGCGGCCGGTGATGCGTTCCACCAGCGCGTCCTCGTCCACATCCAGTTCGATCACATGGTCAAGCGTGCGGTTGCGGTCCGCCAGGATCGTGTCGAGCGAATGAGCCTGCGCCTCCGTGCGGGGATAGCCGTCGAAGATGACGCCGGTTTCCGGCGCCAGCGCATCCAGCGCCTCGCCGATGATGCCCGACACGATCTCGTCCGACACCAGTTCGCCCGCTTCCATCACAGCCTTGGCCTTGAGGCCGATGGGCGTGCCCGCCTTGACCGCCGCGCGCAGCATGTCGCCGGTGGAAAGCTGCACCATGCCGCGATCTTCGACCAGACGGCTGGCCTGCGTACCTTTACCGGCGCCCGGAGGGCCGAGCAGAATGATATTCATTGCGCGCATTCTCCCCTTGTCTTGCGCTTATGCCCGCGCTCCTCAGCGCATGCGGCCCTTGAGCTTGGCCTTCTTGATGAGGTCGCCATATTGGTGGGCGAGCAAATGGCTCTGGATCTGGGTCACCGTGTCGACCGTCACATTGACGACGATCAGCAGGCTCGTGCCCCCCAGATAGAAGGGGATGCCCGCCCGCGCGATCGCGAATTCCGGCACCAGGCAGATGAAGGCCAGATAAGCCGCGCCGATCACCGTGATCCGCGTCAACACATAATCGAGATAATTTTCGGTGTTCTTGCCCGGACGGATGCCGGGGATGAACCCGCCATTGCGCTTGAGGTTGTCGGCGGTCTCTTCCGGATTGAACACCACGGCGGTGTAGAAGAAGCAGAAGAAGACGATGCCGAGGCCATAGAGCGCCATATAGACCGGGCTGCCGTGCGACAGATACTGGTTCAGCGTCAGCACGAAATCGCCGAGCCTGCTTTCGCCCGCCACGGTCTGTCCCGCGAATTGCGAGATGGTGAGCGGCAGCAGCAGCAGCGAGGAGGCGAAGATCGGCGGGATGACGCCCGCCGTATTGACCTTGAGCGGCAGATGGCTGCGGTCCGCTTGCATGATGCCCTGACGCGTCTGGCGCTTGGGATACTGGATCAGCACCCGGCGCTGGGCGCGCTCCATATAGCAGATGAGCAGGACGAGGCCCAGCGCCAGCACGATGATGAGCATGATGAGCAAGCCGGAGATCGAGCCTTCGCGGCCCGATTTGAACAGGTTGCCGAGCGTCACCGGAAGCTGGGCGACGATACCCGCCATGATGATGAGCGACACGCCGTTGCCGATGCCGCGCGATGTGATCTGTTCGCCCAGCCACATCAGGAACATGGTGCCGCCGATCAGCGAAACGACCGCCGCGACGCGGAACAGCATCCCCGGATCGACCACCGCCTGTACCCCGGACTGCGCACCGAAGCTTTCAAGCCCCACAGCGATGAAATAGCCCTGCACGGCGGTCAGGCCCACCGTGCCGTAACGGGTATATTGGTTGAGCTTCTTGCGCCCGCTTTCGCCTTCCTTCTTGATCGCCGCGAGCTTGGGCGAAAGGGACGCGGCCAGCTGCACCACGATGGACGCGGTGATATAGGGCATGACGCCCAGCGCGATGAGGCTCATGCGCGAAAGCGAACCGCCCGAGAAGGTGTTGAAGATGTCGAGGATGCCGCCGCTGGTCTGGCTGTAAAGCTGCGACAGCGCGGTCGGGTCGATGCCCGGCAGCGGCACGAAGCTGAGGAACCGGAAGACGATCAGCGCGCCGAGCGTGAACCACAGGCGCTTCTTGAGGTCGGTCGCCTGGCTGAACTTCGCCAGGCTGAGATTGGATGCGAGCTGGTCGGCTCTCGATGCCATCTTGGCTGCCCTTCAAATCACTCTTGCCCGAAACGGAGCCGGGCCGGAATCGCTAACCCCTTAGCGGGAGGCAAGCGCCCTGTCGAACGGGGAGTTGCCCATCCGCGACGAATGACCTTCCCCCGATACGCATAGCCCCGCCGACCCATATCGGGCAGCGGGGCCGTGCTTGCAAGTCTTGGCTTCGCCTTACGCCTTCCGGGCGGCCTTGGCGGTGCCCTTCTTGGCCTTCGCCTTTTCGGCGGCGGACACGATCTCGATCACCTCGACCTTGCCGCCGGCCTTCTCGACGGCCTCGATCGCGCCCTTCGACGCGCCCGCGACGGTGAAGCTGACCTTCGCGGTGAGTTCGCCCTTGCCCAGCAGGCGAACGCCGTCCTTGCCGCCGCGAGCGAGGGCGGCAGCCTTGAGCGCCGCATGGTCAATAACGGCCTTGGCGTCCAGCTTGCCGCTGTCGATCGCCTTCTGCACCGCGCCCAGGTTCACGATGGCGTAATCCTTGGCGAAGATGTTGTTGAAGCCGCGCTTCGGCAGACGCATGTGGAGCGGCATCTGGCCGCCCTCGAAGCCATTGATGCTGACGCCCGAACGCGCCTTGGCGCCCTTCTGGCCGCGACCGGCGGTCTTGCCCTTGCCGGAACCGATGCCACGGCCGACGCGCATCCGGCCCTTGCGGGCACCGGCATTATCGTTGAGTTCGTTGAGCTTCGTCATTTCGTGCACTCGCTTTCGCTATGTTCGCGCTGCCCTCAAAGAGAGCGATGAGGCCGCGCCGATAGCGCAGCCGCCGAAAAAGCGAAAGAGGGGTTTCCCCCTCTCCCGCCTTAATCCTCGAGTGGGAAGGCTTAGCCTTCGACCACTTCCACCATGTGCGGCAGCTTCTTGATCGCACCGCGGACTTCCGCCGTGTCCTCCAGTTCCACTACACGGTGCATCTTGCCAAGGCCCAGGCCGATCAGAATCTTCTTCTGACTTTCGGGGCGACGGATCGGCGAGCCGATCTGCTTGATCTTGATGGTCTTCTTTCCTTGGGCCATGTCGATTACTCCACAATCGCTTCGGCGTCGGCCTGCGCGACTTCGACCGAGGCCCCACCGCGACGCAGAAGATCGGCGACCTTCTTGCCACGGCGCTGCGCCACCGACTTGGGGCTGGTCTGCTCGCCCAGCGCCTCGAAGGTCGCACGGATCATGTTATAGGGGTTGGACGTGCCGTTGGACTTGGTCACGACGTCCGCGACGCCCAGGCTCTCGAACACCGCGCGCATAGGACCGCCCGCGATGATACCCGTACCGGCAGGCGCCGAACGGACCGTCACCTTGCCCGCGCCGAAATGGCCGAGGCCATCATGGTGCAGCGTGCGGCCTTCCTTCAGCGGAATGCGGACCATCGCCTTCTTGGCCGAAGCGGTCGCCTTGCTGATGGCTTCGGGCACTTCGCGCGCCTTGCCATGGCCGAAGCCGGCGCGACCCTTGCCGTCGCCCACGACGACCAGCGCCGCGAAGCCGAAGCGCTTGCCGCCCTTCACCGTCTTCGAGACGCGGTTGATGTGAACCAGCTTCTCGATCAGCTCTTCGCCCTGTTCCTCGTCGCGGTTGCCGCGCCGATCGTCGCGACGGCCACGGCCGCCGCGCTCGCCACGGTTGCGGTCGCCGCCACGGCCGCGGCCACGGCCGGGACCGCGACCTTCGGTCTGCTCGCCGCCTTCGACGGCGGCGGGTGCGCCCGGCTGGGCCTGGATTTCGTTTTCGTCAGCCATGATCAGAACTCCAGCCCGCCTTCACGGGCGGCATCGGCCAGCGCCTTGACGCGGCCATGGAACAGGAAGCCACCGCGATCGAACACGACCTTGGTGACGCCGGCAGCGGTCGCGGCAGCCGCGACGCGCTTGCCGACTTCGGCGGCGGCTTCGGCATTGGCGCCGGTCTTGCCACGCACATCCTTTTCCAGGGTCGACGCGGCAGCGACCGTGCGGCCCTGCGCATCGTCGATGACCTGCGCGTAGATGTGGCGGCCCGAACGATGGACGCTGAGGCGGGGCTTGGCACCCGATACCGCCTTGAGGGCGGTGCGAACGCGGCGGCGACGCCGCTCGAAGAGGGAAAGCTTTGCCATCTTACTTCTTCTTCCCTTCCTTGCGGAAGATGAACTCGCCGTCGTACTTGATACCCTTGCCCTTATAGGGTTCGGGCTTACGCCAGCGACGGATCTCGGCAGCCACCTGGCCGACCTGCTGCTTGTCGATACCGCTGATCTCGACCGTGGTGTTATCCGGGGTCTTGATCTCGATGCCTTCGGGCACCGGGAAATCGACGTCATGCGAATAGCCGAGCTGCAGCTTCAGGGTCTTGCCCTGCGCGTTCGCGCGATAGCCGACGCCGGTGATCAGCAGCTTCTTCGAAAAGCCTTCGGTCACCCCGGTGACGAGGTTCTGGACCAGCGTGCGCTGCATGCCCCAGAAAGCGCGGGCGCGCTTGCTGTCATTGGCAGGCTTCACCGCGATCGCGCCTTCCTCGACGCTGTAGGTCACTTCGTCGGCCAGCGGAATGGCGAGGGTGCCCTTGGGACCCTTCACCGAAAGCTGCCCGTCAGCGATGGACGCTGTCACGCCCGCCGGCACGTTGACCGGCCTTTTGCCCGTGCGGCTCATCAGAACACCTCCGCCAGCACTTCGCCGCCGACATTCTGCTCGCGCGCTTCGGCGTCGGACAGAACGCCGCGAGGCGTCGAGACAATGGTGATGCCCAGGCCATTGCGCACGATCGGCAGTTCCTTGGAACCCGAATAGACGCGGCGGCCGGGCTTGGACACGCGGGCGACATGCTTGATCGCCGGCTGGCCCTCGAAATATTTGAGCTCAATGCGCAGGCCGGGATGTTTGCCGAGCGCTTCCTCGGAATAGCCACGGATATAGCCTTCGCGCTGGAGCACGTCGAGCACGCGGGCGCGAAGCTTGGACGCGGGGGAAACCACGCTGTCCTTCTTCGCCTGCTGCCCGTTGCGGATGCGGGTGAGCATATCACCCAGGGGATCGGTCAATGCCATCTCAAATGATCCTTACCAGCTCGACTTGGTGACGCCGGGGATCAGGCCCTTGTTGGCCAGATCACGCAGCTGCACGCGGCAGAGACGGAATTTGCGGTAATAAGCCCGGGGGCGGCCCGTCAGTTCGCAGCGGTTACGCACGCGGGTCGGGTTGCCGTTGCGGGGAATCTCCGCCATCTTCAGACGCGCGATCAGCCGATCGCTGTCATCAGCGGTCGTATCATTCGCGATCGCCTTGAGCTTCGCATAGCGGCCGGCATATTTCTTCACCAGCTTCTTGCGGCGCTCGTTCTTGTTGATCGAACTCAGTTTCGCCATGACTTAAGTTCTCTTCCTTTGCTTATGCGTTGGGAGAGAAGCGGGACCTGTTCAGGCCGCCTGCTTCTCTTCTTCCTGCGGGAAGGGGAAGCCGAAGAGACGCAGCAGTTCGCGCGCTTCCTCGTCCGTCTTCGCCGTGGTGGTCACGATGATGTCCATGCCGCGCACCTTGTCGATGCGGTCATAGTTGATCTCCGGGAAGATGATCTGCTCCTTGATGCCGAAGGCATAGTTGCCACGGCCGTCGAAGCTCTTCGGATTGAGACCACGGAAATCGCGCACGCGGGGCAGGGCGATGTTGATCAGCCGGTCCAGGAATTCATACATGCGCTCGCGGCGCAGCGTGACCTTGGCGCCGATCGGCATCCCTTCACGCAGCTTGAACTGCGCGATCGACTTCTTCGCCTTGGTGATGACGGGTTTCTGACCCGCGATCAGCTCCATTTCCTCGGCGGCGGAAGTGACCTTCTTCTTGTCCTGGGTCGCTTCGCCCACGCCCATGTTGAGCGTGATCTTCTCGATCCGGGGCACTTCCATGACGTTCTTGTAACCGAACTTGGCGGTCAGAGCCTTGGCGATCTCGGCGTCATAAAGCGCCTTCGAGCGCGGAATATATTTGTCGGCCATTACAGCACCTCACCGGACTTGACGGCGACGCGAACCTTCTTGCCGTCGCGTTCCTCGAAGCGGACGCGGGTCGGCTTGCCGTCCTTGTCGGCGACCGCCACGTTCGAAATGTGGAGCGGCGCGGGCTTGCGCTCGATGCCGCCCTGCGGGTTCGACTGATCGGGCTTGCGGTGACGGGCGTGCACGTTGATGCCTTCGACGAGGACCTTGTCGTCCTTCGGAAGCACCTGGAGCACGGCGCCGGTGCGGCCCTTGTCCTTACCAGCCAGGACGACGACCTTGTCGCCCTTCTTGATCTTGGCAGCGCTCATTACAGCACCTCAGGGGCAAGCGAGATGATCTTCATGTGCTTCTTGGCGCGCAGTTCGCGAACGACCGGGCCGAAGATACGGGTGCCGATCGGCTCCTCGTTCTTGTTGATGAGCACAGCGGCATTGCCGTCGAAGCGAATCACGCTGCCGTCAGCGCGACGCACGTCCTTGGCGGTGCGGACGATGACGGCGCGGTGCACGTCGCCCTTCTTCACCTTGCCGCGCGGCTGGGCTTCCTTGACGGAGACGACGATGATGTCGCCCACGCCCGCGAAGCGCCGCTTCGACCCGCCCAGCACCTTGATGCACTGGACGCGCTTGGCGCCGCTGTTGTCCGCGACGTCAAGATTGGATTGCATCTGGATCATGGATCCGGTTCCTTCTTATTTGGCCTACCGGGACAATCCCCGGCGGTTCCGAATTTCCTGCCTCGACCCGGAAGATTCGAAAGCACGAAGCGCGGGCCTGTAGCCTTTTCTCAGGGAAAAGGCCAGCCCCGCGTTACGTTTTTCGACCCAAAGGGCCAGTGACCAGCCTCAGGCCGCCTGTTCGGGCGACTTGTGCGTGTCCACGCGCTCGATGACCTTCCAGGTCTTGAGCTTGGAAATCGGGGCGGTCTCTTCGATACGGACCGTCTCGCCTTCCTTGTAGACATTGCCCTCGTCATGGGCGTGATACTTCTTCGAACGGCGGATGATCTTGCCGTAGAGCGCATGTTTCACCTTGCGCTCCACGCGAACCACCACCGTCTTGTCGGTCTTGTCGGAAACCACCGTTCCCGTCAGCACGCGCTTGGGCATCGTGTGATTTCCTTCTTACTTCGCAGCCGAGCGCGAGCGCTCGGACTGAAGGGTCTTGATCTGCGCGATCGACCGGCGGACTTCCCGCACCCGGCTGGGCTTTTCCAGCTGGTTGGTGGCCGCCTGGAAGCGCAGGTTGAACTGCTCGCGCTTCAGGTTGTTGAGCTCGGTCGACAGTTCGTCGTCCGTCTTGGTTTTGAGGTCGGCAACGTTCGCCACGGCTTAACCCTCCAGGTGCGAGGTGTCGCCGAGGCGGGCAACGACCTTGGTCTTGATGGGCAGCTTCATCGCGGCGCGCGAGAAGGCCTCTGCCGCGAGCGGGCCGGGAACGCCGTCCAGTTCGAACAGGATACGGCCCGGCTTGACGCGGGCGGCCCAATATTCGACCGAACCCTTGCCCTTGCCCTGACGGACTTCGGCGGGCTTCTTCGACACAGGCACGTCGGGGAACACGCGGATCCACAGACGGCCCTGACGGCGCAGGTGGCGCTGGATCGCGCGGCGGGCCGCTTCGATCTGGCGTGCGGTGACGCGCTCGGGTTCCAGGGCCTTCAGACCGTAGGCGCCGAAATTCAAAGCCGAACCGCCCTTGGCGTCGCCCTTGATCCGACCCTTGAAGGTCTTGCGGAACTTCATCTTCTTCGGTTGCAGCATGACGCTATACCTACCTTATTCTCAGCGCGCCGGGCGCACGCCGGAGGTCTGAGCCTCCAGCATCAGCCGGTCGGTGGCCATCGGATCGTGACCAAGGATTTCGCCCTTGAAGATCCAGACCTTGATGCCGCACACGCCATAAGCGGTGTGGGCTTCGGCTTCGGCATAATCGACGTTCGCGCGCAGCGTGTGCAGCGGAACGCGGCCTTCGCGATACCATTCCACGCGGGCGATCTCCGCGCCGCCCAGACGGCCGCCGCAGGTGATCTTGATGCCTTCGGCGCCCAGACGGAGAGCCGACTGCACCGCGCGCTTCATCGCGCGGCGGAACGCCACGCGGCGCTCCAGCTGATCGGCGATGCCCTGTGCGACGAGCTTGGAATCGATTTCCGGCTTGCGGATTTCGACGATGTTCAGCGACACGTCCGAAGAGGTGAACTGACCCAGCTTCTTGCGCAGCTTCTCGATGTCCGCGCCCTTCTTGCCGATGATGACACCGGGACGGGCGGCGTAGATCGACACGCGGCACAGCTTGGCGGGACGCTCGATCACGACCTTGGAGATCGCGGCCTGCGGCAGGTTCTTCATGATGTACTGGCGGATCTTCAGATCCTCCAGCAGCAGGCGGCCATAGTCGGCGCCTTCCGCGAACCAGCGGCTGTCCCAGGTGCGGTTGATCTGCAGGCGCAGACCGATCGGATTGCTCTTGTGACCCATAGTCTTACGCCTCCGCTTCTTCAGCTGCTTCGCGAACGACGATGCGCACGCGGCTGAAGGGCTTCAGGATCCGGGTCGACTTGCCGCGGCCGCGAGCGTGGAAGCGCTTCATGGTGAAGCTCTTGCCCACCGATGCTTCCGCGACGACCAGCGAGTCGACGTCCAGATTGTGATTGTTTTCCGCATTGGCGATGGCCGAAGCCAGCACCTTGCGCACGTCGACGGCCATCGCCTTCTTCGAGAAGGTCAGTACGTTGAGCGCATCCTCGACCTTGCGGCCACGGATCAGCGCCGCGACGAGGTTCAGCTTCTGGGCCGAACCGCGAATCTGCGTGCCGACGGCCAGCGCCTCATTGTCGGCGACGCGACGGGGAGCCTTTTCCTTGCTCATCAGCGCTTGCCCTTCTTGTCGGCGGCGTGGCCGGGGAAATAGCGGGTCGGGGCGAATTCGCCCAGCTTGTGACCCACCATGTCCTCGTTGACGGACACCGGAACATGCTTGCGGCCGTTATAGACGTTGAACGTCAGGCCGACGAACTGCGGCAGGATGGTGGAACGGCGCGACCAGGTCTTGATCGGCGCGCGGCCACCCGCGTCCTGCGCGGCTTCCGCCTTCTTCAGAAGGCTGAGGTCCACGAACGGACCTTTCCAGACGGAACGAGCCATCTCGCTTACCTCTTCTTCTTCGCGTGGCGGCTACGGATGATGAACTTGTCCGTCGCCTTGTTGTGGCGGGTGCGCGCACCCTTGGTCGGCTTGCCCCACGGGGTCACCGGATGACGACCGCCCGAGGTCCGGCCTTCACCACCGCCATGCGGGTGGTCGACCGGGTTCTTCGCCACACCGCGCGTCAGCGGACGCTTGCCCAGCCAGCGGTTGCGGCCGGCCTTGGCGAGGTTGGTGTTGGCATTGTCCGGGTTCGACACGGCACCGACGGTGCCCATGCAGTCCGAACGGATATAGCGCTGCTCGCCCGAGGACAGGCGAACCATCACCATGCCGCGATCACGGCCGACGAGTTGGGCATAGGTCCCCGCCGAACGGCAGAGCTGACCGCCCTTGCCCGGCTTCATCTCGATATTGTGGATGATGGTGCCGACCGGCATCTGGCCAAGCTCCATCGCGTTGCCCGGCTTCACGTCGGTCTTCTTGCCCGCGACAACCTTGTCGCCGGCAGCCAGACGCTGCGGCGCCAGGATATAGGCCTGGGTGCCGTCGGGATAGTTGACCAGTGCGATGAAGGCCGTGCGGTTGGGGTCATATTCCAGACGCTCGACCGTGCCTTCCACGTCCCACAGGCGACGCTTGAAGTCGATGATGCGGTAACGCTGCTTGTGACCGCCCGCGATGCCGCGCGAGGTCACATGGCCCTTGTTGTTGCGGCCGCCGGTCTTGCGCTTGCCTTCGGTCAGCGCCTTGACGGGCTTGCCCTTGTGCAGACCACTGCGGTCGACGAGGATCAGGCCACGCTGGGCCGGGCTCGTCGGGTTATAATGCTTGAGTGCCATTTATCTCGCGCCTCAAATACCGGTGGTGACGTCGATGGACTGACCTTCGGCCAGCGTCACGATCGCCTTCTTCACGTCCGTGCGCTTGTAGGGCTTGCCCTTCCAGCGCTTGACCTTGCCCTTCTGCACCAGCGTGTTGACCGCCTTCACGGTCACGCCGAACAGGGCCTCGACGGCAGCCTTGATCTCCGGCTTGGACGCATCGTTGGCGACCTTGAAGACCACCGCGTTGTTTTCGGAGAGAAGGGTCGACTTCTCGGTGATGACCGGGGCGACAACCACGTCATAATGACGGTTGTCGACGGTTGCGGCCTGCTTCTTAGCCATTGAAACGCGCCTCCAGCTTTTCGACCGCGGCGCGCGTCAGCACCAGCGAGTCGGCTTTCAGGATGTCGTAGACATTGGCGCCGACGGCCGGCAGCAGATCCACGCCGATGATGTTCGCCGAAGCCTTCGCGAAGCTGACGTTCACCGCGTCGCCGTCGATGAACAGGGCCTTGCTGAGGTTCAGCTTGGCGAGGTGGGCGACCAGAGCCTTGGTCTTGCCTTCCGCCACATCGAGATTGTCGAGAACGATCAGCGAGCCGTTCTTCGCCTTCGTCGACAGGGCCATTTTCAGGCCGAGCGCACGAACCTTCTTGTTGAGGTCGTGGCCGAAGGTGCGGGCGCGGGCGCCGTGCGCCTTACCGCCGCCGATGAACACCGGCGCGCGCCGATCGCCGTGACGGGCCGTGCCGCCACCCTTCTGGCGACCGAACTTCTTGCCCGTGCGAGCAACGTCCGAACGCTCGCGGGTGGCGCGGGCCGGGGCGCGGCGCTTTTCGAGCTGCCAGGTGACGACGCGATGCAGGATGTCGGTGCGGGGCTCGATGCCGAACACGGCATCGTTCAGCTCCACATCGCCAGCAGCCTGCGCGTCGAGGGTCTGTACCTTGACCTTCATGATTAGCCCTCCTGGCCTTCGGTCGCTTCGGGAGCAGCCGCTTCTTCAGCAGGCGTCTCGGCCGGAGCGGAGTTGCTGTTGGCAGCCTGCTTGAGGCTGGCCGGATAGGGAGCATCCGCCGGGCGAGCGACCTTGACGGCATCGCTGACGGTCAGCCAGGTGCCCTTGGCGCCCGGCACGCTGCCCTTGACGAACAGCAGGCCGCGCTCAACGTCCGTGCGGACGATTTCCAGGTTCTGCTGGGTCCGCTCGCGGTCGCCCATGTGACCTGCCATCTTCTTGTTCTTGAAGACGCGGCCCGGATCCTGGCGGTTACCCGTCGAACCATGGGCACGGTGGCTGATGGACACGCCGTGGGTTGCGCGCATGCCGCCGAAGCCCCAGCGCTTCATCGCACCGGCGAAACCCTTGCCCTGGGTGTGGCCGGCCACGTCGACGAGCTGACCGGCGATGAAATGATCGGCCGCGATCTCGGCGCCGACATCGAGGAGCGCATCCTCGGCGACACGGAATTCGACCAGACGCTGCTTGGGCTCCACTTCCGCCTTGGCGAAGTGGCCGCGCTGCGGCTTGGCGACATTCTTGACCTTCGCGACGCCCGCGCCGAGCTGAACCGCGACATAACCGTCACGATCGACTTCCTTGCGGGCCACGACCTGATTGCCCTCAAGGGCCAGAACCGTAACCGGAACGTGACGTCCGTCCTCCTGGAACAGACGGGTCATCCCGACTTTCTTAGCGATCACGCCTGTGCGCACCACCGTTACTCCCATAGAGGCCCGCCTTAGCAGCGGGCGTATCCAACGAAAAAACCGCTCCGGATCTCTCCTTCGCGGCCCAACCCCAATAATAGATCACCCCGTCCGGGTTGGATGCCGACCCCTGCCCGGGGAAGGCGACGGGGGACCAGGACCACGAGCCTTTTCCGGTTCACCGGAAGGGCCGTGCGGTATCCCTTGTGTCGTTTGAGCCTCCGCCTCGGCGGAATGCCCGATACCCTGCCCTTCTCACGAAAGGCGGGGACTTGCCAGCTTTCAGGCCAGCTTGATCTCTACGTTCACGCCGGCAGCCAGATCCAGCTTCATCAGCGCGTCGACCGTCTGCGGCGTCGGCTGCACAATGTCAAGCATACGCTTGTAGGTGCGGACCTCGAACTGCTCACGCGACTTCTTGTCGATGTGCGGGCCACGGTTGACCGTGAACTTTTCGATACGCGTCGGAAGGGGAATCGGACCGCGAATGAGGGCGCCGGTGCGACGGGCGGTTTCGGCGATGTCGCCGGTCGCCTGATCGAGCACGCGATGATCGAACGCCTTGAGGCGGATGCGGATGTTGCTGTCCATATTCCTGTACCGATGCGAAAGAGCCAAACCAAAGCATTTTCCAGTCGGGCGAAGCCTGACGATTCAGAAAATGCGGCAATCCAAAAATATACCGCCCCGCTATTGCCCTTCTAGCTCCTTCGAGCCGGAGAAAGGCGATCCGAGGCGGCAGAAATCCGAGCGGCGCGAATCAGACGATTCGCGCCGCTGCGGTCCTATATTACTTCGAGATCGTGCCGACAACCCCTGCACCGACGGTGCGACCGCCTTCGCGGATCGCGAAGCGGAGACCCGCGTCCATCGCGATCGGGGCGATCAGCTTGACGCCGAGCTTCACGTTATCGCCAGGCATGACCATCTCGGTGCCTTCGGGCAGGATCACTTCGCCGGTCACGTCGGTGGTGCGGAAGTAGAACTGCGGACGATAGTTCGCGAAGAACGGGGTGTGACGACCGCCTTCTTCCTTCGACAGGACATAGACTTCCGCGTCGAACTCGGTGTGCGGGGTGATGCTGCCGGGCTTGGCCAGAACCTGACCGCGCTCGACTTCTTCACGGCCCACGCCACGGATCAGCGCGCCGATGTTGTCGCCTGCGCGACCTTCATCGAGCAGCTTGCGGAACATTTCGACGCCGGTGACGGTGGTCTTGCGGGTATCCTTGATGCCGACGATCTCGACTTCCTCGCCCACCTTGACGATGCCGGTTTCGACGCGGCCCGTGACGACGGTGCCGCGGCCCGAGATCGAGAACACATCTTCGATCGGCATCAGGAAGGGCTTGTCGATCGGACGCTCCGGCTGCGGAATGAAGCTGTCAACAGCTTCCATCAGCTTCAGAACGGCGTTCTTGCCGATCTCGTCGTTGGAACCGTCCAGAGCCTTCACAGCCGAACCGGCGATGATCGGAATATTGTCGCCGTCGAAGTCGTAGGACGACAGCAGCTCGCGGATTTCCAGCTCGACCAGTTCCAGGATTTCCGGATCGTCGACGAGGTCAACCTTGTTCATGAACACGACGAGCTGGGGAACGCCGACCTGACGGGCAAGCAGGATGTGCTCGCGGGTCTGGGGCATCGGGCCGTCGGTGGCCGAAACGACGAGGATCGCGCCGTCCATCTGCGCCGCGCCGGTGATCATGTTCTTCACATAGTCGGCGTGGCCGGGGCAGTCGACGTGCGCATAGTGGCGCGCTTCGGTTTCATATTCGACGTGAGCGGTCGAAATGGTGATGCCGCGCTCGCGCTCTTCGGGGGCCTTGTCGATATTGGCGTAGTCGACGAAGGTCGCGCCGCCGGTTTCGGCGAGCACCTTGGTGATCGCCGCGGTCAGCGAGGTCTTGCCATGGTCGACGTGACCGATGGTGCCGATGTTGCAGTGCGGCTTGTTCCGCTCAAACTTAGCCTTAGCCATTTTATCCTACCTTCTAATCAAATCAGCTTTGGTCTGACCGCTCGGCCGCGCCTCGCGAAGGCGCGTCCATAGCAGCAAATTCACAGATTACCAGCCCCAAAACCGACCCGCTCACGCGGACCGGTCCGGGAAATCGTCAGGCCATCTTCGCCTTGACTTCGTCCGCCACATTCTGCGGCACTTCGTCATAGTGCGAGAAGATCATCGAATAGTTCGCGCGCCCCTGGGTGAACGAACGCAGCTGGTTCACATAACCGAACATGTTGGCCAGCGGAACCATCGCCTCGACGACCTGGGCGTTACCGCGGCTGTCGGTGCCCTGGATCTGGCCGCGACGGCTGTTCATGTCGCCGATGACGTCGCCCAGATATTCCTCCGGGGTCACGACCTCGACCTTCATGATCGGTTCGAGCAGCTTGATGCCCGACTTGGCCGCCGCCTCGCGCATCGCGCCACGGGCACAGATTTCGAAGGCCAGGGCCGACGAGTCGACGTCATGGTACGCGCCGTCCGTCAGATGGACTTCGAAGTCGATGATCGGGAAGCCGATGAGATGGCCCGTCTCGGCCGTCTCACGGAAGCCCTTTTCCACCGACGGGATATATTCGCGGGGGATGTTGCCGCCCTTGATCTCGTCGAAGAACTGGTAGCCCGAACCGCGCTCGCCGGGGATGACGGTGACCTTGACGCGGCCGAACTGGCCGGAACCGCCCGACTGCTTCTTGTGAGTGTAGTCGATGTCGACCTTCTTCGCGAGATATTCGCGATAGGCGACCTGCGGCGCGCCCACATTCGCCTCGACCTTGAACTCGCGCTTCATGCGGTCGACCAGGATTTCGAGGTGAAGCTCGCCCATGCCCTTGATGATGGTCTGGCCCGATTCGTGATCGGTCGAGACGCGGAAGGACGGGTCTTCGGCAGCCAGGCGATTGAGCGCGATACCCATCTTTTCCTGGTCGGCCTTGGTCTTGGGCTCGACCGACAGCTCGATGACCGGCTCAGGGAACTCCATCCGCTCCAGGATGATCGGCTGGCGCTCAGAACATAGCGTATCGCCGGTGGTGGTTTCCTTGAGACCCGCCAGAGCGACGATGTCGCCCGCATAAGCGGTGTCGATGTCCTCACGCGAATTGGCGTGCATGAGGAGCATGCGGCCGATCTTTTCCTTCTTGTCCTTGACCGAGTTCAGATAGCTGCCCTTGGTCAAAGTGCCCGAATAGACGCGCAGGAAGGTGAGCGAACCGACGAACGGGTCGTTCATGATCTTGAAGGCGAGGCCCGCGAAGGGCGCATCGTCGCTGGTCGGGCGGCTGTCGGGCGTTTCGCCGTCCAGCTTGACGCCCTGCACGTCCTCGATGTCCAGCGGGCTGGGCAGATAGTCGACCACCGCGTCGAGCAGCGCCTGCACGCCCTTGTTCTTGAACGAGGAGCCGCACAGCACAGGCACGAAGGCGTGACCGAGCGTACCCTTGCGGATCAGCTTCTTGAGGGTCGCGACGTCCGGCTCATTGCCTTCGAGATAGGCTTCCATCGCCTCGTCGTCCTGCTCGACGGCCAGTTCGATCAGCTTCTCGCGATATTCGGCGGTCTTGTCGGCGAGGTCGGCTGGAACGTCCTGATATTCGAACTCGGCGCCCAGGCTCTCATCCTTCCAGATGATCGCACGGTTCTCAACGAGGTCGACGAGGCCGACGAAATCCGATTCCGCACCGATGGGGAGATAGAGGACGGCCGGGGTCGCGCCCAGGCGGTCGATGATCGTCTGCACGCAATAGTAGAAATTCGCGCCGGTGCGGTCGAGCTTGTTGATATAGCACATCCGCGGAACTTTATACTTGTCCGCCTGACGCCACACGGTTTCCGACTGCGGCTCCACGCCCGCGACGCCATCGAACGCGGCGACCGCGCCATCGAGCACGCGCAGCGAACGCTCGACCTCGATGGTGAAGTCGACGTGGCCGGGCGTGTCGATGATGTTGAGGCGGTGATCCTTCCAGAAGCAAGTAGTCGCCGCAGAGGTGATGGTGATACCACGCTCCTGCTCCTGCTCCATCCAGTCCATGGTGGCGGCGCCCTCATGGACTTCGCCGATCTTGTAGGACTTGCCGGTATAGTAAAGGATGCGTTCGGTCGTGGTGGTCTTGCCGGCGTCGATATGCGCCATGATACCGAAATTGCGATAGCGTTCGAGCGGATGGCTGCGGGCCATGATGCTTCTCCGTTGCCGGTGCGCCGGCGGTTGGAATGACGAGTCTTGCGCGTGGCCCCTAAACCAATCCGTCCGCCATGGGTAGAGACCCCGGCGAACGGACCGAATTTTTGAGCGGATAACGAAGAACGGGCATCCGCCGACACCCGCCCTTTTCGCCTTGCTTACCAGCGATAGTGCGAGAAGGCGCGGTTCGCTTCCGCCATGCGGTGCGTGTCTTCGCGCTTCTTGACCGCATTGCCGCGGTTGTTGGCGGCGTCCAGCAACTCACCCGACAGACGGGCCGCCATGGTGGTTTCGCTGCGGTTGCGCGAAGCGGTGATCAGCCAGCGGATGGCCAGCGCCTGCGCGCGCTCGGGACGCACTTCGACGGGAACCTGATAGGTCGCACCGCCGACGCGGCGGCTGCGAACCTCGATGCCCGGCTTCACATTGTTGAGGGCGTCATGGAACATCTGAATCGGGTCCTTCTTGGCCTTCGCTTCGACAGTGTCGAGCGCGCCATAGACGATGGACTCGGCGACGGCCTTCTTGCCGTCCTGCATGATGCTGTTCATGAACTTGGAAAGGACGACATCACCGAACTTCGGATCGGGCAGGATGACGCGCTTTTCGGGGCGACGACGACGTGACATGTTTCTGGTCTCCCCTTCTTACTTCGGACGCTTCGCGCCGTACTTCGAACGGCTCTGCTTGCGGTCCTTGACGCCCTGGGTATCCAGAACGCCGCGCAGCACGTGATAGCGCACACCGGGAAGGTCGCGTACGCGGCCGCCGCGGATCAGCACCACCGAGTGCTCCTGAAGGTTGTGGCCTTCACCCGGGATATAGGTGATGACTTCGCGCTGGTTGACCAGACGCACCTTCGCCACCTTGCGAAGAGCCGAGTTCGGCTTCTTCGGGGTCGTCGTGTAGACGCGGGTGCAGACGCCGCGCTTCTGCGGGTTCGCATCCATTGCAGGGACCTTCGATTTGGCCTTCTGCGGTTCGCGGCCCTTGCGGACCAGCTGGTTGATCGTTGGCATGAAGCCCTTCACCTTTTTCAGTTACTTTACCGCGCGCACTCCCGTGTTCCCGCCGAAAGGAGAGCATTTCTCCAAACGGCAAAGGCCCCGGTGGGCAAATGCCCCCCCTGGAGCCGCAAGAGCACCCGGCAATGTTCAGCTCTGTGTCACCCTGCGAACGGCGATGAAAAGACGAGTCCCTGTCACTGCATCCCGCTGGGCTGGCGGGCCTATAGCGGCGGCGTCCCTGCCGGTCAAGCACGAGCCGCCTGTCCGCCAGCCATGCGAATCGATCCGTGGACCCTCGCTGGAAACCGTGAGGAATTTCTCCTTGGCGAAGGAACCGAAACGGCCTGCCTTCGTTTCACCGCGTTCAGACCTCGACTCGTCACGAGTCCGTAATGATGGATTCGTGCATGGGGGATTCTTTTTGCTAGCGGCCCCGATACCAAAATGAGAGTCGGATGGGGTCGCATTTGTCGCAACGAAGCAAGAAGGGGAAACTCTCCTTCCGGGAAAGGCTGGCCGCCTTCTGCCCGGAGCGGGAAATTTTCCTGCGCTCGGGCGGCCGGGTGAAGTTCATCCGCATTTCCCGGCGCGCCCAGCTTGGCGCTGCCGGAATATTGTCCGCCCTGTTCGTGGGATGGGGCGCGCTGACCATCGCCATGGTGGCCGACAACAGCACGGTCGCCCATGATCGCGCCCTGCTGGCGGAGCGAGGCAAGGCTGTCGCGAGCGAGGCCGGCAAGGTCGAACATTATCGCAAATCCGTGGAAGAACTGACGCGGGATCTGGAAGAGCGCCAGGATTTCATGGACGACCTCTACCGGACGCATTTCGGAGCGGAGGACAAGGCACTTTCAGATCGGGTGGTCGGCTCCCCGGATGCGGAGACCGGCAAGGGCGCATCGCAGGGCCGCAGTGGCGCAAAGATCGGCATGGCCCCGGAAACCGCGCCCCTGATGAAGATCGATGCGCGGCAACGGCGCTTCGCCCTGCTGCTCGCCACGGCGGTGGAACGGCGCGCGGACAAGGCAGCGGCGGCCATCCGTAGCTTCGGCCTCAATCCCGATTCGCTGAGCCGCAGCGCCGCGCGGGCGCAGGGCGGTCCCTTCGTGCCATGGCCGGGGGAACGGGACGATATGCCGCAGGAACTGGCGCGGCTGGCCAGCGCGCTGTCCCGCATGGAGTTTCTCGAAAGCAGCCTGATAGCGATCCCTTCGGGCAAGCCGACGGCGGCGCCGATGGAAACAAGCTCCTACGGCTATCGCCGCGACCCGTTCAACGGGCATGCCGCTTTCCATGCGGGCATCGATTTCCCCGGCCGCCACGGCCAGCCTGTATTGGCGGCGGCCAAGGGCAAGGTGGTCTATGTCGGCCAGCGGCAGGGCTATGGCAATGTGATCGAGGTCGAGCATGGCAATGGCCTGATGACCCGCTATGCCCATTTGTCAGGCTTTTCGAGTCGCGTGGGGCAGGCCGTCGCGCGCGGCGACACCATCGGGCGCATGGGATCGACGGGCCGTTCGACCGGCACCCATCTGCATTTCGAGGTGCGGCTCGACGGCCAGCCCATCAACCCCCGCCGCTTCCTGGAGGCCCGGCAAGATGTTCTCCAAGTCCAGCAAACCGCAAAGGCCCGCTTCGCCGGTATCGGCGACCGGGGCTAGGAACACGCCCTTCTCGCTGATCGGCGGCGATGTCAGCATCACCGGCGACCTCAGTGCATCGGTCGACCTGCATATCGACGGCACGGTCCGGGGCGACATCCGTTGCGCCGCGCTGGTGCAGGGACCCGACAGCCGCATCATCGGCCATGTCACCGCCAGCAGCGCGCGCCTTGCCGGACTGGTGGACGGCTCGATCACGGCGGAGGAACTGACCGTGGAGAACAGCGCCCGGATCACCGGCGACGTCACCTACAAGCGGATTTCCATCGAAGCGGGGAGCCGGATCGACGGGCGGCTGACGCACCGGGACGGCGAGGAAAGCCCGGCCGCCGACCTGAAGCTGATTGCCAGCGACAGCGCGGCCTGACCTTCAGTTCACCGGCGGGCGGCGGCGATAGCTGAGCGCCTCGGCCACATGCGTCCGGCCCACCCGATCCGCTCCGGCAAGGTCGGCGATGGTGCGGGCCACGCGCAGGACGCGGGTGTAGCCGCGCGCAGACAGCTTCATGGCGGCCGCGGCCTGCGCCAGCAATTCCCGTCCCGGCTGATCCGGCCCGGCCACCTCCTCCAGCCTTTCTCCATCCACTTCGGCATTGGTGCGCGTGGCCGTTCCGGCATAGCGTCCGGTCTGGATCAGGCGCGCGGCGGCGACGCGGGCCGCGACTTCGGCCGACCCTTCGCCGGGAGGAGGCAGGACGAGGTCGGCCGCCGTCACCGCCTGCACCTCGACATGCAGGTCGATGCGGTCGAGCAGCGGTCCCGACACCTTCGCCTGATAGTCCGCCGCGCAGCGCGGCGCGCGCGAGCAGGCCAGCGCCGGATCGCCCAGATGCCCGCAGCGGCACGGATTCATCGCCGCGACAAGCTGGACCCGCGCCGGGAAAGTGACGTGGGCATTGGCGCGCGCCACCGTGACCTCTCCGGTTTCAAGGGGCTGGCGCAGCGAATCCAGCACCGCGCGCTGAAATTCGGGCAGTTCATCGAGGAACAGGATACCCAGATGCGCCATGCTGACTTCGCCCGGCCGGGCGCGCAGGCCACCGCCGACCAGCGCCGCCATGGACGCGCTGTGATGGGGAGAGCGAAAGGGACGGGCGCGGCTGATCCTGCCGCCTTCCAGCGTACCGGCGACGCTCGCCACCATGGAGGTTTCGAGCGCCTCGCCGGGCGTCAGTTCGGGAAGGATGCCGGGCAGGCAACTCGCCATCAGCGACTTTCCGGCGCCGGGCGGGCCGATCATGAGCAGATTATGGCCGCCCGCCGCCGCGATCTCCAAAGCGCGCTTGGCGGTTTCCTGTCCCTTCACCTGCTTGAGATCGGCGACGCGGGCCGGCGGTTCCACCGCGCCCGGCTGGGGCGGCGATAACGCGGCTGTCCCCTTGAAATGGTTGAGAAGGCTGAGGAGGTCCGGCGCGGCGACGACTTCGACCTGCCCCGCCCAAGCCGCTTCCGATCCCTGCGCGACCGGACAGACAAGGCCCATCTCCCGCTCCCCGGCATGGAGCGCGGCGAGCAATACGCCCGGCGTCGGCGCGATCCGGCCGTCGAGCCCCAGTTCGCCGACCACGACATAGCCCGCCAGTGTCTCAGCATCGATCACGCCCATCGCACCCAGCAGGGCCAGCGCGATGGGGAGGTCGAAATGCGATCCTTCCTTGGGGAGGGCGGCGGGGGAAAGATTGACGGTGATCCGCTTGGGCGGAAGCGAGAGGCCGATGGCGGCAATGGCGTTGCGGACGCGCTCACGGCTTTCTGCCACCGCCTTGTCTGGCAGGCCGACGAGGATGAAATTCGGCAGGCCCGCGACAAGCTGACACTGCACCTCGACGCCGCGCGCCTCCAGCCCGAGATAGGCCACTGTCGATACCGTGGAAACCAAGAGCCCCCCTGCCCTTCCTTGGATGATGTTTCAGCCCTGATCCTCGGGCTGGCCCTTGAACCCCTGCGCAACGACATACCATTCGACGCTGCCCTTGCGGCTGGCCGGGGGCTTGGCGTGCTTGACGGTGGTGAAATGCTTCTTGAGCACGGCCAGCAGGTCGGCATCCGTGCCGCCCGCGAACACCTTCGCCACGAAGGCGCCGCCCTTGCGGAGATTTTCGACCGCGAACCATGCCGCCGCCTCGACCAGCCCCATGGTCCGCAGATGGTCGGTCTGGGCATGGCCGACCGTGTTCGCCGCCATGTCGGAAATCACCAGATCAGGCGCTTCGCCCAATGCCTCGCGCAGCAGGTCCGGCGCCTTGTCGTCCATGAAGTCTATTTCGAACAGGGTGACGCCCGGAATGGGGTCGGTCGGCAGCAGGTCGATGCCCACGACCTTCGCCTTGGGACTGAGCTTGCGCACCACCTGCGCCCAGCCGCCGGGCGCGACGCCCAGATCCACGACCGCGCGCGAGCCCTTCACGAAATGGAACTTCTCATCCAGCTCGATCAGCTTGAAGGCGGCGCGGCTGCGCCATCCTTCCGCCTTGGCGCGGCGGACATAAGGATCATTGAGATGCCGCTCCAGCCAGCGCGTCGACTGGGCCGTGCGCCCCTTCGCCGACTTCACCCGGATTCTTCCAGCGCCCGCGCCCCTCACATCGTACCTCCCTTCCGTTCCATCAGGCTGCGCAAAATGCCTTCGCGGATGCCCCGGTCCGCGACGCCCAGCCGCTCGGCGGGCCAGATGTCGAGGATCGCTTCCAGGATCGCGCATCCCGCCACCACCAGATCGGCGCGCTCGGTGCCGATGCAGGGCAGTTCCTGCCTCTCGACAAGGCTCATCGCGGAGAGACGGGAGGAAATGGCGCGCATGGACTGGGAAGGAACGATCAGCCCGTCGATCACATGCCGGTCATAGCGCTGGAGGTTGAGGTGGAGGCTGGCCAGCGTCGTCACCGTTCCCGACGTGCCCAAAAGGCGGATGCCGGCCTGTCCGCGCGGCAGGCGGCCCGCAATGGGGGAGAAAGCGTCCGCCACCCGCTCCCGCATCCGTCGATAAGCGGCCAGGCGTTCGGCAGAATCGGCATGGTCGAAAGCCTCGCTCTCGGTCAGGGACACCACACCCCAGGGCGCGCTGACCCAATCCACGATCTGCGGCGCGCCCTTCGCATGCGCGTCCACCAGCACCAGTTCGGTCGAGCCGCCGCCGATGTCGAAGATAAGCGCGGGGCCATCGCCCGGCTCCAGCAGCGCGTGGCAGCCCAGCACCGCCAGTCGCGCCTCCTCCTGCGCGCTGATGATGTCGAGCGCGATGCCGGTCTCGCGATAGACCCGATGGATGAACTCCTGTCCGTTGGCGGCGCGGCGGCAAGCCTCCGTCGCAACGGAGCGGGCCAGCGTGACATGACGACGACGGAGCTTTTCCGCGCAGACCGACAGGGCGACGATGGCGCGGTCGATCGCCGCGTCGCTGATCCGGCCAGTGGCGGCCAGCCCCTCGCCCAGCCGCACGATCCGCGAAAAAGCATCCACGACGATAAAGCCGTCCGACGAGGGCTTGGCGATCAGCAGGCGGCAATTGTTGGTGCCGAGGTCGATGGCGGCATAGGCATGGCGGTGAGGGGATGGATAAGCGGAGGAACCCCGCTTGGTCGGGGGAGGAATGACCGCAGCCTTGCTCCCATTGTCCGGACCGCTGCGGGCGCGCTTGCCCGAAAAACGGCCGGCCGGGCCGGAACTCTGCGGCGATGGGCGGCTGTGCTGCACCATGGCCGTATCTCACTTCATCAACGCCGGGCCGGGAGGCTCCGGTACTTGATCATGAAACTAGGCAGATGCGGACCAAAGCGCAAGACGCGTGGTCAAAGGGGCAGGAGCGCCGCGGCGATCCAGCGCTCCTCCGCTCGCAGCACGCCCCAGGCGCGGGCGGCGGCGCGGCTGTCCATCGCTTCGACGCCGATGCCGCGCGCCTCCAGATCGCGGACGAAGCTGCGGGACGGCTGACGCAGGCCAGATCCGGTCCCGAGCAGGAGAAATTCCGGAAGGGGATCGAGGTCGAACAGATCGCCCAGAGCCGCGACCGTCAGCGCCTCCATGTCCGGCGCGTCTTTCCATGCGAGCGCCCGCGCCGGACTGAGGAGCAGACCGCCGGGGAAAACATCATCCTTCACGCGAAAACCACGGCCGGAAAAGCCCGTCACGATGGGCCCCTGCCCGGCATCGTCGCGGCGCAGTTCCATCCCGGCACGCTTCTGGTTCAGGGCACGGCTCCATCGCCCGGAGCCGTACGCTCCGCCTGCGCCGGGAGGCCGCCGCCCTTGCGCTCGCCATGCTGGGGCGTCAGCCCGAGCGTGACGAGCAGCGATGCAGACACATAGACCGATGAATAAGTACCGACGAACACGCCCAACAGCATCGCCGCCGCGAAACCGCGCAGCACATGACCGCCGAACAGGAGCAGCGCACCCAACGCAAGGACCATCGTCACCGATGTCATGATCGTGCGCGGCAGCGTTTCGTTGACCGACAGATCGATCAGCGCCTTCATGTCCATCTTGCGGTATTTCCGCATATTCTCGCGGATGCGGTCGTCGATCACCATCTTGTCATTGATCGAATAGCCGACGATCGTCAGCACGGCCGCCACGATATTGAGGTCGAATTCCAGCTGGGTGATAGCGAAGAAGCCGATGGTCATCACCACGTCGTGCAGGATCGCCACGAAGGTCGAGACGCCGAACTGCCATTCGTAGCGGAACCAGGAAAAGATCGCGATGCCGATCATCGCCAGCAGCACGGCGAGGATGCCGTCGCGGATGAGTTCGCCCGACACCTTGCCCGACACCGTGTCGTAGCGGGAGAAGGTGACGCCGGGGAACTCCGCCATCATCGACTGCCGCGTCCGCTCCACCACCGCGTTGGCGGCGCCGGCGCCGCCCTGCTCGGGAAGGGGCAGGCGAATCTGGACGGTGCGGGGGTCGCCGAATTGCTGGAGCGAGCTTTCCCCCACGCCCAGCCGCGCGATGTTCGACCGCACCCTGTCGATCTGCGGCGGCTGTTCGAAACGCGCCTCGATCATCAGGCCGCCCACGAAATCGACGCCCAGGTTCAATCCCTTGTACAGCGTCGCCCCGACCGCCAGCGCGGTGAGCAGCATCGTGACCGCGAAGCACCAGTGGCGCAGCTTGACAAAGCCGATATTGGTATTGTCGGGGACGAGCTTCAGCAGTTTCATAATTGTCTCTCCCGCCCCGTCAGATGTTGATTTCGGTCGGGCGCTGGGTGCGCAGCCAGTGCGCCGCCAGCACGCGCGTGAAGGTCACGGCCGTATAGACGCTGGTGGCGATGCCGATCAGCAGCACGATGGCGAAACCCTTGATCGGTCCCGAACCGAGCGCCAGCATGATGCCGCCCGCGATGGCGTGAGTCACATTCGCTTCGAAAATGGTACGGCTGGCTTCCTTATAGCCATATTCGATGGCTTGCACCACGCCCCGGCCCCGGCGGCGCTCTTCGCGGATGCGTTCGTAGATGAGGACGTTGGCATCCACCGCCGTGCCGATGGTCAGCACGAAACCGGCGATGCCCGGCAAGGTGAGCGTCGCGCCCAATATGCCCATCACGCCCAGGATGACCAGCACGTTGATGGTGACGGCGATGTTCGCATAGATGCCGAAGCGGCCATAGCTCAGGAACATGAAGGCCGCGACCGCGACCACCGCGATGATCGATGCGATCAGGCCCGCGCGAATCGAATCCGCGCCCAGCTGCGGACCGACGGTGCGTTCCTCCACCACCGTGAGCGCGACAGGCAGCTTGCCCGAACGCAGCGCGATGGCGAGCTGGTTGGCGCTTTCCACCGTGAAGTTGCCGCTGATCTGCGCGCTGCCGCCCAGGATCGGTTCGTTGATGTTCGGCGCCGACAGCACCCTGCCGTCGAGGATGATGGCGAAGGGACGGTTGACGTTCTGCGAAGTCACCTGCCCGAACTTGCGGCCGCCCGACCCGTTGAAGCGGATGTTGACGATGGCCTGATTATTCTGGTCATAGCCCTGCGTCGCGTCGGTCAGGTCCTCGCCCGACACCATCACCTGCCGCTTGACCGCGATCACGGGGACGCGGGACGGGTTGTCGGGATAAGGCAGGACCTCGCTGCCCACCGGCGCGCGGCCTTGCGCCACTTCGGTGGGATCGGCGGTCGTGTCGACCAGCTTGAATTCGAGCTTCGCGGTCTGGCCCAGCAAATCCTTCAGCGCCTTGGGATTCTGGAGTCCGGGCACCTGCACGACGATGCGGTTGTCGCCCTGCTGCTGGATGGTGGGCTCGCGGGTGCCCATTTCGTCGATGCGCTTGCGGATGACTTCGGTCGCGACCTCCATCGCGCTCTTCACCGCATTGTTGATGCCCGCGCTGGTGGGCGTGATGACGATGGTGGAGCTGTTCACCACCTCGACATTGAAGTCGCGCTGGCCGGTGAGTCCCGCCCCCTGCGTCAGCGGGCGGATGCGCTCGACGGCGGCATCGACCTGCGACGGGTCGCGGATCATGAAGCTCAATTTCCCGTCGCGGCTGGAGATGTCCCCGATCGCGATCTTCGGGTCGCCCCGGCGCAGTTCCGTGCGGACCTGCTCCTCCATATTGGTGAGCCGTTGCTTCGCGACATCCTGGGTGGAGGCTTCGAGCAGCAGGTGGCTGCCGCCCGACAGGTCGAGCCCCAGGTTCACGCGGGTCTGCATGAATTTGGGCAGCTTCTCCACGGTGGCGTCCGGCAGGAAACTGGGCACGGCGCACAATATGCCGATGAGCAGCGGCAGCACGATCGCGATGACCGCCGAGCGCGAGAAGTTCAGCATGGAGCGCTCAGTCGTTCGCGGGCTTGGCGGTCATGGGATCGACCACGTCGGACAGCGTCCCCCTGACAGCCTTCACCTTCATGCCCGGCGCCAGTTCCACGTCGACATAGACGTCGTCGACGCGGACGACCTTGCCGACGAGACCGCCGCCGGTGACGATCTGATCGCCCTTCTTCACCGCGTCGATCTTGGCCTTGTGATCCTTCATCCGCTTTTGCTGCGGGCGGATCAGCAGGAACCAGAAGATCACGAAGATCAGGACCAGCGGCAGCATCTGCACCAGCATGGAAGCGCCGGATGCCTGCCCGCCAGCGGCCTGGGCAAAAGCTGGAGTTATGAGCATGATGGGACTTTCGCCTTGTTCTCTTGTCCAGCCGCGGGCGCGTCGGGCACCCACGGATCAAGGGCGGGCGGCTAACACAGCGGGACGGGCGAGGCAATATGATTAGGATATGGGGCGGATGGCAAAAAGCGGTGTGCGGGCCTTGCATGTTATCGCACATGCTTCTATGTGCCGCGGCTCCGGTCGGGACGTAGCGCAGCCTGGTAGCGCATCACACTGGGGGTGTGGGGGTCGGAGGTTCGAATCCTCTCGTCCCGACCAAAATAGCGAAGGAGATGGCGAAGTGTCGCCGTTTTCGCGCTTCTCCTATTTTTCCTATTTCCAGGGGGCCCCTGCGGTTTTTGCTGTCCTACAGCGAACCATATGGGATAAATGATTCGCCTTTCCGAAGAGAGGGGCGGGCGGACATGGATATTGCGGGGCTGATCGACGAGCTGATCGAGCGGGAGGGGGGTTACAGCCATCATCCGGCCGATCGCGGAGGGCCGACGAACTGGGGCATCACGCAGGCGGTGGCGCGGGAGAACGGCTATGCCGGGGACATGCGGAAGATGCCCCGGAGCGTGGCGGAAAGCATCTATCGCCGGCTTTACTGGGAACGCCCCGGCTATGCCTTCGCGGCGGAGGTCGCGCCGGAGGTGGCGGCGGAACTGTTCGACACCGGGGTCAATATGGGCCCGGCGGTGGCGACGGCCTTCCTCCAGCGGGCGCTCAACGCGCTCAACCGCAACCAGAAGGATTATCCCGACCTGGCCGTCGACCGGAAGATCGGCGCGAAGACGCTGGCGGCGCTGGGCGCGTTCATGGCGCTGCGCGGGCGCGCGGGCGAACGCGTGCTGCTGAAGGCGGTCGAGGCGTTGCAGGGAGAGC
Organism: Sphingobium cloacae; assembly: GCF_002355855.1. NCBI lineage: Bacteria > Pseudomonadati > Pseudomonadota > Alphaproteobacteria > Sphingomonadales > Sphingobiaceae > Sphingobium > Sphingobium cloacae. The sequence goes on from NZ_AP017655.1 coordinate 2,151,768, forward strand.
GCTATATCGCGCTCGCGGAAAGCAGGCCCGCCAACGAAGCTTTTCTCTATGGATGGCTGGCGAACCGGATCGGTTAGGTTAGGTTAGGTTAGGTTAGGTTAGGGAGAGCGGCATGGAGAAGAGACAGGAAGCGGCCGCGACCGCCGCCGCCGAGGCGACGAGGGAAGAGGACGACGCATGGGTCCGGCGGGCGCGGCCCGCCTTTCTCTACGTCATGTACGGGCTGCTGCTGTGGTCGATCCCGATGGGCCTGATCGCGGGCGTCCGGCCGCAGATGGCGGCGGCCATCGTCGAGGGAATGCGCGCCTATCTGGAGGCGCTGCCCGAGCCGCTCTATGCGCTCTTCGGCACGGGCTATCTGGGCTATACCGCCGCGCGGGCGTGGGGGAAGGCGAAGGGCGTGGAGCGGTAGAGCGGCCCCGCTCCGGTCCCGCTCCGGCCCCGGCCCCGGCCCCAGCCCCGGCCATGCGGCGACCGGACCGCCCGATCCGCAACCTGTCGTGTTCGGCCGGCGCTTCCCCGGCCCGCGTCGCGGAAACCGCAGCCGGTCGGCGGCGCGGGCATGACGACCGTTTACCCCCTTATGCCGCCGGCGGCCCGGAAAAACGGGTCTTGACCGCCGCATAGGCCGACCGCGCCCTTATGAGGGCATCGAAACGAAAACGCCGCCACGGCGAACCGATCGCGACGGCGCCGTCGATGATCGTCCGCTGGCTTCGCCACAGCCGATGGCAATGGATCGCGTCGCGCGGGACGCAGGTGTCGAAAGACATGCCGGGCCGGTGTCCGATCCTTTCGCGAACGTCCCGCATCAACAGCTGGCCCGGCGCATAGGCGCGATAATCCTCGTCATAGGTCATCTTGAAGCCATGGCCCCAGGTGGCGGATTCGAACCAGCTCGACATGGCGATCACCCGGCCGCCGGCCGACAGGCTGGCGAGGCGCGCGCTGCCGTTCGCATGGCCGCGTTCGATCACGGCGCGGAACAGCGCCTCGGTGGCCGGATGGCTGCCAAGCGCGCTCCCGGCGCGGCCCTTCCAGCCAGCGGCCTCCATCTCCAGAAAGGCATCGATCCAGGGAAGGCAGGACCGGGCGGGATCGGCCATGGCGATCGCGACGGGACCATGATCGCGTTCGAGCCGACGCCACAGGCTGCGCAGCCGCCCTTGCGTCTTGGCGTCGGCGCGGCCTTCGGCATCGTCGCCCGCGCGGTGCGCCGGGCGGTCGACGCCATGGAGGATGTGGAGCGCGCGTCCTTCCCGCTCACAACGATCCCGCAGCGCGATGCTGACCGGATCGTCGGCGTCGAACCTCTCGAAATGCAGCATGATCCCGCCACCGGCGCGCGCATCGAGATAGGCGAGCAGGCTGGCCCAGAACATATCGGCGGATGGCGCGGCCACCAGCGGCGTGCCCAGAAACTGGTTGGTCGCCGACCAGTTGCGCCAGATGCGCGTGGGCCAACGCCCGAAACGGGAACCGGCGACCAGCGGCATGACGCCCAGCCACGGCCCGCGTTGATGGCCGACGACGGCCAGCCGCACGTCATGGCCATTCCCGGCATGGCGGAGCGCCGCGTCCATGAACCAGTCCTGCGCGAATATGTTGGCGGCGCCGGCCTGGGCGGAGAGCGCCGCCCAGCACGCCCGGTCGCCTGCCGTCAGATCGGCGTGACGCAGCATCCGCACAAGGGGCCGCCGGGCGCCGGCCGCCGCCCATGCGTCACCATCGCCGATCCGGAACGCGCCGTGGGACAGAAAGGTCACAGCAGCCGCGCCTTGCGAGCCATGCGGCACCCGAGCGAGCGCCATTTCGAAGCCCTGGGCCATGCGGGCACGCCGCTGGCCGGCAGACCCCAGCGCCGCAGGATCGGATCGATCCGCATGGCGTCGCCCACCGACTGGCTCCAGCGGCTCTGCCAGGTGATCGACAGCGAGATGGAGGGCTCCGCGCCCGCCTTCACCCAATGCGGCGACGCGAAGGGGACGAACAGCGCATCGCCGGGCCGCAGGTGGTGGACGTTCGCTTCCTCCTCATAGGCGTCGTTCCAGGGCAGCAGATTTTCCGCCCCGCTATAATAGGCCTCGTGCCGGTCGTGCGGCAGCCAGGGCGGCGCGGGCGGATAGGTCGCGAAATGCTTGTCGCCCGCGATCTGGAACAGGATGTTATATTCGCAGTCGAAGTGAAACGGGGTCAGCGTGCCGGGCGAGGAAATGAAGATGAACCCCCTGACCGTCAGACCCGGGCCGGTCGCGGGCATGATCGCGGGCCCGATCTGATCCATCAACCCGTCCAGCAGGTCGCGATAGGCGGGCAATTGCTCGACGAAGCGAAGCATGACCCAGTTGCCGCGGCTCCGGATCGACCGGATGACGGTGGCGGCATCGCTGTCGTCCGACCGGTCCATCGCGAATTCGCCGCCGTTGACGGCATGGGCGATCCGGCGCTCCACAAATTGCGGCGGCATTTCGAGCGCCGCTTCCGCCAGCGCCTCGAAAGACAGGAGCGGATGGCCGGCCATGCCGTGCCGCAACATCGTGGGCGACAGGGGATAGGCGCTGGCGAGAGGTCCCAGGCTGGACGAGGCGAGGAAGGACATGGCGGCGACTCTTCAGCGGCGAACGGGCGATCGCCTCACCGTTGCCGTTGAAGGTTGAAAATCCCGTTAAATAAGGGACGGATAGTCTGCAACAGCCACCGAAACGGCCCGTTTTCCGTGAACCGGACGAACCATTCCGCCCGCCGCATGACAGAAAATGGTCGAGGATAGGAGCGAACCGTCGCGACGCGGACACGGACGGGCATCCCTGTTTGCGCGCCCGTTTGCGCGCCACCTGTGCCCCGAACATATATGAGAGGGGCCGCCGGGCGCAACGCCCGACGGCCCGTCATTGACATGGTCAGCGGCCGGATGTGCCGCCCAAAAGGTGACGTTGTTCGCGCTTGTCGTCCGGTGGAGACGGGGGGCGGCCTGTCTGTCGGCTCCCCTCAAGTCCCTGCTGTCCGGAAAGGTCGACGCCGGTGGCGTCTCTCAGCGGCGCGTTCCCCGAATGGACTTGACCGACCCCATTGCTGAACCATGAGACATCGGATCACCTCCTTTCGCTTGTTGAAGCCCGCGTGGCTGGTCGAACCGGCCACGAAGCGATTTGTGAATCAGACCGGGCGAAGGATCAAGGCTTGTATTATTCTTTTTTCGAATCATACTCGTTCGTCCGCGCCGAAAACCGGACGGCGCGGACCATCAGCGCAAATCCCTGACAATTCAGCCGCGGCAATCCTCGATCACGCGGGAGACTTCCGCCCAGTTGGGCAGGATGAGCGGCGGCTGGCCCGCCACCTCCACCGCAAACTTGCCCCGGCTGTAGGCGATCTGGTCGAGCGCGGGATCGCTGGCGGCGCGGATCGCGACCGTCTGCGGCGTGACGGTGGTGGAAGGCTGCGCGGGCCACGCCATCGCGCCATAGCTGGTGCGGATCGTCATCGTCCCCTGCGCCGCGCCGGGACGGGCGACGCTGATCCGCCGGGACGCGGTGTCGCAGCGGATGGAGAGGAAGGGCGCGGCTCCCCCCGCGCCATAGGCGGCGAGGGTGCCGCCCGTTTCGGGGCGATACGTCCAGTTGCCGGGCGTCACGGGGCGGTCGTGCCATTCCATCGCGGCGGGCGCGGGGGCCGGTTCGGGCGCAGGCGCGGGAGGGGGCGCGGGAGCAGGCGCGGGCGGCTGTTGCGGCGGCGCGACGCAGGAGGCCAGCAGGACGAGGAAGGGCGCGGCGGCGGGAAAGGAGGGATGAAGGCGCATCGTTCCTCCATGCCCGAGGCGGGCTTTGGGCTCAAGTCCCCTCGCGGACGCGCGCGCAGGAACGCGGCGCTTGCCGAAAAGAGGCGGCGGGGGTCGAGCGGAGCTTTGCGTCCGGCCGCAAATCCGCTTATGACGGGCTTCACGATGCCAATGCCAAGGACACCCATGAAATCGGCTTTTCTACAGGGCGCGGTCGCGCTCGGCGCGCTTGCGCTCATTCCCGCCACCACCGCCGCGCTCGCCGATGCCGACGCCAGCAGCTACAAGGCGCTCGACGAATTCATGGACGTGTTCCAGAAAGTCCGCACCGACTATGTCGAGAAGGTGGACGACGAAAAGCTCATCAAGGGCGCGATCGACGGGATGCTGGCCAGCCTCGATCCGCATAGCAGTTTCCTCGACGCGCGGGACTTCCAGAATCTGCGGACGCAGACGGAAGGAAGCTATGGGGGCCTGGGCCTCTCGGTCACGCAGGAGGACGGCGCGGTCAAGGTGATCGCGCCGACGCAGGATACCCCGGCCTGGCGCGCGGGGATCAAGGCGGGCGACTATATCACCCATCTGGACGGCGCGCTGATCTATGGCGGCACGCTGGACGAGGCGGTCGACAAGATGCGGGGCGCGCCGGGCACGCAGATCAAGCTCACCATCGTGCGCCCCGGCCGCGACAAGCCCATCGACCTCACCCTGACGCGCGAGATCATCCAGCTCAAGCCCGTGAAGTGGGAAGTGAAGAACGGCGTCGGCATCATCAACATCATCAGCTTTTCCGCCAATACCGGCGCGGACGTGCGGCAGGCCTTCCGCAGCATCGACACGTCGCTGGGGCATAAGCCGACCGGCTATATCCTGGACCTGCGATCCAATCCGGGCGGCTTGCTGGACGAGGCGGTGGCCGTCAGCGATTCCTTCCTGGAGCGCGGCGAGATCGTGTCGCAGCGCGGCCGGGCCAAGGGCGACATCGAACGCTATTACGCCAAGCCGGGCGACGACGCGAAGGGGCTGCCGGTGATCGTGCTGGTGGACGCGGGATCGGCTTCGGCCTCGGAGATCGTGGCGGGGGCGTTGCAGGACCAGCATCGCGCGCTGGTGATGGGCGAGCGGAGCTTCGGCAAGGGGAGCGTGCAGACGATGCTGCCGCTGTCCAACACCACCGCGCTCAAGCTGACGACGGCGCGTTATTACACGCCTTCCGGCCGGTCGGTGCAGGAAGGCGGGATCGAGCCGGACATCAAGGTGCCGCAGCTTTCCGACCCCGACTACAAGAACCGGCCGAAATTCCGCGAGAGCGACCTGCGCCGTCACCTGATCAACGAGATCAAGACGGACAATGCCGCGCTGGAGGAAGACATCAAGGACGATCCCCGCTTCACCGCGACGGCGGAGGAACTGAAGAAGAAGGGGATCGAGGACTTCCAGCTCGACTATGCGCTCAAGACGATCGCGCGGCTGGCGGCTTCCCCGCACACCGCCATCGCGCAGGCGCAGGCGGCGGCGGCGGGAAAGAAGCCGGGAACGCGGTGAGATGGGGGCCGGAGCGCCCAGGGCGGGCGTTTTCGACATGATCCAGCGTCACCGCTGAAAAAAGCGGCACGGCTTTCACCGGCGGCCCCATCCGCCAACCGGGCCCCCCTGTTTCGAGAATATCATGCCAAGATTGAAGGACAAGATTTGCGTCATCACCGGTGCCGCGCGGGGCATCGGCCACGCCATCGCCGCGCGATTCCATGAGGAAGGCGCATCCGTCATCGTCACCGACCTGGAAGAAGCGTCCGGCACGGCGGCGGCGGCGGAGATCGGGTGCCGGTTCGAGAAGCTCGACGTGCGCGAGGAAGCCGACTGGCGGAGGCTGGCGGAAATGGTGCCCGCCGCCGACGTGGTGGTCAACAATGCGGGCGTGACGGGTTTCGAGCGGGGGATGGCCGCCCACGATCCCGAACATGCCAGCCTTGCCGACTGGCGCGAGGTTCATCGCGTCAATCTGGACGGCACATTTCTGGGCTGCCGCTACGCGATCGGGGCGATGAAGGCGCGGGGCGCCGGGTCCATCATCAATATTTCCTCACGCTCCGGACTGGTCGGGATTCCGGGCGCGGCCGCCTATGCCTCGTCCAAGGCGGCGATCCGCAATCACAGCAAGACCGTCGCCCTGTATTGCGCGCAGCAGGGCTGGAAGATCCGATGCAATTCCATCCACCCCGCCGCCATATGGACGCCCATCTGGGAACCGATGCTGGGCAACGGCCCTGACCGGGAGGCGCGGATGCAGGCTTTGGTGGCCGATACGCCGCTGAAACGATTCGGGATGCCGGAGGAAGTGGCCGCCCTTGCCGTGACGCTCGCGTCCGACGAGGCCGGCTATGTCACCGGGACGGAAGTGCATATCGACGGCGGGTTGCTGGCGGGGTCGTCGGCCTCGCCGGGCTGAGATTTGTCCATGACCATCACGCAAGTTCAGCATGACGAAAGGCGCGCCACGGTTTAAGCGGGGCTCATGAAGTTTCTGCCTCTCGCCCGCGCGCTGGCGCTGATCGTTCCCGTCCTGTTGCTCGGCGGGGCCTATGCCTCGCAATATGCGGGCGGGCTGCATCCGTGCGAGATGTGCTGGTGGCAGCGTTATCCGCATATGGCGGCGATCGTGCTGGCGCTGATCGCCTTTGCCGCCAGGGGACGGCCGGGCGTCAGCGCGGCCTTCGTGGCGCTCGCCGCGCTCGCCATCGGGGCCAGCGGCGGCATCGGCGTCTTTCATGCGGGGGTCGAATATGGCTGGTGGCAGGGGCTGACGGCCTGTTCCACCAGTCCGGGGGGCGGGAGTTCGGCCGACATCATGGACCGGATCATGGCCGCGCCGATCACGCGATGCGACGTCGCGCCGTGGAGCCTCTTCGGCATTTCGCTCGCCGGGTATAACGGGCTCTTGTCGCTGGCAGCGATGGTCGCCATCTTGGGACTGTTGAGCCGCAAGGGAGCGACGGCATGAGCGCAGCGAAGGATTTCCCCCGCCCCGGCCGGAAGGTGAGCGATAAGGCGCGCGCCTCCATGCTGCGCGTGGATCAGGCGGGCGAGTTCGGCGCGACGCGCATCTATGCCGGGCAACTGGCGGTGATGGGCGACCGGCATCCCGACGCCCGGCTGATCGCGGGCATGGCCGCGCAGGAGGAACGCCACCGCAGGACATTCGACGCGATGATCGCGCAGAGGGGCGTGCGGCCGACGATGCTGGCGCCGGTCTGGGACGCGGCGGGATTCGCGCTGGGCGCGGTGACGGCGGCGATCGGGCCGCGCGCCGCCATGGCCTGCACCGCCGCCATCGAGACCGAGATCGACCTGCATTATGCGGAACAGTTGCGGCAATTGGGCGGGGACGACCCGGAACTCTCCACGCTCATCGCGGATTTTCAGGCGGAGGAGGCCGAGCATCGCGACACGGCTCTGGCCCATGGCGCGGAGCAGGCGCCGGCCTATCCCCTCTTGTCGGGCGCCATCCGCCTGGGCTGCCGTGCCGCCATCGCGCTGTCGAAGCGCATCTGAGAAGGACGCTGATACGATGATGAAGACGCCGATGTTCGCCCTTGCCGCGCTGACGATGGCAAGCACCGCCATGGCGCAGAGCGGCCCCGCCGATCAGGCCGCGCCCGCCGCCGCGCCGGACAATGAGAAAGTGAACCTGGTCATCGTCTATGGCGACGACCCCTGCCCGCAAAGTTCCGGCAGCGACATCGTGGTGTGCGCGCGCAAGGGCGAGGAGGAACGCTATCGCATCCCCGAACCGCTGCGCGGCGATCCGAACCAGCCGAGCCATCAGGCGTGGGGCGAGCGGGTGCGGTCGATGGAATATGTGGGTCGCAGCGGCACGGAAAGCTGCTCGCCGGTCGGCGGCGGCGGCGCGACGGGATGCTTCGCGCAGCTGGCGCGGCTGGCCAAGGCCGAGCGGCAGCAGGCGGACAATGCGAGCTGGAAGGACCTGGTCGAGGCGGAGCGCGCGCGGCGGCTTTCCACCATCGACGCGGACAGCAAGGCGATAGAGGAACAGGCCGTGGCGGAGGAAAAGGCGCGCGCGGCGGACACGGCCGGGGAACCGACGGGCGGCGCGCCGGACCGGCCCTGAGGCGGCGGCCCTGACGGGAGCGGCGGGACCGCGCCGTCACAGGACGGCTTCCTCCATGGGGCGTAGAGGGAAAGACAGGGGCGTAATGGAAGGATTTGCGTGATGCGTTTTCGTGCCCTGTGGCCCTCCCTCCTGCTGATGGCGGGGACAGCCGCGCAGGCGGCCCCTCCCCCGCCCCCGGTGCCCGCCGATCCCCCGCAAAAGATATTCAACCTGATCGTCTATGGCGACGATCCCTGCCCCAAGGGCGAGGGCGACGAGATCGTCGTGTGCGCGCGCAAGCCGGAATCCGAACGCTATCGCATCCCCAAGAAGATGCGGGAAAAGCCCGCTCCGGCGGGCGGCCCCGGCTGGGGCAGCCAGGTCGCGACGATGGAGCAGGTGCAGCGGCAGACCCTGCCGGGAAGCTGCTCGGCGATCGGCAGCAACGGCTTTACCGGCTGCACCGCCAAGATGCTGGAGCAATGGTTCGCCGAACGGCGGATGCGGGAGTCCAAGGGGGAACCTTGAGGGGGGAGGTCGGTCAAGAGGGGACATTCAATCTCCGTTCGGGCTGGGCGAAGTAGAATCTTTCCACCGAACGAAGTGAGGTGTTGCCTTCGACTTCGCTCAGGCTGACCCTTCGACAAGCTCAGGGCGAACGGGGGTTGGCATCTAAGCCGCGACAGTCCGCTAACCACCCAAAAGCCGCCATCCCGTCCCGCCGGGCGCGAAAATCTTCTTGCGACAGGCGCGGATCGGGCACAGAATCGCGCTGGAAGGACGCGGCGGGAGATCGCGCCCGAAGAGGAGGAGCCCGACCCATGAGCAGGCTGGTCCACCATCTGACGCTCTACGCGGCCTATCACCGCCATCCCCATAATGTCGCGACGCACATGGTCGGCATCCCGATGATCGTGATGGGCGTCGACATCCTGCTGTCGCGGCCGGTGCTGCCCGCCGATCCGATCCCGCTGACGCCCGCCATCGCGATTTCGACGCTGGCGGCCTTCTATTATCTGCGGCTCGACGCCATGCTGGGGGCGATCATGACCGCGCTGCTGGCGGTCGGCTGCTGGGTGGGGCTGGAGGCCGCCCGGATGCCGACGGGACCGTGGCTGGCGGCGGGCGGCGGGCTGTTCGTCGCGGGATGGGCGCTGCAACTGGTCGGCCATGGCTATGAAGGACGCAAGCCCGCCTTTCTGGACGACATGAGGGGGCTCATCATCGGGCCGCTGTTCATCGTGGCGGAAATCGTCTTTGCCCTGGGCGCGCGGCGGGCCGTCAGGCAGGCCGTCGAAAAGCGGCTGGCGAAACCCGCCGAACGACGCTTGCCACAGTGACGCCGCTGCCCTAAAGACGCTTGCGTCATCTGGGGAGTAGCCAGCCGTTGCGGATGCAGCGGGCCGTTCGTCAACATATTCGGTCGAGAGGCCGTGGCGGACGGGACAAGCGGGACAGGGTTTCCCGCCTGTCGGGCGAGACCAATGGCATCGCATCTTCCCTGTCCGGCCGGGCGGGAGGAGGCGGTGGCATTGCGTCTTTCACTTTCGCCCGGCCCCGGAAAGATCGAATGGACGCTCTTCTTACTTCCTCCGCGCTGGTGGCGCTCGCCGAAATGGGCGACAAGACGCAGTTGCTGGCGATGCTGCTCGCCACGCGGTTCCGCAAGCCGGTGCCGATCATCCTGGGCATCCTCTTCGCGACGATGGCCAATCATTTCCTGGCCGCGCTGCTCGGGCACTCGATCGCGGGCGTGCTGACGCAGGACTGGTTCCGCTATGCGGTGGCGGCGAGCTTCATCGCGATGGCGGCCTGGACGCTGATCCCCGACAAGATCGACGAGGACGCGCCGCTCAAGGCGCCGTCGAAGGCGGGCGTGTTCGTGACGACGCTGGTGGCGTTCTTCCTGGTCGAGATGGGCGACAAGACGCAGGTCGCGACGGTGGCGCTGGGCGCGCGCTTCGACAGCCTGCTGGCGGTGACGGCGGGGACGACGCTGGGCATGATGATCGCCAACGTGCCCGCCGTGCTGTTCGGCGAGGTGCTGGCGAAGAAGGTGCCGATGCGCGCGCTTCAGATCGGGGCGGCGCTGCTGTTCCTGTTGCTGGGCCTGTGGATGATCGCGGATTTGCAGGGGTGGATCTAGGAGGGGTCGCCCTGCGCGAGGTCGAAGGGCACGGCCGACCGTAGGGAAGCCCCTTCTACAAGCTCAGGACAGGCTTCGACTTCGCTCAGCCCGAACGGGGTGAAGGAACGGCAACAACTGCCTCAAACCCGCCCTCGCGCCATCCGTTTCGACACCGGCGGGGAGCCGAGCGGGCGGGCGGGTTTGCGCCGGATGCCGCAAAGGCGGTTGTCAGCGGGCGGCGGCTGATGCAAGGGGAGGATGAGCAATCTTCCCCCACTTCAGACAGACATGGGACGCGTGATGAAGGACAGTCTGGTTACCCTGTTCGGCGGCGGCGGCTTTCTGGGCCGCCAGGTGGCGCAGGCCTTGCTGGAGCGCGGCGCGCGGGTGCGCGTGGCGCAGCGCGACCTGGCGGGCGCGATGCGGGTGAAGCCGCTGGGCGGGCTTGGCCAGACGCAGTTCGTCGCGGCCGACATCCGCAAGCCCAAAAGCGTCGCGCTGGCCGTGGCGGGCAGCGATATCGTCGTGAACCTCGTCGGCATCCTCAAGGGCGATTTCGACGCGGTGCACCGGCAGGGCGCGGAAAATGTGGCGAAGGCGGCGGCGGAGGCCGGCGTCAAGGCGCTGGTCCATGTGTCGGCCATCGGCGCGGACGCGCACAGCCCTTCGGCCTATGGCCGGTCCAAGGCGGCGGGCGAAGCGGCGGTGAAGGCGGCTTTCCCGAACGCGACGATCCTCCGGCCCTCGATCGTCTTCGGGCCCGAGGACCAGTTCCTCAACCGCTTCGCCGATCTGATCCGCATGGCCCCGGTCGTGCCGGTGATCGGCGCGGAGACGAAGTTCCAGCCGGTGTTCGTCACCGATGTCGCCAACGCCATCGCCCATGCGGCGGCGGAGCCGGGCGTGCATGGCGGCAAGACCTATGAGCTGGGCGGGCCGCAGGTGCTGAGCATGATGGAACTGAACGCGTGGATCGCCAGGGCCATCGGGCGGGAGCGCAATCTGGTGGCGGTGCCCGCGCCGGTCGCCTCGCTGATCGCGGCCTTCGGCTTCCTGCCGGGCGCGCCCATCACGAAGGACCAATATGCGATGTTGCAGAAGGACAATGTGGTGGCGCCGGGCGCGGAAGGGCTGGCGGCGCTGGGCGTTGCGCCGACGCCGATGGCCGCGGTCGCGGAAGGCTGGCTGGTGCGCTATCGCCGCCACGGCCGCTTCGCCGGGCGCGCGAAGGCCTGAACCGCCACCGTCGACGGAGCGAAAGCCGCGCGCGACCGGCCGCCCGCCGGGCGCTTTGCGGGCGGCGCGGTCTGCGGCAAGGTGCGCGGCGCACCATCATCCTGCCCTTTCCCCAAGAAACGCATCTGATCGAGGACCATAGCGCCCCATGGACATGCATTATCTGACGGTCATCCTGCTCGGCATCGTCGAGGGGCTGACCGAATTCCTGCCCGTGTCCTCGACCGGGCACCTGATATTGGCGAGCGAGCTGCTGGGCTATGACGCATCGACATGGGCGATGTTCAACGTCGTCATCCAGCTGGGCGCGATCCTGGCGGTGGTGGTGCTGTACTGGCGGACATTCTGGGCGGTCGCCACGGGACTGCTGCGGCGGGAGCCGGTCAGTTGGCGGTTCGTGCGCAACCTGCTGATCGCCTTCATCCCGTCCGCCGCGATCGGGCTGGCGCTGCACGACTATATCGAGGTGCTGCTGGGCGCGCCCAAGGTGGTGGCCTGGGCGCTGATCGTGGGCGGCGTCGCGATCCTGTTGATCGAGCGGATGGTGAAGACGCCGCGCTATCACGGCATCGCGGACATTCCGGTGATGCAGGTGATCGGCATCGGCTTCATCCAGTGCATTTCGATGATCCCCGGCGTCAGCCGGTCGGGCGCGACGATCATGGGCGCGCTGACGCTGGGCGTCGAGCGGCGGACGGCGGCGGAGTTCAGCTTCTTCCTCGCCATCCCCACCATGCTGGGGGCGAGCACGCTGGAACTGCTGAAGAAAGGTGACCAGATCACCAGCGGCGCCGTGGGATGGGGCAGCATCGCGCTGGGCTTCGCGGTGTCCTTCATCGTCGCGCTGCTGGTCATCAAATGGTTCGTCGGGCTGGTGTCGCGGCACGGCTTCGCGCCCTTCGCCTGGTATCGAATCGTGGCGGGCGCGGCGGCGCTGGTCTGGCTGGGGATGAGATAGGACCGATACGGAACTAAAATCCTGTCCCATCTTGCGATAGGTTCTCATTAAAGACCGATAACGGGGATTTTTAGGTAACATAAGCTGACCTATATACCAGAATCCGCGTGACTTCGCGCGGCGATGCGCCTATGTGCGCCCCTGAACCACTTTCCAGGGGCGACTTATGGGTGACAATCCGATGCTGAAGTTCGTGGGGACGGGCCAGGCCTATCCCGAAAAGCGGACGGCCCAGGATCGCGCGGACGATTTCATGGAAATCAGCCGCAGCTTCATTCTGGACAGGGCCGAGGAACAGGCGTCGCGCTGCTCGCAATGCGGCGTGCCCTATTGCTCGACCCATTGCCCGCTGCACAACCATATCCCCGACTGGCTGCGCCTGACGGCCGAGGGACGGCTGCGCGAAGCCTATGAGCTTTCCAACCTCACCTCCACCATGCCGGAAATCTGCGGCCGCATCTGTCCGCAGGACCGCCTGTGCGAAGGCAATTGCGTCATCGAATTTTCCGGTCATGGCGCGGTCACCATCGGCAGCGTCGAGAAATTCATCACCGACACGGCGTGGAAGGAAGGCTGGGTCGAACCGATCGTCCCCGGCGCGCCCACCGGCCAGTCGGTCGGCGTGATCGGCGCGGGTCCGGCGGGGCTGACGACGGCGGAATATCTGCGCGTCGCGGGTTATGAAGTGCATGTCTACGACCGGCACGACCGGGCGGGCGGGCTGCTGACCTACGGCATCCCCGGCTTCAAGCTGGAAAAGGACGTGGTGATGCGCCGCATCCAGCGGCTGAAGGACGGCGGCATCGTCTTCCACCAGAATTTCGAGGTGGGGCGCGACGCTTCGCTGGAGGAATTGCGGCACAGGCATGACGCGATCCTGATCGCGACCGGCGTCTACAAGCCGCGCGGCATCAAGGCGCCGGGCGTGGGCGCGCCGGGCGTGGTGAAGGCGCTGGATTACCTGACCGCCTCCAACCGGGCGGGCTTCGGCGACGCGGTGCCGGGCCATGAGGACGGGTCACTGCTGGCGACGGGCAAGAATGTCGTCGTCATCGGCGGCGGCGACACGGCGATGGACTGCGTGCGCACCGCCATCCGCCAGGGCGCGAAGTCGGTGAAGTGCCTTTATCGCCGCGACCGGGACAATATGCCCGGTTCCCGGCGCGAGGTGGCCAATGCCGAGGAGGAAGGCGTCGAGTTCGTGTGGCTGACCGCGCCGCTGGCGTTCGAGGGCACGGAACAGGTCACCGGCGTCAAGGTGACGAAGATGCGGCTGGGATCGCCCGACGCATCGGGCCGCCGCGCGCCGGAGCCGGACCCCGGCAGCGAGCATGTGCTGGAGGCCGATCTGGTCATCAAGGCGCTGGGCTACGACCCGGAAGAACTGCCCCGGCTGTTCGGCGCGGAGGACCTGTCGGTCACGCGCTGGGGCACGCTGCGCGTCGATCACCGCACGATGATGACCAGCGTGGACGGCGTGTTCGCGGCGGGCGACATCGTGCGGGGCGCTTCGCTGGTCGTCTGGGCGATCCGCGACGGGCGCGACGTGACGGAACATATGCACCGCTACCTCAAGGCGCAGGCCAAGGTCGCGGCGGGGGAAAGGGTCGCGGCATGAGGAAGATATCGTTCTGGATCGCCGGGGCGGCGCTCGCTCTTGTCTCCCCCGTCCTTGCGCAGGAACCGGCGGCGGCCGATCCCGCGCGGGTCGCGGCGGCGCGGCCGGTGGTGGACAAGGTGTTTCCCGTCGGCACCTATCGCCGGATGATGGGCGAAACCATGTCCAAGATGATGGACAGCATGATGGACGGCGTCATGAAGATGCCGCTCGCCCAGCTCGCCCGCATCGGCGGCGTGCCGCAGGAGAAGCTGGCGGACCTGAGCGACGCTTCCATGGCGGAGATCGGCGCGATCCTCGACCCGCATTTCCGCGAGCGCACGAAGAAGGGCATGGACGCGATGATGGCGTCCATGGCGGACATGATGAACGGCATCGAGCCGCAGGTGCGCGACGCGCTGACCCGCGCCTATGCCCGCAAGTTCGACGGACGGCAGCTGGGCGAGATCAACGCGTTCTTCGCGACGCCGACCGGCGACCTCTACGCCCGCGAGTCCATGATGATGTTCATGGACCCGGAGATCATGCGCGAGATGCAGGCCTTCATGCCTGAGATGATGAAGAAGATGCCCGACATCGCGGCGAAGGCGGAAGCGGCCACCAAGGACCTGCCCCCTCCCCGCACGATCGCCGACCTGTCGCCCGCCGAGCGCGACCGGCTGGCGAAGCTGTTGGGCGTGAAGGCGGGCGACCTGCATGACGGCGCCGCCCCCGCAAGCGACGAAGGGACCGAATGATGACCGACCAGACCCGCTTCATGGCGAGCCCGCAAGAGCGCGCGCGCATCGCTGCCGAGGGCATGTACCATCCGGAGATGGAAGGCGACGCGTGCGGCGTGGGCCTGGTCGCGGCGACCGATGGCCGTCCCAGCCGCCGCGTGGTGGTGAGCGCGATCGACGCGCTGAAGGCCGTGTGGCATCGCGGCGCGGTGGACGCGGACGGCAAGACCGGCGACGGCGCGGGCATCCATGTCGACCTGCCGGTGCGCTTCTTCGACGACGCCATTGCGGATTCGGGCCACAAGCCGCTGCCCAACCGGTTGGCGGTCGGCATGATCTTCCTGCCCCGCACCGACCTGTCGGCGCAGGAAACCTGCCGCACCATCGTGGAAAGCGAGATCATCGAGGCGGGCTACACCATCTATGGCTGGCGCCAGGTGCCGGTGGACGTGTCCGTCATCGGCGAGAAGGCGCAGCGCACCCGCCCGGAAATCGAGCAGATCATGATCGCCGGGCCGATGCCCGAGGAACGCGACCAGGGCGAGTTCGAAAAGGACCTCTACCTCATCCGCCGCCGGATCGAGAAGAAGGTGATCGCCGCGCAGATCCAGGATTTCTACGTGTGCAGCCTGTCGTGCCGGTCGATCATCTACAAGGGGCTGTTCCTGGCGGAATCGCTGTCGGTCTTTTACCCCGACCTCACCGACGAGCGGTTCGAGAGCCGGGTCGCGATCTTCCACCAGCGCTATTCGACCAACACCTTCCCGCAATGGTGGCTGGCCCAGCCCTTCCGCACGCTGGCCCATAATGGCGAGATCAACACGATCCGCGGCAACCAGAACTGGATGAAGAGCCACGAGATCAAGATGGCCGCGCTGGCCTTTGGCGAGCATAGCGAGGACATCAAGCCGGTGATCCCGGCGGGCGCTTCGGACACCGCCGCGCTCGACGCCGTGTTCGAGGCGATCTGCCGCGCCGGACGCGACGCGCCGACCGCCAAGCTGATGCTGGTCCCCGAGGCATGGCAGAAGGACAAGGGCGACCTGCCCCAGGCCCATGTCGACATGTATGAATATCTCGCTTCCGTGATGGAGCCGTGGGACGGTCCCGCCGCGCTCGCCATGACGGACGGACGCTGGGTCGTGGCCGGCGTGGACCGCAATGCGCTGCGGCCGCTGCGCTATACGCTGACGGGCGACAACCTGCTGATCGTGGGTTCGGAAACGGGCATGGTCGTGGTCCCCGAAACCACCATCGTCAAGAAGGGCCGCATGGGCCCCGGCCAGATGATCGCCGTCGACCTGCTGGAAGGCGAAATCTACGACGACCGCGCGATCAAGGACAAGATCGCGGGCGAACGGCCCTATGGCGAACTGATCAAGGATTTCATGGCGGTCGGCGACCTGCCGGACGCGCCGGACGCCCTGCCCGCCTGGGACAAGGCGGACCTGACGCGGCGGCAGGTCGCGGCCAACATGACGCTGGAGGACATGGAACTGATCCTCAGCCCCATGGTCGAGGATGCGAAGGAAGCCATCGGCTCCATGGGCGACGACACGCCGCTGGCCGTCATTTCCGACAAGCCGCGCACGGTCAGCCATTTCTTCCGCCAGAATTTCAGCCAGGTCACCAACCCGCCGATCGATTCGCTGCGCGAACGGCATGTGATGAGCCTGAAGACGCGCTTTTCCAACCTGAACAACATCCTGGAGGAAGGCGCGCAGAAGAATAACGTGCTGGTGCTGGATTCGCCGGTGCTGACCGCTTCGGAATGGGCGCGGCTGAAGGCGCATTTCGGCCCCGCCGTGGCGGAGATCGACTGCACCTTCCCGGCGGAGGGCGGACAGGAGCAGCTTCGCGCCGCGATCGCCCGCATCCGCGAGGAAGCCGAGCAGGCCGTGCGCGAAGGCCGGACCGAGATATTCCTGACGGACGAACATGTCCGCGCGGACCGCATCGCCATAGCAGGCGTGCTGGCGGCGGCGGCGGTGCACACCCATCTGGTCCGCAAGGGGCTGCGCAGCTACGCATCGATCAACATACGCTGCGCCGAAGCGCTCGACACCCATTATTTCGCGGTGCTGATCGGCGTGGGCGCGACCACGGTGAACGCCTATCTGGCCGAAGCCAGCATCGCCGACCGCCATGCGCGCGGCCTGTTCGGCGACCTGGCGCTGAAAGATTGTTTCGAGCGTTACCGGGTCGCCATCAACGAAGGCCTGCTGAAGATCATGTCCAAGATGGGCATCGCGGTCATCAGCAGCTATCGCGGCGGCTATAATTTCGAGGCGGTCGGCCTGTCCCGCGCGCTGGTGAACGACCTGTTCCCCGGCATGCCCGCCAAGATTTCGGGCGAAGGCTATCAATCGCTGCATTACAGCGCGAAGCTGCGGCACGAGGCGGCCTATGACGCCGCGGTGGTGCGGCTGCCGGTGGGCGGCTTCTACCGCCAGCGCAACGGGGGGGAGAGCCATGCCTATTCGGCGCAGCTCATGCACCTGTTGCAGACATCGGTCGCGACCGACAGCTATTCGACCTATCTGCAATTCTCGCGCGGGGTGCGGGACTTGCCGCCGGTCTATCTACGCGACCTGCTGGAGTTCAACTTCGCCCGCGAGGCGGTGCCGATCGACGAGGTGGAAGCCACCACCGAAATCCGCAAGCGCTTCGTGACGCCGGGCATGTCGCTGGGCGCGCTCAGCCCCGAGGCGCATGAAACGCTGGCCATCGCCATGAACCGCATCGGCGCGAAGGCCGTCAGCGGCGAAGGCGGCGAGGACGCGAACCGCTTCAAGCCCTATGAGAATGGCGACAATGCGAACAGCGTCATCAAGCAGATCGCGTCCGGCCGCTTCGGCGTCCATGCCGAATATCTGGGGTCGGCCGAGGAGATCGAGATCAAGGTCGCGCAAGGCGCCAAGCCCGGCGAGGGCGGCCAGCTCCCCGGCTTCAAGGTGACGGAGTTCATCGCGAAGCTGCGCCATTCGACGCCGGGGGTGACGCTGATCTCCCCGCCGCCGCACCACGACATCTATTCGATCGAGGATCTGGCGCAGCTCATCTACGACTGCAAGCAGATCAACCCGCGCGCGCGGGTGTGCGTGAAGCTGGTCAGCCAGGCGGGCATCGGCACCGTCGCGGCGGGCGTGGCGAAGGCCCATGCCGACGTCATCCTGGTCGCGGGGCATGTCGGCGGGACCGGCGCGTCGCCGCAGACTTCCATCAAATATGCGGGCACGCCTTGGGAAATGGGTCTGTCGGAAGCCAATCAGGTGCTGACGCTGAACGGCCTGCGCCATCGGGTGAAGCTGCGGACGGACGGCGGGCTCAAGACCGGGCGCGACATCGTGATCGCCGCGATCCTGGGCGCGGAGGAATTCGGCATCGGCACGCTCAGCCTCGTCGCCATGGGCTGCATCATGGTGCGCCAGTGCCACAGCAACACATGCCCCGTGGGCGTGTGCGTGCAGGACGAGCGGCTGCGGGCGAAGTTCACCGGCACGCCGGAGAAGGTCATCAACCTCATGACCTTCATCGCCGAGGAAGTGCGCGAGATATTGGCGCGGCTGGGCTTCCGCAGCCTCGATGAAGTGATCGGGCGGACGGAGCTTCTGAAGCAGGTCAATCGCGGCGCGGAGCATCTGGACGACCTCGATCTGAACCCGATCCTCGCCAAGGTGGATGCGCCCGACGAGCAGCGGCGCTTCAGCCTCGGCGCATGGCGGAACGAGGTGCCCGACAGCCTCGACGCGCAGATGATGAAGGACGCCCGCGCCGTGTTCGAACGGGGCGAGAAGATGCAGCTCACCTACACGGTGCGCAACACGCATCGCGCCGTGGGCACGCGGCTGTCGGCGAAGATCACCGAGAAGTTCGGCATGTCGGCGCTGGCGGACGGGCACCTGACCGTGCGCCTGCGGGGCAGCGCGGGGCAATCGCTGGGCGCGTTCCTGTGCAAGGGCATCACGCTGGAGGTCTTCGGCGACGCCAACGACTATGTGGGCAAGGGCCTGTCGGGCGGCACCATCGTGGTGCGCACGACCGTCTCCAGCCCGCTGTCGAGCAAGGACAACACCATCATCGGCAACACCGTCCTCTATGGCGCGACCAGCGGCAGGCTGTTCGCGGCGGGTCAGGCGGGCGAGCGTTTCGCGGTGCGCAATTCGGGCGCGCAGGTCGTGGTCGAGGGCTGCGGCGCGAACGGCTGCGAATATATGACCGGCGGCACGGCGGTGATTCTGGGCAGGACCGGCGCGAATTTCGGCGCGGGCATGACGGGCGGCATGGCCTTCATCCTGGACGAGGACGGCAGCTTCCCGGATCAGGCGAACCCGGAAAGCATCGTGTGGCAACGACTGGAAAGCGCCCATTGGGAAGCGGAGCTGAAGGCGCTGATCGCGCAGCATGCGGTGGCGACCGACAGCAAATGGTCGAACACGGTGCTGGACGACTGGGACCGCTGGCGGCGCGCCTTCTGGCAGGTGTGCCCGAAGGAAATGGTGAGCCGCCTCGCCCATCCGCTGAGCGACGCGCCAGCCGAGGTGGTTGCGGCGGAGTGAGGCTTCAGGGCTGACCGGCGACGGCCGGGGCCAGGGTCGGGCGGACCCTGACCGGAAGCGATTCCGGGGATGCGGCGGGCGAAGGTTCTTCTCCCGCCGCGAATCTTTCCGCCGCGCGCGCCAGGCGGCGCGCGGGCGACGGCGGCGTTTGGACCGGCGGGACGGCGGCGTCATCGGACGCCATATAGTCCTGCACGACGGGATCGCTGCTGCCGTGGATCATGCCGTCCGGGTCCCATGCGCCCTGATCCGCCCTCATCTGCCGCTCGGCCAGAGTGGGGCCGCAGCCGGTGCAGCGAATCACCTCCGGCCCCTTTTCGGTTTCGGCCGCGAGCGGGCTGTCGAGCGTGTCGGGGAGCTCCGATGCCTGGGCCTCCGCCAGCGCCGGCGATCCCGGCGGCGTGGCGGCGAAATGGCCCAGTCCCATGCCCAGCAGGACCGCCGCGCCGATGGCGCCGCCGCCCGCTATCCAGAAGCCTCCCGCCATCGTCGCACCTTCCCGTCGCCTGCTTCCGCCAATCGTAACGCTTATGCAGATCGGTTGTTGCATGGGAACAAAGCCTTTGCTAATGGCCGCCTCCTACCAAGGCACCGGCCCCGCCGGTTCCCCGGAAATGTGCGGTCGTGGCGGAATTGGTAGACGCGCAACGTTGAGGTCGTTGTGGCCGAAAGGCCGTGGAAGTTCGAGTCTTCTCGACCGCACCAGCATCCTTTGAAAACAAAGGATAATTCCGGGGGTTTTCGCCAATTTGGCACACTGCCATCTGCGGACCGTTTCATAGCTGCGACTGATAGCCGGCGAAGCGGTTTACTGCTCACCTCATTTGGCGCGATTTGGCGCGGGCGGCCGCCCCTCCCCGGCGACGGCTCACTGCTCGTTTGTGATTTGGTCGCCAGGCCTCGGCTTCACCCTTGGTGTCGAAGGTCGCTGTTGCTGGTAAGGTCCGTGGACAATAGGGATTGTCCTATTGGCTGGGTTGTGATTCCAGCTTCCCTGGTTCGCCGTGGCACGATCTGTCCTGCGGGTTTGGCAACGGGAGCAGCGCCTTCAGACGGTTTCGGCGCTGGGTGCGGGTGGCGTGTCCGGCCGGCTTCAGAAATGCTCTCAGCGAACGGACGGCACGCCGCCCGCAACGCCGATCGACGCCGAAAATAGCGAGGCCCGGTCCTGCGCGAGCAGTCCGGGCCTCATTCCCTCTCCAAAGCGTAAACGGGTCAGCCGTCGTAGTCGCCGCCGATATTCTGGTTGCGCGGCGGCGCGGCGGCGGTCAGGCGCAGGGCCTCCGCCGACTGGGCGATGGAACCGATTTCGTCCGGCGTGTCGTCATCGTCGATCTGCACCTTTTGCAGCGAACCGACGAGCGAATCCTGAAGATCCACGGGCAGGACGGTTTCCTCCGCGATCTCGCGCAGGGCGACGACCGGATTCTTGTCGCGGTCGCGATCGAGGGTCAGTTCCGCGCCGCCGGAAATCTCGCGCGCGCGCTGCGCGGCGAGAAGGACGAGATCAAAACGGTTGGTAACCTTGTCGACGCAATCTTCGACGGTAACTCGGGCCAACAGGGCCTCCTGAACAAGGAATGAGAGTCGTGAAAGGCGCGCCTAACAGCCTGCCGCGCCGGAGTCAATGAAAGCGTGGCGCGGCTCATGGCGCGGCGGGACCAGCCGACCGCCGTTTCCGGCGATTTGCGGACAAACGGCGGGCGGGTGTCTGGAACAACCTATCATGAAAGTGCGCCGTCCGAGCCCCCTTCCCCCCTCTCAGGAGCCGTCGCGCGACCCCGCCGCTCTGGCCAAGCGCGGCGAATGGGGGCATGAAGGCGGCATGGCGACCCACCAGCACGCCCCGCCCGCGCAGGACATGGACGGCATCCGCCTGACGCTGGACGGCAATCAACTGCGCGTGATCGACCAGGGTCCGGCGCTGCGCGATGCGCTGGTCGCGTTGATCGACGGCGCGCGCGCCAGCCTGAAGCTCTATTATTATATCTTCGCGACGGACGGGAGCGGGCGGCTCGTGCTGGAGCGGCTGGTCGCGGCGCGCGCACGGGGCGTGGCCGTGACGCTGATGATCGACGCCTTCGGGTCGAGCGGCACGCCGACCGCCTTTTTCGCGCCGCTGGTCGAGGCGGGCGGACGCTTCGGATGGTTCGGCGCGCGGCGCTCCACCCGCTACCTGATCCGCAACCATCAGAAGATGGCGATCGCCGACGACCGGCGGCTGCTGATCGGCGGCTTCAACGTGGAGGACAGCTATTTCGGGCTGCCGCAGGAGGATTGCTGGCACGATCTGGGCCTGATGATCGAAGGGCCGCAGACCGAGGCGATGGTGCGGTGGTACGGCCAGCTGTGGCGATGGGTGTCGACCCGCAAGCAGAGCTTCCGCCTGCTGCGCGGGCTGGTGCGCCATTGGGGCAAGCGGTCGCGGCGGCAGGACGGATCGCCTTTCCACTGGCTGATCGGCGGGCCGACGCAGCGGCTGAGCCCCTGGGCCACGGTGGTGAAGCGCGATCTGGAGACGGCGCAACGGGTGGACATGGTGGAAGCCTATTTCTCGCCGGGCCGCGGGATGCTGAAACGGATCGCCCGGGCGGCGCGGCGCAAGGGCGCGCGGATCGTCCTGCCTTCCCGGTCGGACAATGGCGCGACGGTCGCGGCGGCGCGGCTGCTCTATGGACCGCTGCTGCGCCGGGGGGTGGAGATTTTCGAATATCAGCCGTGCAAGCTGCACATGAAGCTGATCGTGATCGACGACGCGGTCTATATCGGGTCGGCCAATTTCGACATGCGCAGCCTGTTCCTCAATCTGGAGGTCATGCTGAAGGTCGAGCATGCGCCCTTCGCCGAGGCGATGCGCGGCTTCATAGCGCGGCGGACGCAGGACAGCCGCCGCATCACGCTGGAAAGCCACAAGGCGCAGCGCGGGCTGCTGACGCTGGCGAAACAGTGGATCAGCTATCTGCTGGTGGGCGTGCTCGACTATACGGTGACGCGGCGGCTCAATTTCCGCGACCCGAACGCGGATTGACCCCCGTCAGCCCAGCGCCTCCGTCGCGGGCGTGTAGGGCAGGTCGAGATCGTCGGCCACGGCCCGATAGGTCACCTTCCCGTCCCAGACATTGAGGCCCGCGAGCAGATGGGGATCGCGGCGCATCGCTTCCCGCCAGCCGAGATCGGCGATCCGCAGCGCATGGGGCAGCGTCACGTTGTTGAGCGCATAGGTGCTGGTGCGCGCCACCGCGCCGGGCATGTTGGCGACGCAATAATGGACGATGCCGTCGATCACATAGGTCGGTTCGGCATGGGTGGTCGGGCGGCTGGTTTCGAAGCAGCCGCCCTGATCGATGGCGACGTCGACCAGCACCGCGCCCTTCTTCATGGTCTTGAGCATTTCGGCCGACACCAGCTTGGGCGCGGCGGCGCCGGGGATGAGCACCGCGCCGATCACCAGATCCGCGTCCGCCACGCATTCGGCGAGATTGGCGCGGTTGGAAAAGCGCGTCTTCGCCCGCGCTTCGAAATATGTGCCCAGCCGTTCGAGCACCTGCGGATCGCGATCGAGCACGGTGACGTCCGCGCCCAGCCCCGCCGCCATCTGCGCCGCGTTGAAGCCGACCACGCCGCCGCCGATCACCGCGACCTTGGCCGGAAGCACGCCCGGCACGCCGCCCAGCAGCACCCCGCGCCCGCCATGCGCCTTTTCCAGCGCGGTCGCGCCCGCCTGGATCGACATGCGCCCGGCGACCTGGCTCATGGGCTTGAGCAGCGGAAGGCCGCCGCCGCCGTCGGTCACCGTTTCATAGGCGATGCAGACCGCCCCCGACGCCATGAGATCGCGGGTCTGTTCCGGGTCGGGCGCGAGGTGGAGATAGGTGTAGAGGATCTGGCCGGGGCGCAGCATGGCGCGCTCGTCCGGTTGCGGTTCCTTGACCTTCACGATCATCTCCGCCGCGGCGAAGATGTCGGCGGCATCGGAAACGATGCGCCCGCCTGCCCGTTCATAGAGCACGTCATGCGCGCCGATGCCCTCGCCCGCGCCGCTTTCCACCAGCACGTCATGGCCGTGGGCGGTCAGTTCATGCACGCTTTCCGGCGTGAGGCCGACGCGATATTCGTGATTCTTGATTTCCCTGACGGTGCCGACGATCATGACCTTGCTCTCCGCTTTCCCGGCATGGACCATGCCGGACCTGCCGCGCATATAACGCAAAAAGCGGGGGCCGATCGATTCAATATCGGCTGGCGGCGGCGCCGGGGCCGATGAGGCCGGCGGCGCCCTGCGGAAAGACGGCCTTCATCCCCGGCCGGCCATTCTCCGTTGCTGCGCCGCCTGCGGCGCGGCGTGCAGGATGCGCGCATAGCGATGGCCGAGGCGCGTCAGTATTTCATAGGAAATGGTGCCCGCGTCCCGCGCCACATCCTCGATCCCCTGATGCGGGCCGAGCAGTTCGACGGGCGCGCCGGGATAGAGATGCTCTTCGGGCACGTCGGTCACGTCCAGCGTGATGCTGTCCATCGACACGCGCCCGGCGATCGGCGCGCGATGCCCGGCGATGAAGGCGCTGCCCTTGCCGGAAAGATGGCGGGGCCAGCCATCGGCATAGCCGACCGGGATCGTCGCGATGCGGGTCGGGCGATCCGCGACGAAGCTGAGGCCATAGCCGACGCCGGCCCCCGGCGGGATGGTCCGCAGCTGGACGATGCGGGTGTCCAGCGTCACGACCGGGCGCATCGGATTGACGGCATGCTCGTGCGGCGCGCCGCCATAGAGGGCGATTCCCGGACGCGCGATGTCGAAATGGGCGGGACGGCGCTGCATCGCGCCGCCCGAATTGTCGAGCGAGCGGGGCAGGCCGGGGAAAAGCGCGCCGATCCGTTCGAACGCCGCGAGCTGGCTGCCGTTGGCGGGAGCATCCGGATCGTCGGCGCAGGCCAGATGGCTCATGAGGAGGACGGGCTCGACGCCCTCCAACCGTTGCGGCTGCGCGATCAGCGTCTGGACCTCATCGGGGGAAAGGCCAAGACGCGACATGCCGGTGTCCACCTGAAGCGCGGCGCGCCATGTCCGGCCCGTGGCCCTGGCGAACGCAGCCCAGCCTTCGATCTGCGCAAGGCAGTTGAGGACCGGCACGGCGCCGATGGCGGCGCAGGCCGGCTCCCCGCCCGGCATGAGGCCGTTGAGAATGTAGAGTTGCGCGTCGGGTGGCAGGATGCCCGCTTCGCGGATCGCCTCCGCCTCGCCCAGATGGGCCACGAAGAAATGACGGCATCCCGCGTCCGCCAGCGCCTGCGTCACCGGAACCGCGCCCAGGCCATAGGCATCCGCCTTCACCACCGCTCCGGCGGTGGCGGGCGATACCGCGGCGCCGATCGTCCTCCAGTTCGCGACCAGCGCGTCCAGGTCGATATGCAGCGTCGCATAGGCATGATCTGGGGTCTGTTCCGGCACGGCCATTCCGATTCCTTCCTCGACCAGCAGGATAGGTGAAAGATCGTCGAATGAATACGCGATCTGCTGGACGATGTAGCGCTTATCCCTATAGGATCGATCGCTATCCGATTTTTCTGGAGAATTTCCATGGAGCTTGACGGGAAGGACCGCGCCATCCTGCGCCTGCTGCAACTCAATGCGCGGCTGACCCATGCGGAGATCGGGGAAAAGATCGGCCTGTCCCCCTCCGCCTGCCACCGGCGCGTCAAGCTGATGGAGGCGAACGGCGTGATCCGCGGCTATACCATCGTCACCGGCGGGACAGGCGACAGCGACGGCAAGGTCAATGTCCTGGTGCAGGTGACGCTGGAGCGGCAGACCGAGGATTATCTGTCGCGCTTCGAACGGGCGGTGCGGGAGTGCCCGGAAATCCGCGAATGTTTCCTGATGGCGGGATCGGTCGATTACTGGCTGCGGGTCGAGGCCGTCAACGCCACGGCCTATGAGCGCATCCATGGCGAGATATTGTCGCGCCTGCCGGGCGTGACGCGGATCAATTCCAGCTTCGCGATGCGCGACGCGCTCCGCCACCGGCGGGACGGCGGTTGATCCAGATCAGCGAGATTCCTGCGGAACGTCCGCGCCCCCGCATCGTTCTAACCATGCTCATCCGGCACCGAGGAACGGACAGACAGGACCCTGCGTCCCGGTCGCGATTTCCGGCGCGGGGGGCATGAACGGTTTCCCACGAAACTGGCCGGAGTCGAATATCGGATCATAGCATCAGCCAGCGATCGTCCGCCCCCGGCTTTCCCGATGGAAAGCCGCCGCGGATGGCGTCGGCCAGGGGCCGCTATCGACGACGGGCCAGGAATGTTCCTGTGAGGATTTCTGGATGAAGATCGCGCAAATCGCTCCTCTGGCCGAAAGCGTCCCGCCGAAACTTTATGGGGGGACGGAACGGATCGTATCCTATCTGACCGAAGAACTGGTGCGGCAGGGCCATGACGTCACCCTGTTCGCCAGCGGGGATTCGTTGACCGCCGCTGAACTTGTCCCCATCACGCCCATGGCGCTGCGGCTGAACGGCAAGGTCGTCGATCCCATCCCCTATCATATGATGCTGCTGGAAGCGGTGATGCGCCGCGCCGACACGTTCGACGCGCTGCATTTCCACATCGACATCCTGCACATGCCGATGGTGCGGGACTGTCTGGAGCGGACGGTGACGACGCTGCACGGGCGGCTGGACCTGCCGGACCTGCCCGCTTTCTACCGCACCTTCCCGCACCATCCGCTGGTGTCGATTTCCGATCACCAGCGGTTGCCGATGCCGCCCGTCAACTGGGCGCGCACCATCCATCACGGCCTGCCCGCCGACCTGCTGCCGCCGTCATGGGGGCCGGGCGAGGGCTATCTGGCGTTTCTGGGGCGCATTTCGCCCGAAAAGCGCCCCGACCGCGCGATCCGCATCGCCGCCCGGTCCGGCCTGCCGCTGCGCATCGCGGCGAAGATCGACAATGTGGACCGGGCCTATTGGGAAAAGGAGATCGCGCCCCTGGTCGAGCGCTACCCCAATGTCCGCTTCATCGGCGAGATCAACGAACGGCAGAAGGCGCAATTCCTGGGACAGGCGCGGGCGCTGGTCTTCCCGATCGACTGGCCCGAACCCTTCGGCCTCGTCATGATCGAGGCCATGGCCTGCGCCACGCCGGTCATCGCCTTCCGCTGCGGATCGGTGCCCGAGATCATCGAGCACGGCGTGTCCGGCTTCATCGTCGAGAGCGAGGACGAGGCGGTCGCGGCGGTCGCGCGGCTGGACGATCTGGACCGCCGGCGGGTCCGCGCCGCATTTGATGCACGTTTCACTGCGCAGCGCATGGCGAGCGACTATATATCGCTCTATCGTGGCCTACCCGGCGCCCGGATGGAAACGCCCCCCCTGTGGCGGCCGCGCGGGGAGGAAGCCGGTCTGCAAATCGTCGCATGAGGAAAAGCCATGGCATCATCCGTCCAGCCGCAAACCGATGACAGGATGAAGGCGGGGCTGGAACAAAGCCTGTCGCAGATGAACACCCAGTTCTTCATTCCCGCCACCGCTTCGCTGCACGAACGCCGTCCGCGCACATTGAAGCATGGCGACAGCTTCGCCGTGTTCGACCATAGCGGAGACGCGATTTCCGGGCCGGGCAGTCCGGAGGGCCTCTATCATCGCGACACGCGCCACCTGTCCCACCTGTTCCTGACGGTGAACGGGCAGCGCCCGATCCTGCTGAGTTCGAGCCTGCGGGACGACAATACGATGCTGACCTGCGACCTCGCCAACCCCGACTTCATCGGGCCGGACGGCGCGGTGGAGGTCGAGCATGACCTCATCCACCTGCGCCGCAGCCGCTTCCTGTGGAAGAGCGCGGTCTATGAGCGCATCACCATCCGCAATTTCGACAAGCAGGCCCGCGGCATGACCGTGGGGATCGGCTTCGACGCCGATTTCCGCGACCTGTTCGAAATCCGCGGAACCGTGCGCCTGCGGCGCGGCACGATGCTGGAGCCGGAGATACAGGCCGATACCGTGTGCCTGCGCTATCGCGGACGCGACGAGCTGGAGCGGGTGACGCAGATCGAGTTCGATCCCCTGCCCCAATCGCTGACGGCGGGCGAAGCCCTGTTCGACATCGCCCTGTCGCCGGGGGAACGGTGCGCCATCTTCATGCGGATCGGCTGCATCGCCGAACAGGCGGAAGAGGAGCTTCCCAAGCGCTTCCTCAAATCCCTGCGCGAAGCGATGCAGGGATCGCGGCAGGCGCTGACGCGCGGAGCCTCCATCCGGTCGTCCAACCAGCTGTTCAACGAAGTGACGCGCCGGGCCGTCGCGGACATCGCCATGCTGTCGACGGATACGGAATACGGCCCCTATCCCTATGCCGGGATTCCGTGGTTCAGCACGATCTTCGGCCGCGACGCGATCATCACCGCGATCCAGACGCTCTGGCTCGATCCGGCGATCAGCCGGGGCGTTCTGGGCTATCTGGCGGCGCACCAGGCGACGGGCTTCGATCCGGCGGCCGATGCCGAACCGGGCAAGATCCTGCATGAAGTGCGCCATGGCGAAATGGCGGAACTGGGCGAGGTGCCGTTCCGCCATTATTATGGCAGCATCGATTCGACGCCGCTCTTCGTGATGCTGGCGGGCGCCTATCTGGAGCGGACGGACGACCTGTCCTTCCTCCGGACGATCCGGGATCATATCGACGCGGCGCTGAACTGGATCGACGCCTATGGCGACAGGGACGGCGACGGCTTCGTCGAATATGGCCGGCTGACCGACGAGGGCCTGGTCAACCAGGGCTGGAAGGACAGCCATGATTCCATCTTCCACGCCGATGGAACCATCGCGCAGGGGCCGATCGCGCTGGCGGAGGTGCAGGCCTATGTCTTCGGCGCATGGAACGCGGCCGCGCTGATCTTCGGCCGGCTGGGGGATGCGGAACGGGCGGAGCATTACAGGGAACGCGCGCAATGGATGCGCGAGGCGTTCGATACGGCCTTTTTCGACGAGGCGCTGGGCACCTATGTGCTGGCGCTCGACGGGCAGAAGCGGCCCTGCCGGGTCCGATCTTCCAATGCCGGGCATGTGCTCTTCGCGGGGCTGGCGCGGAAGGATCGGGCGGCCGACGTGGTGCGATCGCTCATGGCCCCGGCCTCCTTTTCCGGCTGGGGCATCCGCACCATCGCCTCGACCGAAGCGCGCTACAATCCGATGAGCTATCATAACGGATCGATCTGGCCGCATGACAATGCGCTGATCGCGGCGGGCTTTTCGCGCTATGGCCATCGGCAGGAGGCGGCGCGGATCTTCGAGGGGCTGTTCGCCGCCGCCACCTATGTCGACCAGATGCGGCTGCCCGAACTCTTCTGCGGCTTTCCCCGCAGGCGGTCGCAGGGGCCGACCTTCTATCCGGTCGCATGCAGCCCGCAGGCCTGGTCGGCCGCCGCCCCGCTGTTCCTCATCCAGGCGAGCCTGGGGCTGCGCTTCGACACCGACGCGCATCAGGTGCGGCTGATCGAGCCGACGCTGCCGGGTTTCCTCGACACGCTGACGCTGCGCGGCCTGCCGGTGGGCGAAGCGAAGATCGACATCGAATGCGTGAACATGGCGGGCAATGTCGTCGTCAAATCCTCCCACGGCGCGGACGCCAGGGTACTGGTGCTGACCTGAGCCGCGGCGTCGCGGCGCTCACGCGCTCCTGCGCGATGGCCTCGCGACAGTCCGGTACACCTGCATCAGCCGGTCGAAATGCGCGTCCTCGTCGAACCGCGATTGGACATCCGCATAGGCGGCCTTGCCAAGAGCGCGGCACAGTTGCGGATCATCCCACATGCGCCGCAGCTGCCGCGCCAGATCGGCGGCGTCGCCCGGCCTGAAATGCAGGCCGGTCTCCCCTTCCCGCACCGTGTCGGTCAGGGCCCCGATGCGGGACGCGATGACCGGCACGCCATGCGCCATGGCTTCGGCGGCGACGATCGCAAAGGTTTCGAACCAGAGGCTCGGCACCACCAGCGCGCGGGCGCCGCGATAGACCTGCGCCAGCATGTCGGCGTCCCGCGTGATCGTCGCCGGAACCCCCTGCCGCACCAGCGGGGCCGGATCGCAGCCGGCCGGGCCCGCGACATGAACGGGCACCTGCGCCATGCGGGCCGCTTCCAGAAGGATGTCGAGACCCTTTTCCGGGACGAAGCGGCCGGCAAAGGCGAAATATCCTCCCTTCGCCGGATCGACCGGGCGCGGCGCGGCGGGGATGACGCATTCGTTGATGCTGATCCGGTCGAGGGGGATATGGGCGCGTTCATGCAGCCAGTCCCGGCTGAACGGGGTCAGGACGATGAACCGGCTGACATGACGGCGATAGAAATCGCGCCGGGCCGCGAGGGCATGGCGCAAGGCGAAGGCGGCGCTTTCCAGCGGATTGTTCCGGCAGTCGCGCAGCAGCGCATGGTGCGCCCCGCGATCGGTGCAGCGGGTGCACAGGGTTCGTCCGTCATGATGCGTGGCGACCGCGCAGGTGATGCGGAAGTCGTAGCAGCTATGGACGACCGGGATTCCCGCGCGCGCGCAGAGTTCGAATATCCACGGGCCGATGAGCGGATAGAGTTCATGCGTATGCACGATGTCGGGCCGGTCCCGGTCCAGCCGCGCGGCGAAGGACCGCAGCGCGCCCGGCGCGTACAGGCCGTTGGCGAAGGCCGTCAGCCGGCCGCGAATCCCGGGCGGCAGCGCGCGGCTGTCCCGTTCGAAGCAGTCGACCGACAGGCCGCGCCGCCGCGACAGGGCGATGGTGGAGTCCCACGCATTGTCCGAGCCCCCGCCGCCCCGGTGGCGGTTGAAGACATGCAGGATCTTCATGCCGTCCTTGCAGGGAGGTCCGGGGATGCAGCGAACCGGTCGGGCCGGTACATTTCGCCGATCCGGTCGGATGACGGGCGGGTCCGCGACGCCTTGAGGTCGAGCATCCGCCGGAACAGGCCCGCATAGCCATCCACCACCGCATCCCAGCGGAAGGCCGCCTCCGCGCGGGCCTGCGCGGCGCGGCCCAGGGCGGCGCGCCTGTCGGGGCGGGCGTCCAGATCGGCGAGGATGGCGGCGAGGTGACCGCGCGCCTTGCTGAAATAGGGATTGTCCGGGCCGACATTTTCCCGATGGAACACCACGTCGATGGGGACGCAGGGCGCCCCCCAGTGCATCGCGCGCAACAGGCTGGGATTGGTGCCGCCGACCTCATGCCCGTGCAGATAGGCGGCGCAATGGCGGTAGAGCGCGTTGAGCGCGGCGGATTCGAAGACGCCGCCGACGCAGCGCACCTGTCCGTCATCCTCGGCCGCGACGGCACGGGCATAATCGCTTTCATAGGGGACCGATCCCACCACGACCAGCGGATGCTTCACACCCGACAGGCGATATTCGCGGATGATATGGTCGACATTGTTTTCCGGCTCCATCCGGGCGACCACCAGATAATATTGGCCGGGCGTCACGCCGAACCGGGCGAGCGCCGCAAGGTCCGGCGCATCGCCGACTTCGCCGGAATAGGGAATATAGGTGGAGCCGGCCCGATATTCATCGCGATAGTAAAGCTGCATCGCCCGGGAATCGGTGACCAGCCATGACGCCAGCCGCGCGCTCACCCATTCCGACCATTTATAATAGCGCTGTTGCAGCGGACTCCATTTGCGCCTTTGCCAGCCCAGCCCGTCGGTGTGGATCAGGACAGGGACGCCGCGCAGCCTGAGCGGCACGATGAAGGGACCGTTGCCGGGGTCCACCACGAAGACCAGATCGAAACGGCGCAGGCTGGCGTCCAGAACGGCGAGATTGCTGTGGACGATGCTTTCGAAGCTCTTGCCGCCGGGCGCGGGCAGGTAACGGCATCGCACGCCTTTGAAACGCGCGGGCCTTTCCTCATAATATTGGTTCCGGCAGTAGACGGTGACGTCCATGCCGTGATCGCGCACCAGCCCGACGGCCAGTTCCTCCACCAGCGTGCTGAAACCGCTGTAGCGGGCGGGGATGCCGCGATCGCCGATGATCGCGATGCGGAGCGGGCGGGATGCGTCAGTCATGGGGCTTGAACCCCAGCCAGACATCCTGCGTCATGTCCGCGGCGGCATCGGGCGGAACCTGCTCCACCTGTTTGAAGCCGGCCAGCAGCGTGTTCCGCACATAGGCGGGCGGATGGATGGCGAAGAACCATTTCTTCCCTTCCCTGAACCGCCTTTGCGTGACGATCCGGCCGCTATCATAGGCGTCGGCCTCGTCCCTGCGCGTGAGCAGATAGCGATAATGGTCGCCATGGGTGGTCGCGATCATCATGCCGCCGGGCTTGAGCACCCGATAGAGTTCGCGCGCCCAGGCTTCGTGCATTTCCTCCGACAAATGGGTGAAGACCGAGAAATTATAGGTCGCGTCGAAACTGTTGTCCGGAAAGGGCAAGGGCGGGGCGAGGCCGTTCAGCGCGAACTCGATGTCGGGAAGGTGGTCGCGGCACCAGTCGATCGTCGCCGGATTGTAATCGGTGCCGACGATGCGCGGCGCCCGGTCCGGCATCAGCGCCGCCATGTGCCGGATCAAACGGCCGGGACCGCAGCCCCATTCCAGGATGGCGGGCGCGGGATGGGCGGGCAGCCTTTCCCGGATGAGCCGCGCGAACAGCCCCGCATGGCGCAGCCCCATATCGTGATAGTCCGCCCAGTCCACCTTGTTATAGGCGTCGAAGGCCAGGTCGGCGGGCGGCACCGCGAAGTCGGGGCGGCTCGCCAGGAAAGCGCGATTGCCGCGCGCCGCCTTCGCGCTCTTGTGCAGGAAGGTCATGCGATCGAGCACCGGCAACAGGCCGAGAGACCGGGTGGCGCTGATGATGTGATATTTCATGAAAGGACGCCTTTCTTCTGGAAAGAACCGATCATTGTTCGAACAGCCGCCGCGCATGGGCGCGATCCTGTTCGACGATGGCGAGGAGCGGGAAGGGAGAATCGGGCTGCGTCAGCCGGAAGCGGTTGGCGCGGTTCTGGAGGAGGTCGAGCACGACCGCCGAGGCGATGCCCGATCCGATCCCGACGACGATGGCGGCGACCAGCAGCAGCTTGGTCCGGGGCGCGTCGGGCTTGTCGGGCAGGGACGCGCCTTCCACCACCTGGATGGCGGACGGCGCGGACTGGGCCGTCGCCGCCGTCACCGCCGCCGTCATCAGCTTGTCCTGCAACGCCAGATAGGTCTTTTCCAATATGTCATGGGCGCGGCTGAGGTCGTGGCTGTCCTTCATCTTCTGCGGGATGCGGTCGATCTGCTGGCGGCGCGCCTCGACTTCGGCGGAAAGCGCGACCAGGCCCGCCTTGTCCGCCGCCAGCTTCGCTTCCAGCGCGGCCTTGCGGGCGCGCAACGCGTCATGGCCGCTGTTGCGGGCGATGTTGGTTTGCTGCACGCCCTGTTGCGGCTCGGCCGCAAGCTGCTTTTCGATGGCAGCGATCTGGTCGTTCATGTCGCGCACGTCCGGGGAGTCCGGACGGTAGCGGAGCAGCATGGAATCGCGCGCCGCGACCAGCTTCGCCCTTTCCTGCCGCAGCGCGGCGGCGACCGGATTGTCCTGCACCAGCCGCGATGCGACGATGGTGCTGCCTTCGCGCGCCAGCTGCCCCGCGACGACCGACAGTTCCCGCTGGGTTTCGGCGATGGCGACGCGTTTGTCGTCGACGCCCTGCTGCTGCTGGAGGAGCTGGCCGACCTCGATCTTGTCCTTCTCGAACATCAGCAGCATGTCGTTCTGCGTGTAGTAACGCTCCATCCGCTGTTCGAGCGCGCGCAGGTCGCGGTGCGCCCGTTCCGTTTCCGCTTGCAGGGCGGCATAGGCCTGATGCGCTTCGTCGGCGAAGCGGCGGCGGCGCTGGGCGATGTAGGTGGCGGCGACCTTGTCCGCGATCTCAGCGACGCGGGGCGAAGGGCCGCGCACCGTCAGCAGGCCGATATTGCTGTCGGCCACCGGGATCATCGCGACGCCGGTGCGGAAATCGTCGAGCGTGCGCGCGCGGTCGACCTCTTCCTGCGTGGGGACATAGCGGGACGGTTGGCGCGGGCGCAGGAAATCCTTGGTCGCGCGCCACGCCTGCCCCGGCCAGGACTGCGTCCACAGATAGGTGAGGTAGCGCAGCGGCGGATGGTAGACATCCTCATAGCGCAGATCGAGATCGGATATGACCTGCTTCAACACCGGGCCGGAGGTCAGCAGCACCCTCTCGTCCTTGAGCGCGTTGCGGCGGAAGACCGCCCAGCTGTCGTAGAAGCTCTCGCGCTGGCGGTCGTCGTCCGGCACGGCGGACAGCGTGACGCTGGCCGAATAGACCGGCGGCCAGACGAGGATGTAGAGCGTCACCAGCGCCAGCGTCAGCGCCGTCACCGCCACGATCAGCCGCCGGTGCCCCGCCATCGCCAGCCGCACGATCCGCCCCGCGCGGCGGAAGTCGAAACTGTCCGCTTCCGGGCGGTAGGGCACGGCTTCGGCATGTGGCGCGGAGGCCATCGGCAGGGCATGCGGATCAGTCACGGTTGATTTCCTGCAACAGCCGCAACTGCACATAGGGCGCAATGAGCTGAGTCAGGCCGCCCAAGGGCGCGTTGACATAATTCTGGATGAAGCGGCCGAACCGCGCGGCGCCGCTTTCCTGCACGACGATCACGTCGTCGGGTTGCAGCGGCAGGTTCTGGAGCGTGAAGAGCAGGCCCGCATGGCCCTTCGCCTGCGTGTGCAGGATATGGGCGGTCAGATGCCCCGCATCGTCCAGCCGGATGAGCGCGACATTGCCATGCGCGGCGGCCTTGCCCAGATCGCCCGCCAGCACGATCGCCTGCGCGGCGGTGGGCGCGTCGCGCAGGGGAACCGCGCCGGGGCGGTTCACTTCCCCGGCGACGAAGACACGGGCCTCGCGCGGATTGGTGACCGCCACCGTGACCTGCGGATCGATGACCCGTGGCAGCAGCGCCTGCCGCACCGACCGGGCCGCGTCCATCGGCGCAAGCCCGGCAAGGCGGATGTCCCCCGTCTTGGGCAGCGTCACCATGCCGTCCGGGCGGATGGTGGCGGTGCGGGACAGTTCGGGCATCCGGTCGACCAGCACCTCCACCATGTCGCCCGGCGCGAGGAGATAGGCCCGCTCATAACGCGCTGTAGAGCGGATGACATCGGGCGCGGCGGCGACGGTGCGCGCTTCCTTCAGGCTGCCCGCGCAGGCGCACAGCAGCATCAGCGGCGCGGCAAGGACAAGATGTTTCAAGACGACGTTCCTTCCGTGGGAAAGGCGCGGGGCGGGCGGAGGGAAAGGCGCGCGCGCATCCACCAGGCGCGGGGGGACAGCGGATTGACGGCGCAGGCGTGGCGCACGGCCTGCCGCGCCGCGCGGACATCGCCCTCTTCCAGCCGCATCTGCGCCCAGGCGCGGTGCAGCCGGGCGACGATGGCGCGCCGCCGCCGTTCGGGCGCGCCCCGATAGCGCCGCCGTTCCAGGATGCGCAGCATCGTCCCCACGACCGCCGGATTGTGCATCAGGCCCAGCGTGTTGCGGAGCGACCCCGCATGAAAGCGGAAACCGACGAGCAGGTCGGGATCGAACCAGCCCGTCGCCCCGACATCCCCCAGCCGCGTGAAGATATTG
Organism: Sphingobium cloacae; assembly: GCF_002355855.1. Lineage (NCBI taxonomy): Bacteria > Pseudomonadati > Pseudomonadota > Alphaproteobacteria > Sphingomonadales > Sphingobiaceae > Sphingobium > Sphingobium cloacae. The sequence goes on from NZ_AP017655.1 coordinate 2,186,503, forward strand.
AGTTCGAACGGGAAATTGCCGTGGCAATCGGCATCGACGAAACCGGACGCATGCAGCGCCGCCGTGCGGAACAGCGTGCCGGAAATGGGGGTGAAGCCGCTTTCCATATGGGTGTCGAGCACCGGGAAGGGTCCTGCTTCGCGGCGGCACCGGCCGTGCCGGCGGTGATAGTCCATCGTCTGCGGCTGGGACGCGCGGCCCGTCTCGTCCAGCAGCCAGGGATTGGCGACGAACAGCGCGCAGCCGGGCGAAGCGTCCAGCGCCGCCACCGCCCGTTGCAGATAATAGGGGGCGAGCAGGTCGTCGTCGTGGAGGATGCAGAAATATTCGGCGTTCCCCGCCGCCGCCAGCAGATAGCGGCCCTGCCCATATTCGCCGCGATTTTCCGGCTGCTGCACGAAGCGGAAGCGCGGATCGCCCAGGCCCTCCACGAAGGCGCGGACCTCTTCCCCCGCGCCGCCCGGAGAGCAATTGTCGCTGACGACGGCGCGGAACCAGGCGAAGGATTGGATACGCAGGCTTTCCACCGCGTCCCGCACGAAATCGGGGCGGTTATAGGTGGGGATGCCGACGAAGACGCGCTCAGAAAAAATGGCGGTGGTCCCTGTACCAGAGGAAGGTCTGCCGGAGCCGTTCGTCCAGCCGCGCGGCCGGCGCCCAGCCGAGCTTTTCCGCCGCGAGGTCGGACGAGAGATATTGCGCCTGGATCTCGCCATGGGCGTTGTTGCGGACATCGGGTTCCAGATCGGCCCGCCCCGCCGCCGCCAGCGTCCGCCGGGTAAGGTCGAGCACGCTGACCGGCTCGCCCGTGCCGAAGTTGAAGGCGCGCCCGACGATCCCCGCGTCGCCCATATGCTCGCCCAGCAGCAGATAGGCGCGCACGATGTCCTCCACGAACACATAGTCGCGCACCGGCGACCCGTCCGAGCGGATCACCGGGCGCTCCCCGTCGATGGCGGCGAGGCAGGTGCCCGGCACGATGCGGTTGACGTTGAGGTCGCCCGGCCCGAACAGGTTGCCGCATCGCGTGATGGTGACGGGCAGGCGGTAGCTCTGCGCGTAGGACAGCGCGATCAGGTCGGCGCAGCTTTTCGACACGTCATAGGGATGCCGCCCCTGCAAGGCGAAGTCCTCCCGATAGGGCAGGACTTCATGGTCGCCATAGGCCTTGTCGGAGGAGGCGACGACGATGCGCTCGACGGTCCCCACGCGCCGGCACGCCTCCAGCAGCACCCATGTCCCCTTGATGTTCGCCTCGAAGGTGGAGAGGGGATTGCGGTTCGCCACGCCCACGATCGCCTGCGCGCCGAGGTGGAAGACGGTGTCCACGGCATATTCGTTGATCGCGCGCTCGATCACGTCATAATCCTCCAGCGCGCCGCGCACGACCTTGGCCCGGCCGGCGAGATCGGTCGACTGGAAGCGGGACTGGGGCACCATGTCGCGGACCAGCGCGACGACCTCCGCCCCCTGCGCCAGCAGTTCGGCGACCAGCGATCCGCCCAGAAAGCCGGTCGCGCCGGTGACGAGGCAGGTCTTGCCCTTCCAGAAGCTCATGCCGCGCGCTCCTGCATCGGGGCCGCGATCCATGGCAGCGGCTGGCCTTCCGCGATGACCTCGTCCATTTCGACCACGTCCTTGTAGAAGTCGAAGGACTTGAAGAAACCGTCATGGCGATAGGTGAAGGCTTCGCGCCGGGCGATCATCGGCGGGATGATGTCCCGCTCCAGATTTTCGCCGTTCCAGTCGTCGAAGATCGCCGGCTCCATCACCATGAAGCCCGCGTTGATCCAGTAATCCTGGATCAGCGGCTTTTCGACGAAGCGGTCGATGGCCCCGTCCTCCGCGACCGACAGCACGCCATATTGCGAATACATGGGGACGGAGGTGATCGTCAGCCGCGCGCCATGGCCGCGGTGGAAGGCGATGACATCGTGCAGCGACACGTCCGACAGCCCGTCGCCATAAGTGGCGATGAACGGACCGTCGATCAGGTGGCGGCAATTATAGATGCGGCGGCCGGTATCGGCTTCCTCACCGGTATCCACGATCTCGATATGGGCGCCGATGTCCTTCCCCTCGAAATAATCGTGGAGGACATCCTGCCGGTATCCTGCCGCCAGGATGAATTCATGAAAGCCCTGCCGGATGAAATTCTTGATGACATGCACCAGCACGGGCGTTCCGCCGAGCGGCAGCATCGGCTTGGGCAGATAGGTGGTGAAGGGGAAGGCCCGGATGCCTTGGCCCCCGCAGAGTATGACAACCTTCATCTGGCGGTTCCTTTCATGGTGCGATCGAACTGTTCGAGGGGAAGGGTGGCGATGCCGATGCCGAATTCCGGGCCGCTGAAGCCGCGCCGGATCAGCGGCGCGAGCTTTGCGTTCGCCACATGGCCCGCGAACCAGAGTTGCAGGTCGGTTCCGTCGACCAGCGGCGCGGGCGCGAGAATCTCGCCATCCGTCCAGTCCGTGCTTCGCCGGGTGAGGACGGGCGCCTTGTCCTCCACGAACGGCGCGTCGCCATCCGCCGAGCGGGCATGATGGATCGCCGCCTGCTGCCATTCGGGGTCCGCGCCCTTGCGGACATGGGCGACCGAATAGAAGAGGTCGATGCCGCCGTCCCGCGCCAGCGCGGCGGGGGAGGAATAGCCCGCATAGCCCTGCGCCGCCGGATAGAGCGGCCCCTGCCGCAGCACCTGGCGCGGCGCGCTGAACCGGACGCCGTCGGTCGAGGTGACAAGGCCGATGGACTGGAGCGGCGGCCCGCCTCCCTCGCGCCCGCCCACGGCGGAGAAATAGAGGAACAGCCGATCGCCCAGCACCGCCAGCCCCGGCTCGCCCACCAGATAGCCGTTCCAGTCGGTCGCGCCGCCCGATGCCCGGAGCAGCGTCCATTGCGCGATCCGCCAGTCGATGCCGTCCGGCGATATGGCGAGGCCGATGGCCATGGGCGAAGGATCGGGATCGGGGTAGATGCCGGTGAAGGCCATCCAGTAACGCCCGCGAAAGCGCGCGACGCTGGGCGTTTCGATGCTGGCATAGGGGCCGCCCTCCGGCGACAGCAGCGGCGTCGCGGGCGAGAGGGTCCAGCGCCGCCCGTCGGGCGAGGTGGCGCGGAACGGCAGGACGGGCGGCTTGAACGGCTCGCCGGTGCTGCTGGTCATGTAGAGGACATAGCCCTCGTCCGTCCGCAACAGGCTGGGATCGTTCCACAGCGCTTGCGGACGCAGCGATCCGGCCGGGATCACCGGCGCATGGCGGCTGACCGTCCATCCCGCCGCGGCGGGCGGCGGTTCCGGCGCGGGATCGGCCGCGCCGCAGCCGGCCAGCAGCGCCGCGAGGGCAAGGGAGACACGGCCGCGCATCAGAAGGCGTTCCGGTCGGCAAAGGGCACCAGCACGGTGCGGGCGAGGATCTTGAGGTCGAGCCAGAGCGACCAGCGGCGCAGATATTCGATGTCGTGGACGACCCGCTGCTCCATCTTGTCGAGCGTTTCGGTCTCGCCGCGCCAGCCGTTGATCTGGGCCAGGCCGGTGATGCCCGGCTTGATCTTGTGCCGCACCGAATAGCGGCGGATGACCGGGCGGAAGGATTCGTCGAGCGCGATGGGGTGCGGGCGCGGCCCGATGACGGACATATTGCCCCGCAGCACGTTCAGGAATTGCGGCAGCTCGTCGATCGAGGTCCGGCGCAGGAAGCCGCCGACCCGCGTGATCCGGTTGTCGCCGCGCCGCGCCTGCACGAAATGGTCGCTGTCCGACACATGCATGCTGCGGAACTTCCAGATGCGGAAAGGCTTGCCGTCGAGGCCGTAGCGAAGCTGGCGGTAGAAGACGGGCCCCGGCGAATCGAGCTTGATCGCGACGGCGACGATGGCCGTGACGGTCAGGAGGAACGGCAGCGCCAGCAGGGTCAGCGCGATGTCCTCGATCCGCTTGACGATGCGCGAATAGCCTTCGAACGGGGATTCGACGACGCTGACGACGGGCTGGCCGTACACATCGTCCCAGCGCGCGCCCACCAGGTCCAGCCGGAACAGCGGCGGGCAATAATAGATGGAGGCGGTGGTGTCGCCGAAACGGTCGATAATGGCCTTGATGCGCTGTTCGGCCGCCATGGGCAGGGTGACGTAGATGCGGCTCACCGCGCCCTGCCGCGCCAGATCGTAGAGCGCGTCGACCGACCCGCGCATCTGGTCGGCCGGGATGGCGGCCGTCCGGTCGTCGCCCGGCTGCCGGTCGTCGAACACGCCCAGCGAGCGGATGCCCATCCAGCGTTGCCGCGCGAAGACCGCTTGCAGGCGTTCGGCGGTCTCGGTCGCGCCGATGAAGGCGGCGTTGCGGTGGTCGTGACCGAAGGCGCGATAATAGCGCAGCCCCATGCGAACGGCGAGATGGAACAGGATAATGGCGGCCAGCGCGGCGGCATACCAGGCCGTCATGACCGGCAGCCATTCGGAAATCCGCGCGAAGGGAAGGTCGCCCAGCAGCCAGAACAGGCCCAGCAGGGCGAGGAAGCTGATCGTCCAGTAGGAGCCGAGGTCCGCGATCTCGTGCCGGAGGCGCACGACCCGCCAGGACCGGCTGAGATGGAAGAAGGAGGCGGTGAATTCCAGCACCGCGACGCATAGCAGCGCATCCACCACGGCTTCGCGCGGAGAGGGCCAGACCGCCCGCACGCACAGCAGCATCGCCAGCACGATGAGCAGCGTGTCCACGATCCGGCACAGCCGGACGAGGATCGCTCCATATTGCTGGAATATCCCGCTCGTCCTGAAATCCGCGTCCGACCCCTGTATCGGCATCCCTCAACCACTCCCAGACGTACCTTTTGCGTAATCGAGTACATAAAATATGTATTTTACGCAAAATATAGGTGAGAAACTCTGATAATATTCATAACTGAATTTTCGAATCACATTCTCATCTTACCTCACACCAGAAGCTAAAACACATTTAGTAACCATATTCTTACCGAGTGTCCGTTTTTGACACATTCGTTTTTACATGTGTTGATCGGTAAGAATGCGGAAAGTAATATATCCTATCCCATCAATACTTGATTCGACGAGTATTCGTCATTTCCGCCTTGGTTAAAGCGCGGAATAAAGCGTGAAAGGGAGCGTCGATCCCCATGTTATGTGCGTTGGGCCTGCACCGGGTGAACCCCGCGGTCGTGTGGAATGAAGGCGTCGGATTTTCCCGCTGCCTGCATTGCAGCCGCGAACTCGTGCGCCGTGCGGACACGCCATGGTCGCGGGTGCCGCGCGGCTACAGGATCGTGTGGCGCGCCGCGCGGGCAGCAGGAGCGGCCCGCGATCCGCTGCGCGCGAACGCGAATTTTCATGCCGCCGCCTGGCGCGGCGCGGCATCGCGGAAACCATCCGCGCGCCCCGCCGCCACCGATTCGCGCGATCGGACCCCGCCGCGAATCATCCGCCGCGCGCTGGGAGCCGGCGCGGCCCTTATGCGGAAAATACGAAAAATCGGAACGGCGGCGGACCGTTCGCTGGGGGCGCTGGCCCCGCCGCGGGAGGTGGCGTCGCGCAGCTATCGCTATCTGGTGCGGCGCGTCGCGGGGGAAAGGCGCGGCACACCGCTCCGCACGCTGCTCGTCAGCGCGGTGTGCGGCATGGGCACCGCCAATGAAGCGATGCTGATGCTGTCCGCGATCATGCAGGACGAGCTGGGCGGAAGGCTGCTGATCGTCGACGCCACGCTGGCCGAGGACGGGATCGGCACGGTGCTGGGCGTGGATGGGCAGCCCGGCCTGTCGGAGGCCTGCGCGCACGACCAGTGGGCGACGCTGGAGATGATCCATGCGCTGAGCCGCCCTTCCCTGTTCATCCTGGGAGCGGGACTGCGCCCCGGCGCGAGCCGTCCGGAGGACATGGCCGCCATCCTCCCCTTCCTGGCGGAGCGTTTCGACCATGTGCTGATCCAGCAGCGCGCGATCACCGCCGATACGCGCAACCTCGCCATGGCGGCCCGCGCCGATTTCGTGCTGGTGCTGGCGGAGGAAGGGCGGTCGCGCATGGACAGCCTTTCCGCCGCGCGCACCGCCTTCCGGTCGAACGGCATCCACGATCTGGGCCTGATCCTGACCGTGCCGCCCGCGCCGGGCGACGACAGTCGGCAAGGGGGACGGCATGACGCCTGACGGGCGCGCGCTTTTCCTGTCCCACGACCGTTCCGGGCGACGACAGTCGGCAAGGGGGGCGGCGGTCATCGCCTGCCTGGCGGCGGGCGCCGGCGCGCTGACGATCGTGGCGGGGGCGACGGCCGGGCGGGGACCCGCGCTGATGGCGTTCGCCGCGGCCGGAGGAACGGCGGCGCTGTGGGCGTGCGGCAATCTGCGCCTCGCCTGCCTGTGGGGCGTGGGCCTCACCGCGCCGCTGGGCATCGCCAAGCGCTTCCACCCCATGCCGCACATGGGCGGCGCGGGCGCCTATTCCATCGAGATCGTCGACTTCTTCCTCGTCGCCCTGGCCCTCTTCCAACTGCGCGACCGGATGCGGGGCGAAGGGCGGCTGCGCTTTCCGCCCGTGGCCGCGTGGTGGAGCGCGATGATCGCGCTGGGCCTGCTGTCCGCCGTCGTCGCGCCGATGCGGCAACTGGCGCTGATGGAGACGGCGCAGATGGCGAAATCGCTCGCCCTGTTCCTGCTGCTGGTGAACGAGCTGGTGCGGGTGCGCAAGTTCCTGCACCTCTTCGCCGCCCTGTGCTGCGGCCTGCTGCTGCAATCGGCGGTCGGCATCCTGCAATTCGCGAAGAAGGGCGACATCGGCCTTCAGATGCTGGGCGAGGCGACGATGACCACGCTCGAATATGCGAACAAGGCCACGTATATGGACGGCGGCGCGACCTTCCGCATCGGCGGGCTGCTGGGCCATCCCAACATGCTGGCGGGGTTTATCGCCCTCGTCGCGCCGATGCTGCTGGCCATGCTGATGACGCGCCTTTCGCCGCCCCGCAAGCTGGCGGTGGCGGGGGTGCTGGGGACGGCGCTGCTGGCATTGCTGCTGACCCTGTCGCGGTCGGGCTGGCTGTCCTTCGCGCTGGCCGCGCCCATCGTCATCTTCCTCATGCTGCGCGACCGGCGGTCGCGGCGGCGCGCGATGGCGACGGCGGCGGGGACGCTCGTGCTGGGCCTGGCCGCCGCGCTGGCGGCCGCGCCCGCCATCGTGCGCCGCTTCACCCAGAGCGATCCCGGCGCGGTCGATTTCCGCTGGGAATGGATGGGCGTCGCCTGGGGCATGGTGAAGGACCATCCGCTGCTGGGCGTGGGCCTCAACAGCTTCGTCTATCATCTGCCCGGACGCACCGAATATGGCGGCGCGGAAGGGCTGACCCGGACCTTCGGCGCGAACTGGCCGGTGGTGCACGACATCTATCTACTCATATGGGCGGAACAGGGCACGATCGGCCTCGCCTGCTTCCTCGCCATGCTGGCGACGGTGCTGCTGACGGGCCTGCGCAATGCGCGGGATTGCGCCGACCCGCTGCTTCACGCGCTCAGCATCGGGGCGATGGCGGGCATCTGCGCCAATATGGTCGACGGCTTCGGCAGCTTCTTCCTGCGCCAGATGCCCGGCGCGCGGCTGTTCTGGATCGCCGCGGCGATCATCGCCGCCGCCCGCTGCTGGCAGCGGATGAACGGACCGCGCGGCGGGGCAGGGGCAAGGCCATGAGCGGAGCCAGCCTTTTCCGCAACAGCGCCGCGCTGGTGGCGGGACGCATCGCCCTCTCGCTGCTGCGCATGGTCGCGGCGCTCTGCGTGGCGCGGCTCGCGGGGGCGGAAAGCTTCGGCGCCTATGCCCTGCTGCTCGGCATCGTCGCCCTGTTCGAATGGCTGGTGGATTTCGGCCAGACCGATATCGCGGTGCGGGACGCGGCCCGCGATCCGGACCGGCGCGATACGCTGCTGGCGGCCCTGTCCCGCGCGAAGCGGATGCAGGGGCTGGCCGGGGCGGCGGCGCTGCCGCTGATCCTTGCCGTCATGGGCTATGACGGGCCGGTGATCCTGGCGGGCTGCGCGGGAAGCGTGGCGATCGGGGCGAGCGCCCTGCTGCAACCGGCCCGCGCGGCGCTCCGCCTCGCCCTGCGTCCGGACCGGGACATGGCGGCGGAGCTGGCGGGCACGGCGGCGATGCTGCCGCTGCTGGCGCTGGCGAGCCTGATGCGGGCGCCCCTGCCCGTCCTCATCGCGACCTTCGCGCTGGCGCGGCTGGCGCAGGCCGCGCTGGCGATCCATTGGGCGCCGCCATGCCGCGCCGCAGCGCCCGCATCGGCGCGGCATCTGGCGCGCAGCGCGCTGCCGCTGGGCGTCGCGGGCCTGCTGGTGGTGCTCTATGACGCGCTCGCGCCGCTGTTGCTGGCCCATCTGCTCGATCTCAAGGCCGTCGCGATCTATGCGGCGGCGGCGCGGTTCATCTTTCCCATCCTGATCGCCGTGCAGGCCATCAACACCGCCTTCTTCCCCGTGATCGCCCATGGCTGGCGGCGCGATCCCGCCGGAATGGAGCGGACGCAGCAGGCCGCGCTGCTGCTTTCCGTCGCCGTCTCCGCGCCGCTGTTCGCGGGCATCCATGGCGGGGCGGACTTCCTGATGAGCCTGATGGGCGGCGATTTCCGGAGCGGCGCGCCGCTGCTGCGGCTGATGGCTTGGGTGCTGCTGGCGCGGGCGGTCACCACCGCCATGTCGCCGCTGATCGTCGTCGCGGGGCGGCAGGGGCGGGCCATGCTGCTGACCCTTGCGTCGCTTGCGGCGCAGGTCGTCGCGCTGTTCGTGCTGGTCCCGCGCCTTGGCGTGATCGGCGCGGGCGTCGGCTATCTGCTGGTCGAACTGCTGCTGGGCAGCCTGGCGGTCTCCTGGATGGGACAGGCGGTTTCGGGCGCGCGGATCGACTGGCGGCCGGTCGCCGCCCTGCTGGCCGCAGCGGCGCTGGCGGTCCGGCTCGTCGACGCCACGCCGCTGGCGGGCAGCTTCCCCGGCGGCGTCGCGGCGGGGACGCTTTCGCTGGGCTTCATCCTCCTGCTCGCGCGGCTGATGCGGCGGAGGATGGCGCCGGTCTGGCGGGACCTGCGGCGGCGTCGCAGCCTGGCGGGAGACGGCGCATGAGCCCCCCTGCCCTTCCGCGCATCGCCATCGCCTGTCCCGGCGTCGGGCTGGTCCAGCGCGGGTTCGAGCGCCTGTTCCGCGACCTGTTCGACGAGATGCGCGGCGAATTTCCCATGACCCTGTTCAAGGGCGGGGGCGATCGGACGGCGGAGGAGGTCGTCCTTCCCTTCCTCGCGCGCGGGGGGCGGGCGATCCGCTATCTGCCGCTGCACCGGCTGATGGGGCGCACGCCCATGCATGCTGAATGCCTGACCTTCGCGCTGGCGATGCTGCCGCATATCGCCACAGGCCGCCATGACATCGTTCATGTGATCGACCCGCCGCTGGCGCGTGTCCTGTTCCATCTGCGCCGGGCGCTGAGGCTGAAATTCCGCATGCTCTATACGGAGGGGACGGCGATGCCCCCCGCCGACTATCCCCCCTGCGATCATCTGCACCAGATTTCGCGGGCCACGCTGGCCGACGCCGTGGCGAAGGGGCACCCGTCCGATCATATGAGCCTCGTCCCCTGCGGCTACCGGCCGGAGCGGTTCGCGACATCGCTCGACCGCCGCGCCCTGCGCGCGCGGCACGGCATAGCACCCGACCGCTTCGTCATCCTGTCGGTCGCCGCGCTCAATCGCGGGCACAAGCGGACGCACCATCTGATCGACGAGGTGGCGCGGATGAAGGGCGATCCGCTGCTGTGGCTCGACGGCAGCCTCGACCATGGCGATCCCGACCTGCCGGATTATGCCCGCACGCGGCTGGGGGAAAGGGTGCGGGTCACCCATGTGCCTTCGGGCGAGGTGGGCGCATTGTTCGCGCTGGCCGACGTCATGCCCCACGCCGCGACGTTCGAGGCGTTCGGCCTCGCCCTTGTGGAGGCGGCGGCGGCGGGCCTGCCGGTCATCACCCATGACGCGCCGCATTTCCGCTGGCTGCTCCCCAATCCCGCCTGCTGGATCGACATGCGGCGACCCGGCGCGCTGACGGCGCTGCTGGAGCGGCTGGCCGCCGATCCCGACGAACGCGCCCGCCGCGTGATGCGCGACCATGCGCAGGCCCGCTATCGCTGGTCCGCGCTCCGCCCCGCCTATGCCGATCTCTACCGGAGCCTGATGCCATGACCGCCCCGCGCCTCGCCATCGTCATCGTCAACTGGAATGTGCGCGACCTGCTGCGCGATTGCCTGAACGCCATCGCCGCCAGCGAGGGGCTGGAGCCGGGCGAGGTCGAGACCATCGTCGTCGACAATGCCTCCGCCGACGGCAGCGCGGCGATGGTGGCGCGGGAGTTCCCCTGGGTCCGCCTGATCGAGAGCGGCGGCAATCTGGGCTTCGCGAACGGATGCCAGCTTGGGTACGAAGCGACGGACGCGCCGTTCGTCATGCTGCTCAACCCCGACACGGAGGCGGACCCGGACGCCATCGCGTCGATGCTGGCGACGATCGGCGGCGATCGCGGCATCGGCATCGTGGGATCGCGGCTTCGCAACAGCGACGGCAGCTTCCAGCGCGCATCGGGCGGCGCCTTCCCGACGCTGCGCAACCTGGCGTGGAACTATCTGTTCCTGGGGCTGATGCTGCCCCGACGCTGCGCGCCGCCCGCCGTCTATCTGGACGACGATCCGCCCGGCGTCCGGCGCATCGACTGGGTGTCGGGCGCGTCGCTCACCTTCCGGCGGGAGGCGGTGGGGCCGCGCATCTTCCATCCCGAATTCTTCATGTTCGGCGAGGATATGGAACTGTGCCACCGCGTCGCGCGCGAAGGCTGGCAGGTGCTCTATTCGGCCCGGCAGACGATCACCCATCATCACGGCCAGAGCTTCGCGCGCCAGCGCTCCATGGAGGTGCTGGCCAGCGTCTACAAGGGGCCGCGCTTCTTCTTCCGCCGGGAGCGCGGCGTGGCGGCGCGCATCGCCTATGACGCGATCCTCTTCACCGGCTACGCCAGCCGCTGGGCGATCTTCAGCCTGCTCGCGCTGGTCCGGCCGGGGCGCGACTATGGCGCGATGGCGCGCTTTTCCCGCCGCTATCTGGGCGCGATGGCCCGCACGATCCTCAACGAACGTCTCGATCTCCAAGGAAAGGAATGGGCGCGATGAACAAGGGAGTGAAACGAATCCTCGTGACCGGCGGGGCAGGATTCCTGGGGTCGCACCTGTGCGACCGGCTGGTCGCCGACGGGCATGAAGTGCTGTGCGTCGACAATCTCTTCACCGGATCGAAGAGCAACCTCACCGGCCTGCTGGGGCGGGACCGCTTCGAATTCATGCGGCACGACGTCACCATCCCGCTCTATGTCGAGGTGGACGAGATCTACAATCTCGCCTGTCCCGCGTCGCCGCTGCAATACAGCATCAACCCGGTGCAGACGACCAAGACCAGCGTGCATGGCGCGATCAACATGCTGGGCCTCGCCAAGCGCACGGGCGCCAAGATCCTCCAGGCGTCCACCAGCGAGGTCTATGGCGACCCGGATGTCCACCCCCAACCGGAGGAATATTGGGGTCATGTGAACCCCATCGGACCGCGCGCCTGCTATGACGAGGGCAAGCGCTGCGCCGAAACGCTGTTCTTCGACTATCATCGCGAAGGCAGCGTGCGGATCAAGGTCGCCCGCATCTTCAACACCTACGGCCCGCGCATGGACCCGGCGGACGGGCGCGTCGTGTCCAACTTCATCATGCAGGCATTGGCGGGCCAGCCGATCACCATCTATGGCGACGGCCAGCAGACGCGATCCTTCTGCTATGTGGACGATCTGGTCGACGGGCTGGTGCGGCTGATGGACAGCGGCGAAGCGGTCACCGGCCCCATCAACATCGGCAATCCCGGCGAGTTCACCATATTGGAGCTGGCCGAGACGATCCTGCAACTCACCGGATCGCGATCCCCGCTGGTGCGCAAGCCCCTGCCGATGGACGATCCCCGCCAGCGCCGCCCCGACATCCGCCGCGCGCAGGCCGATCTGGACTGGGCGCCATCGGTCACCCTGACAGAGGGGCTGAAGCGGACGATCGACTATTTCGCGGCACTGGCCGCGGCCCCGGAGGTCCGGCGGATCGTGGCGGCGGACACGATGCCGCCGGCCGCGATGGGCGACATCCTCCTTCCCGTGGCGCGGCCCGAAACGCCGCCCGCCGTCTGGACCCGCTGATGGAGCGCCGTTTCATGGACATGACCGTGCCAAGCCTGATCCCGGCGGTCCGGCGGAGCGACGCCCGCGGCTGGTTCGCCGAGACTTATTCGGAGGCCGCCTTCGACCGTCTGGGCATTTCCTGCCGGTTCGTGCAGGACAATCATTCCTTCTCGCGCGCCGCCTACACGCTGCGCGGCCTGCATTTCCAGGCGCCGCCCCACGCGCAGGCGAAACTCGTCCGGTGCATCAGGGGCCGCATCTTCGACGTGGCGGTGGACATCAGGACCGGATCGCCCAGCTACGGACAATGGCTGGGCGCGGAACTGAGCGCGCGCAACGGCCACCAGCTTTTCGTGCCCGCCGGTTTCGCCCACGGCTTCCTGACGCTGGAGGAAGATTGCGAGATCACCTACAAGGTGTCGGACATCTATGCGCCCGATTGCGAAGGCGGGATCGGCTGGGACGACCCCGCCATCGCGATCGACTGGCCGATGCCCGCCGGGATCATGCCCTATCTGTCGCCCAGGGACGCCTTCCTTCCGCCCCTGTCCGAAATCGCGACGCCCTTCTTCTTCGACGGCGGCGCGCCGCTGGCGCAGAACGGCGTCGTGCACGGACCCCGGCAAGGGAGCGGCCCATGCGTATCCTTGTAACCGGGGGCGCGGGCTTCATCGGATCGGCGCTCATCCGCCACCTGATCGCGAACAGCGGGCATGAGGTGCTCAATCTCGACAAGCTCACCTATGCCGGGACGCTTTCGACGGTGGCGGGGGTCGCCGCCAATCCGCGATACCGCTTCGTCCAGGCCGATATATGCGACGGCGCGAAGGTGGCGGAGGCGATGGCGTCCTTCCGCCCCGACATCGTCACGCATCTGGCGGCGGAAAGCCATGTCGATCGATCCATCGACGGGCCCGACGCCTTCATCCGCACCAATATCGTCGGCACGTTCCGGATGCTGGCCGCCGCGCGCGATTACTGGAGCGCCCTCAAGGGCGAGGAGCGGGATCGCTTCCGTTTCCATCACATCTCCACGGACGAGGTCTACGGCTCGCTGGGCGATACCGGCCTGTTCACCGAGGACACCGCCTATGATCCGCGCTCGCCCTATTCCGCGTCGAAGGCCGGCGCGGACCATCTGGTGAGCGCATGGGGCCACACCTATGGCCTGCCGGTCCTCATCACCAACTGCTCCAACAATTACGGCCCCTATCATTTCCCGGAGAAGCTGATCCCGCTCATGATCGTCAAGGCGCTCGCGGGGGAAGCGCTGCCGGTCTATGGCGCGGGCGATCAGGTGCGCGACTGGCTGTATGTCGACGATCATGTCCGCGCGTTGCAGGCCGTGTTCGAACGGGGGACGCCGGGGCACACCTATAATGTGGGCGGCGACAGCGAGAGGCGGAATATCGAGGTGGTGCGCGCGGTCTGCGCGATCCTCGACCGGCTGCGGCCCGGGCCGGACGGCAGCCATGCCGACCGGATCGTCCATGTGGCCGACCGTCCGGGGCACGACCGGCGCTACGCCATCGACGCCGCCCGCATCCGGCGCGAGCTGGGCTGGGAACCGCTGGAGAGCTTCGAAAGCGGGCTGGAAAAGACCGTGCGCTGGTATCTGGCCCATGAGGAGTGGTGGCGCGCCATCGTGCGGGACCGCGATTCCGGGCGCCGGCGCGGGCTGGCGGCCTGAGGGGGGAGGAGGCAGCGACGATGCGGACCATCCTCGTCACCGGCGGCGCGGGGCAGCTGGGCACCGCGCTGCGCGCCCTGCCCCTGCCGCAGGGCTGGTCGATCCATGCGGCGGACCGGACGACGCTCGACCTGCGGGACAGCGACGCGATCGGCCGCTTCATCGCGCGGGGCCACCACGCCGCCGTCATCAATGCGGGCGCCTATACCGACGTGGACGGGGCCGAAACCGACGTGGTGGAAGCATGGCGCATCAATGCCCTGGCCCCCGCCGCGCTGGCGGCGGCCTGCGCGGAGGCGGGCATCCCGCTCGTCCATGTGTCGACCGACTATGTTTTCGACGGCGACGGGGACCGGATGCGCCAGCCGCACGATCCGGTGCGGCCGCTCGGCGTCTATGGCGCTTCGAAGGCGGCGGGGGAAATGGCGGTCACAACGGCCGGGGGGCAGCATGCGATCGTGCGGACGGCGTGGCTCGTCTCCGCCCATGGCCATAATTTCGTGCGGACGATGCTGCGCCTCGCCGCCGAAAGGGACAGCATCGGCGTCGTTTCCGACCAGCGGGGCAGCCCGACCTCCGCCGCCGATCTGGCGCGGGCGCTTGCCGCCATCGCCATGGGGCTGGCGCTCGATCCGGAGGCGCCCGCGGGCATCTATCATTTCAGCAACCGTGGCGCGGTCAGCTGGGCCGATTTCGCCCGCGTCATCCTGGCGGGATCGGCGGCACGCGGCGGTCCCCGCGCAAGGATCGAGAATATCGCTTCGTCCGCCTATCCCATGCGCGCGCGCCGTCCCGCCCGTTCGCTGCTCTGCACGCAGGCGATCGAGCGGGATTACGGCATCGTGCCGCGTCCGTGGGAGGAGGCGCTGGACGAGATATTGGATCAACTGATGGGGAAGAAGCTATGAAGGGCATCATTCTGGCCGGCGGATCGGGCACGCGGCTCTACCCGGCCACCCTCGCGGTGAACAAGCAGCTGCTGCCCGTCTATGACAAGCCGATGATCTATTATCCGCTGTCCGTGCTCATGCTGGCGGGGATACGCGACATCCTCCTCATCTCCTCGCCGGACTATCTGGACAGCTACCGCCGCCTCTTCGGCGACGGCACGACATGGGGGCTCCACATTCATTATGCCGAACAGCCCAGGCCGGAAGGGCTGGCGCAGGCGTTCCTGATCGGGGCCGACTTCATCGGCGACGATCCGGTCGCGCTGGTCCTGGGCGACAACATCTTCTTCGGCGCGCATCTGACCACGCTGCTGCGCAATGCGATGGCGCGAACGCACGGCGCCACGGTGTTTTCCTACAGGGTCGACGATCCGGAACGCTATGGCGTCGTCGAATTGGGTCCGGACGGCCGCGCGCTCAGCATCGAGGAAAAGCCCGCACATCCCAAGTCGAACTGCGCGGTTACGGGCCTTTATTTCTACGACAATCGGGTCGTCGATTTCGCGCGCCGCCTCATCCCTTCCGAGCGGGGCGAACTGGAGATCAGCGACATCAACCGCCTCTACATGGAAACGGGCGATCTCCATGTCGAGCAGATGGGCCGCGGTTATGCCTGGCTCGACACAGGCACGCATGACAGCCTGATCGAAGCGTCCGAATTCGTCCGCACCGTCCAGAATCGGCAGGGCATCCAGATCGCCTGTCTGGAGGAGATCGCCTATCAGCAAGGATTCATCGACAGGGCGCAGGCCATCGCGCGCGGCGAAGCCTTCGCCAAGACCGCCTATGGCCAAGCCATCATCATGGCCGCCCAGGGTCGATGAACCGGTCCTCGGAACGCGAGGATGGCGTCGCCATGCGCGCCGGTCCTTTGACGCAAGGGGCCGCGAAAAGACGGGCGTCAGCGGCAGCCGATATATCCGGCCCCTTGCCGAGCCTCAAAACGACCAGGTCAGCGCGGCGCGCGCCACGCTGTCCCGGGCGCCGCGCGGCAATGCGCCGCTATAGCCCAGGTTCAGGCGGAGAGCGGGAGTCAAGGCGGCGTCCAGGCTCAGTTCGCCGACCAGACTGTCCTGCGCGATCCGCGCGCCGGTGATGGTGAACCGCCTGCCGCCCAGCGCGGCCTCGATCATGCCGGTTCGATCCCCGAAGGCATGCTGCCAGGCTGCCGAAGCCCGCAGCGAGAGCGAGGCGCCGCCGAGCGGGATGGCCGTCCGGCCGCGAACGCCCATCGTCGTGTAGCTGGTGCGCAACCTGTCCCGCGCCAGATCCAGCGCGGCGACATTGCCGGCTTCCCGGCTGCTGCCGACGCTGAGCGCGACATGGGTCAGGCCGACAAAGGGCTCCAGCGCGCCCTCGTCGAAATCGACGCGATAAGCGGCTTCGGCAAAGGCCTGCATCGTCGTGGCGCGATAGCGCGACTGCACCCCTTCCTGAAATCCGTTGAAGGTCACGAGGCGTTGCGCCGCCACATCCTGCCAGCCGAATATCAGCCCGCCGCCAAACCCCAGCGGGCCGCTGGCGCCACCGGCATAGACGCCGGCATGATAGCCATCGATGTCCGCATTGCCGCGCCCGTGCAGTGCGTCGCGGTGGTGGCCGCCGAGCATGCCGATGCGGAAACCGCCGGGCGTCTGGGCCTCGACACCGGCGAGCGTCCCCATCATGTCCCCCGCGAGCGTCGAAACGCCGGAATGGCCCGTCCAGTGCCGCGAGCTATCCAGCACCTGCCCCCACATGGCAAGGCCCGGAGCCGTCCGGCGGGTGCGCAACTGGTCGAGCGTGGCTTCGCGGGAAAGCCGGCTGTTTTCGATCAGGGCGGTCCGCAACGAGGCATGAAACTCACCGGAGAGACTGTCGAACGCCTGACGGGCGGTGGCGGCGTCGGCCGTCACCACGGCATCATAGGCCCCGTTGTCCGACGACAGCGATTCCAGCGCGGCCGCGGTCGCACGCTGGTTGTCGGTGGCGGCGACCTGATCGAAGCGGACGTCGTTGCGCTCCAGCGTCAGCGTGACGGCATGGGGCGTGTAGCCAAGGCTGGGCGTCAGGAAGGCGAAGGTCGACCTCACATCGTCGAACCGGCCCTCTATGCCGCCCCGGGCGGTGAGGATCGTGTAAGTGGCGCGCGGACGGTAGGCGCCGTTCGGGCCGACATGGGCGACCGTGCCGGCCAGCGTGGCTTTCCCCAGCACATCGATGCGATCGCTGGCGGCGCCGGTCGGATCGACTTCGACCTCGTAGCGCGCGCCGGACGCGATCAGGAGGTCACCCTGCACCGTGAGCGTGCGGATCGACGGTCCCGGCGCGATGCGGCCGCCCGGATCGACGCGGACGGAACCCATGCTGCCATATCCGGCCAGCGCCGCATCGGCCGCGACCGTCAGCCTGCCCCGGATGGCGCCTTCCACCGTCAGCGATCCGGCGCGAACCAGCGTGTCGCCCGTGAAGCCCCGGGAATCCGTGCCCAGCGCCAGATTGCCCGCCCCTGCCTTGACGAACCGCCCCGATCCCGCAAGCCTGCCGAGATAACGCGTGTTGGAGGCGCTCGCAAATTCGATCGATCCCTTCGGATGGAGCGTCGCATCGCCGATGAACCGGCCCGCATTGGTGAGAAGGCGTCCCTCCTCGACCGTCCAGTCGAGGCTGCTCCTGCCCGTCAGCGTGAGATCGCCGGCCCCGCGCTTCACGAGGGAGCCCGCCACGCCGTCCAGCGAGGCGATGTCGCTCCTGAAGGTGCCGTTTCCGCGCTGGTCGAAAATCACGGTCCCGGCGTTGGACAGGTCGCCGCGGATGGAGCGCGCGTCGCCGACGAGGGAGCCCGCCTCGACATCGATACCGAATGTCCGGTCATTGTCGCCCGACAGGATCAGCGTGCCGGCATCGCGCTTCACCAGAACGCCGCCGCCGGTGATCCGGGAGGCGATCTCCACCGTGACGCCCGACGAAGCGGCACTGCCGTCGCCGACGCGGATCACGGTGCGCCGGCCGCCCGACAGCGTCAATGGATCGCCCGACAGCCGGTAGCCGGACGTGGCGAACTGCATCCCGCCGGTCGAGACCGCGCCGTTCGCGTCATCGATCAGCACATGCCCGCCCCGGCCGGCGAAGATGGCGAAGTCGCCCGGCCCGGCCGGATCGTTATGCGCGCCGTCCGAGCCGGTCCAGCCCAACGTGCCGTTGGCCCAGACGCCGGGGCCGCCATCGACCACGCCATTGCCGTAGCGGGTGGCGTCGCCGCCGTCCCAGAAACGGAGCGCACGGTCGCCGGTCGCGGCCACGATATTCACTTGCCCCGGCGTCGCGGTCTGAACCGAAAGCGTGCCGCTCCCCTGACCGGGCGGCAGCGCACCGATTTGCAGCCCATTGTCCGTCAATTGCCCGCCATAGCTGAACAAGCGGTAGACGCCCTGGCCGAGCGGCAGGTTGCCGCCGATATTGAGCGTGCCGTCCAACGTCAGATCGCCTTCCACGGCGAATAGCGGCGGCGCGTCCGTCCCGGCGAAAACGGCGTCGATGACCGCGCCCGGACCCAGCGTCAGGCTGGAGAAGCCGAGCGTGCCGCCAGCCGAGCCGACGAGGCGTCCGCCGGAATCGACCCTGGCCGCGCCCACCCGGCCCGCACCGGAAAGCACCCCATGGGAGCCGACCGAAAGACTGCCGCCCAACGCGCCGTCGACGCGGAGCGCCGCGCCCGCCACCCGCGTCTGTCCCGTGAAGCCGCCGGACTGGCCGGTGAGGACGACCATGCCTTCTCCCGCCAGATCGAGGGCGCCGCTTCCCGACAGGGCATAGTGATAGGCCGCCTCCGTGTCGGACGGGCCGCCGGTGAGCGTCAGCTTTCCGGCGGCTCCGATGGCCATGTTGCCGCCCAGCCTCGCGGCCGGCGAGACGAGCCGCCCTTCCTCGATCCGCCAGTCGAGGCTGCTGCCGCCGATCGTGAGCGCGCCCTGGCCGCGCTTGACCATCAGGCCCCAGCTGCTGAACAAGCCGCCGATGCCGCCGGTGAAGGTGCCGTCCTCCTTCTGGTCGAAAATCACGGTGCCGGCATTTTCCAGCTCGCCGCGGATCGATCGGGTGTCGCCGATCAACGTCCCGGCATCGACGCGCGTGCCGCCCGTATAGCTGTTGTCGCCGGTCAGGATCAGCGTGCCGAAATCGTTGAACAGCAACCCGCTGTCGCCGGTCAGTTCCGCGTCTATCCGGGTCGTCACGCCCGGACCGGGACGGATCGACGTATAGGCTCCGCCGTCGAGCCGCAGCCGGCCGCCCGTCAGGCGATAGCCATCCGTCAGGAACTGCATGCCGGTGATGGACGGCGCCGTCAGGGAATCGTCGATCGTCACGGTTCCCGCGGCGCCCTGGAACAGGACGAAGGCCGGCACCGGCCGCATAGGGCCATTGACGGCGCCCTGGGCATCGGTCCAGCTGGGATCATGGGCATTCCAGCGCCCCGATCCGCCGTCGACGACGCCATTCTCGTGCAGGGCGGGATCGCTCCCATCCCAGAAGCGGAGCGATGGCCCCGCGCCAGCCTGCGCCTCGATCGTCTGGGCGCCCACGGGGACGGCCATGACCGCCAGACCGATTCCGATACAATATAGACCGGAACAGGCACGATGACCTGCGGCGTTCCGGTCAGCTGTCCAAGCGCGATTCCCCTGCGTCACGAGCGCCCCCCCTCTTGTGGGAGGCACACAAGGCGTCCTGGACGCGTCTCCACTCAATTCATTTGCGTCGAAACGTTAAGCAGATGGGCGCGATGGTGAGGGCATCGGGCGATCCCCCGGCGGTAAGCGCCGCCACTTCCGCCGCGCCATCGCGGCAACGCCGAACCGGGGCATGACGGATCAACGCCGCGAACCCGTGATGTAGTCCGACCGATTTCAGGGAGAAATGGTGCTGCCGGTGAGGATTGAACTCACGACCTCAGCCTTACCAAGGATGCGCTCTACCACTGAGCTACGGCAGCACTTAATCGTCGCGCGGCCCCTTATCGGACGGCGGAGCCGGGCCTATGGCCGTGCGTGGGCGGCTTGTCAAGGCGGCTTGCGGCGCGCGGGGCAATTTGCTTAAGCGCCGGTCATGAGCAACGGACAGGACGAACGCAAGGCGCGATTGGCGCAGGCGCTGCGCGACAATCTGCGCCGCCGCAAGGCGCAGGCGCGCGCCGGGACCGCCGCCTCAAGGCCAGCCGATCGCGACCGCGACGGCGATGCCCAGCGCCACGACGAAACCGACTGACAGGGCGGACCTGTTCATAACGGCGCGCAGGCGGCCTCCAGCCAGTCGAGCGCCGCGCCGTCCAGTTGCGGCCCGACCACCTCCAGCACCTTCGCATGATAGGCGTCGATCCAGCCGCGCTCCTCGCCGCTCAGCATGTCCGTCGCGATCAGGTTGCGGTCGATGGGCGCGAAGGTCAGCGTCTCGAAACCCAGCACTTCCTTTTCCGCGCCGGGCACTGCGCGTTCCTCGACCAGCACCAGATTTTCGATGCGGATGCCATATTCGCCGGTCTTGTAATAGCCCGGCTCGTTGGAAAGGATCATGCCCGCCTGCAACGGCTCGTCGCCGCCGCCGAAGGTCGCGATCCGCTGCGGCCCTTCATGCACCGACAGGAAGCTGCCGACGCCATGGCCGGTGCCATGGGCATAATCCAGCCCCTCCGCCCAGAGATATTGCCGCGCCAGCGTGTCGAGCTGCCCGCCGCGCGTCCCCTTGGGGAAGACCGCGCGGGCGAGCGCGACATGGCCCTTCAGCACCAGCGTGAAGCGGCGCTTCATCTCCTCGCTGGGCGTGCCGATGGCGACGGTGCGGGTCACGTCGGTCGTGCCGTCGCGATATTGCCCGCCCGAATCGACCAGATAGAGCGAATCGCGCTCGATGGGCCGGTTGGTCTTTTCCTCGACGCGGTAATGCACCACCGCGCCGTTCGGCCCCGCGCCGCTGATCGTGTCGAAGGACAGGTCCTGCAATTCGCCGGTGTCGCGGCGGAACGACTCCAGCTTCGCCGCCGCGCCCAGTTCATCGACGCCGCCCCTGGGCGCTTCCACCG
Organism: Sphingobium cloacae; assembly: GCF_002355855.1. Classification (NCBI taxonomy): domain Bacteria; kingdom Pseudomonadati; phylum Pseudomonadota; class Alphaproteobacteria; order Sphingomonadales; family Sphingobiaceae; genus Sphingobium; species Sphingobium cloacae. The sequence continues at coordinate 2,207,443 of NZ_AP017655.1, forward strand.
CGATCCAGTGCAGGAAGCGCGACAGCGCCGCCCCGTCGCGGCGTTGCGCGGCCTTGTGCCCGGCGATCTCGACCGGATTCTTGATCGCCTTGGGCAGCACGGCCGGATCGCGCAGCGCCAGCACCTGCGCGCCGGCTTCCTCCAGCCCTTCGAAGATCGCCGCCACCGCCCGTTCGGGATCGGCCACCACCGTCCTGCCCGCAAAGCCTTTCAGCGCATCGGGAAAAGCGGCGCGGTCATGCACCCGCACGGCGTTGCCCAGATGCTTGACCACCGCCTCGTCGATCTTCTCCGGTGCGACATAAAGGTCGGCGGTCGCATCGGCGTTCACGACGGCATAAGCCAGCGCGACCGGCGTATGGTCCACATCCCGCCCGCGGATGTTGAAGGTCCATGCAATCGAATCGAGCGCGGAGAGCACCACGGCATCGGCCCGTTTCGACGCGAGCCAGTCCGCCATCTCCTGCCGCTTCTCCGCCGCGCTCTTCCCGGCATGACGGTCCTCATGCACCACCAGCCTCGCGGCGCTGGGCGCGGGGCGGTCGGGCCAGACGGCATCGACCGGATTGCTGTCCACCGCCACCAGTTCCGCGCCGCGCTCCGCCAGCGCCTCGCTCGCCGCCTTCACCCAGGCGCGGGTGTGCAGCCACGGGTCGTAGCCGATGCGCCCGCCCTGCGCGGCGTGCTGGCCCAGCCATTCCGCGACGGACGTCTGCGGCACGCTTTCATATTGCCAATACGCGCCGTCCACCTGCTCGCGCACCTGCAAGGTATAGCGCCCGTCGACGAAGATCGCCGCTTCCTCCGGCAGCACCACGGCGCTGCCCGCCGACCCCTGAAAGCCGGTCAGCCAGGCGAGGCGCTGGGCATAGGCGCCGACATATTCGCTCATATGCTCGTCGGTCAGCGGCACGACGAAACCGTCCAGCCGGTCGCGCGCCAGTTGCGCGCGCAGGGCGTTGAGACGGTCTTCATAGGTGGACATTGCAGCTTCCTCGTCTATCGGCCCTTGGCAGAGGCCGCAAAGCCGACAACATAGAGGGCGGCGGGCGCTTATGCCAGCATCCGCCGCCGCAACGAAGAAGATGGAAGCTGAATGACCACGACCACGCAGCCCGCCCCCATGCCCCCTCTCGCCGCCCGCCGCCCGCACAGCTTCACCCGCCACGGCGTCACGGTGGAGGATGATTGGGCTTGGCTGCGCGATCCGGGCTATCCCGATGTGAAGGACAAGGATGTCCTCGCCTATCTGGAGGCGGAGAACGGATATTTCGAGCAGGCCATGGCCCCGCACAAGCCGCTGACCGACGCCCTCTTCGCGGAGATGAAGGGGCGCATCAAGGAGGATGACAGCTCCGTCCCGCAGAAGGACGGGGATTATATCTACTGGCGCGCGTTCGAGGTCGGGGCGCAATATCGCAAATGGTATCGCAAGCCCGTCGCGGGCGGCGCGGACCAGTTGATCCTCGACGAACCCGCGCTGGCGGAGGGGCATGACTATTTCCGCCTTGGCGCGATGTCGGTCAGCCCGGACGGACGCTATCTCGCCTATGCCATCGACAATGACGGCTCCGAACGGTTCGAGGCGCGGATCAAGGACCTTACCACCGGCGAAATCCTGCCCGAAGTGATCCCCGGCACGCTTTCCTCGCTCGTCTGGACCAGCGACAGCAGGGGGCTGCTCTACGGCCTCGCCAATGAGAATTGGCGGACGGACAATGCGCGGCTGCACTGGCTGGGGCAGGACGTGGAAAGCGACATCGAACTTTTCCATGAGGATGACGAAGGCTTCCGCGTGTCGGTGGGCCTCACGTCCTCGGAAAAATGGATCGTCATCGCGACCGGCGACCATGTGACGACCGAAGCATGGCTGCTCCCCGCCGACGATCCGACCGCCAGGCCCCTATTGGTATCGGCGCGCAAGCCCGGCCGCGAATATGATGTCGATGAGCATGAAGGCACGCTCTACATCCGCACCAACGACGCCCATCCCAATTTCCGGCTGGCGAAGGCGACCCTTGCCGCGCCCGACCAGTGGGAAGAGGTGATCGCGCCGGACGATCATTTCTACCTGACCGACTTCACGCTGTTCAAAAACTTCTACGTCACCGAAGGGCGGCAGGACGGCCTCGACCAGATCGAACTGCGCGATTACGCCACCCACGCGCCCCGACGAATCCCCTTCCCGGAGGCGAGCTATTCCGCCTCGCTCGACGACAATCCCGAATATGACGTGACCAAGCTGCGGATCGGCTATGAATCGATGGTCACGCCCGACACCATCTACGACTATCATCTGGCGACCGGCGACCTCGAAGTCCTGAAGGTTCAGGAAATCCCGTCGGGCTATGACGCGGCCCGCTACGAGACCGAGCGCCTCATGATCCCCGCGCGGGACGGGACGCCGATCCCCGTCTCCATCGTCTATCCCAGGGGGCTGCCCCGCGACGGCAGCGCGCCGCTGCACCTCTATGGCTATGGCGCTTACGGCATCGCGATGGAGCCGGGTTTCTCCACCACGCGGCTATCGCTGCTGGACCGGGGCTTCGCCTTCGCGCTGGCCCATATCCGGGGCGGGGACGATCTGGGCCAGCAATGGTATCTCGACGGCAAGCTCGACAAGCGGACCAACACGTTCAACGATTTCGTGGACGTGGCCAGGGGCCTCATCGAACGCGGCTATACCGCCAAGGGCCGGATCGGCATCTCCGGCGGATCGGCGGGCGGCGAGCTGATGGGCGCGGTCATCAACTCCGATCCGGATCTCTGGGGCGCGGTGGTGGCGCATGTGCCCTTCGTCGACGTGCTCAACACCATGCTGGACGAGACGCTGCCGCTGACGCCCGGCGAATGGCCCGAATGGGGCAACCCCGTAGAGGACAAGGCGGCGTTCGAGACGATCCGCGCCTATGATCCCTATGGCAATGTCCGCGCGCAGGACTATCCGCCGCTGATGGTGACGGCGGGCCTCAACGATCCGCGCGTCACCTATTGGGAACCGGCCAAATGGGTGGCGAAGCTGCGCGCGGCGAAGACCGACAGCAACCTCCTCATCCTCAAGACAAACATGGGCGCGGGCCATGGCGGCAAGTCGGGCCGCTTCGAAAGCCTGCACGAAACGGCGGAGGAATTCGCCTTCATCCTCTGGCAACTGGGCGTGGCGGAGCGGTGAGCGCCTTGCCCTTTTCTCCGTTCGGGCCGAGCCTGTCGAAGCCCCGTCCCGCGCTTGCCGAAGAGCCCAGGACGAACGGAGAAATCTGATGTCCTCCACCTACACCACGCAGATCACCGCGCTCGCCGAGCATATCGACATGCTCGGCCATGTGAACAACGCGGTCTGGGTGCAGTGGATGGAGCAGGTCGCGACCGAGCATTGGACGCGCGACGCCGATCCCGCCCATCTCGACGCCTATGTCTGGGTGGTGACCCGGCATGAGATCGACTATCGCGGCAATGTGAAGGAGGGGGAGGTCGTCACCGTCCGCACCTGGATAGCCGAACCGCCGCGCGGCGCGCGCTTCGACCGGCTGATGGAATTCACCGGCCCGGACGGCAAGGTGAAGGTCGCCGCCAGATCCACCTGGGCGATCATCGACAGGGAAAGCGGCCGCATCCTGCGGGTCCCGCCGGAAGTCGCCGCGCCCTTTCTCGATTAGGGAAGCGTGACGGAAAAAGCGTCCTCGATCGTCCGTTCCGTCGCCACATCCTCCCGTTCGGCGGCCTGCCGCGCCCACATGGCGGCGTAGAGTCCGTCCGCGCGCACCAGATCGGCATGGCGGCCCCGCTCGACGATGCGGCCCTGATCCAGCACGACGATCTCCTCCGCATCCACCACGGTCGAAAGCCGGTGCGCCACGATCAGCGTCGTGCGGCGGCGGGCGATGGAGCGGAGCACTTCCTGTATCTCCGTCTCCGTCCGGCTGTCGAGCGCGCTGGTCGCCTCGTCCAGCACCAGCACCGGCGGGTCCTTCAGCAAGGTGCGCGCGATGGCCACGCGCTGTTTTTCGCCGCCGGAAAGCTTGAGGCCGCGTTCCCCAACCCGCGTGTCATAGCCCTGCGGCAGGCCCATGATGAAATCGTGGATGGAGGCCGCCCTCGCCGCCGCCTCGATCTCTTCCTGCGTCGCGCCTTCCCGGCCATAGCCGATATTGTAACCGACCGTGTCGTTGAACAGCACCATGTCCTGCGGCACGATGCCGATGGCGGCGCGCAGGCTCTGCTGCGTCACCCCGGCGATGTCCTGCCCGTCGATGGAGATACGCCCGCCCTGTATGTCGTAGAAGCGGAACAGCAGCCGCGCGATGGTCGACTTGCCCGCGCCCGAAGGCCCGACGATGGCGAGCGTGTGCCCGGCGGGCACGGTGAAGCTGACGCCGTGCAATATCTCCCGTTCCGGGTCGTAGCCGAAGCGGACCTGATCGAAGCGCACCTCGCCCGCCTCGACATGCAGCATCGGCGCGCCGGGCGCGTCGGCGATCTCCGCCTGCGTGTCGATCAGCCTGTACATTGCCTCCATGTCTATGAGGCCCTGCCGGATCGTGCGATAGACCATGCCGAGCAGGTCCAGCGGGCGGAAAAGCTGGCTGAGCAGCGTGTTCACCAGCACCACGTCGCCGGTCGTGAACTGCCCCTTGCTCCATCCCCAGACGGTATAGCCCATCGCCCCCGCCATCATCAGATTGGTGATGAGCGACTGGCCGATATTGAGCCAGGCGAGGCTGTTCTCGCTCTTGACCGCCGCATTGGCATAGCGGCGCATGGCGGTGGCGTAGCGGCTGGCCTCGCGATCCTCCGCGCCGAAATATTTGACCGTCTCGAAATTCAGCAGGCTGTCGACCGCATGGGCGACGGCATTGGTGTCGAGGTCCACCATGTCCCGGCGAAGCTGGCTGCGCCATTCGGTGATGATCCGCGTGAACCAGATGTAAAGCCCGACCATGACCAGCGTCGCGACCACCAGCCCCGGCCCGAACTTCACGAAGAAGATGATGCAGACCGCCGCCAGCTCCAGCACCGTGGGCGCGATGTTGAAGAGCAGGAAATAGAGCATCGTGTCGATGCTTTTCGTGCCGCGCTCCACGATCTTGGTGACGGCCCCGGTCCGCCGGTCGAGATGGAAGCGCAGCGACAGGCGGTGGAGATGGACGAACACGTCGTCGGACAGGCGGCGGCCCGCTTCCTGCCCCACGCGTTCGAACACGGCGTTGCGCAGATTGTCGAACAGGACGGACCCGAAACGCGCGCCCGCATAGGCGGCAACCAGCGCGACGGCGAGCCCCGCCGCCGGTTCCATGCCGGGCACCATGCGGTCGATCGCGGCCTTGTAGGCGAAGGGCATGGCGAGGCTGACCAGCTTCGCCACCAGCACCAGCGACAGGGCGATGGCGACACGGCGGCGCAGCGCGGGCGCGTCGGCGGGCCAGAGATAGGGCAGGAAGCGGCGCAGCGTGGCCCAGACGGGCGGGACAGGCGTGGCGCTATCGGGAGAAGAGGGAGGCATTGGCTGCTATGTAGGATGAAATGCGCGCCGGTCCAGTGAAGAAGCCGGATTCAGGGCGTGGCGCCCGTCCCTGCCCTGCCTGCCGCGTGCCCGGAATGATGCGTCAGCGCTGCTCGCCCTGCGGGCACTGGCCGGAACGGCTTTCTTCCTTGCCCGCGGTGAACCAGCGCGTCTTGTCGGTGGCGGCCGCTTCATCGAAATAGCAGACCTGCGCCGCGCCGGTGACAGGGTCGATCAGCGTCACCCATTGATGCGGGCCGCAATTATGCGTCTCGCACGTCCATGCCGCGACCCTGCCGTCGATCATCTCGATCGGGCTGGACGGCCCTTCGGCGGCGAGCACCCATTTGCGGACCTTGGCGTCAGGCACCGCCGCTTCGATGGCGGACTTGACGGCGGGATCATCGTTCCAGCTATGCGCTCCTACCTTGTCGAACGGATATTTGCCGACATAGCGGGAGAATGTGTCCGCCGCCGGAGCCGTCGCGCTTTCGTTGGCGGCGGCGACGGCATTGACGACCTCGGCCCCGGCCATGTTCACGGCATTGGCGGCCGTGTTTTCCGGCGCCTTTTCTCCGCCCGAACAGGCGGCGAGCAAGGCCGTGATGGCCAGAAGTCCGGTAAGGATCGTGCTGCGGTTCATGGACGCTTCCCCCTGTCTGTCGCTGCACGATGATGCGCATTCGCGATGGGCGAGGCAAGAGGGACCGTGGCGTCAGGACGAAATATGCGCGCGGAACCAGTCGGCCAGTTCTTCCTCGGACAGATCGCCCGCAGCCAGTTCCATGAAGGCGACGACCAGTTCGGCATCTGTAGCGTCCAGCACATAGCCGTTCAGCATCAGGAAGGTTTCGCTGACGACCGCCGCGATTCGCTTGTTGCCATCGACAAAGGCATGGTTGCGCGCAAGACCATAGGCATAAGCCGCCGCAAGGGCAGCGACATCCGGATCACCATAGGCCGTCAGATGTTGCGGCCGGGCCATGGCGCTTTCGAACAGACCTTGATCGCGGATCGCATCGCCACCGCCGCCATGTTCGGCGATCTGTTCGGCATGGGCTGCGCGCGCCACGGCGAGCGTGACCCAGATCCAATCGACCTGCGCCATTATTTCGCGAGTTCGCGAAGGGCCCGCTTGCGGCGCGCCATGACTTCGCGCGCGGCTGCCATCTGCGCCTCGAAATCCGGCTCGGCGGCAGAAAGTTCGATGCCGCGCGCTGTGAGCACGACAGAAAGACTCTCGCCCACCCCGGCATGGAGATGGGCGAGGAGTTCCTTGGGCAGGATGACCCCGGCGCTGTTGCCGACCTTGGTGATCTTGAGCGGAATGTTCATACCGAAGTTATAACATATTTTCCGCCCCGATCAATCATGCTCCCGCCCGCCGGCGCCCATATAGAGTTCGCTGCCGGTCTCGCGGAAGATTTCGCTCATTTCCTTCATGCCTGCCTCGGCTTCTTCCGCCGCGAGGAAGGTCGTCGCGGGCTGGTTCTGCTTCGCCGCGAAGTCACGCACTTCCTGCGTGATCTTCATCGAACAGAATTTCGGCCCGCACATGGAGCAGAAATGCGCGCTCTTCGCTCCCTCGGCCGGAAGCGTCTGGTCATGATATTTCTCCGCCGTGTCGGGGTCCAGCGACAGGTTGAACTGGTCGCGCCAGCGGAACTCGAACCGCGCGCGGCTCAATGCATCGTCGCGGACCTTGGCGGCGGGATGGCCCTTGGCAAGGTCGGCGGCGTGGGCGGCGAGTTTGTAGGTCACCACGCCCACCTTCACATCGTCGCGGTCGGGCAGGCCCAGATGCTCCTTGGGCGTGACATAGCAGAGCATCGCCGTGCCGTACCAGCCGATCATCGCCGCGCCGATGCCGCTCGTGATATGGTCATATCCCGGCGCGATGTCGGTGGTGAGCGGCCCCAGCGTATAGAAGGGCGCTTCGCCGCAGGCTTCGAGCTGCTTGTCCATATTCTGCTTGATCTTGTGCATGGGCACATGGCCCGGCCCTTCGATCATGACCTGCACATCCTGTTCCCAGGCGCGCTTGGTGAGTTCGCCCAGCGTGTAGAGTTCGGCGAACTGCGCCTCGTCATTGGCGTCGGCGATGGAGCCGGGACGCAGGCCGTCGCCCAGCGAATAGGCGATGTCATAGGCCTTCATGATCTCGGTGATCTCGTCGAAATGCTCGTAGAGGAACGATTCCCTGTGATGGGCGAGGCACCATTTCGCCATGATCGACCCGCCGCGCGACACGATGCCGGTGACGCGCTTCGCCGTCATCGGGATATAGGGCAGGCGCACGCCCGCATGGATGGTAAAATAATCCACGCCCTGCTCGGCCTGCTCGATCAGCGTGTCGCGGAAGATGTCCCAGGTCAGGTCCTCGGCGATGCCGCCGACCTTCTCCAGCGCCTGATAGATGGGGACGGTGCCGATCGGCACGGGCGAGTTGCGGATGATCCATTCGCGCGTGTCGTGGATGTTGCGGCCGGTCGAAAGGTCCATCACCGTGTCCGCGCCCCAGCGGATCGACCAGACCAGCTTGTCGACTTCGCTCGCCACGTCCGAGGCGACCGCCGAATTGCCGATATTGGCGTTGATCTTGACCAGGAAGTTGCGGCCGATGGCCATCGGCTCCGATTCCGGATGGTTGATGTTGGACGGGATGATGGCGCGGCCGCGCGCGACTTCCTCGCGCACGAATTCCGGCGTCACATAGTCGGGGATGGACGCGCCCCAGTCCTGCCCGTCGCGGACATATTCGGCGAGGCGGGCGCGGCCCAGATTCTCGCGCTCGGCGACATATTCCATCTCCGGCGTGACGATGCCGCGGCGGGCATAGTGCATCTGGGAGACGTTCGCGCCGGGCCTGGCGCGCAGAGGGCGCTGGACGAGATTGGGGAAGGGCTGGACGCCGCCGCTGCGATCCGGCCCCTTGAGGCCGTTATCTTCGGGCTTGATCTCCCGCGCGTCATATTCCTCCACATCGCCGCGCCCCACGATCCAGTCGCGGCGCAGCGCGGGCAGGCCCGTCATGATGTCGATGCGGGCATCGGGATCGGTGTAAGGGCCGGAAGTGTCGTAAACACGGACCGGCGGCTCGCCGCTGCCCGGCTCCAGGTCGATCTCGCGCATGGCGACCTTGAGCGGGCCGACATGGATCTTGCGGCTGCCGCGAATGGGTCCGGTGGTGACGCGCATTTCCGTGCGGGCGGGTATGTCGGCCATATGTGTTCCTTTCAGACGAGGACGGTCGCGCGGCCGGTGAGGCCCGCGTAGAAGAGCAGGATGCCCAGGATCAGCGCGAAGGCCGCCCAGGCGCGGGTGAAACGGAAGGACCAGTCGCCGACTTTCATCAACGGGCCGGGCACCGCGATCAGCAGCGCGCCCTTGATGAGCGCGATATAGCCGACCAGCGTGACGATGATGCTCAAAGGATCGGCGAAGGCGCGATGGACCATGACGATGGTCGCGCCCAGCGCGAAGGCGACGAGGCCGGTGACCAGAGTAAGAGCGGGCGATCGGTTCAGTTCCTCTATCGCGCCACGCCAGCGTCCGGGCGAGGCAAGGCCGCTGATGCCGATCAGGATCAGATAGAGGCCGATGGCCTCGGCGAGGCGCAAGGTCAGGATGGAGGTGGTGTCCATGACGTCCTTCTCTTCCTCTCATGGGCGAAGGACGGGCCGCGGACTGCCGGTAGCGCACCGCTCCCTCCCTACGCCGGTCTTATCCGGATCAGGTTCAGCGGGTCGCGGCCACGTCAGCCGCCTCTCAACCGCTTGTGAGCGGTCCCCCGGGGATGCTGGACAGGATAGGGGCGAAGCGGCACAAGGTCCAGAGCCTATGTTCAACCATCCCCCCCCCGACCTTTCCACCAAGGCAGGCCGCAAGGCGTGGCGGCATGAAATGCGGATGGTGGCCGTGCGTCCGCGCCGCTATGGGCTGTGGCTGTTGACGATCGGCATGTTACTGATCGTCATGCCGTCCGCGCTGGGCATATACAGCCTGTTCGGGCTGTGGCCGCCCTTTCTGGGCGCGGCGGCGATGTTGTCATCGGCCCCGCTTCTCATCGCGGGCGTGGCGCTCAGGCGGCGCTATCGACGGATGCGGATGGCGGGACGGAGTGATGTTGCATGAAAAGGATATGGACCTTGGTTTCCGCTGCTTTGCTGACCGGCGCGGGCGCGCCTTCCCCTGCGCCCGCCGACGATCCCTATGTCTGGCTGGAGGACTGGACCGGCCCGCGCGCGATGCAATGGGTGGAGGCGGAGAACAAGGCGACCGTCACCACGCTTCAGGGCGATGCGCGCTATGCGGGCTATTATCGCGACGCGCTCGCCATTGCATCGGCCAGGGACCGGATCGCCATGCCGATGCTGATCGACGGGCGCGTGTTCAATTTCTGGCGCGATGCCGATCATCCGCAGGGCATATGGCGCTTCACCAGCGAGGCGGACTATGCCTCCGCCGATCCCGAATGGACGACCGTGCTGGACCTCGATGCGCTGTCGAAGGCCGACGGGAAGAAATGGGTCTGGAAGGGCGCCACCCTGCTCGATCCCGATGAGAAGCGGGCGCTCATCAACCTGTCGGACGGGGGCGAGGACGCCGTTTCCCTGCGCGAGTTCGACCTGACCACCGGCCAGTTCGTGCCGGGCGGGTTCGATATTCCGACATCCAAGCAGAATGAGGCGTGGCTGGACCCGGATACGATCCTGCTGGCACGCGACTGGGGCGAAGGCACGATGACGGCTTCGGGCTATCCCTTCGTGGTCAAGGCGGTGAAGCGCGGCGAGCCTCTGGCGGCGGCGAAGGAGATCTATCGCGGCGAGGCGTCCGATCAGGTCGGCGTCCATCCGATGCTGCTGTCCGACGGGCAAGGGAACCGGGCGGCGTTCCTCTATCGCGGCGTGACCTTCTTCGGGAACCAGACCTTCCTGCTGACGGCGCAGGGGCCGAAGAAACTGCCTCTGCCGACGCGGAGCAATGTGCAGGGCATGATCGACGGGCAGGTGCTGATCCAGACCAGCGAGGACTGGACCAGCGGCGGCGTGGACGTGCCCGCCGGGTCGCTGGCGGCGGTGCCGCTGAAGGCGCTGGAGAGCGGCGAGACATTGAAGCCCGCCATCCTCTTCGCCCCTGATGCACGACAGTCGATCGACGGCGTGGCGGCGACGAAGAGCCGCGTGATCCTGTCGATCAACGACAATGTGCGCGGGCGGGTGCTGGTGCTGACGCCGGGGGAGAAGGGATGGGCTTCGCAGGCCGTCGCCTTGCCGGACAATGCGACGATCGGCATCGCGGCGGCGACGGACCGGAACGACAAGGCCTATCTGGCGGTGGCGGGCTTCCTTGCGCCGACGACGCTCTGGGCGCTGGACGCGGCGAACCCCAGACCTACGCAGGTGAAGGCCATGCCCGCGCGTTTCGATGCCAAGGGGCTGGTGGTGGAGCAATATGAGGCGACCTCCACCGACGGGACGAAAATCCCTTATTTCATCGTCCATCGCAAGGATATGAAGAAGGACGGCTCAACCCCCACGATCATGACGGCCTATGGCGGGTTCGAAGTGCCGATGACGCCCAGCTATGCCGCGATCACCGGCAAGCTGTGGCTGGAGCGGGGGAACAGCTTCGTCCTCGCCAACATCCGGGGCGGCGGCGAGTTCGGCCCGGCCTGGCATGAGGCAGGGCGCAAGACGAAGCGGCAGATCATCTATGACGATTTCGCGGCGGTGGCGAAGGACATTTTCGCGCGCGGCTTCTCCTCGCCCCGGCGCTTCGGCATTTATGGCGGATCCAATGGCGGGCTGCTGATGGGGGTGGCGTTCAACCAGCATCCCGACCTCTGGAACGCCGTCACCATCCAGGTGCCGCTGCTCGACATGATGCGTTATGAACAGATCGCGGCGGGCGCGTCATGGGTGGACGAATATGGCAGCGTTTCCGTGCCGGAAGAGAAAGCGTTCCTGGAAAAGATCTCGCCCTATGCGAATATCCGCAAAGGCGTGAAATATCCCACGCCCTATATCTGGACCACGACCAAGGACGACCGCGTCGGCCCGCAACATGCGCGCAAGTTCGCGGCGCGGCTCAAGGAATATGGGCTGCCCTATCTGTTCTACGAGGATACCGCCGGCGGCCATTCGGGCGATGCGGACATCGAACAGGGCGCGCGGTTGCAGGCGATGCAGATGGTCTATTTCTCGCGGGCCTTGGAGGGCGACTGACGCCTTCCAGGCCGCGCGGGCCTATTCGTGCGGCATCAGCGCCTTGTTCAGCCGGTCCATGACTTCGGCGATCGGTTCGGTGACGGTGACGCTGCGCCCTTCGCCGAAGCGGATGCGCGTGCCGTCCGTCACGGAGGAGACGAAGGTGACCTGACCGGCATTGACCGCGGTCTCGGACCGATCCGCACCCACGAACATGACCATCATCGCGATCTCTCCTGCTATTTCATGGATCGCCAGCTTAGCCGCTCGCGCCGAACAGGCCAGCATTTTCGTTTCGGACGGGGTATGGCGGACTTCTAACCGTCCACATCGCCGAACATGAGCGTCATGCCCGTCCTCGGCCGGATGGTGAGGCGGCTGATCGGTTCCGGCTTGAAGCCCCGTGGCACCGACAGGCGGTAACGGCGCAGGACGGCGGCGATCATCGTCGTCACCTCCTGCTGGGCGAAACCCGCGCCGATGCAGACGCGGGGCCCCCGGCCGAAGGGGAACCATGCCTGTTTCGCCATCTCCGCATTGGCCGGGTCGTCGAAGCGGTCCGGGTCGAAGCCATGGGGACAGGCCCAATGATCCTTGTTGCGCTGCGTGAGCCAGGGGGCGACGACCAGCATCGCGCCCTGCTCCAGATGCTTGTCGCGCATGTCCATGGGACAGGGCACCTCGCGCGGGAAGAAGGCGACCGGCGGATAGAGGCGCAGCGTCTCGCGGAAGATGTTCCGCACCTGCCCCATTTCCTTGAGCATCGCGGCGGTGAGCGGCTCGTCCCCCGCCGCGCGCCGGACCTCCGCGCGGGCGGCGCTCTGGACGTGCGGGCATTCCGCGAGCAGATAGAGCGCCCATGTCATCGTGCCCGCCGATGTCTCATGCCCCGCGAGGAAGATCGTGGACACCTGATCCATCACCTGCGCCAAGGTGAAGGGCGCGCCGGTTTCGGGATGCTTCGCCTCGACCAGCGATTGCAATATGTCGCGATGCGGGGATTCGCCGCGCCGGTGATAGTCGTCGAAACGGGCCTCCACGATAGGCCGGAACACGGCGTGGATCGCCTCGGCGGGTCTCAGCGACCGCTTCTCGAACCAGCGGGCGGGCAGGCCGTAGAGGCGCAGCATGGAAGCGCTGTGCGCGAGCCGCTGGAACTGGCCGAACGCTGTGTGGATGATGTTGGAGCGATGCGCGTCCAGCGTCTGCGAAAAGAGCGTGCGGAAGATGATGTCGGCGGCCACATGGGTCATCATCGGGTCGATGTCGACAGGCTTCGTCCGGTCGGCGGCGTCGATGCGGGCGAGGAAATCGTCCACCGCCGCGGCCATCAGCGGCATGGACCGGTTGAGCGCGGTATGGGCGAAGGCGGGATTCACCATCGCCCGCTGGCTTTCCCAATCCTCTCCGTTGGCGGAAAAGACGCTGTTGCCGATCAGCGGCTCCAGATTGCGGACCAGTTCGCGATGCTTGGGGAAGGCCGTGCCGCCGCGCAATATCCTGTCCACCAGCGGCAGTTCGTTGGCGATGTACATGGTCTGGCCGGGCATCCGGATTTCGCCCATCTTCATCGTGTAGCTCTTTTCGAAGAGCACATGGATCCAGCTATGCCAGCCGCGCAGGAACCGCTTGACAAGGCCACGGCGGCTCTTGGGCGGTTCGGGATAGGGCGGGATGAAGGGGTCCGTCACGGGATCGTCCTGAAGGCGGCGATGGCTTCGTCGACGGTGCGGCGGCCCGCGGTCAGGCTCAGATAGTCGACCGGTGACAGGCGGTCGCCCACGCGCAGATAGTCGAAATGCGCCTCATATTTGTTGGACCAGCCGCCATGGTAGTTTTCCGGCTCGTAGAAGAGATGAAAGCGCGGCGAAAGCAGATCGACGCGGGCGGCGCATCGGTCCGAGACGAGACGGATCGGATGCACGTCATAATAGGCCGCGCCGTCCGGTGGGGAGGAGAAGTCGACCAGACGGAAATGTTTGTCGTCCAGCGCCTTCAGGTCGGCATGATACCAGCGGGCGTCCTTGCGGAGCGCGATGACCGGAACGACCTGCCCCAGCGTCAGCACGATGAAATTCGCGGGCAGGCCGGGCCGCTTTTCGAGGATGCGGCGCAGGATGCTCATCGCATAGTTGGTGCCGTTGCTGTGCGAGGCGAAGATCACTTCGTCATAGGGACCGTCCATCTCGGCAAGGATGCGGTCGGCGAAGAGATCCAGCCGGGCGTCCATCTCCGGCCCCGGTCCCTGCGCGGCGACCGTGTGGTTGTAATACATGAAGCGCAGCAGCCATGGCACGATCAGCTTGTTGAGCAGGCGGCCTGACAGGAGCGCGCTCACCCCTACGCCGCCAAGAGCCGCTGCCCAGAAAGGCAGGAAGGCCCACAGCAGCAACGCCGTCAGCAGCGCAAGGCCCAGCGGGATGAGGACGGCCAGGACCGGGGGATAGAGGATGGTGATGACGGGACCGCGCCGGAGTTTCCGCATCCGGCGGAACTGCATGAAGCGGGCGTGCGCGCTGTAGGTGGCGATGGAGCGCCAGGCGAGAAGCAGCGGGTTCCTGATCCATACCTTGCCGACCAGATCTTCCCAGCGGAGGAACTCATAGTCCGTCTCGACATGCGCCGTCCGGTTGGTGACGGTCCAGATGGCGGAGGAAGCGGGACCGGAACGGCGCGCGCTCACCTCCACCTGCTCGCCGGACAGGCGCGCATATTTCTCGGCCTGCTCGCGATAAAGCTGGTGATAGAAACGCACCCCGCGCGGATCGAAACCGCCAAGGTAAAAGACTTTCCGCTTGAACTTTTCCATGGCCCCTGTCCACATCGGGCCATGATGACACCCGAACGCGACTACTGCTATTTCATAGACCACCGGAAATACAACCGAAACATCGGCTGCCGGAAGCATGACAACGCCTATGGCATCAACGGAGGCGGTTCGGAACGGGACCGCTGGCGGGCGGATTTCGCCTTCTACCGGCATATGAAAAACGAAGGCGATCCGATGGCGATACCCTCCTTGCTCGCCTGCCTCGCCTTTGGCTGGTTCTGCTGGAATTATCATGCCGGCAAGGGGCTGTGGCGCGGTCAGCTCTTGCGGCGCTTCGTGAAAGCGCCGAAGTGAGCGGGATGACAACAGCCAAGCATGTTCAGGTGGGTCCGGTGGCGATCGGCAACGACCTGCCCTTCGTCCTGATTTCCGGTCCCTGCCAGATCGAGAGCCGCGACCATGCGCTGTCCATGGCGGAGGCGTTGAAGAAAGCGGCGGAGAAGGCGGGGGTGCCGTTCGTCTTCAAATCCTCGTTCGACAAGGCGAACCGGACTTCGGTTTCGGGCAGGCGCGGCGTGGGGATCGACGCGGGGCTGGCGATCCTGGCCGATGTGAAGGCGGCGATGGGCTGCCCGGTGCTGACCGACGTGCATGAGGCCGCGCAGGTGGAGGCGGCGGCGCAGGCGGTGGACATCCTCCAGATCCCGGCCTTTCTCTGCCGCCAGACGGACCTTCTCGTCGCGGCGGGCAAGACCGGCGCGGTGGTGAATGTGAAGAAGGGCCAGTTCCTCGCGCCATGGGACATGGCGGCGGTAGCGCAGAAGGTCGCGTCGACCGGGAACGGGCGCATCCTGCTGACCGAGCGGGGGGCGAGTTTCGGCTACAACACATTGGTGAGCGACATGCGCGCGCTGCCGGTGATGGCGCAGACGGGGTATCCGGTGGTGTTCGATGCGACGCATTCGGTGCAGCAGCCCGGCGGCCTGGGGTCCGCTTCGGGCGGGCAGCGGGAGTTCGCGCCGGTGCTGGCGCGGAGCGCGGTGGCGGCCGGCGTCGCGGCGGTCTTTGCCGAGGCGCATGACGATCCCGACCATGCGCCGTCCGATGGACCGGTGATGCTGCCGCTGGAATGGATGGGGCCGATGCTGGAGCGGTTGAAGGCGATCGACGCGGTGGTGAAGGGGTGAACCTTCGCTATCCCATGAACGAGATGGCGAAGTGTTGAAGGTCATGGGGAACCGATGTTGGATTCCTATTCCGGGGAACAGGGGAATCAGGGCCGGGTCTGGCCCGTGCCGCGCACCAGCCATTTATAGGTGGTGAGCCCCTCCAGCGCGACCGGGCCGCGGGCGTGGAGGCGGCCGGTGGAGATGCCGATTTCCGCGCCGAGGCCAAATTCGCCGCCGTCGGCGAACTGGGTCGAGGCGTTCCACATGACGATGGCGCTGTCGACCGCATTCAGGAAGCGCTCGGCCTTTTCCGCGTCCCCGGTCACGATGGCGTCGGTGTGGCCGCTGGCATGGGCGGCGATGTGCGCCAAGGCGTCGTCCAGACCGTCGACGATGCGGACCGATGCGATGGCATCGAGATATTCGGTGTCCCAATCCTCGTCGCTGGCGGGCGTGACGCGGGGGTCCATCGCCTGCGCCGCCGCGTCGCCGCGCACGGCGCATTGCGCGTCGAGCAGCGCCTTCACCAGCGCGGGCGCGGCGGGATAGGCACGGTCGATCAGCACCGTTTCGGTCGCGCCGCAAATGCCGGTGCGGCGCATCTTGGCGTTCACCACCAGCTTTTGCGCCATGTCGGGATCGGCCGCGCCGTCCACATAGCTGTGGTTGATGCCGTCGAGATGCGCGAGCACGGGAACGCGCGCCTCTTCCTGCACGCGGGCGACGAGGCTCTTGCCGCCGCGCGGCACGATGAGGTCGACGAACTCCGCCGCCTTGAGCAGCGCGCCCACGGCGGCGCGGTCGGTGGTGGGGACGAGCTGCACCGCGTCGGCGGGCAGGCCCGCGGCGGCGATCCCTTCGGCCATGGCGGCGTGGATGGCGCGGTTGCTCTCCTTCGCCTCGCTGCCGCCGCGCAGGATCACGGCGTTGCCCGCGCGCAAGCAGAGCGCGGCGGCGTCCGCCGTCACATTGGGGCGGCTTTCATAGATGATGCCGATGACGCCCAGCGGCACACGGACGCGGGAAAGCTCCATGCCGTTGGGACGCACCTGCCTGTCGATGACGCTGCCCAGCGGATTGTCGAGGCCGGCGACCTGATCGACGCCCGCCGCCGTCGCCTCCACCCGCGCTTCGTCCAGCTTCAGCCGGTCGAGCATGGCGGGGGACAGGCCGTTGGCGGCGGCATTTTCCATGTCGCGCGCATTGGCGGCGATGATCTGCGCCGACTGGTCGCGCAGCGCCTGCGCGGCGCGGCGGAGCGCGTCGGCCTTCCGCGCGTCGTCGGCACCGGCGAGCAAGGCGGCGGCACGGCGCGCGCGCGCGCCCAGCGTGGCGATCAGCATTTCGGGAGTCTGGGTCAGGTCGTTCATCATGAGTCTCGCCACTTTCGTCGGCGAGCCCCTTAGCATGAAAGCATCGCCCGGCGGAACCCGTGCCATGACGCCATCCAGCCGGAGCCGACGGCCGGATCATGGGTCGCATATGAACCGGCCGCCAGCGGCATGAAGCCGTCCGCTCCCTACAGGGCCGCCGATGCCGGCGCATATCCCGATCGGGGTATGCGCCTTAAAAATATCATTTCGAATCCGTTACATATAAAGCAGGCTGACCATGCGCACCAGTTGGGATTCGCGCGTGCATCCGGTCTTTTCATAAATGTTGCGCAGCTGGGCCTTGAGGGTTCCGGCCGAGACGCCGCGCGCCGCCGCGATGTGCGGCCGCGACATGCCGGAGGCGAGGCGAACGGCGATGTCGGCCTCGGCGGGCGTGAGTTTATAGCCTTCCATCAACATGTGCGCCTGATACGCCGTGGAAGGGGCCTTGCGCCCCACCACCAGGGCGCGCGGCGCGAAGGCCATCGCCCAATCGCGGGCAGGCAGGGGATGAAACTCCAGCAGGAGCGCGGGCCCTTCCCCCTGTTCCAGCAGGACCGGCGGCGCGGGCTGCGCCGGGCGGGCGACGACCGCGCGGATGCCGCGAAGGATGGCGCGGCTTTCCTCCGCCCGTCCGCTGCACAGCCAGCCGTCGCTGACCCGCGCGCTTCCCGCCAGCAGAAGCGCTTCGGCGCGCGGCGTCATGGCGCGGACCCGGCCGCCCCAGTCCAGCAGCCAGCAGGCCCGGTCCATCGCCTCGAACGTGCCGTTGAGAAGCGCGAAGCCCTGTTGCTCGATCGCCCGTTGCAGGCGGACCGCGATGCGCGCATGTCCGGCGAGGCGGGCGAAAAGGTCCCGCTGCTCCTGGCTGGTCCGGCCATCCTTGCGCCCGCGCAGCAGCGCCAGGCCGATCATCGCCCCATCCTCCACCATGAGGCGGGCATGGCAGCCGTCGGCGATGTCCAGCTCCGCGCAGAGATCGAGATAGTCGCTATTCCCGATCCTCTGCCGGGCGATGTCGTAATGCGCTTCGTGGACGATATCGTCGCCGCCCGCCATGGCGTCCGCCATCAGCCGGAAATTGAGTTCGGGCCTGTGCAGCGCCTGCACGTCGGAACGGTCCAGCAGGCCCGGGTCGATGTCGGTGATCCGGTTGAAGATGGCGCTGTCCGGGCCGAAGCCGACCAGCTGGCCACGGCGCGATCCCGTCGCGGCCGCCATCGCGCCCAGCGCATCGTCCCAGAGCGGCGGCTCCAGCGCCGCCGCGAGGAAGCGATCCGCCCATTCATCGCCGCCATCGGCGCGCGCCGCCATATACGCTTCCCCCGCGTCCCTCGGCGGGAAGGTGGGCAAATATCAGGGAGGAGTCAATGACCTGCCGGTATCCCCGGGAAGGATGGCGATCAGGCCGCCTCCGCCAGCGCTTCCGCCCGCAGCGCGCGGAAGATGCGGCAGGGGGGGATGTTGCGCCACACCGTCCTTTCCGCGATCTGCGCGAAGATCGGCGCCAGCAGGCGGCGGACATAAGCCGAATATTGATAGACGAGGAAAGCGCCGCCCGGCCGCAGGGCCGCGGCGGTCTCCGCGCAGATGGCGGGGCCCACCCCGTCGGGAAGCGTGGAAAAGGGAATGCCCGAAAGGATATAGTCCGCTTCGGAAAAACCGGCTTCCTTGATGAAGCGGCGCACGTCCGCCGCCGATCCATGCACCACGCGCAAGCGCGGATCGACCAGTTCGGCCTCCAGATAGGCGACGAAATCGAGATTGAGGTCGATGGCGATCAGCCGCGCATCGGGATGCATCCGCCGAAGGATGTCCTGCGTGAAGGTGCCGACGCCCGGCCCATATTCGACGAACAGGCGCGTCCGGTCCCAATCCACCTCGTCCAGCATCGCGTCCACCAGCGCCTGCGTCGAGGGGATGACGGACCCTATCATGCCCGGATGCTTCACGAACTGGCGGAAGAACATCCCCCATTGCCGCATGAACCTGCCCCATCCTGCGGGGCGCGCGCCATCATGATCTTTCTTCAGCGGGATGGTGGCCATCAATTATTCGCCCCGTGCTTGTTTCGGTCCAGCGGTTGCAAATCCTGCCGCCGCTTGCAAGCGGCTTTGCAATATCCGCCCCGTCAACGCACGGGCGGCGGGATGAGTTCACCCGCCGCCCGCAGCTTTCGCGCGGTCAATCCCGCCTTTCGCGCTGGCGCAGCATCCCCGGCGCGACGAAACCGATGGGATCGATCTGCATCACGCTTTGCTTGAGCGTCGCCTGGATCTGCTCATATTCGCGCTCCATTTCGGGCGTGACGGAGGCGCGGGTTTCCTCCAGCGCGGCCTCGAACTGGGCCATGCCGACTTTCTCGACGGAGAGCGATCCGCGCAGCGCGATCAGGCCCGCGCGGCGCACCAGATCCTCCAGGTCCGCGCCGGTGAAACGCTCCGTCCGCGCCGCGAGCGCGTCCAGATCGACATCGTCGGCCAGCGGCATCTTCTTGGTGTGGATCGACAGGATGTGCCGCCGTCCCGCCTCGTCGGGAACGGGCACGTAGATCAGTTCGTCGAAGCGGCCGGGGCGCAGCAAGGCCGGGTCGACCAGCGTCGGGCGGTTGGTCGCGCCGATGACGACGACCGACTGAAGCTCCTCCAGCCCGTCCATCTCGGCGAGGATGGTGTTGACCACCCGCTCCGTCACGGCCGGTTCGCCAAGGCCGCCGCCGCGCGCGGGGACGAGGCTGTCCAGTTCGTCGATGAAGATCACGGTCGGCGCCACCTGCCGCGCGCGGGCGAAGAGGCGGGCGATCTGCTGCTCGCTCTCGCCATACCATTTGCTGAGCAGGTCGCTGGACTTGGTGGCGATGAAGTTCGCCTCCGCCTCGCGCGCGACCGCCTTGGCCAGCAGGGTCTTGCCGGTGCCGGGCGGACCGTAGAGCAGGAAGCCCTTGGCCGGGCGGATGCCGATGCGGCGGAAGGCGTCGGGGTCCTTGAGCGGCAGTTCCACCCCTTCCTTGAGGCGCATCTGCGCGTCGCCCAGCCCACCAATGTCGGACCAGCCGATATTGGGAGCCTGCACCATCACCTCGCGCATGGCGGACGGCTGGACGCGCTTGATCGCGGCCATGAAATCCTCCCGCGCGACGGAGAGTTCCTCCAGCACGTCGGGCGGGATCGTCCCTTCCTCCAGGTTGAGGCGCGGCATGAAGCGGCGCACCGTCTCGATCGCGGCCTCGCGGGTCAGGGCGGCCAGGTCCGCGCCGACGAAGCCATAGGTCATGCGCGCCAGTTCGGCGAGGTCCACGCCCTCGCCCAGCGGCATGCCGCGCGTGTGGATGCCCAGGATTTCCCGCCGGCCACGCTCGTCCGGGACGCCGACGATGATCTCGCGGTCGAAGCGGCCGGGGCGGCGCAGCGCCTCGTCGATGGCTTCGGGACGGTTGGTCGCGGCGATGACCACCAGGTTGGTGCGCGGCTCGAGGCCGTCCATCAGCGTCAGCAGTTGGGCGACGAGGCGCTTTTCCGTCTCGCCCGTCACATTGCCGCGCTTGGGGGCGATGGAGTCGATCTCGTCGATGAAGAGAATCGACGGGGCGGACTTGGCCGCCGCCTCGAAGATCTCGCGAAGCTGCTTTTCCGATTCGCCATAGGCCGAGCCCATGATCTCCGGGCCGTTGATGAGGAAGAACTCCGCTTCCGATTCATTGGCGACGGCGCGGGCGAGCCGGGTCTTGCCCGTGCCCGGCGGGCCATGGAGCAACACGCCCTTGGGCGGATCGACGCCCAGCCGTTCGAACAGTTCAGGATAGCGCAGCGGCAGCTCCACCATCTCGCGCAGCTGGTCGATGGCGTCGGCCATGCCGCCCACATCGTCATAGGTCACGTCGGCGCGGCGCAGGTCGCGCGGTTCTTCATATTCGGCGCGCAGTTCGACTTCGGTGTCGGCGTCGATATGGACGAAGCCCTTGGGGATCGTCGACACGACCACCAGCCGGATTTCCTGCAAGGCATAGGCAGGGGCGGCCAGCATCTGCCGGAGCTGGGGCGGCATGTCGCCGGGCGGCACCTGCTGCTGGCCGGAGGTCGCGACGACATCGCCCGCCGTCAGGGGCCGTTGGTAGAAAACGCGCTTCAGGGCATCGGGATTGCCTTGCAGGCGGAGATTGCTTTGCGCGGGCGCGAAGATCACGCGCTGGGCGGGGCGCGGCTCCACCTTGCGGATGTGGACGAAATCGCCCGACCCCACGCCCGCATTGGCGCGCTGCAACCCGTCGAGGCGCAGCACGTCGAGCCCTTCATCCTCCTTATAGGGCCGCACCACCCGCGCGGGAGTGGGCCGCTTGCCCGCGATCTCGACCACGTCGCCCTCGGCCAGACCCAGTTCCGCCATCACCGCCAGCGGGAGGCGGGCCAATCCGCGCCCGGCATCTTCGGGCCGCGCGTTCGCCACCTGAATCCTGCGTCCTTCGTTGTCCTGATCGGCCATCGCCATCCTCGCTCCTGTTGCTGGCGTAACCAGATAGGAAATGCGCGTGCGGAGGAAAAGGGCGCATCGCCCCGCCGGCGAAACGAAAAAAAGGGCCGGCCCGAAGGCCAGCCCGGAAAGTTTATAGGAGAGGATGCCTGAAAGGCCTTTCCTATGTGCGGTGCAGCAGTTATTTTTGCAAGTGCGAAGGAAATCGAGCGAGTTGCAAAAAATGCATCTTGCCTCATTGACGGATTTTGCCGATCATTGAATGGAGGATGCCGAAAGCCGCCGGCGCGCCGCCCGGAAAATGACATGACGCGGTGCAACGGCGGGAATTTCTGGATTTTGACCGATTATGCGCAGACTGCCGCCTCTTACGGCCCTGGAGGCCTTCGTTCAGGTCGCCCGCCTCGGCTCGGTCAAGGCGGCGGCGGAGGAACTCGCGCTGTCCACCCCGGCCTTGAGCCGCCGGGTGCAGGCGCTGGAACGCTTCATCGGCCGCCCGCTGTTCGACCGCAAGCACCAGGCGCTGGAGATGAACGCGGACGGCCAGCGGCTGCTGGACGACATCGCGCCCGCGCTGGATTCGCTCAGCCAGGCGCTGGAGAATATCCAGAGCGGCGGCAACCAGTTGCGCCTGCGCCTGGCGGTCATGCCGCTGTTCGCGACCCAGCGGCTGTTCCCGCGGCTGGGCGAACTGCGCCAGATGCACCCGCAGCTTCATATCGACATCGAGACCACGCCCTATGCCGTGGCGCGGCTGGGCGAAGGGCTGGACGCGGCCATCGTGCTGGCGAAGGACATCGACCCGGCGCTCTACGCGCATGAACTGGATCATGACGAGGTCTACCTGATCGGGCGCAAGGCGCTGCTGGAACCGCCCCATGCGCTCAGCGCGCCGGAGGAACTGTCGCAGCACACGATATTGCTGCACCGCGACATGGCGCTGGCGTTCGACGCATGGAAGGAAGCGGTCGGCCTGCCGGACCTGCAACCGCTGGCGATCGACAATTATGATTCGGGCCAGTTGATGCTGGAGGCCGCCGCGCAGGGGCTGGGCGTCGCCGTGATGCACGCCAGCCATTTCCAGCAGGCGGCGGACGGCCGGCTGGTCCGCCTGTTCCCGGTCAGGGTGGAAAGCCCCTATCGCTATTTCTTCGTCTGCCGTCCCCGCGCATTGCAGACGCGCGCGGTCCGCATCTTCCGCGACTGGCTGGTTTCCGCCGACATCTGACCGCGATTCCAGCGGCGTTCGCGAAATTTGTTTGATGCCGGCTTAACCCTGATCGCGGGCGGCCGTTCTTCATGGCATGAACGCGACGTCCCCCTCCTCCGCCAGCCCACAGCATGGGCTTACCGACCGCCTGACGCGATGGGCCCGCGGCCTGTCGGGCAAGGGAGAGGAGGAGGAACAGCCCGCGCCCGAACGGCGGGCCCGCGCCAGCACGGCCGCCAACCGGGAAATCACGCGCCGCCGCAAGCTCTATGACGATATCGGCGATTTCCTGTTCGCCCATGACCTGGACCTGACGCCGATCAATTTTTCCGTCGCCCTCGATTATCTGACGGGCGCGAACATCGGCATCGAAAAGGCGGTGCAGGCGGTCATGATGGAACGCGGCCAGGTCAGCAACGGCTGGGTCGAAGCCGTCGTCGCCGAACAGCGCGCCGACGACATCACGCCCGAAGCGCTGGCCACGATGCTGGACAAGGTGGAGGAAAGCCTGAAGCTGTTCACCGGCCTGATGCATGAATCGCGCAGCAGCGCCAAGGATTACGGCGCGGCGTTGCAGGAACAGGCCAAGGATCTGGCGGCCGGCGGCGACGCGGACGCGGTGCTCGCCCGGCTGGTCAACCTGACCCGTTCGATGGTGGAGAAGACGCGGCAGGTCGAAACCCAGCTTCGCGACAACCAGAAGCAGACCCAGGCGCTCCAATCCAGCCTGGAAAGCGCGCGCAAGGCGGCGGAGCATGATTTCCTGACCGGCCTGCCCAATCGCCGCGCCTTCGAAGGCGCGCTGCGCGATGAGCTGGCGCTGGCGCGCGAGCAGGGCGAGCCGCTGGCCATCGCCTTTTGCGACATCGACCATTTCAAGACGATCAACGATACCCATGGCCATGACACGGGCGACCGGGTGCTGAAATTCGTCGCCGGGCTGCTGACGAAGATTTCCAACGACCGCTGCCATGTGGCGCGCCATGGCGGGGAGGAGTTCGTCATGCTGTTCCGCGGCAAGACGGCGCTCGAAGCCTGCGCGCTGGTGAACAAGGTGCGCGAGGATCTGGCGGGACGCAGCCTCGTCAACCGCGCCAATGGCGAGAAGATGGAGCAGGTCACCTTTTCGGGCGGGGTCGCGGACATGCTGGAATATGAGAACTCCCGCGCCGCGCTGAGAGCCGCGGACCGGGCGCTCTACCTGGCCAAGGAGCATGGCCGCAATCGCGTCTACCTGGCGGCGGAGGCCGACTAGGGGCCGCCAGGCGCCTACGTTGAGAACCTATACACCTGTTTGATATTATGAGATAAATATCCTGTCTCTGTGAGTTTGTGCAGGAGAGAGTATGTCACGCCATCTGTTTTGGCTGTCGGATGAGGCAGGGTTAGCGATTGAGCCACATCTGCCGCATGGCAAAGCTGGCAAGCCGAGAGTTGACGATCGAACGGTGATTTCGGGCATCCTGCACGTGCTCAAGACAGGCTGCCGCTGGCGCGACGTACCCGCCGCTTATGGGCCGCCCACAACGATCTATAACCGCTACAACCGCTGGTCTCAGCGGCGCATCTGGCAGCGCCTTTTCGAGAAGGTCGCGGCATCGGGGCCTGTGCCGAAAGAACTGTCGATAGATAGCAGCCACGTCAAAGCCCACCGTTCGGCGGCAGGCTCAAAAAGGGGGAGTATGAAGAAGCGGTCGGTCGCTCACGGGGCGGCAGGACGTGCAAGATCCACTGCCTGGCCGACGATCGCGGCCGACCGGTCGCCATCACCCTGACACCCGGCAACATCGCAGACATCAGCATCGCCATTCCGCTACTCGGTACGGTCGCTCCACCAAGGCGTCTCCTCGCCGACAAAGCCTATGACGCCGACAGCTTGCGCAACTGGCTGACCGCCCGAAACGTCAAAGCCGTGATCCCTTCAACTGCTTCGCGCCGAACACCATATCCTCTCGACCGGCGTATCTATCGAAGGAGAAACGTCATCGAGAGGCTCTTCGGACGCCTCAAAAACTGGCGGCGCATCGCCACCAGATATGACCGACACGCCCAAAACTATCTCGCCGCTATCGCTCTCGTCGCCGTCGTCGCAGAGTGGAGCAAATGAGTCCCCAACCTAGAAGTCGGGCTTTTCATAATGGGGCGGAGGCACGATCACCTCCATCCGTTCCGACAGCAGCGGGCGGAAGGAGGGACGCGACTTGAAGCCGGCATACCAGCGCTTCACCGTCTCATGGCCGGTCCAGTCGATGCCGCCCAGATAATCCGCCACCGACAGGTGCGCCGCCGCCGCGATGTCGGCAAGGCTGAGCGTCCCGCCCGCCATCCAGGCGCGATGGTCGAGCAGATAGTCCATATAGTCCATATGGTTGTTCGCCCGCCGCATCGCTTCGCGCAGGACGCGGGCGTCGGGCGGCGTGCGCTCGATCAGGCGCTTCTTCATCCGTTCGTGGATCAGCGGGCCCACCACGTCGCCATAGAAATTCTGGTCGAAAAAGGCGGTCAGCCGCCGCACTTCCGCCCGGCCCGTCGCCGTGCCGGAAATCAGCGGGAACTTCTCCACCGTCTCCTCGAAATATTCGCAGATCGCCTGGCTGTCGATCAGGGTCAGGCCCTTTTCCGCGTCCACCATGACGGGCGTGGTTCCCGCCGGGTTGAGATCGAGGAACTCGTCGCGCGCCTCCCACGGCGATTCGCGCACGAGGTCGTAGCCCACGCCCTTCTCGCCCAGCAGAAGGCGCACCTTGCGGGAGAAGGGACAGAGCGGGAATTGGTAAAGCTGCCACATGTCCCTGTCTGTTAGGCCCGCGCACGGCATTGGGAAAGCGGCAAAATGGGGAAATCCCGTGGCGTTTGCGAAACGACAGGCCGGAAAAGCCGGATCAAGCCATCTTCCGGTTTCGCCCGCCGCGCCCTAGGGTATGGCACGGCGACAAGCCGTCACAAGGAAAGGATGCCCGATGTCTGACGATTTCTTCCCGGTTCCCGCGGTCTGGGCGAAGAACGCGCTGCTGGACCTGGAGGGACGGGCGGCGGATTACAAGCGCTCGATCGAGGACGGCCATGCCTATTGGCTGGAGCGGGCGAAGCGGCTGGACTGGATCACGCCGCCGACGAAAACCGACGAAAGCAGCTTCGAGGAGGCGGATTTCGGCGTCCAATGGTTCGCGGACGGGGAATTGAACGTCAGCGCCAACTGCATCGACCGGCATCTGGCGACGCGCGGCGATCAGGTCGCGATCCTGTGGGAACCCGATTCCCCGGAAGAGGAGCCGCGCCGCTACACCTACAGGCAGGTGCATGAGGAAGTCTGCCGCTTCGCCAATGTGCTGAAGGGCGCGGGCGCGAAGAAGGGCGACCGCATCACCGTCTATATGCCGATGATCCCCGAAGCGGCCTTCGCCCTGCTGGCCTGCGCGCGGATCGGGGCGATCCACAGCGTCGTCTTCGGCGGCTTTTCGCCCGAGGCGCTGGCCGGGCGGATCATCGACTGCGATTCGAATATCGTCATCACCGCCGACGAAGGACGGCGCGCGGGCAGGAAGGTGCCGCTCAAGGCCAATGTCGACGCGGCGCTGGACGAATGCACCAGCGTGAAGCAGGTGATCGTGGTGAAGGCGACCGGCGGGCAGGTCGCGATGAAGGACGGGCGCGACCTGTGGCTGCATGAGGAGGCGGCGCGGGTGCCGGCCGACTGCCCGCCCGAACGCATGAACGCCGAAGACCCGCTGTTCATCCTCTACACCTCCGGTTCGACGGGAAAGCCCAAGGGGGTGCTGCATACGAGCGGAGGCTATCTGCTCTGGGCCGCGCTCACCCATGAGTTGTGCTTCGATTACCGGCCGGGCGACATCTGGTGGTGCGCGGCCGACATCGGCTGGGTGACGGGGCACAGCTATATCGTCTACGGACCGCTGGCGAACGGGGCGACCACGCTGATGTATGAGGGCGTTCCCCACTGGCCGACGCCCAGCCGCATATGGGAAGTGGTGGACCGGCATCAGGTGCACACGATCTTCACCGCGCCCACGGCGCTGCGCGCGCTGATGCGGGAGGGCGACGAGTTCGTCACGCGCACCAGCCGACAGTCGCTGCGCCTGCTGGGCACGGTGGGCGAACCGATCAATCCCGAGGCGTGGCGCTGGTATCATCATGTCGTGGGCGAGGACCGCTGCCCGATCATCGACACATGGTGGCAGACCGAGACGGGCGCGGCGATGATCGCGCCGATGCCCGGCGCCACGGACCTGAAGCCCGGTTCCGCGACGCTGCCCCTGCCCGGCGTCGTGCCGCAGATCGTGGACGGCGAGGGCCAGGTGCTGCATGGCGCGGCCGAGGGCAATCTGGTCATCGCGCAAAGCTGGCCGGGACAGATGCGGACTGTCTGGGGCGATCATGCGCGCTTCTTCCAGACCTATTTCACGACCTTTCCCGGCAAATACACGACCGGCGACGGCGCGCGGCGGGACGCGGACGGCTATTACTGGATCACGGGGCGCGTGGACGACGTCATCAACGTGTCCGGCCACCGCATGGGCACGGCGGAGGTCGAAAGCGCGCTGGTGCTCCACGAAAGCGTGGCCGAAGCGGCGGTGGTCGGCTTCCCGCACGACATCAAGGGACAGGGCATCTACGCCTATGTGACGCTCAACGCCCATGACGAGCCGAGCGAGGAGCTTCGCAAGGCGCTCACCGCATGGGTGCGGACCGAGATCGGCCCCATCGCGACGCCCGACGTGATCCAGTTCGCGCCCGGCCTGCCCAAGACCCGCTCCGGCAAGATCATGCGCCGCATCCTGCGCAAGATCGCCGAAGGAGAGGTATCGCCGCAGGCATTGGGCGACACCAGCACGCTGGCCGATCCGTCCGTGGTGGAGCATCTGGTGGCGAACCGGGCAGGGTAAGGAGAAGAGTCGCCGCGTCCGGTCGGATAAGGCCGGTTTCGGCCATTTTGCGGACATCCCATCTCCGTTCGGGCTGAGCCCTTCGACTTCGCTCAGGGCGAACGGAATGAGGAAAGCGGACCGTCGCCAATCCACTCATAAGGGACAGGCCCGGCACGACCGCCATGCCACGGGAAGGTCGGCGGATGTGGCGCCTTAAACCATCTCGCCCGTCAGCAACTTTGGCAGGGCGCCGGATTCGCCGCGCGCTTCGGCCATGAAGCGGTTCTTGAGGAGCGAGGTGCGCTGCACCGCCGCCAGTCCCGCGCGGCGGACGAGCGAGGGGAGGCGGCCGGGGATGTCGAACAGCCGGACGAGGCCGTCCATCGCCACGCTGACCGAGAGCGAATCCAGCCCCCGCCACCGCTGGTAGCGCGCCAGAAGCTGCGCGTCGCCGGGATCGAGGCCGAGGCGCATGCCCTCCACCAGGACCTCCACCAGCGCGGCGACGTCGCGGAAACCGAGGTTGAGGCCCTGGCCGGCGATGGGATGGATCGCATGGGCGCTATCCCCCACCAGCGCGAGACGGGTGTCGGTGATCCGCGCCGCATGGTGGAAACCGAGCGGATAGGAGGAGCGCGGCCCCGCCAGCGATATGTCGCCCAGGAAACCGCCCATGCGCTTTTGCGCTTCGGCGAGCCATGCGCGTTCGGAAAGCTTCATCATCGCGGGCGCCTGCTCGGTCGGCACCGTCCACACGATCGCCGAACGCGTGCCCGGCAGCATCGGCAGCAGCGCGAAGGGGCCGCCGACATAGAAAATCTCATAGGCGGTGTTGGCATGCGGCACGTCATGGTCGATGGCCGTCACCATGGCGGTGTGCTGATATTGCCAGCGGGTCGTGCGGATGCCCGCCGCCTCGCGCGTCGGGCTGTTGCGCCCTTCGGCCGCGACCAGCAACGCGCCGTGGAGCTGCGCCCCGCCAGCCAGCGTCAGGGTCACCCCGTCGGCGTGACGATCCACGGCCAGGGCGCGGTCGGGCTGGAAGCGGGTGAGGTTCTCCGCCTCCTCCGCCGCTTGCGCGAGCGCCACGCGCAGGTCGCGATTGGGGAACATGATCCCCATCACGCCGTCATCCTCGTCAGGCGCGAAGTCCAGCGCGCCCGGCTGCAACCCGTCGCTGACCCATATGCGGTCGATGGGACAGCCCTTGCCTTCCAGCCGATCGGCGACGCCGATGGCGGACAGCATGGCATGGCTGGTCGAGGATATGGCCGACACGCGACCGTCGAAACCGGCGGCGGTGGTTTCCACAGGGTCGGCGGGATCGATCACGGCGCAGCGCACGCCATGGCCCGAAAGAGCGATGCCAAGGGTGAGGCCGACGAGGCCCCCGCCCAGAATCACGACGTCGAAGCGTTGCATGGCGGGCATGTCTAGGCCGTTGGGTTGAGGAAGGGAAGCGGCGGGGCGAGGAAAGCGATGGCGGCGATGAGATTGTTCGCCGTGGGCGATGGCTGGTTTCGGACAGAAGGGGATGTTCCTTCCTCCGTTCGGGCTGAGCCCTTCGCTAAGCGAAGCGAAGGGGCCTCCCTACGACCGGCCGTGCCCTTCGACTTCGCTCAGGGCGAACGGAATGAGGAAAGCGGACCGTCGTCAATCCACCCAGGTCAAGCAGCAACCGGCCTTATGGAGCACGGCCTTCCTACAGCCGGTGCACCCAGTTCGCGGGGTCGGCCACGGTGCCGCGCTGGATGCCGGTGAGGTCGGCGCGCAGGGCTTCGGTCACCATGCCGCCATCGCCATTGCCGATCGTGAAGTCGCCTTCCGCGCTCTTCACCGTGCCGATGGCCGTCACCACCGCCGCCGTGCCGCAGGCGAAGGCTTCGCGCAGCCTGCCGCTCGCCGCGTCGGCGCGCCACTGGGCGAAGCTGTAGGGCTGCTCGCGCACGTCATGGCCCTTGGCGCGGGCCAGCGCCATGATGCTGTCGCGGGTGATGCCGGGCAGGATCGTGCCGAGCGGCGGCGTGACGATGGACCCGTCCTCCATCACGAAGAAGATGTTCATGCCGCCCAGTTCCTCGACCCACCGATGTTCGGCGGCGTCCAGGAAGACGACCTGGTCGCAGCCATGCCTGCTGGCTTCGGCCTGCGCGATCAGCGAGGCGGCATAGTTGCCGCCGCATTTGGCCGCGCCCGTGCCGCCGGGAGCCGCGCGGGTATAATGTTCCGAGACCCAGAGGCTGACCGCCTTCTTCCCGCCCTTGAAATAGGCGCCGGCGGGCGAGGCGATCACGCAGAAGATATATTCGTTCGCCGGGCGCACGCCCAGAAAGGCTTCGCTCGCGAACATGAAGGGGCGGATGTAGAGGCTGCCCTCCCCGCCCGGAATCCAGCCCGCGTCGATCTTCACCAGTTGCTCGACCGCTTCGAGGAACAGGTCTTCGGGCATGGCGGGCATCGCCATGCGCGCCGCCGATTCGTTGAAGCGGCGGGCATTTTCCCGCGGCCGGAACATGGCGACGCTGCCGTCGGCGAGGCGATAGGCCTTCATGCCTTCGAAGATTTCCTGCGCATAATGCAGCACGGCGCAGGCGGGATCGAGCTGGAACGGTTCGCGCGGGCCAAGGGTGTGGCTGTGCCAGCCCTGCCCTTCGGTATAGCGGATCGTCACCATATGGTCGGTGTGCAGGCGTCCAAAGCCGGGATCTTCCAGCAATACGGCGCGCCGGTCAGCCGCTACAGCCTTGCTGTTGGGGATGACGGTGAAGCGCGATGTCTGCTGGACATCCATGACGGTGACTCCTTCGGCTTGAATGCCGGCCCTATGTCATAAAGCAGAGGGCGAAACAATGTTGCGCGGCATGTTTGAGGCCATTGATAGACAAATGGCCCTCCCCCCCTGCTTGCGCTTTGGAGGCGGCGGGCTATCCCGCTTGCCATGCAGTTTTTTTCCGACAATGCGACGCCTGTCTGCCCATCCGTCATGGCCGCGATCGCGGCGGCGGACCGGGAGGACCATGGCTATGACGGCGATGCGTGGACCGCGCGGCTGGACGGGGCCTTTTCCGACCTGTTCGGCGCGCCGGCCAAGGCGATGTGGGTGTCGACCGGCACGGCGGCGAACAGCATCGCGCTGGCCTGCCTTTGCCCGCCCTATGGCGGCGTCGTCGCGCAGGAGGAAGCCCATATCGCCGTGGACGAATGCGGCGCGCCCGCCTTCTTCACCCATGGCGCGAGCCTGATGACGCTGCCGGGCGAGGGCGGGAAATTGCCGCCGGAGGCGGTACGAGAACGGGTCGAAGCGATCCGCCCCGACGTGCACCAGATCCCCGCCCGCGCGATCAGCATCACCAACGCGACCGAATATGGCCTTGCCTACACGCCCGATGAAGTCGCGGCGCTGGGCGCGGTGGCGAACGATCATGGCCTGGGCTTCCATATGGACGGCGCGCGATTCGCCAATGCCGTGGCGCATCTGGGCTGCCATCCGGGCGATGTCACATGGCGGGCGGGCGTGGACGCGCTGAGCTTCGGCTGCGTCAAGAATGGCGGCATGGTGGGCGAGGCGCTGGTCTTCTTCGGGGCGCAGGCGGAAGCGCGCGCGGCGGAGGCGGAGCGCTGGCGCAAGCGGTCGGGGCATCTTTTTTCCAAAGGGCGCTATCTGGCGGCGCAGCTATTGGCGATGCTGGAGGACGGCCTGTGGCTCGCCAACGCCCGCGCCGCCAATGCGGCGGCGCGGGCGTTGGCGGAAAGCGCGAACGGGCGGCTGATGCATCCGGTGCAGGCCAATGAGCTGTTCCTGCGGCTGACGGCGGCGGAGGCGGCCAGCCTGCGCGCACGAGGATTCGGATTCCACGACTGGGGCGAGGGCGCGGCGCGGATCGTCACCAACTGGTCGCAGGACGCGGCGGGCGTCGCGCCGCTGGCGGACGCGCTGCGGGCGCTCGGCTGATGGAAGGATCGCGGGAAAGGGGCGGCGTCATCCTGCCCTTCCTCCTCGTCACGATCATCTGGAGCTCGACCTGGATCGTGATCCGGGACCAGCTTTCGGCGGTCCCGCCCAGCTGGTCGGTCTGCTATCGCTTTCTGGTGGCCGGGGTCGGCATGGCCCTGTTGGCCGCAGCCCGCCGCGTGCCGCTGCGCCTGCCGCCGGAGGGCATCGCCTTCGCCGCTCTGCTGGGGCTCGCGCAGTTCGTGCTCAATTTCAACTTCGTCTATCGCGCGGAGCATTATCTGACATCCGGGGTGGTCGCCACCGTCTATGCGATGCTGCTGATCCCCAACAGCATCCTCGCCTGGATCGCGTTCCGCCAGCCGGTGAGCCGCGCCTTCATGGCGGGATCGGCCGTCGCCATCGCGGGCATCGCGCTGCTGCTGGTGAAGGAATATCGCGCCGCCGCCATCGCGCCCGAGGCGGTGTTGCTGGGCGTGGCGCTCAGCATCGCGGGGCTGTTCAGCGCTTCGGCGGCGAACATCATGCAAGGGATGCGGATCGCGCGGCGGTTGCCGATGATCGCGGTGCTGAGCTGGGCCATGCTGATCGGCGCCGCGATGGATGCGGCCTATGCCTGGATCACGGCGGGGCCACCGGTGATGGAATGGCGCGCCCGATATGTGATGGGCATAGCGTGGCTGGGGATCGCCGGGTCGGTCGTCACCTTCCCCCTCTATTTCCAGCTGATCCAGCGCATCGGCGCGGCGCGGGCGGCCTATAGCAGCGTGCTGATCCCGGTGATCGCCATGCTGATCTCCACGGCGGTGGAAGGCTATCGCTGGACCGCGCTGTCCGTGACGGGAGCCATGCTGGCGGTCATCGGCATGGCGGTCGCGCTTCGGGCGAAGGAAGCCTAGGGCGAATCGCTAGCGGCGCGCGCCCGGTCCGGTGCAGCGCCGCGCCGCATCGACGCGGGCGAGCAGGCTGGCGATGGATTCGGGCTGGCGCGGCGCGCGGGCGGGCATGGGCAGGCGCGCCATCCGGTGGCTGAGCGCGGCGAAAGCTGTTTCGATTGAGTCCATCTGTCCGATCCCGTGGCGGTGAGGTCACCGCTTTCGGACCATCATGGTTAAGGATTGGTAACCATGACCGGCACGATGCGGCGAGCCGTTCCCGCCTCTTCGCAAAGACAGGCGGCCAGCCCTTCGCGATAGGTCGGATGAAGCGGCTTCCAGCCCAGCAGCCGCTTCGCCCGCCCGTTCGCGACGCGGCGATTTTCCGCGTAGAAGGCGCGGGCCATGGGAGAGAGATTCGCTTGCTCCAGCGTCACGAGCGGCGGCGGAGGGAGGCCGAGCAGGCCGCAGGCCGCCTCCGTCACCGCATTTTGCGGCGCGGGCAGGTCGTCGGCGAGATTATAGACGCCCGGCGGTCCGTCGAAGGAGGCGATGACGCCCGCCACGATGTCATCCACATGGATGCGGCTGAAAACCTGTCCGGGCAGGTCGATGCGATACGCCTTTCCTTCCCGTACCCGGTCCAGCGCGCTGCGGCCCGGGCCGTAGATGCCGGGCAGGCGGAAGCGACGCATGTCCGGCCGGAGCGCGCCCCACGCCAGGTCGGCGTCCGCGCGAGCCGTGCGGCGGCCCCGGCCCACGGGACTGGCTTCGTCCACCCAGGCGCCCGCCGCATCGCCATACACGCCGGTGGAGGACAGATAGCCGACCCACGAGGCGGGCGCGGCGGCGATGGCCCCGCCATAGCGGGCGAGGACGGGATCGCCATCGCCTTCTGGCGGGACGGAGGAGAGGATATGCGTGGCGCCGTCGATGGCGGCAAGGACGGCGGCGTCATCGTCGAAAGCCAGCATGTCGGGGCCAGCGGCGCGGCGCACGCCGGTGACCTGCCACCCCCGCGCACGCAACCGCATGGCCAGGCGCGAGGCGGTGTAGCCCAGCCCCAGGATCAGCATAAGGGGCACGGCAGCCCCGTCAGACCGTGAAGCTCTCGCCGCAGCCGCAGCTTCCCTTGGCGTTGGGGTTGTTGAAGACGAACCCGGCGGTGAAGTCGTCCTCCACCCAGTCCATCGTCGATCCCACCAGATAGAGCACCGACGCCCCGTCGATGTAGAAGGTGCCGCCGGGCGTTTCGATCTTTTCGTCGAACTTCGCTTCCTCGGTCACATAGTCGACCGAATAGGCGAGGCCCGAACAGCCGCGCCGGGGCGTGGAGAGCTTGACGCCGATCGCGCCCAGGGGCGCCTGCGCCATCAGGTCGGCGATGCGCTGCTGCGCGCTGGGCGTCAGGATGACGGCGGCGGGACGGGCGCGGACTTTGGTTTCCGTGGTCATCAGAGCATCCCCAGTTCCAGCTTGGCCTCGTCGGACATCTTGCCGGGATCCCATGGCGGGTCCCAGACGAGGTTCACCTCGACATCGCCCACGCCCGGCACCGCGCCGACGCGCAGTTCGACCTCGCCCGGCATGGATTCGGCGACCGGGCAATGCGGCGTCGTCAAGGTCATGGTGACGATGGCATGGCCGCCGTCCGTCACGTCCACCCCGTAGACGAGGCCCAGATCGTAGATATTGACCGGGATTTCCGGATCGTAGATTTCCTTCAGCGCATCGATGATCGCGTCATACAGGTCGCCGCCCGGCTCGCCCGCCGGCGTTTCCGCGGGTTTTTGCGACAGGAATCCTTCCAGATAATCGCGCTGGCGCGGCGCGGCGCTGGCCGCATCGTCCACGCGCGACCTGGGCGGCGCTTCCACCGCGTCCACTTCCTCGACCATGATCTTCCGCTCTTCGCTCATCCGAAGATCTTCCTCACTCTTTCAATCCCGCGAACCAGCGCATCCACATCGCTTTCGTCGCTATAGAGGCCAAAGCTCGCCCGCGCGGTCGCCTCGACGCCCAGATGGCGCATCAGCGGCTGGGCGCAATGATGCCCGGCGCGGATCGCGACACCCGTTTCGTCCAATATGGTGCCGACATCGTGCGGATGCACCCCCTCCACTTCAAAGGACAGGATGCCCGCCGAATCGTCGGGGCCAAAGGCGCGCACGGAGTTCATCGTCTCCAGCGCCGCGCGCGCGCGCCCCACCAGCGCGCATTCATGGGCGTGGATCGCCTCCAGGCCGACGGCCTGCACATAATCGATGGCGGCCGACAGACCGACCACGCCGACGATATGAGGCGTTCCCGCTTCGAACCGCGTCGGCGCGGGGGCGTAGGTCGTCTTTTCGAACGTCACCTTGTCGATCATCGATCCGCCCCCCTGATAGGGCGGCATGGCGTCGAGCAGTTCCCGACGCGCCCACAATATGCCGATGCCGGTGGGGCCATAGAGCTTGTGCGCGGAAAAGACGTAGAAGTCGCAATCCAGCGCCCGCACATCGACGGCAAGGCGCGGCACGGCCTGGCAGCCGTCGATCAGGATCTTCGCGCCGACGGCATGGGCGATGTCGGCCGCGCGGCGCACGTCGAGCACGCTGCCCAGCACGTTGGACACATGGGCGAGCGCGACCAGCCTGTGTTCGGGCCGGATCATCGCCTGCATCGCGTCGAGGTCGATCTTGCCGTCCATAGTCAGCGGCACGACATCGATCTGCGCGCCGGTTTTCTCCGCCGCCATCTGCCAGGGCACGATATTGCTGTGATGCTCCAGCATGGAGAGCAGGATGCGGTCGCCCGCCTTCAGTTGCTCGGCCGCCCAGCATTGCGCGACGAGGTTGATGCCCTCGGTCGCGCCGCGCACATAGACGATCTCCGCGTCGCAAGCCGCGCCGATGAAGCCCGCCACCTTCCGCCGGGCCGCCTCATAGGCCAGCGTCATGTTCGCCGACCGTTCATAGACACCGCGATGGACGGTCGCATAATCGGGGCCATAGGCGCGCGCGATGGCGTCGATCACGGCCTGGGGCTTTTGCGCGGTGGCGGCGCTGTCCAGATAGTGCCAGTCGCCCACGCCGGGGAAATCGTCCCTCAGCCGCAGACCGCCGCCGGAGGAGCCCGTCATACCAGCGCCTCCAGCCTGGCGAGCGCGGCGGCTTCGAAACGCTCGCGCAGCGCCTCGTCCGGCATGTCGTCGAACACGCCCGCGACGAAGGCCTTCAACAGCAGCGTCTTGGCCGTCGCCGGGTCCATCCCGCGTGACGCCATGTAGAACAGGGCCTGCCTGTCGAGTTCGCCCACCGTCGCGCCATGGGCGCATTTCACGTCGTCGGCGTAGATTTCCAGTTCCGGCTTGGCATTGGCGGTCGCGGTCCGATCCAGCAGCATCGCCTTGACGGACTGGAAGGCGTCGGTCCGCTGCGCATCGCGCGCGACGTTGATGCCGCCCAGATAGCTGCCGGTCGCATGGCCGCCCAGAATCGAACGGATCGTCTGCCCGCTCGTGGCGTCCGGTTCCGCATGGGTGACAGAGGTGACAATCTCCAGCACCTGATGGCCGCCGCCGATGATCGCCCCGTTCAATTCGAAATGCGATCCCTTGCCGAGTGTGACGGCGAAGGTGACCCGGCCCAGCTTGCCGCCGATGTTGAGGAGATGGAAGTCGCACCGCGCTCCATCCGCGACCGTGATGACATAATCATGCACCGCCGCCATATCATCGCCGGCATCCTGCAACAGGTGATGATGGACGCTTTCGCCCGCCGCCACGACGATCGGGGTCGGCGCGGGCACGGGCCAGATCGCGGCCAGCGCATCGAGGTCGCTATAGCGCCATTCTTCCTGACGGCGCGTGGGAAGGGCAAGCGCGGTCACGCGGAGAGCACCTCGGCATAGCCTTCGCGTTCCAGCTCCAGCGCCAGTTCCGGCCCGCCCGACTTCACGATCCGCCCGGCGGCGAGCACATGCACGAAGTCCGGCTTCACATAATCGAGCAGCCGCTGATAATGGGTGATGAGCAGCACGGCCTTGTCCGGCCGCCGCATGATCGCGTTGATCCCGGCGCCCACCGTCTTGAGCGCGTCGATGTCGAGGCCGCTGTCGGTTTCGTCGAGAATCGCCAGCCGGGGATCGAGGATGCCCATCTGCACCATTTCGGCGCGCTTCTTCTCGCCGCCTGAAAAGCCGACATTCACGGGACGCTTGAGCATCTCCATGTCGAGGCCCAGCAGCGCCGCCTTTTCCTTGGCCAGCTTGATGAACTCCCCGCCCGACAGCGGGTCCTGCCCGCGCGCCTTGCGCTGGCTGTTGAGGCTTTCGCGCAGGAATTGGAGGTTGGAGACGCCGGGGATCTCGACCGGATACTGGAAGCCCAGGAACAGCCCCGCCGCGGCCCGCTCATAGGGTTCCATGTCGAACAGGTCGCGCCCCTGGAAGGTCGCGCTGCCGCCCGTCACCTCATAGCCCGGACGGCCGCCCAGCGTGTAGGCCAGCGTCGACTTGCCCGCGCCGTTCGGGCCCATGATCGCATGGACCTCCCCCGCGTCGATGGTCAACGACAGCCCCTTGAGGATCGCCTTGCCGTCGATTTCGTTCGAAAGATTATCGATGGTCAGCATGGCTTATCCCCTGTGCGCGCGCTGGAGCGTCCGCGCCGTCCAGAAGGCCATGTCGCGCACGTCGCCCGGCGCGGGGAAGAGCGTGTCGATATGGCGCCTGATCGGCATATAGGGCCACCAGTCGGCATCCGGTTCCGGCGCGCCCTTTTCCAGAATGCCGCTCACAAATTCGGTCACCGGGCCCATGCGGGCGAGGTTCGGCGCCTTCGCCTTGTGGAACGCCTTGTCGGTCCTCAAGCGCTCGGCGAAGGCCGCGTCGCCCTTTTCCAGCGCGGCCCGGCATTCGGCCTGATAGGCGTCGAGATCGCCGAAATCCTTGGCCGCGCGCGCCTGCAACTCGCCTTCTTCCAGTTCATAATCTTCGGTCAGGATGCGGATCGCGGCGGTCCACGCCTGCCCGTTGCCGACATCCTCCGCGAAATCGGCGAGGGCATCCTGAATATCGTCTTCGTCGCTCAAAAATCTGGTCCTTGATATATTGGGAAGGGCTTCAGCCCACCGATCCTTCGAGAGAAATACCGAGCAGTTTCTGCGCTTCGACGGCGAACTCCATGGGGAGTTGCTGCAAGACCTCGCGCGCGAAGCCGTTGACGATGAGGCCGACGGCCGCTTCCTGATCCAGCCCGCGCTGCATCGCGTAGAAAAGCTGGTCGTCGCTGATCTTGCTGGTCGTCGCCTCATGCTCGATCTGCGCGCCGGGGTTGCGCACTTCGATATAGGGGACGGTATGCGCGCCGCACCGGTCGCCCAGCAGCAGGCTGTCGCACTGGGTGAAGTTGCGCACCCCCTCCGCGCCCGGCGCGACGCGCACCAGACCGCGATAGGTGTTGTTGCTGCGCCCCGCGCTGATCCCCTTGGACACGATGGTCGAGCGCGATCCCTTGCCGTTGTGGATCATCTTGGTGCCGGTGTCGGCCTGTTGCAGATTGTTGGTGAGCGCCACCGAATAGAATTCGCCCACGCTGTTCTCGCCGTTCAGCACGCAGGAGGGATATTTCCATGTAATCGCCGAGCCGGTTTCCACCTGCGTCCACGAAACCTTGGAATTGCGGCCCTGGCAGAGCGCCCGCTTGGTCACGAAGTTATAGATGCCGCCCTTGCCCTGCTCGTCGC
Organism: Sphingobium cloacae; assembly: GCF_002355855.1. Lineage (NCBI taxonomy): Bacteria > Pseudomonadati > Pseudomonadota > Alphaproteobacteria > Sphingomonadales > Sphingobiaceae > Sphingobium > Sphingobium cloacae. The sequence continues at coordinate 2,245,583 of NZ_AP017655.1, forward strand.
CGGGATACCAGTTCTGGACGGTCGAATATTTGATCTCGGCATCGTCCAGCGCGACCAGTTCCACCACGGCCGCATGCAACTGGTTCTCATCGCGCATCGGCGCGGTGCACCCTTCGAGATAGCTCACATAAGAGCCTTCGTCTGCGACGATCAACGTCCGCTCGAACTGGCCGGTATTTTCCGCGTTGATGCGGAAATAGGTGGACAGCTCCATCGGGCAGCGCACGCCCTTGGGGATGTAGACGAAGGTGCCGTCCGAAAAGACGGCGCAATTCAGGGTGGCGAAATAATTGTCGTGCATCGGCACGACCTTGCCCATCCACTTCTTCACCAGATCGGGATATTCGCGCACCGCTTCGCTGATCGAGCGGAAGATGACGCCGGCTTCCTCCAGTTCCTTGCGGAAGGTGGTGGCGACGGACACGCTGTCGAACACGGCGTCGACGGCGACCTTGCGGCTGCCCTTCACCCCGGCGAGCACTTCCTGCTCGGCGATCGGGATGCCCAGCTTCTCGTAAGTCGCGCGGATTTCCGGATCGAGTTCATCCAGCGATTCCAGCTCCGCCTTCTTCTTCGGCTCGGCGTAATAATAGGCGTCCTGATAGTCGATGGGCGGAATGGCGAGCTTGGCCCAGTCGGGCGCTTCCATATCCTGCCACATGCGGAAGGCCTTCAGCCGCCATTCCAGCAGCCATTCCGGCTCCTTCTTCTTGGCGGAGATGAAGCGGACGGTGTCCTCGTTCAGCCCCTTGGGCGCGAAATCCTGTTCGATGGCGGAAGACCAGCCATGCTCATAGGCGGAAGCGCGCTCGGCGGCTTCCAGGGCTTCCTGGTTGCGGATGGTGATGCTTTCCTCGGTCATGCCAATTCCCGTGTCAGGCTGGCGATCGTCACGCCGGCCAGCGCCGCGCGGATCACGTTGTTCGCTGCATTCATGTGCGGACGGATGCGGCAGTCCTGCTCCAGCGAGCAGTCATGCGCGCCCATCTCCGCGCAGGCGGTCATGGCGATGGGGCCTTCCACCGCCTCCACCACGTCCGCCAGCGTGATCGCGGCGGGCGGGCGAGCCAGACGCACCCCGCCGCCGGTGCCCCGGCTCGATTCGAGCAGGCCCGCCGCCGACAAGCGGCTCACCAGCTTCTGCGCGGTCGGCAGCGGAATACCCGTTTCCGCCGACAGCGTGGTCGCGTTCATCTTCGCGGCGCCGCAATGACGCGCGGCGGCGGACATCAGCACCACGGCATAGTCAGCAAAGCTCGACAGTTTCATTGCGCGTCCAGTTGCGAACCATTCTCAAATCGGATCGAATCAATCCGATTGGGCATGTGGCCCCGCAAGCAGGGTTTATCAAGGCTTTTTCTTGAGCGCCCCGATTCAGCTCATGCGGTTCATGGCGGCCACGTCTCCGCCCAGCGTACGGCGGAGCAGCGTCAGTTGCGCGACGGCGGTCGGTTCGTTCTGCAATTGCTGCGGGGTGAGGCCGATGAAATGCTTGATCTCGCGAATGAAGTGGGACTGGTCGTAGAATCCGCCTTCGTCGCACAGCACCTGCCAGCTTTCCCGGTCCAGCGCGATCCGCGCGCTGCACCGGAGCGCGCGATATTTGCGCGCCAGCAGCTTGGGCGGCGCGCCATAATAGCGGTTGGTGATCCGCGCCAGTTGCCGGGGGGACAGCCCCGTGCGCTCCACCAGCGTTTCGATGCGCGGCGATCCCTCGTCCATGAGCCAGCCGTCCACCGTCTCCAGCATCCGCCACGTGGCGTCGCCCAGGGGCTTGATCCGCTGTTGGAGGAAAGACCAGCACAGCGCCGCCATCGCGTCCGGATCGTCCAGACGCCGCAACCGCCGCAACAACAGTTCATAGTCGGCATCGCATGTCGCCATGTCGAAGGCGCTGTCAGCCATGGCGCTGGCGTCATCGCCGTAAAGCGCCACCCAGCCCGCGGGCAGCAGGGATACACCCAGGACGCGCACAGGCTGATCGAGCCGGAACCGCGTCGCGCCGAAGGTGGGGCCCAGCAGGCACACCTCCGGCGTGGACATCACCATGCCGTCCTGGAAGATATATTCGCCGCCGCGCCCTTCCAGCCGGAAGCGCAACTGGGGGACGTCGGCGCGCGTCACGTCCGCATAGCCGGGGGACGAGGCGCTGAAGAGATAGAGGGAACCGAAATAGGCGCATAGGGATTCGGGCGGAACGAAATAGCGCAGCCTTACCGGACCTTGCGCCGCTTCGACGGTGTAGGAGAGCGATACGCCGCCTTCCGCGGCAGCCATGCCTGCCGTGCGCCCGGATATGTGCTGAGGACGCAACCCCATATTTCAAACCCCCGCCAACCAATATCCCCCTTCGCCGCGGCGGCGCAAGGAAATTTGGTTGAAATCGGGAAAGCATCCAGTGTCATACATAAGACACATGAATAAAAATTGGCCCGGCGACTTTCACCACCGGGCCAGGAAAGGTCTCGTTCGGCCATATGGCCTTGGAGCCTTCGGGTCGCAACCATGCTTTACGCCCGAATCCGGCAGGCTTTATTGGATGGATCGGACATCGGCCGACCGAAAATGACCCAAATTATGTCGTTTTCCGCCATGGAAATATGATCCAGATCAACTGTTGCCCCATCACCACAGCGACTCGACGGACGCAGCGGCCGCTGGCATAGGGGCCGCCATGTCCTATCGTCTGATCCGGCCGCTGTTTTTCGCCCTCGATGCCGAGCGCGCCCACCATATGTCCATCGCCCTGCTGCGGATGATGCCGACGCCGCCAGTCCCCCGTCCCGACCCGGTGCTGACGCAGACGGTGGCGGGGCTGCGCTTTCCCAATCCGGTGGGCCTGGCGGCCGGTTATGACAAGGAAGGGCTGGTCGCGCACAAGATGCATGGCCTGGGCTTCGGCTTCGCCGAACTGGGGACGCTGACCCCCCTGCCGCAGCCGGGCAATCCCCTGCCCCGCCTGTTCCGGCTGGAGGAGGACCGGGCCGTCATCAACCGCATGGGCTTCAACAATGGCGGGCAGGCGGCGGCGGCGGAACGGGTCGCCAGGCGGCGGCGGCCGGGCGGCCCCGTGATCGGCATCAATATCGGCGCCAACAAGGACGCCGCGGACCGCATCGCCGACTATGCGACCGGCGTCACCTGCATGGCGCCGCTCGCCGACTATCTGACGGTCAACATCTCCTCTCCCAACACGCCGGGCCTGCGCGCGTTGCAGGACCGGGCGGCGCTCGACCGGTTGCTGGGCGTGGTCATGGCGGCGCGGGGGACGGGCCGCACGCCGATTTTCCTCAAGGTCGCGCCCGATCTCGAACCGGCGGATGTGGAGGACATCGCGGCGGCCTGCATCGACCATCGCATCGACGGGTTGATCGTGTCCAACACCACCCTCTCGCGGCCCGCCCTGCGATCGCCCCATGCGGGCGAGACGGGCGGCCTGTCGGGCGCACCGCTGCATGACCTGTCGCTGCAACGCCTGCGCGACTTCCGCCGGCTGCTGGGCGCGCGTCTGCCCTTGATCGGGGTGGGCGGCATATCCAGCGCCGGGCAGGCCTATGCGCGCATCCGCGCGGGCGCGAGCCTGATCCAGCTTTACAGCGCGCTGGTCTATGAAGGGCCGTATCTGGCAAAGCGCATCAACGCGGGGCTCAAGACACTGCTCGCGAGGGATGGCTTCCAGACAGTGGGAGACGCGGTGGGCGCGGACGCCTGATGGGACGGACAGGCTTGCGGCGAAAAAAGCAGGCGATAGGGTGAGTGCCATGACTCCCCGCCTGTTCGGCCTGCTGGCCCCGATCGCCCTTGTCGCCCTGTCTCCCGCGCCATTGCCGGCGCGTGAGCCGGTCCCGGTCAATGCCACCGTTTCCGCCGCCGATCCGCGCGCGGCGCAGGCCGGGCAGGAGATCCTGCGCAAGGGCGGCAGCGCCACCGACGCCGCCATCGCGATGATGCTGGCGCTCAATGTCGTGGAACCGCACAATAGCGGGATCGGCGGCGGCGGCTTCCTGATGCATCATGACGGCGCGACCGGCGCGCTCGAATCCATCGACGGGCGGGAAACCGCCCCCGCCGCCGCCCGCCCCGACCGCTTCATGGGCGCGGACGGGCAGCCCCTTTCCTTCCGGGATGCCTGGCCGGGCGGTTATTCGGTCGGCGTGCCGGGCAATCTGCGCCTGGCATGGGACGCCCATCGCAAATGGGGCAAGCTCCCCTGGGCCGACCTGTTCCAGCCCGCCATCCGCCTGGCCGAAGAGGGGTTCGAAGTCCGCCAGCGGCTGGACAGCGCGATGAAGGCGGTCGCGCCGGTCTGGGCCGACTTCCCTGAAATCCGGAAATATTTCTGGATCGACGGCAAGCCCGCGCCCATCGGCACGATCCTCAGGAATCCGCCGCTCGCCGCGCTGTTCCGGCGCATCGCCGCCGAAGGGCCGGACGCCTTTTATCTGGGCGACAATGCGAAGGCGATCGCGCAGACCGTCACCCACGCGCCGAAAAACCCCGTGCCGATGACGCAGGCCGACCTTGCCGCCTATCAGGCCAAGCCGCGCAAGCCGGTATGCGGTCCTTATCGCGTCTATACCGTCTGCGGCATGGGTCCGGCATCGGCGGGCGGCGTCACCGTGTTGCAGCTTCTGGGCATGGTGGAACGCTTCCCGCTTTCCCGATGGGGCAAGGAGGATGTCCGGTCCTGGCATGTGATCGGCGAGGCGATGCAGCTGGCCTATGCCGATCGCGACACATGGCTGGGCGATCCGGATTTCGTGTCCGTGCCCATCGCGAGCCTGATCGATCCCGCCTATCTGAAGCAGCGTTCCGCCCTCATTTCCCCGCGCAAGGCCCGGAACGACTACCAGCCCGGCCAACCGCAGGGCGCGCAGCCGCGCACGGCCTCCCTCCCCCAGCCGGAATCGGGCACCAGCCATTTCGTCGCCGTGGACCGCCAGGGGGACATCGCCGCCTGGACCTCCACCATCGAAAGCTTCTTCGGCAGCCAGTTGATCGCCAACGGCGTGATCCTGAACAATGAACTCACCGATTTCAGCTTCACGCCGGAAAAGAACGGCGCGCCCGTCGCCAATCGCGTGGAGCCGGGCAAGCGGCCGCTCTCCTCCATGTCGCCCACCATCGTCTATGACGCGGCGGGCACGCCCATCTTCACGGTGGGCGCCGCCGGGGGCAGGACCATCATCATGCAGGTTGCCAAGGCGCTGATCGCGCATCTCGACTGGGGGCTTTCCGCGCAGGATTCGATCGCACTCGGCCTTGAATATTTCAACGGCGATGGGCTGGTGCTGGAGCAGGGCACCGCGCTGGAGGCGATGAAAGCCCCGCTGGAGCGTATGGGCCACCGCGTCACCATCTCGCGCCTCGGCCTCAAGGCCAATGCGGCGCAGCGGCTCCCGGACGGCCGCTGGGTCGGAGCCGCCGATCCGCGCAGCCCCGGCGTATCCTTGCAGGAGTGAGGATCAGCCCTTGAGGTCCAGCCCTTCCACGTTGAACCGGAAGGGAAAGGTCTGGTCGTCCTTGCCCACGGCCAGGTCGACCTTCACCGTCCTGGATTTCGCGATGGCTTCATAGGCGTTTTGCGAAGGCATGATCTCGATCCCGTCATTGGTGTCGGCCATGCGCCCTTTCCAGCGATGTTCCTTGCCGTCGTCCGTCGTCGCCGTCACCGCGCAATCGGACAGGTCGCAGCGGAACGGCGCGCCGACGAGCTTCACGGTCACATTCTTCTCGCCGTTCGACATGGGCTGCACCAGCAGCACGGAGAAGGTGTCGGGGGCGGTCATGGTCTGCACCGTGTTGATGCTGCCGATATAGGCGACCTTCGCCTTGCCGCCCTCGCCGCCACTTTCATATTTCCACGTCTGGCCGATCTGCTCGCGCTGGGTCGGCTCCTTGTCGCCGGATGAGCAGGCCGCCATCAGCCCAAGGGCCGCACCGAGGGTCGTCAAAGTCACGAAGGCGCGCATCGCCTTTCTCCTTCCGTTATCCTGTTACGGAAGGCCAACGTCCGGGCGGAATGCGCGGTTTCGGGGATCAGCCGCCGTAGCGACGAGCCGTTTCCCTGATGAGAGCAATCATGTTCGGAATGCCCTGCGTCCGGTTGGAGCTGAGCTGGTTGCGCAGGTCGAACGGGGCCAGCGCGCCTTCGATGTCCGTCGCGCCGATGTCCTGCGGCGTCCGGTCCTGCACGGTCAGCAGGACGAGCGCGATGATCCCCTTGGTGATCGCCGCGTTGCTGTCCGCCAGGAAGTGCAGCCGCCCGTCTTCGCGGACCGTGGGATAGACCCACACCGCCGCGGAACAGCCGCGGACCAGCGTGGCGTCGGTCTTGAGCGGATCGGGCATCGGTTCGAGTTCGCGGCCGAGATCGATCAGCAGGCGGTAGCGGTCGTCGGCGTCGAGGAAATCATATTCTTCGTAAAGATCGGCGAGGGCGCGCATTTCGGTCATGCCCGCCATATAGGGGGAAAAGCGGATGGGGAAACCCGCTTTTCCCTGCCGGTCACAGATCGACGCCCGCCGCGATGGCTTCCAGCTTGCGAATGCGTTCCTTGAGGTCGGCGACCTCGATCCGGGTGGCGGCCGAGGGCGGCGCGGCCTCATGGTTCCCCTGCGCCAGTTCCGCGCGCTTGAGGTCCAGCCAGCCGTTCCAGCCGCGCAGCGCCGTCGCCGCGACGATGACGAGGCCGGCCAGGCCCGCGGCCGCCATGCTCATGTAGAAAAGGGGGTCCTGCATATCGTCCTCCCTGTGGTCCCTCCGGGCCGCTTTTTCAGTCGCGGTCCCGCAATTTGTCGAATTCGCGCTCCAGCGCGGTGGAGCTGTCGGTCGCGAGCCGCTCCAGCACGGCCACGCGATCCTTGAGCGCCTTGACCTCCGCGCGCAGCCTTTCGGCCTCCGGGTCCGGGCCGCGATGGACGAAGGCTTCGCCCCTGCCGCGGCGCAGGACGCCATATTTGGCGCGGATGACGCTGGCGATGGCGGTGATCGCGACGATGGCGACGACCATTTCAAACGGATTCATGACGACTTCCCCTTGCATGTCAGGACGGCGCGGATTTCCGATTCCCTTCCCTGCGGCAGGATCGCGCGGCTATCCCGATCTTCCTCTCGTTTCCTTTTCCCGGTCGCGCAGGGCGATTTTCGACCGGCGGCGGCTCCCGTTCGATGAACGGTGTCAGCGCAGGCGGTCGATCTCGTCCGCCAGGCGGGTGTTGCGGCTGGTATAATAGATTTCGATGTCGGCCAGGCGACGGTCGATGTCGCGGAACTTGGAGCGCACGTCGCGGGTGGAGCGCGCCGGATTGGTGCGCACGCCCTGCCAGAATTTCTCGTCGTCCCGGTCGGCATAGAGGCCCGTCGGCTTGTCGTCGGCCATCCAGGCGGCGAGGAAATAGGCGATCAGCGTCCAGGGGAAGGCCCCCATCAGCGTCACCAGCACCGCGACGATCCGGATCCAGATCACGTCGATCCCGGTATAGTCGGCGATCCCGGCACAGACGCCCAGCCATTTGCCGTTCTGCTTGTCGAGGTAGAATTTGGTGCGGCGGGCGCTCATCTTACGGTCCTCCGGTCGAAATCATAATCCTCGTCCTGCGACGGACGGACGGGGCGGAAATCGGGATTGTCGGCGGCAACGATCCGTTCGACCGTCTGCAACCTTTCCTCCAACCGCCGGGCGAGCAGGTGAAGCTCGTCCAGCAGCTTCTCATCCTCGTCGGTGATCTTGGGCGCCTGCTTCCACTTGGTCACATAATGGAAGATCAGCCAGGGCATGCCGATGAACAGCATCCCGACGATGACGATGGGAAGGAAGACATCTTCCATGGCGTCATTCCCCCTTGTTCATGCTGGCCTTGAGGGCGGCCAGTTCGGCGTCCACCTTGTCGGACGAGCGCAATTCCGCGATCTCCTCCTCCAGCGTCTTGGGGACCTGGCCCAGCGCCATGGCGTCGGCGCGGCCTTCGGCCATGTCCACGCGGCGCTCCAGCATGTCGAAGCGGGCAAAGGCTTCGTTGACCTTCTCGCCGGCATAGGCTTCGCGGACGCGCAGGCGGTTCTGGGCGCTTTCCATGCGCGCGGCCAGGCTGTTCTGGCGGGCGCGGGCCTCGCGCAGCTTGGCCTGCAATTTCGCGATGTCCTCTTCCGAAGCCCTGAGCGCCTCGTCCAGGGTCTCGATCTCATGGGTCATCTGCTCGGCCATGTCGGCGGCCTTCTGCTTTTCGACGAGGGCGGCCTTGGCCAGATCCTCGCGACCCTTGCTGAGCGCGAGTTGCGCCTTTTCGGTCCAGCTTTCCTGCAAGGCATCGAGCTTGGCGATATGGCGGCGCATCTCCTTCTGGTCGGCGATGGTCCGGGCGGCCGACGCGCGCACCTCGACCAGCGTCTCCTCCATTTCGAGGATGATCATGCGGATCATCTTCGCCGGGTCTTCCGCCCGGTCGAGCAGGTCGGTCACATTGGCGGCGATGATGTCGCGGGTGCGGGAGAAAATACCCATCTGAACGTCACTCCTGGTCAAAACTTTGCCGGGGCGGGCGAGGGGGGCTTCCCGCCCCGGCCGGGGTCTTGCGGTCCTTACGCCAGATAGCGCAGGGCCGCGGGGGTATCGGTGGCCGCGAGCATCGGGGCTTCGCTGGCGCGGGCCGGGCCGACAGCCGACAGGATCACGGTCGATCCGAACAGCATGGCGCCCATGGCGACCGACAGCAATTGACCGATTTCGCGGACTTCGTTGCTCTTCTTTTCCATCTTCTTACTCCCTGAACTCTGGCCTTCAAAGGTGCCGGCTGTCTCGGCAGCGGCTTCCCTCCCGGCATTGCAGAAGCCGTGCCAATTTGCGGGAAGGGCGGAAAAGCATGGGTTTGGCGGCACATGCCGGAAATTGCCCTTGCGGAATATTGGGAAATTTCGCCATAAGTTGGGAATGGAGAAGAATACGCAGTTCGTCGGGCAATCGCTGGCCTTCCTCGACGCGGTGGAGCAGGCGGGGCGCGCCGCCGAACTCAACCGCCCGGTGCTGGTGATCGGCGAGCGCGGCACCGGCAAGGAGCTGGTGGCCGAGCGGCTGCATCGCCTGTCGCGCCGCTGGGGCGAGCCGCTCATCATCATGAATTGCGCGGCATTGCCGGAGACGCTGATCGAAGCGGAACTGTTCGGCCATGAGCAGGGCGCCTTCACCGGCGCGACCCGCGCGCGGCCCGGCCGGTTCGAGGAAGCGGACGGCGGCACCTTGTTCCTCGACGAGTTGGGCACGCTTTCCATGGCGGCGCAGGAGCGATTGCTGCGCGTCATCGAATATGGCGAGGTGACCCGCATCGGCGCGTCCCGCCCGGTGACGGTGGACGTGCGGATCGTCGCCGCGACCAATGAGGACCTGCCCGCCGCCGCGGATGCGGGCCGATTTCGCCCGGACCTGCTGGATCGGCTGAGTTTCGAGGTCATCACCCTGCCGCCGCTCCGCGCGCGGGAGGGTGATGTGGCGGTGCTGGCGGATCATTTCGGGCGGCGCATGGCGGCGGAACTGGAATGGCCGCAATGGCCGGGCTTTTCCGCCGCCTGCATGGCCGAACTGGAGGCGCATGGCTGGCCCGGCAATGTGCGCGAGCTTCGCAATGTGGTGGAGCGGGCGGTCTATCGCTGGGACAATCCGGCACGGGCGGTCAGCCGGATCGTGTTCGATCCGTTCGATTCGCCGTGGAAGCCACAGCCGATGACGCCCGCCGCCCCGGCCTTTCATGACGATGCGCGGCCCGCGCCCCTCCCCTCGCCCGATCTCGATTCTATCACCGATCTGAAAGCGGCGGTGGAAGCGCATGAAGCCGCCATCGTCCGCGCGGCGCTGCAACGCTATCGCTATAATCAGCGCGCGACGGCGAAGGGGTTGGGCCTCAGCTACGACCAGCTGCGGCATTGCATGAAGAAACATGGGTTGTCGGCGAGCTGACCTACACCGGCAGCGCCGTCGTATATTTCGTCATCGACAGCGCGAAATGTGACGCCGCGCCCTGCACGGACGGATGGGACAGCACCACGTTCATCAGGAAATCATTATAATCCGCCACGTCCGCCACGACGATCCGCAGCAGATAGTCCCATTCGCCGGACATGGAGAAACACTCCACGATCTCCGGCCGCCCGTCTACGAATTGCTCGAAGGAGGCGCGGGCGTCGCGGGCGTGGCTGCGCATCCGGATGTTGCAGAGTACGTTCACCTGCCGCTCGACGCTGGCCGGATCGACCAGCCGGACGGCTTTCAGCAGCACGCCCGCCTGCTCCAGCGCCTTGATCCGCCGCCAGCAGGACGCCGCCGACGCGCCTACCCGTTCGGCCAGGTCCGCATGGCTGATCGAGGCATCGGCCTGCAACAGGGCGACGATCCGCCGGTCGACCGCATCGAGTTGACGCTCCTGTTTCATAAGATGGATATATCCGAAACTTCATTTCACGATAACCCTTTTCATCCAGAAGTTTGAAACGATTTTTCCGCGATTTCGTGAAATACTCCTCGCCATGGCCCATATCCATGCGCGCCCACCCGAAGGCGCCGCCGCAGACTGGACGATCCCGCAGGACTGGAGCGCCTATACGCCCCAGGATCATGGCGTATGGGACCGGCTCTTCGCGCGGCAGGCGGCGATGCTGCCGGGCCGGGTGGTGCCGGAGTTCCTGGAGGGGCTCGACATGCTGCGCATGACGAAGCCGGGCGTCCCGGACTTCGAGGAATTGTCGGAGCGGCTGATGCGACGCACCGGCTGGCAGGTGGTGGCTGTGCCCGGCCTGGTTCCCGACCGGGTCTTCTTCAAGCATCTCGCCAACCGGCGCTTCGTCGCGGGGCGCTTCATCCGCACGCCCGAACAGCTCGATTATCTGGAGGAGCCGGACGTTTTCCACGACGTGTTCGGCCATGTGCCGCTGCTCGCGCACCCGGTTTTCGCCGATTATATGCAAGCCTATGGCGAGGGCGGGCTGCGCGCCGAGCGGATGGGCGCGATCGAGCGGCTCGCGCGGCTTTACTGGTATACGGTGGAGTTCGGACTGATCCGGCAGGACGGCGAATTGCGCCTTTATGGCGCGGGCATCGTGTCGTCGCATGGGGAGTCGATCTTCGCGCTGGACGATCCTTCGCCCAACCGGCTGGGTTTCGACCTCCGGCGGCTGATGCGCACCCAATATCGCATCGACGATTATCAGCAGAGCTATTTCGTCATCGACAGTTTCGAGGACCTGCTGCGCCAGACCGTCGAGACGGACTTCGCGCCGCTCTACCGCGAGCTGGAGGGCACGGACGATCTGGAGGCCGATGCCGTGCTTCCCGAAGACCGCGTCTACACGCTGGGCACGCAAGAGAGGACCGCCCCATGACCGCCACGCCGCATCATCCGCCCGAAAATCCGCTGGGCCTCAACGGCTTCGAATTCGTCGAGTTCACCTCGCCCGATCCGCAGGCCATGGCCGCGCAGTTCGAACAGCTCGGCTTCGTGCCGACGCACCGCCACCCGGCGAAGAACATCACCCGCTACAAGCAGGGGCGCATCAACCTGATGCTGAACCGCGACGATGCCGGGCGGGTGGCGGCCTTCCGGGGCGAGCATGGCCCGTCGGCCAGCGCCATGGCCTTTCGCGTCGCCGACCCTGACGCCGCGATGCGCTGGGCGCTCGACCATGGCGCGAAGCCGACGGACGAGGACGATACCGTCATCCAGGGGATCGGCGGCTCCTATCTCTATTTCGTCAGGGATGGGGAGGACCTCTATGCCGACTGGGCGGAATTTCCCGGCTGGCGCGAGGCGGAGGCGGAAAACAGCGTGGGCCTCGACCTGCTCGACCACCTCACGCACAATGTCCGGCGGGGGCAGATGCGGGTGTGGAGCGAGTTCTATCGAACCCTCTTCCACTTCGAGGAACAGAAATATTTCGACATCAAGGGACAGGCGACCGGGCTTTTCAGCCAGGCGATGATCGCGCCGGACCATGCGATCCGCATCCCCCTCAATGAAAGCCAGGACGACAAGAGCCAGATCGAGGAATTCATCCGAGAATATCATGGCGAAGGCATCCAGCACCTCGCCCTCACCACCCCCGACATCCACGCCACGGTGGAGAAACTGCGCGCGCGCGGGGTGCGGTTGCAGGATACGATCGAGACCTATTACGAACTGGTCGACAAGCGCGTCCCCGGCCATGGCGAGGATCTGGAGCGGCTGAAGAAGAACCGCATCCTGATCGACGGCAGCGTGGAGACGGGCGAAGGCATATTGCTCCAGATCTTCACCGAGCCGATGTTCGGGCCGATCTTCTTCGAGATCATCCAGCGCAAGGGCAATGAAGGCTTTGGCAACGGCAATTTCCAGGCTCTGTTCGAGAGCATCGAACTGGACCAGATAAGGCGCGGCGTCATTTCGGTCGACGCCTGAGCGCCCGGCCCGTGCGGCACGGCTCCCCCCTCGCGCTGCATGGGCCGCCTTTCTATCCTCCGTTCGTCCTGAGCCTGTCGAAGGACGAACGGATTTGGGGAAAAGTCGCTGATCTCAATCGACCTCACCGCGTAGGAACAGGCTCCGGCCCCGAATAGTCGTAGAAGCCCTTGCCGGTCTTGCGGCCGTACCAGCCCGCCTCGACATATTTGACCAGCATCGGCGCCGGGCGGAATTTGGGATCACCCGTGGTCGAATAGAGCACCTTGCAGATTTCGAGACAGGTATCCAGCCCCACGAAATCCGCCAATGTCAGCGGACCCATCGGATGGTTGAGGCCCAACTGGATCGCGGTGTCGATGTCCTTCACATTGGCGACGCCCTCGCCCAGCGCGAAGCAGGCTTCGTTCAGCATCGGCAGCAGGATGCGGTTGACGATGAAGCCCGGCGCGTCGAACGCATGGACCACCTGCTTGCCCAGCTTCACGGCATAGGCCTCGATCGCCGCCACGGTTTCAGGCGCGGTGGCGAGGCCGCGGATGATCTCGATCAGGGCCATGACCGGCACCGGATTGAAGAAATGCACGCCCACGAAGCGCGCGGCGTCGGGCGCGGCCTGCGCCAGCCGCGTGATCGGGATGGAGGAGGTGTTGGACGCCAGGATCGCGTCCGCGCCCAGCAGCGGCCCGACATTGCCGAAGATCGCGCGCTTGATGTCCTCGCGCTCGGTCGCCGCTTCGATCACCAGTTGCGCATCGGCCAGCGGAGCCACGTCGCCCGCGGGCTTGATCCGGGCCAGCGCGGCGTCGGCGTCGACCTGCGCGATCTTGCCCTTTTCCACGCCCTTCGCCAGCAGCTTCGCGATCCCCGCAAGACCTTTTTCCGCGCGGGCGAGGTCGATGTCGGACAGGATCACGTCATAGCCCGCCTGCGCCGAAACCTGCGCGATGCCCGCGCCCATCTGCCCGGCGCCGATGACGCCCACGGTGCGAATATCCGTCATGATTGCCTCAAATCCTTCCGCCTGAATCAGCCTGTCGCCATTCCCCTAGAGCGTTTTCCCATGAGTGAAAACGCTCCGGTCTTTCCATGCCGCATTTTCCGAGCCGTCGACCGTAAACGGCCGACTTGAAAATGCTCTGGCGCGAAGGAAGCAGGACGGACAGCCCCATGGCGCGGGCGGGACGGGGGGGCGGCGGCATTTTCCTGCTTTGCGCCGCCCGCCGATGATGGTTAAAGGCTGGACATGATTTCCGACGCGCCCGATGCGCCTTCCCTGTCCGCGCCTGCGTCCGGCCGTTTCGCCGCTGGAGAGCATCGCTTTCCCCTGCGCGTCTATTTCGAGGATACGGACCTGTCGGGCCTGGTCTACCACGCCAATTATCTGCGCTACATGGAGCGCGCCCGGTCCGACATGCTGCGGATCGCGGGCATCGGCCAGCGGGCCGCGCTGGAGGAGGGCGAAGGCGTCTATGCCGTCACCGACCTGCATATCCGCTACCGCCGCCCCGCGCGCCTGGACGACGACCTGACCGTGGTGAGCCGCGTGGCGGACGTCAGCGCCGCCACCTGCTCCATTCAGCAGACAGTCATGCGGGGCGAGGAAATATTGACGCAGGGCGATGTGTCCGTCGCCTTCCTGACGCCCCAGGGCCGCCCGCGCAGGCAGCCCAAGCCCTGGACCGACATTTTCAGCCGCCTGATGAGAGGGGAAGACATCCACCCATGAGCCTTGCCATGCCCGCCGTCGGCGCAATGGGCGCCGTTGCCGCCAACGCCACCATATCGCCGCTCCATCTGTTCCTTCAGGCCGACATCGTCGTGAAGGGGGTGATGGTCGGCCTGCTGCTGGCCAGCATCTGGACCTGGGCGATGATCATCGGGTTCAGCTTCACCCTGCGAAGGGCGAGCAAGCAGAGCAACGCCTTCGAAAGCGATTTCTGGAAGGCGGAGGATATCGACCGCTTCTACGAAGCGCGCGGCAAGGCGGAGTTCCCCGCCGCCAAGGTGATGGCGGCAGGCGTTTCCGAGTGGCGCCGCTCCACCGCGCAGAAGGTGATCGACCGCGACGGAACGCGCGACCGGCTGCACACGGCGATGAACAGCACCATCGCGGCGGAAGTGGACCGGCTGTCGGACCGGCTCAATATCCTCGCCACCATCGGATCGGTCGCGCCGTTCGTCGGACTGTTCGGCACGGTGTGGGGCATCATGCGCGCCTTCACCGCCATCGCGGCGGAGCAGCAGAGCAGCTTGGCCGTGGTCGCGCCGGGCATTGCGGAGGCGCTGTTCGCCACCGCCATCGGCCTGTTCGCGGCGATCCCGGCGGTCATCGCCTACAACCGGTTCAGCCATGGCATCAACCGGCTGGAAACCCGCCTGTCGCGCTTCGCGGACGGCTTCTATTCGACGCTGAGCCGTGAACTGGAGACGCAGCGGTGAGATATGTCCCGGATGCTATTCTGAAAAGAGGAGCGCGCTGATGGCCATGTCCGGTCCATCCAGCCGCCGGGGGCGCGGGCGCGCGCCGATGGCGGACATCAATGTGACGCCGCTGGTCGACGTCATGCTGGTGCTGCTCATCATCTTCATGGTGACCGCGCCGCTACTGGTGACGGGCGTGCCGGTGAACCTGCCCGAAACCCGCGCCAAGGGGCTGGATCAGGACGCCAAGCCGACGGTCGTGTCCATCGACCGCGACGGCGGGCTCTATATCGACGAAACGCAGATCAGCGACGCCGACCTTCCGGGCCGCCTTGCCGAGATCATGTCCGCCCATGCGGGCCAGCCGGAGCCGCCGCAGATCTTCCTGCGCGCCGACACGGCGCTCGATTACGGACGGGTGATGCGGGTGATGGGCGAGCTGAACCGGGCGGGATTGAACAAGGTCGCGCTGGTCAGCACCGGCGCGGAGAATGGCGGCAACGCGCCGGCGGATGTCAGCGACGGTTCAGAATAGGGTTCATAGGTTCTCAAGGGATGGAGCGCGCGGAAAAAATCGGCCTGGGCGTCGCGACGGCGGGACATGTCCTGCTGTTCGGCCTGCTGTCGGCCGGTTTCCTGGCCACGCCCAATCCGCTCAAGCTCAATTCCCCGCCGATGGACGTGAGCCTGGTGGACGAGGTGGCGCTGCAATCGACCGCGCCGCGCATCTCGACCGAGCCGCCTCCGCCCAGCGAGGCGCCGGAAAAGGGCCCGACCGAGGACGCCGCTCCCGCGCCGGAGCCTGAACCCGCGCCTGCGCCCGAACCCACGCCCGCGCCGCCCAAGCCCGCGCCGACGCCTCCGAAGAAGGAAACGCCCAAGCCCGCTCCGGTTCCCAAGCCTGCACCGCCCAAGAAGGACGTGCCCAAGGCCGCGCCCAAACCGAAGCCCGCGCCCGAAAAGCCCGCGCCCGCCAAGGCAAAGCCCGCTCCGGCCAAGCCCAGCAAACCGGCGGCCGCTTCTTCCACGCCGAAAAAGAGCGATGCTCCGCCCAAGAAGGACGCGCCCGCCCGCGCGTCGGGCAGCGGCAAGGCGGACAAGCCCAAGGGGTCGCTGCTGGGGAACGACTTCCTCAAGGGCATCGACACCTCTTCCGAAACCCGGTCGCGTCCCAGCGCGCCCGCCGCTTCCGCCATGGGGCCGCAGCAGAAGGCGGCGCTCGACGCGGAACTGCGCCGCCAGTTGAAGCCGCATTGGCGTCCGCCTTCGGGCGCGGACGCGGATCAGTTGGTGACGCTGCTCGAAGTGCGGCTGGACAAGAATGGCCGGGTGATCGGCACGCCGGAGGTGATCGACCAGTTGGGCGTCACCGCGAGCAACCGTCCGCAGGCGCAGCTCCACGCCGAGCGCGCCATCCAGGCGGTGAAGCTGGCGTCGCCCTTCAAGAACCTGCCGCCCGAATATTATGAACAGTGGAAATGGCTGAAGCCACTCCGCTTTGACGCGAGGCTTAACCGATGATGACGACCCTGATGCGCCGCCTCAGCATGGCGGCGGCCACGCTGCTCGCTTTCACCGCCGCGCCCGCGCTGGCACAGCTTTCGGTCGACGTGACCGGCGAGATCGAGAGCAATCTCAAGATCGCCGTCCCCGCCCTCCCCGCGCAGACCGAAGTGTCCACGCCCGCCGGTTCCTCCAACGAACTGGGGCGCAAGATCGCGGAGGTGATCGCGTCGGACCTCAAGGGCTCCGGCCTGTTCGACCCTTCGGGTCCGGGCGGCCTGCCCGCCGTGGGCTTTTCCGAAGTCACCTTTCCCCAATATGAGAAATGGGGGGCGTGGCAGGCGCTGGTGCAGGGCTTCGTGCGGACCACGGGCGGAGAGGCGGACATCACCGTCGGCTGCTATCTCTACGACGTGGCATTGAAGCAGGAACTGACGCGGCAGGGCTATGTCGTCGCGCCGCGCGACTGGCGGCGCGCCGCGCATAAATGCGCCGACGCCATCTATGCGCGCCTGTCGGGCGAAAGCCCCTTCTTCGACAGCCGGATCGCCTATATCGCGGAAAGCGGACCCAAGGGGAACCGGACCAAGCGGCTCGCCATCATGGATTCGGACGGCGCGAACCACCGCTTCATCACCAACGGCCAGTCGATCGCGCTGACCCCGCGCTTCTCGCCCGACTACAAGTCGATCGTCTATGTGAGCTATCTGGGCAGCCGGGTACGCATCTACATCTACGACATCGGCACGGGCAAGCAGCGGCTGGTGACGGAAAGCAACAACCCGACCTTCGCGCCGCGCTGGTCGCCCGACGGCCGCAACATCCTCTTTTCCATGGCGGTGGCGGGTAATACCGACATCTATCGCGTGTCGGCCAATGGCGGCACGCCGGTGCGCCTCACCAACACGCCCGGCATCGATGTGGGCGGCAGCTATTCCCCGGACGGGCGGCAGATCGTGTTCGAAAGCGACCGTTCGGGCGGGCAGCAGATCTATGTCATGAACGCGGACGGATCGGGCCAGCGCCGGATCAGCCATGGGGGCGGCCGTTATGCGACGCCCGAATGGAGCCCGCGCGGCGACCTCATCGCCTTCACCAAGCTGTCGGGCGGCTTCAAGATCGCGGTGATGACGCCCAATGGCGACAATGAGCGCATCCTGACGAACGGCTGGCAGGACGAACAGCCCACATGGTCGCCCAACGGCCGCGTGCTGCAATTCTTCCGCACCACGGCGGGCCGTCAGGGCACCAGTCAGGTGTGGCAGGTCGACCTGACCGGGGTCAACGAACGCCGCATCCCGACGCCGCTCAGCGGGTCCGACCCGGCTTGGGGACCTTTGCTCCCCTGAGCAATTTTCTGTGGATAACGGAACCGCATCGTCTTGACAGCGTAACGAAGTTCACCAAGCATGACGCCTGCCTTCGCGGGTGGTTTAAACGACTGAGGAGACCCCGATGAAACTGTCCCGGCCCCTTTTGATGGCGACCGCCGTCATCGCGCTTGCCGCCTGCTCCAAGAAACCCCCGGCAGAACTGCCGCCCGCGCCCGGCGGCGATACGGGCGCGACGGGTCCGGCCACGCCGGGCGGTCCGGTCAAGGGCAGCCAGGAGGACTTCATCGCCTCGGTTTCCTCCGACCGCATCTTCTTCGGGCTCGACCAATATGATGTCGATGCGGAAGACCAGGCGACGCTGCAAAGCCAGGCGGCGTGGTTGCAGCAGAACCCCAATGTGCGCGTGACGATCGAGGGACATGCCGACGAACGCGGCACCCGCGACTATAATATCGCGCTGGGCGAGCGCCGCGCCAATGCCGCGAAGAATTACCTCGCCTCGCTGGGCATCGATCCCGGCCGCATCACGACCGTCAGCTATGGCAAGGAACGTCCCGCCGCACTGGGTTCGGACGAATCCGCATGGGCCCAGAACCGCCGCGCGGTGACTGTCACCGTGCAATATTGAAGCCTTTGGGTCGCACCTTAGCTTCAGGCCCGCCGGTCATCGGATCGGCGGGCTTTTTCTTTGAGGGGGTATGTCGCCGTCCTGCGATGGCGGGTTTCGGTATTCGCCGACACCCATTCCCGCGTTCGGGCTGAGCCCTTCGACTGACTGCTTGCAGCAGTCCGCAGGCGGCGTCGAAGGGCCTTCTACCGAACGAAAGGAGACGCAGAGCTTTCGACAAGCTCAGGGCGAACGGGGGTGGGTATCTGGAACACCTATAATTAAGGTACGCCGTGAAAAAGCAGACCGTCCGCTAACCACCCAAGAACGTCATGGGCGTGCGGCTTGCAAGCTCCGCAACCCTCAAAAGAAAAAGGGCCGCCGGGCAGGCGACCCTTTTCTCATTTTCCATCCTGACGGCAGGATGACGAAGCGTCAGTCGGCCTTCGTTTGCAGGTTCACCGCCGCATATTTGCCGCGACGATCGACTTCCAGTTCGAAGTCGAGACGGTCGCCTTCGTTGAGGGCGGCCATGCCTGCGCGTTCGACCGCGCTGATGTGCACGAAGGCGTCGGGCTGACCGTCATCGCGCTGGATGAAGCCGAAGCCCTTCATCGCGTTGAAGAATTTGACCGTACCGCTGGCGCGCTCGCCAGTGAGCTGGCGCTGCGGGCCGCGGTCGCCGCCGCGATCACCGCCGAAGCCGCCGGCGCGCGGTTCGCGCGGGGCGCGTTCCTCGACCGGAAGAGGCTCGCCTTCGATCTTGAGGTCGGTCGCCGACACCTTGCCGCCGCGATCGACGAGAGTGAAGCCGAGCGGCTGTCCTTCGGCCAGACCGGTGAGGCCCGCCTGTTCAACCGCGCTGATATGCACGAACACGTCTTCGCCGCCGTCATCGCGAACGATGAAGCCGAAACCCTTTTGTCCGTTGAAGAACTTGACGACGCCCGTGCCTTCGCCGACCACCTGCGCAGGCATGCCGCCACGGCCGCCGCCGAAGCCGCCACCACCGCCGCCGGCGCCGCGGAACCCGCCGCCGCCGCCACCGCCACCACCGAAGCCGCCGCGATCACCGCCGAAACCGCCTCGATCGCCGAAGCCGCCGCGATCACCAAAGCCGCCACCGCCGAAACCGCCGCGGCTACCTTCGTAGAAACTGTCTTCGCCGAAACCGTCGCGCTTGTCCTTGCCGCGCCCGCCGCGGCGACCTTTATCAAAACTCATGCCCTGTTGGTCACTTTCGCTTCGCCCAAATGTAAAATCGGACAGACATGCCGGGCGAAATGACATGCAGAATCCACCGCATCAACGCGGTTTGGGAATCACTATATCAACTTTTCAGGGGAGCGCGAATGATTTTAGCCTGCAACGCTTCATATTCCGCCAGCCCGCATTTCAACAGGGGCGGAATGAAAGCGTCGATTGCGATCCCGCCTCTTTCGCCATAGAGGGACATCATGACCGTTCATTTCCATGAAGAGGACCTGCCCGCAGGCGTCCTTGCCCCCGGCCCCGTCGCCGTCGATACCGAAACCATGGGCCTCATCACCCCGCGCGACCGGCTGTGCGTCGTCCAGATCAGCGACGGCGGGGGGACGAGCATCTGGTGCGCTTCAACCCCGGCAGCACCTATGCGGCGCCGAACCTGAAAGCCGTCTTGGCGGACCCGGAACGGCTGAAACTCTATCATTTCGGGCGTTTCGACATCGCCGCGATCCAGCATTATCTGGGCGTTACCGCCGCGCCCGCCTATTGCACCAAGATCGCTTCGCGGCTGGTGCGGACCTATACCGACCGGCATGGTCTCAAGGAACTGGTGCGCGAATTGCTGGGGCAGGAGATCAGCAAGCAACAGCAAAGCTCCGACTGGGGGGCGCCCGTCCTGTCCGACGCGCAGAAGGATTATGCCGCGTCCGACGTGCGCTATCTGCACCTGCTGAAAGAGGAACTGGACAAGCGGCTGATCCGCGAAGGACGGATGGAACTGGCGCAGGCCTGTTTCGATTTTCTCCCTCACCGGGCGCAGCTGGACCTGGCCGGGTGGCCGGAGATCGACATCTTCGCCCATATGTAACGCGAATCGGGAGACACGCCGCCCATGTCGATCCAGGCCGAACAGCAACGCCATGCGCGCCGCCACTGGGCGCGTCCGGGCGGCAGCCACGACCGGCTGGTGAAAACGCTGAAAAACTGGCTGCCGGTCGCGGTGGGCGTGCTCGCCGCGCTGCTGGCGACCGCGCCCTTCACCGGCGGCAGCACGGTCAGTTTCCTGCTCGACAAGAACAAGGTCGAGATCGCGCATGAGCGGATGCGCCTCAGCGAAGCGCTCTACCGGGGCGAGGACGGCAAGGGCCAGCCCTTCTCCCTGCGCGCCGGATCGGCGGTGCAGAAAAGCTCGCGCGAGCCGGTGGTGGACCTCAACGACCTGTCGGCGCGCATCCTGCTGTCGGACGGCCCCGCCGTGCTGAGCGCGCAAAAAGGCCAGTATAATATGGACAATGAGCGGGTCGGCATCATCGGGCCGGTGCAGTTCGAATCGGCGGGCGGCTATCGCATGACCACCCGCGACGTGGGCGTCGACCTCCAGTCCCGCCGGCTCCAGAGCGCGGGGCGGGTCGACGGGCGCATCCCCATCGGCACCTTCAGCGGCGACCACCTGGAAGCGGACCTCAATGCGCGCACCGTGACGCTGAACGGCAGGGCGAGCTTGCGCATCGAGCAAAATGGCCTCAAAGGGCGGAATTGATGAAACGGACCGTCATCCTCTTTTCGCTGGGCGCGATCGGCGCCGGGAGCGCCATCTTCGCAGGCGCGGGCGCGCAGGTGATGAAGAATCACGACAGCAACGCGCCGGTGAACTTCTCCGCCGACCGGATCGAGGTGCAGGACCGCGCCGACCGCGTGGTGGTGTCGGGCAATGTCGTCGTGACGCAGGCGGGCATGACACTGAACGCGGCGCGCATGACCGTCGCCTACCGCCAGACGCCGGGCAACAGCACCGGCAATACCGGCAGCGGCGTGGAGGTCGACCGGATCGACGCGTCGGGCAATGTCGTCGTGACGAAAGCGAACCAGACCGCGCGCGGCAACGTCGCCATCTATGACCTCAACAAGCGGCTCATCACCATGCTGGGCAATGTGGCGCTGACGCAGGGCGCGAACCGGTTGACCGGCGGGCGGCTGGTGATGGACCTCAACAGCGGGCTTTCGACGGTGGACGGCCGATCCAGCGGCGGCGCCGCGCCGGGGGTTTCGGGCGGCTCCGGCGGACGCGTATCGGGCACCTTCACCGTGCCGCAGCGCAAGAACTGATCCGCCTCACTTCGCCTTCGGGCGGTTGATCCCGATCAGCCAGGGCTTCACCTTGCCGGTCGGGCGCGGGATTCCGTCCAGCCTTTTGGCGCGGATGATGCGGACCGGCTTCACGATCATCTGCCCGCGCATCGGGCCGGAACCGCAGCAGGTCGGCACGGCCAGAATGCGCTTCACCACGTCCATGCCCGCGACGACATGGCCGAAGGCGGCATAGCCGATATAATCGCCCGCCGCGTCCATATTGGGCGTCGGTCCCACGGTGATGAAGAAATTGCCCATGGCCGAATCCGGGCGGTTGGGCCGCGCCATCGACAGCGTGGCGTCGAGATGGCGGATGCCCGTCTTCGTCGTCGGCTCATGCGGGATGGGCGGCAGGGCGCGGCGGGCATCCGTGTCGATGCCGCCCTGTATCAGTCCCAGTTCCGGCGCGCTCCTGCGCCGTGCCGCGCGGTAAAAGGTCACGCCGTCGAAACGGCCGTCATCCACATAGGCGAGGAAATTGGCCGATGTGCGCGGCGCGCGGCGATCGTCGGTGGCGACGACGATCGTGCCCATGGAGGTTTCGATCGCTACCCGCGTATAACCGGGCGTCGGGCGATTGGCCGGAAGCGCGAAAGCGAGGCCGGGAAGCAGGGCGAGGATCGGGAGCAGGAAACGCAGGACGATGGGAAGTGGCATCAACGGGCAGGCACTCATATCTGGACGGATGGAGGGACAGGCGAGGCCGAGGGATTATGCAGCTTGCCAAGCCGGTGTCGAGGGGTGGTGCGTCAGGGTGGAAGGCGGACGGTCTGTTTAGACCCAGCCATGTGCTTCATTTGTGGGTTCCAGACATCCACGCCCGTTCGCCCTGAGCCCGAACGGGGTGAAGGAACGGCAACAATTGCCCCAAACCAGCCTTTGCAGGCCACCCGCCCATCCTTAAAGCCAGTCGGCCCGTTTGAAGCGGAAGTAGAGCAGCGTGCAGATGCTCGCCATCACCGTCAGGACGACGAAATAGCCGTAATGCGTCCGCAATTCGGGCATGTTGTGGAAGTTCATGCCGTAGATGCCCGCGATCGCGGTGGGCACGGCGAGGATCGCGGCCCAGCTTGCCAGTTGCCGCGTGGTCGCGCCCTGACGCTGGGATTCGAGCAAATGGCTGACCTCGAACACCGATGTCAGCACTTCGCGCAGATTTTCGACCATGATCTCGACCCGCCGCACATGATCGTACACGTCCTTGAAATAGGGCCGCACCTGCGCGTCGAGGCAGGGCAGGTCGAGATGGACGAGCCTGCTCGCCATTTCCGACATGGGGCCAAGGATGCGGCGGAAGCGGATCAGTTCCCGGCGCAGGTGGAAGATGCGCATGATGTCGTCCCGCTCCAGGAAGGTGTCAAGCGCCCGGTCCTCCATCGCCAGCACCTCCTCCTCGATAGTCTCGACGATGGGCAGATAGCCGTCGACGATGAAATCGAGGATCGCATGCAGCACATAGTCGACGCCATGGCTGAGCAGCGAGGGGGCCGCCTCCAGATGCGCGCGCAATTCGGTATGGGCGCGGGCGGAGCCGTGACGCACGGAGATGATGTGGTTCGGCCCCACGAAGATCGCCGTTTCGCCGTAACAGATCCTGTCGCCCTCCAGATGGGCGGTGCGCGCGACGACGAAGAGCTGATCGCCATAGACATCGACCTTGGGGAGCTGGTGCGCTTTCAGCGCATCCTCGA
Source organism: Sphingobium cloacae (assembly GCF_002355855.1). Taxonomy (NCBI): domain Bacteria; kingdom Pseudomonadati; phylum Pseudomonadota; class Alphaproteobacteria; order Sphingomonadales; family Sphingobiaceae; genus Sphingobium; species Sphingobium cloacae. The sequence goes on from NZ_AP017655.1 coordinate 2,268,898, forward strand.
CCGCCAGCGGATGCAGGCCGTAATTGTCCTGGAGGGTGCGCAGTTCCTCCTCGGACGGCTCCACCAGCCCGATCCATACGAAGTCGGACGGGTTGTGGATCACCGGCGCATGGTCGAGCGAGACGGGTTCGACCGGCTTTCCCGCGCTGTAGAGATAGGCGGCGACGACGCTCATGGCTGCTCCCGGCCCGGATGAAAAGCCCAGCGGTAGCAGATCGCCGGTCCCGCCGGAACAGGCGAAGGCGAGGCCGCGAAAGACGGTTGCCGATCATGACCAAGATTTCATCATCGGATCATCACCGCAGCAGGCGCGCCCCTCTATGGCTGGCGGCAACAGGGACAGGCGCGCGCGAACCACGAGATGACAAGCCCGATTTTCTTCGATCCCACCGGACGGCGGGGCCTGTGGGCGCGGCGGGCGCTGGCGGCGTTGCTGGCGGCCATCGTCATGGCGGCCATCGCCTTCGCCTCCACGCTGATCGCCGTGCCGTCCGAGGGCGATCTGGCCCTGCCGCTGCCCCAGCCCCATGCCGCGCGCCTGTCCGGCCTTTCGCGTGTGCATCGCGACATCGCGAAATGGCTGCCCGACTGGCCCGTCGCGCGCAAAAAGGCGAAGCCGCTCAATGTCGGCTTCTACGTGCCCGACGATGAAGGCAGCATCGCTTCGCTGCGGCGGCATGTGGGGCAACTGGACTGGATCGTGCCCGCGCTGGTGACGGTATCGGGTCCCTCGGCGGCTCCGCATTTCGTCGGCGACCCGCGCCTGTCGCAGATGATCGCCGCCATGCCCCGTCCGCCCCGGCTGTTGCCGATGGTCCAGAATGTCGGCGCGGACGGATGGGACGGCGCTGGCATGGCGCGGCTGTTGCACGACGAGCGGGCCAGCCGCCTGCTCGCGGCGCGTCTGGGCGATTATGTGGCGCGGCACCGGATGGGCGGGCTGGTCATGGACATCGAGGCCCTGCCGCCCGGATCGCTGCGCGACTATCTGCGCTTCCTTCCCATGCTGCGCGCCGCGATGCCGACCCATGCGACGCTGGCGCTCACCGTTCCGGCGGGGGACGGCTGGCCCTTGCAGCGGCTGGCCCATGCCGCCGACCGGCTGATCTTCATGGCTTATGACCAGCATTGGCAGGGCGGGGAGGCAGGCCCCATCGCCGCGCAGCCCTGGTTCGCGGGACAGGTCGAAGAGGCGATGCGACGGGTCGGGCCGGACAAGCTGATCGTCGCGCTGGGCAGCTATGGCTATGACTGGCATGGCGGGACGGCGGACGCGCTGTCGCTGGACGAGGCATGGCTGGCCGCGCATGACAGCGACGCGCCCGTCGCCTTCGATCCCGCGAGCGGCAATGCGGGCTTCGCCTATGACGAAAGCGGCCAGCGGCACCAGATCTGGATGCTGGACGCCGCCGCGACCTGGAACCAGATGCTCGCGCTCCGGCGGCTGGGCGTCGCCAGCGTGGCGCTGTGGCGGCTGGGCAGCGAGGACCCCGGCTTCTGGTCCGACCTCACCGCCTTCCGCCGGGGCGGGCGGCCGGACCTGCGCCGCATCTCCAGCATGCTCAACACCGATGTCGAGGGGAATGGCGAGATATTGCGGATCACCGCCACGCCGACCGAAGGCAGCCGCGCCATCGCCTTCGGGCCGCGGGACATGATCGTGCGGGAAAGCTATGGCGCTCTCCCCACGCCCTATCAGGTGCGGCGGACCGGCGGGCAGCAGGCCAAGATGCTGGCGCTGACCTTCGACGACGGGCCGGACGCGACATGGACGCCGAAAATCCTCTCCATCCTGGAGCGGACGCATACGCCCGCCACCTTCTTCGTCATCGGGGAGAATGCGCTGGAGCATCCCGCGCTGCTGCGACGCATCGTCGCGGACGGCAGCGAGATCGGAAACCACACCTATGCCCATCCCAACCTCGCCACATGGTCCGAACGGGGGACGCGGTTGCAGCTCAACGCCACGCAGCGGCTGGTGCAGGCCTATACCGGACGCAGCATGAAGCTGTTCCGCGCGCCCTATTTCGGGGATGCCGAACCCACCACGGCGGACGAACTGGAGCCCGCGCTGGCGGCGCAGAAAGCGGGCTATACGGAGGTGGGGCTGCACGTCGATCCCAATGACTGGCAGCGGCCCGGCACCGACGCCATCGTGAAACAGGTGCTGGATCAGGTCCATTCGGCAACGCCCGACCGTTCGGAGAACATCATCCTGCTCCATGACGGCGGCGGCGAACGGTCGCAGACGGTCGCCGCCCTGCCCCGCATCATCGCGGCGCTGCGGGCGGAAGGGTACAGCTTCGTCCCCGTCTCGCGCCTCGCGGGCCTGTCGCCGGAGGCCGCGATGCCGCCGGTGCAGCCCACCGACCTGATGGCGGTGCGGATCGACGTGGCCGCCTTCATCACGCTGGCGGCGTTCAGCACGCTGCTGGGCTGGATGTTCACCCTCGCCATTTCGCTGGGGATCGCGCGGGCGGTGCTGATGGCCGCGCTCGCCGCCTTCCAGTCGCGCCGCCGCCGGGCGGAGCCGCCGGTCCATCGGCCGAGCGTGTCGGTCATCATCCCGGCCTATAATGAGGCCCGCGTGATCGAGGCGTCAGTGCGGCGCGTGCTGGCGAGCGACTATCCCGGCCTGCAACTGATCGTTGCCGATGATGGGTCGAAGGACGCGACCAGCGCCATCGTCGCCCATGCCTTTGCCGGCGATCCGCGCGTCACGCTGCTGACGCTGGACAATGGCGGCAAGGCAGGGGCGCTGAACCGCGCGCTCGCCCATGCGACGGGGGAGGTCGTCATCGCGCTCGACGCCGACACCCAGTTCGAGCCGACGACCATCGCGCGGCTTGTCCGCTGGTTCGCCGATCCCGCCATCGGCGCGGTGGCGGGGGACGCGCGGGTGGGCAATCGCGTCAACCTCGTCACCCGCTGGCAGGCGGTCGAATATATCACGGCGCAGAATCTGGAACGGCGGGCGCTGGCGGGCTTCGACGCGATGACGGTGGTGCCCGGCGCGGTCGGCGCGTGGCGGCGCGCGGCGCTGGACGCGGTGGGCGGCTATCCCGAAGATACGCTGGCCGAGGACCAGGACCTCACCATCGCGATCCAGCGCGCGGGCTGGCGCGTCACCTACGATCCCGAAGCCGTCGCATGGACCGAAGCGCCCGAAAGCTTCCGCGCGCTCGCGAAGCAGCGTTACCGCTGGGCGTTCGGCACCTTGCAATGCCTGTGGAAACATGCGGGCGTGCTGCGCGAACGCAAGCCCACCGGTCTGGCGCTGGTCGGGATGCCGCAGGCGTGGCTGTTCCAGATTATCTTCGCGGCGATCTCCCCCCTCATCGACCTGGCGCTGCTGCTGTCCATCGCGGCGACGGCGGTGCGGGTGCAGGAGCATGGCTGGGCGCAGACCAGCGGCGACGTGTGGACCATGGGCGTCTATTGGCTGGTCTTTACCGCCATCGATGTCGCCTGCGGCTGGGTCGCCTATCGCCTGGATGGCGGCGAGGCCCGCTATCCGCCGCATCTGCTGGTCGCGCAACGCTTCGTCTATCGCCAGATCATGTATTGGGTGGTCGTACGCGCCATCGCTTCGGCCATTGGCGGCTGGGTCGTTGGGTGGGGCAAGCTGGAGCGGTCGGGCCGCGTCGCCATGGCGGCGGGCGAGGCTCCGTCCCCCGAGCGATGGCGCGCCGCATGACCGTGCGGGACAGGCGGAACAGGGCGGCGACCGGAGTCGCGCTCGCCTGCCTGGCCGCCGGGGCGCTGGGGATGAGCGCCGCCTTCTTCCTCCACGCCCGCCGCGCCACCGGCAGCCATGCGGGACAGGCCGCCGCGCAGGGGCATGTCCTGCCCGGCGTGACGCTGGCCAACGCGCAGGCGGGCGGATCGGGCCTGATCGTCACCAGCCTCGCCTCCGACGGGCAGGCCCGGCGGCTGGGCTTCGCGGTGGGCGACGACATCGTGCAAATCGACGGGCGGGCGGTGCGATCGCTGGATCAGGCGGCCGCCTATCTGTTACAGCATCCGCAGGGCAGCATCCATCTGGCGCTGCGCCATGGGGGAGCCATGCGGAAAGTGACGTTCCAACTGCCGGATGAGCGGAAATGAGCCAGAAAATCCTCGTCGTCGAAGATGATGCCGCCACCGCCGACTATGTCGCCAGGGGCATGAGCGAGGCGGGCTTCACCGTCGACCGGGCGGACAATGGCCGCGACGGCCTGTTCCTCGCCAGCGACGGGAGCTATGGCGCGATCATCCTCGACCGGATGATGCCCGCCATGGACGGCATGTCGATGCTCAAGGCCCTGCGCGCGGCGGGGATCGAAACGCCCGCGATCATCCTGTCCGCGCTCGGCACGCCGGAGGACCGGGTGGAAGGGCTGACCGGCGGGGCGGACGATTATCTGACCAAGCCCTTCGCCTTCGCCGAACTGCTCGCCCGCGTGCAATTGCTGCTGCGCCGCGCGCGGGGCGGACAGGGGGGAAGCGCGGTCGTGACGATGCTGCGCCACGACGATCTGGAGATGGACCTGCTTTCCCGCCGGGTGAAGCGCGGCGGACGGGCGGTGGAGCTGCAACCGCGCGAGTTCCGCCTGCTGGAATTCTTCCTGCGCCATCCCGACCAGGTGGTGACCCGCACCATGCTGCTGGAGGGAGTATGGGATTATCATTTCGATCCCGGCACCAATGTGATCGACGTGCATGTCAGCCGCCTGCGCCGCAAGCTGGATGACGGGTCCGACCGTCCGCTGCTGCATACGGTGCGCGGCATGGGATACCGGCTTGGCGCCGAGAAATAGCAGCGCCGCCGCCCGCCTGCGGGGTTTCGCGCGGTCGACCATCGGGCGTTTCGTCGGGCTCGCCTTCCTCTGCCAGTTCCTCGTCAGCGGCGGCGTGCTGCTGTTCGTGCAGCAGGCGAGCCAGCGCGCGGTGGTCGCGGCGGACCGGCGGACGGTCGAAGGCCTGCGCGACGAACTGCTGCGGGTGCAGCGCGCGCGCGGCCTCCCCGCGCTGCAACGGGCGATCAAGGGGCGGCTCTCGACCGTCCGGGGGGAACGGATCGTCCTTCTCCTCACCGACGCGCGGGGACGGGTGCTGATCGGCAATCTGGGAGCATGGCCCGCCACCATCCCCTATGACAGCCCATGGCAGACCATCGACCTCTATCGCGTCGGCAACGACCGGCCCGAACCCATCGGCGTGAGGGCGGACAGCCTGCCGGGCGGCGGTCGCCTGCTGACCGGGATCGCGACCAGCAACAGCCTGCAATTGTCGCGCATCTATGAAGAGGCGCTCAGCATCGCCTTCGTCATGACGCTGGCGCTGACGCTGGGGATCGCTATCCTGCTGGGCCGGGTGCTGGCGCGGCAGGTGTCCGCCATCGCCGATACCGCCAATGCCGTCGCGGTGGGCGCGCTCGACCGGCGGGTGGAAACGGACGGCAGCGCCGACGCCTTCGACCGGCTCGGCCAGTCGATCAACGCCATGCTGGAGCGGATCGACGCGCTGGTGACGCAGTTGCGGATGATGACGGACGGCCTTGCCCATGACCTCAAATCGCCGGTCACGCGCCTGATCTCCGTAGTGGAACAGGCGAGCGCGCAGACAAGGGACGACATGGCGCTCGACGCGCTGGAAAAGGTGCATCGCGAAGCGCGCGCGCTGCAATCCATGCTGTCCACCGCGCTGCTCATCAGCCGGACGGAGGCAGGGTTCGGCGGCGACCGGCTGCTGGAGACCGACATCGGCGCGCTGCTGCGCGATCTGGGGGAAGTCTATGGGCCGCTGGTGGAGGATAGCGGCTTCGCGCTTTCCATCGACGCGCCGGACATGCCGCCCTTCCCGCTGCATCGCGAACTGGTGAGCCAGGCGCTCGCCAACCTCATCGACAATGCCCTGACCCATGCGGAAGGGGGCGACCACATCACCCTGTCGGCGGAGCGGCGCGAGGAAGGCGCATGGCTGGCGATCAGCGTGGCGGACAACGGCCCGGGCATAGCGGAGGAACAGCGCGCCGCGGCGCTCAAGCGTTTCGGGCGGCTGGACCCGTCGCGCAGCAAGTCCGGATCGGGTCTCGGCCTGTCGCTGGCCGAAGCGGTAGGACGGCTTCACCAGGGCCGTATCGAACTGTCGGACAATCGGCCGGGCCTGTGCGCCACGCTGCTGTTGCGAAGGCATGGCCAGGCGTTTCGAGCGGCTGGCTGAAGGCGCGCCTTCGATTCTTGAGGAGCGCGCGGGCCGACCATGGGAGAAGGCGGCTGGGTGAGAATGGAGATGGGAGAGCGCGCTCTCCCCCTCAAGGAAGAAGGAAAGGCGAAATCCGCCATCGCAAAATGGCGGCTTTGCAATATGATCGGCTTGATTTATCTTCCCTTCGGACCCGTCATTGCGTGGACGTCCTCCGATGATCCGGCTTGTCCTATAACATGCTCCGTCCTTGCAGAAGGGGAACCGACATGACGAATCAAGCCAGTCTCGGAAGCTTTTCCGATATCGCATGGCTGACCGACAATTGGTGGCTGGTCCTGCTGCGCGGGATCGCGGCGATCCTGTTTGGCGTCCTCACATTCCTGTGGCCCGCCTTGTCGCTGCTGTCGATCGTGCTGCTGTGGGGCGCGTTCGCCCTTGTCGACGGAATTTTCGCCATCGCCACGGCCTTCGTCACGAAGCGGGCGGTCGCGGGATCGCGCTGGTGGATGGGGCTGGTGGGGCTGCTGGGCGTGGCGGCGGGGCTGCTTACCTTCTTCGCGCCCGCCGTCACCGCCTTCGGCCTGCTCACCTTCCTGGCCGCATGGCTGATCGCGACGGGCATCCTGCAGATCGTCGGCGCGATCCGGCTGCGCAAGGCGATCAGCAACGAATGGATGCTGGCTTTGAGCGGCCTCGCCTCCGTCATCCTCGGCGTGCTGCTGATCGGCTATCCGCTGGCGGGCCTTGTGACCGTCGCCTGGATGATCGGCATTTTCGCGCTGGTGGTCGGCGTCTTCTATATCGGCCTGTCGCTGCGCCTCAGGAAAGTGAAGAACGCCTTCGTCGTCTGAGGTCACCGCAAAAGGCGGCGCGTCAATGCGCCGCCCCCGGCACCAGCCGCCACATATGGCGCGACAGGGCCAGGAAGAAGCAGAGCGCCGCCCAGCGGACCAGTTCCCCCTTGCGGGCATGACAGGCGGCGATTTCCGCAAAAGGCAGGGGCGAGGCAGCCTCCATCTTTTTCCGGTAGCGGCTGAGGTCGCCGCGCAGCAGATGCAGGACCCGCTGCCGCCGCCGCACGCGCAGCAGCCTCTTGCCCAGCTTCACATATTCGCGCGCCAGGAAGAGCGCGACCAGCCGCCTGGTTTCCTGCGACACGCCGGGAAGCACGCGAACCAGTTCCTCGCGGAAGCCCGCCATCGCTCCGGCCAGTTCATCGTCGCGCCGATAGTCACAATCCGCGCGGACCTGCGCCAGGATGCTGCCGGGGCGCGAGCGGTAGAAGACCCATGGCTGGGCCGCATAATAATAGCTTTCCGCCCTGAGCAGCAACCAGGGAATGGTGGCCATGTCCTCGAAATAGACGCCTTCGGGGAAGCGGACGCCCTCCAGCACCTCGCGCTTCCAGACGCGCGACCAGGCATGGAGCCGCCGCCGGGAGAATATGCCCGCCACCAGCGCCTCCGTCCCGAGTCGGAACTGCCGCGCCGGACCCTCGAAAGTGGCATGCACCTTCCCGCCGCTACAGGCATAGTCGCACAGCACCACGTCCGGCCGGCAACCCTCGACGATTTCCCGTAAGGCGCCGATCGCGCCGGGCAGGAGCGCATCGTCGGAATCGAGGAACCAGACATAATCTCCGGCGGCGGCATCGGCCATGGAATTGCGCGCGGCGCTGAGACCCCGATTCTCCGCATGATGGAGCAGCCGGGCCCGCCCGCCGTGGGAGGCGATCAGCGCCTCGGCCAGTTCCGCCGACCCATCCGTCGACCGGTCGTCCAGCAGGATCAGTTCGATCCCCTCATCCCCCTCGATCTGGGAGAAGACCGACGAAAGGCAGTCCTCCAGCCAGGGCAGGACATTGTAGACCGGGATCAAGATGCTGAGCCAGGGACGGCCAGTCGCATTTTTCGGCACGAGGGGCACATCCTCTCCAGAAACCAGGGGCGGCAGGATCACTTTACGCATCCGATCATGTCCCGGGAATGACGAAACCATGACGGTTTTCCCGTCACCGCGTCGCTTCGGCAACCTCGATCGGCGCGACCGGGCGGGTGGCGAACAGGCCGAACAGCAGGATCAGGCCATAGGCGATGGCCGGGACGACCAGCGCCGTGCGCAAAGTCGCCACGTCGGACACCCATCCGGCGATCGGCGGCAGGATCGCGCCCCCCACGATCGCCATGCAGATCACGCCGGACCCGTCCGCCGCGCGGGGCCCCAGCCCTTCGCAGGCAAGGCTGAAGATCGTCGGGAACATGATCGCGTTCATGAGGCCGATGGCGATCAGCGACCAGCCCGACACCGCGCCGACGGTCGATGCCGAAACGGCGAGCAGCAGCACCGCGCCCCCCGCGACGCAGGCCAGCACCTTGCCGGGCGGGAAGAAGCGCAGCACCGCCGACCCGATGAAACGGCCGACCATCGCGCCGCCCCAATAATAAGCGACCAGCTTGCCCGCGCTTTCCAGATCCAGGCCCAGCGTGCTGGACTGCACCAGATAGAGCACCATCAGGCTGCCGATGGTGACCTCCGCGCCGACATAGAGGAAGATGCCCAGCGTCCCGAAGGCGAAGCGCGGCCGCGACAGCAGGCCGAAAGCGGCGGCGACGTTCATCTTCGCGGCGCGCGTTTCGCGGAGCTTCCCGCGCTGGAACCAGACCGCCAGCGCGACGATCACCAGCGCGACGGCAAGGCCGATATAGGTGTGGACGACCACCCGCGCCTCCTGCGCGCGGAAGGCGGTCAGCGCCTCGCCCGTGAGGGTGGCGGGATCGGTCGTGGCGATGCTGCCCAGGATCAGCATCGACCCCACATAGGGAAAGACGGTGGTGCCCAGCGAATTGAACGCCTGCGCGAAGGTGAGACGGCTGGACGCGGTTTCCGGCTTGCCCAGCATGGAGATCAGCGGGTTGGCGACCACCTGCACGATGGTGATCCCGCTCGCCAGCACGAACAGCGCGAAGAGGAAGGCGCCGAACAGGCCGGACCCGGCGGCCGGGATGAACAGCAGGCACCCCGCGGTCATCGCCAGCAGTCCGATCACGGCCGTGCGCATGTAACCGAAGCGGTGCACCAGCGCGGAGGCGGGGATGGAGATCAGGAAATAGGCCGCGAAGAAAGCCGACTGGACCAGCAGCACCTGCGCGTTGGTGAGGGTGAAGAGGTCCTTGAGCTTGGGGATCAGCACATCGTTGAGACTGGTGATGCCGCCGAACACGAAGAACAGCGCGAAGACGAAACCGGCAAGGCCGCGCGCGGCGGTTCCCGTTCCTTGCCGGGAAGCGGAAGGCTCCCCGCCCGTTGCGATCGCCATATGCGGCCTTCCCCCTCATCCATGGCCGGCGCAGCGCAACGGCGCGCGGCCGCCGTCATCCTATCGCCGGCAAAAGCGAAGGCAATTAAAATGAAGCCGCTTCCCGCGCAACCGGCGCCGGGGACTTTTGGGGCGGATGCGATCATGGCCGCGCCGAACGCGATTCGAAAGCGGCGGCGGTCTTGCGAAAGCGGAGAGAATGGCCATTTCCATCCCATGTCCGGGGCGGCCGGTGATTTTTCCGCTTGCCCCCGCGATCCTGACATGCACAAAGCTTGCCAATTGCCGCATTTCGGATCGACGATAACGGGCGATTAACCCTGGTGGCCGCAAGGACGGACGGATGGACGATGTGACGATCATGGAAAACAAGGCGGCCGAAGCGCCTCCTGTGCCGCAGGAGGTGAGCGACGGCCTGTCGGTGATCTCCATCGCCAAGAGCTATGACAAGCGCGCCGTGCTGACCGACGTGTCGCTGACGGTGGGCAAGGGCGAGGTCGTCGGCCTGCTCGGCCCCAATGGCGCGGGCAAGACGACCTGCTTCTATTCGGTGATGGGCCTTGTCCGGCCCGATCATGGGCGCATCATCCTCGACGGGCAGGACATCACCGGCCTTCCCATGTATCGCCGGGCGATATTGGGCCTGGGCTATCTGCCGCAGGAAACGTCGATCTTTCGCGGCCTCACCGTCGCGCAGAATATCGGCGCGGTGCTGGAACTGGCCGAGCCGGACAAGAGCGCCCGCGAAGCGCGCCTCGAACAGCTGCTGGACGAATTCGGCCTGATGCGCCTGCGCGATTCCGCCGCCATGGCGCTGTCGGGCGGCGAGCGCCGCCGCTGCGAGATCGCGCGCGCGCTGGCGGCCAATCCCTCCATCGTCCTGCTGGACGAACCGTTCGCGGGCATCGATCCGCTGTCCATCGCCGACATCCGCGACCTTGTGAAGCAATTGAAGACGCGGGGTATCGGCGTCCTCATCACCGACCATAATGTCCGCGAAACGCTGGAGATCGTGGACCGCGCCTGCATCATCTATGGCGGGCAGGTGCTCTTCACCGGCAGCCCCACCGAACTGGTCGCCAATGCCGAAGTGCGGCGGCTCTATCTGGGCGAGAATTTCTCGCTGTGACATGATCGGGCGCCTTTCCCTTTCCTGCCTTCAAGGCACTGGAACAGACTGATGGCGCTCGGCCCCCGCCTCGATCTGCGGCAAAGCCAGTCGCTCGTCATGACGCCGCAGCTTCAGCAGGCGATCAAGCTGCTGGCGCTTTCCAATCTGGAGATCGAGGCCTTCGTCGCGGGCGAACTGGAGAAGAATCCGCTGCTCGAATCCGGCGGTGGGGAGGATGACCGCTTCGCGCCCGCCGACGGCGTGGACCGTGAAGTCGAACAGCCGACCCTCTCCGCCGACATCGGCGAGGCCGACACGCTGATCGGGCAGGGGCTGGGCGAAACGGACTCCCCCCTCGACGTCGACCACAGCACCGAAACCTTCATCGATGATGGCCCCGGCGACCGCATGGCCGCGCAGGCGGTCGGGTCGGGCAGCGGCGATATGGCATCCAGCTATAGCGGCGAAGCGCCCGATTTCGACAGCTTCGCCAACCCGGAGCCGGGGCTTCAGGAACATCTGATGGAGCAGGCGGGATCGCACCTGTCCGGCATGGACCTCCTCATCGCGACGCAATTGATCGGCCAGATCGACGAGGCAGGCTATCTGGAGGCGAACCTGCTGGAAACCGCGCATGCGCTGGGTGTACCGCTTCATGATGTGGAGCGGGTGCTGGGCGTGATCCAGAGCTTCGATCCCACAGGCGTCGGCGCGCGCTCGCTATCCGAATGCCTCGCCCTGCAAGCGAAGGAGGCCGACCGCTACGACCCCTGCATGGCGAAGCTGCTCGCCAATCTCGACCTGCTGGCGCGGGGCGCGCTGCCCCAGCTTCGCCGCATCTGCGGCGTGGACGAGGAGGACATGGCCGACATGATCCGCGAACTGCGCGGCTACGATCCCAAGCCCGGCCTGCGATTCGGCGGGGATCGCGCCGCGCCGGTGACGCCGGACCTGTTCGTCAACCCGACCAAGGAGGGTTGGGCGATCGAGGTGAACGGCGCCACCCTGCCCCGCGTCCTCATCAACCGCAGCTATTATGTCGAACTGTCGGGCGGCGCGCAGGACAAGGCAGCGAAAAGCTGGCTCGCCGATTGCCTCGCCAGCGCCAACTGGCTGGTGAAGGCGCTGGACCAACGGCAAAGGACCATCATCAAGGTCGCGAGCGAGATCGTGCGCCAGCAGGAGGAGTTCTTCCACAAGGGCGTCGCGCATCTGAAGCCGCTGACGCTCAAGGCCGTGGCCGAAGCCATCGAGATGCATGAGTCGACGGTGAGCCGCGTCACGTCGAACAAATATCTGTCCTGTCCGCGCGGCCTTTACGAACTCAAATATTTCTTCACCAGCGGCGTGGCGGCGGCCGATGGCGACGGTGCCGTCTCGGCCGAGGCGGTGAAAAGCCACATCAAGGCGCTGATCGCCGCCGAAGCCCCGCAGGCGATCCTGTCCGACGACACGCTGGTCGACCTGCTGCGCGCCAAGGGGATGGACATCGCCCGCCGCACCGTCGCCAAATATCGCGAGTCGATGGGCATCGGCTCTTCCGTCCAGCGGCGGCGGCAAAAGGCGTTGCAGGGCAAGGCGGCTTGATGGCGATGCCGCAACCCTGATCCGGATGACGGGTCGAACGGATTTCCGCCCTTCAATCCCCTATAAGGGGAAATGGCTGGCCGCAGGCCAGACGGAGGATAATGCCATCCTGATAGGGGTCCTCCACCTTTATGCGACGCCCTCCTGACGGGAGGATCGGGACGTCCATTTCCGGCCCGAAGCTGCCATTCCTCTCAACTTTGCGGGGGTGGCTACCCCCTGTTCGTCTCGGCGCGCCGCGCAGGCGATGCATTATGTGGTTCCCCCCTTGACCCTCGCCCGCGAAGCGGCGACATCGCTGGCCATCGCCACCGTCGGAGGTCCATCGCTTTCCCATGTCCGTCGCCTATTTGAACGGTCGTTTCCTTCCCCTGGCGCAAGCCCAGGTCTCCGTGCTCGATCGGGGGTTTCTCTTCGCCGACGGCATCTATGAAGTGGCCGCCGTGATCGACGGCCATCTGGTCGACAGCGCGGCGCATCTGACACGGCTGGAACGGTCGGCGGGCGAAATCGGCCTGTCCCTGCCCATCCCCCCGGCGGAGATCGAGGCGGCGCAGAAGGATCTGGTCGCGCGCAACGGCCTGGGCGAAGGACTGGTCTACCTCCAGTTGACGCGCGGCGCGGACGCCACCCGCGATTTCCTGCCGTCGGCCGCGATCCGGCCCACGCTGGTGATGTTCGTGCAGGACAAGCCCTTTCTCGACGTGCCCGCCGTCCGCACCGGCATCAGCGTCGCGACCATGCCCGACCTGCGCTGGAAGCGGCGCGACATCAAGAGCGTGATGCTGCTGGCGCAAGCCATGGCGAAGCAAGCCGCCAGGGCGGCGGGCGCGCAGGAGGCCTGGATGGTGGAGGACGGCTTCGTGACCGAAGGCGCCTCCTCCACCGCCTTCATCCTGACCGGGGAAGGGATCGTCACGCGTCCCTATTCCCATGCGGTACTGGCGGGATGCACCGGCGCGGCACTGACCGTGCTGGCGGAGGAAAGCGGCCTCAAGGTCGTACAGCGGCCCTTCACCGTGGCGGAAGCCATCGGCGCGCGCGAGGCCTTCATCGCCAGCGCCTCCACGCTCTGCCAGTCGGTCGTGCGGATCGACGGCCAGACCATCGGATCGGGCATTCCCGGGCCGGTCGCGATGCGGCTTCGCGAACTCTATATCGACTTCGCCCGCCGCACCGCTTCCTAGCCGATAGGAAAAAAGAGTCCGATTTGGATGAAATGTCGCGCCGGCTGCGTAAGGAGCCGGCTTTCTCCCCAAATTGGAGGAAAGTCGGGCTGCGCGGCTCCGGCATTGCGATAGGATGAGAACATAACAGGGACAGGAGCAGCCACATGACCAATGATTTCCCTTACGGCACAAAAGACGGACGCTTCCCCTTGCCCTTCGGTGAAAGGGATGACCGCCCCGGCCTGCTGGTTCTGACCGATATGGGGGGAACCGGCGAAATCGCGGCAGCCGCCGAGGCGGCGGGCCTGCGCCTGCTGGAAGTGGTGGGGCTGGAGGACGCGTCATCCCGGCTCGACATCCAGCTGGGCTGCGACGTCATCCTGCTGCTGTGCGACAGGCCCAGCCCGATCCTGGAACGGCTGCTGGTGCAGGTGGAGACCTTTGCCATCCAGCGGGAGATTCCCGTGATCCTCGTCGCAGGGCTCGACACCATAGACCTCGCTTATGCCTGCACGCGCAACGACCGCACCCAGTTGCTGTGCCAGCCCGACGAAACCGACCTCGCCGCCACCCTGCTCGCAGCGGCGGAAAGCGTGGAGACCGTCCGCAGCGTCCATGACCTCAGCAGCGACAGCGACGGCATCCGCCTGCAAAAGCTGAGCGATGAAGTCAGCCGTCTCGCCCGCACGCTGGAAACATTGACGCAGCGGCAACAGGCCGCGCCTTCCTTCGAACTGGGCCCCCGCATTTCCGACCGGCCGAGCGATTATATCGGCATGCCCGCGCTCTCGCCCCTGGGCGAGGAACAGGAGGGCGGCGAGATCGGAAAGGACGTGACGCCCCAGCAGGTGCGCGACCTGCTGCGCGCGCGCCGGTTGCGGGATGAGTTCCTGCCCGGCGACCTGTTCGCCGATCCGGCCTGGGACATGCTGCTCGACCTGTTCGCGGCGCGGCTGGAGCAGGAGCGCGTGTCCGTCTCCAGCCTGTGCATCGCATCGGCCGTGCCGCCCACCACCGCGCTTCGCTGGATCCGCACGCTGACGGAAAGGGGGCTGCTGCAACGGCAGGCCGATCCGTTGGACGGCCGCCGTATTTTCATCGCCCTGGCCGACAGCGCCGCCATCGCCCTGACGCGCTGGTTCCGCGCAAGCCGCCGCTTCGTCGACTCCGAAGGTCGCGGCGGGCTTCGCGCCTGATCAGGCGGCTTCCTCCAACAGGGCGTCGATCATCGTGATGTGGGCGGATTCGATCTCTTCGGCGTCCGGCGCGAAAACCGCCCCGGCCCGGACCCTGGCGATCAGGTCCGCGCCGGGATGCCGGACGGCCATCAATATTTCGCGTACATGCGGCCGGAAATCCTTCCAATGCGCATCCACCCAGCTCTGGACATAAGGATCGCCTTCAAACCAGTTTTGGCTTTCGATCAGATAGGCCTTGGCAAAGGCGCGGGCGGCGCGTTCAAGAGGGGGCAACCCGTCTTCTCCCTGGATAGTGGAATCCGCCGACAATGCATGACCGGCGATATGGTTCCACCCGCCATTCCCCTTCCCGCCCCGCGCCGGCCGGGGAACAGATCGGCCCGTGCGGGATTATTGTAACCTGGATCAGGCGATCGGCCTTGGGAATGGTGGATATAAAGGATATTGAATGAGCGATGCCGCATGCTTCTTTGCCGGAAACATTGCAGGGTTCGCGATCGCCTTCCGATACCGGCGCGCCATCATGCGCTGGTGCGTCAGCTATTTGGCCTGATTTCCGGGCGGACCATCGCGTCGACCGGCGGAATCGCCCCGGGCTCGATACGGATTTCCGGCATGGTGTCTGCGCCCAGTTCCACGATGGCCTGCTGAAGCGCGGGCAGTTCGCGGATCAGTTCCATCAATTCCCGCGCCGCGCCGTCGTCATGGCCGGCCGCATATTCGCCGTTGGCCTTCGGACGGCCCAAGGCGCCTTGGGCCGGCACCAGAAATTCCAGCTTGCCGCCCGTTATGCGGATTTCGATTTTGAAACGGCGCAGTCGATGGACGACAGCCGCCGCCACAGGTCGCAGTGACATGATCTCTTCCCCCCGGAAGCTCGAACGATGTTCTGCATCTCTTCCCCCGAAATGGATGCATTGCGACTTAATCGCGCGCATATTCGTTATATTGGTTGCTGGCAAGCTTTCATGGTGGTCGAATCGCGTCATGCCGCTACGGCATCGCCCCGTATCCAAAGGCGGATGCCCTTCCGGAAAGCCTCGTCCATCCACGGATCGGATCGGGATAGTTCGGGACTCTCAGGTCCGCTCCTGTCCCTTCGTTGCCGCCCTGTTCGCTGAACGCGCTCTTGACCGATAGCCAAAAACCCCTAGAAGCGCGGGCAATTCCCCGCAGGGGCGATTAGCTCAGTTGGTAGAGCGTCTCGTTTACACCGAGAATGTCGGCGGTTCGAGCCCGTCATCGCCCACCATTTCTCCCAAAGCGCGTTCATCCGCCAGCAATGCTGGCGAAGCCATTCTCCCGCCATGCTGGTTTCGATCCTCATGAGCGTGGGCATCGCGCCTGTCCTGCTGATGTTCGCGCCGCTGGGCGGAACGGCCGCACGGGACTGCCTCGATTGGAACCCGCCCGCCAAAGCCGCTCCGGCAGAGGCAGACAAGCCGTGCCGCCGTCCGCCGCTGCTGCTGATGTGACTTCGCCATGCCAGCGCATATTGCGGCAAAGCCCCCGCGCTGCTAATCGGCCCGGCCATGATCCAGCCGCCTGAAATCATCCGAGTCTCCCGCCCGCGCGTGTCCTGCGACGGTTCAGGGGACATTCCCGCCGCGCTCGGCCATCCACGCATTTTCCTGGAAATCGACGAGCATGGCTATGTCGATTGCGGCTATTGCGACCGGCGCTTCGTGCTGATCGGCGGTCCGGCGGATACGCCCGAAGTCGGCGACCTGCCCGACATTTCCTCCGGCGCGAGCCTCTGACGAAAATGCATTGGGCTTGAAGGTCACTGTGCCTATATCGGGCGCATGACCGATCTCGCTTCCCAGTTCACCGATGCCCGTGGCCTGCTCTATCGTCCGGGCCTGCTCGATCCCGATGGCGCGCGCCGCCTGACTGCGCAGGCGCTGAAAGCCTGCGACGATGGCGAGCTTTACCTGCAATATCGCGCGAGCGAGAGTTTCGGCTTCGACGACGGTCGGCTCAAGACCGCCGATTATTCGACCGACGCGGGCTTCGGCCTGCGCGGGGTGTCGGGCGAGATGACCGGCTTTGCCCATGCCAACGACATCAGCGAAGCGGCGATCCGCCGCGCGGCGCAGACGCTGACGCTGCTCGACCCGGCCAAGGGCCAGCCCGCCCCGCCGCCGCAGCGGACCAACCGCCATCTCTATACCGACGCCAATCCGCTGGAGATCGTGCCTTTCGCGGAGAAGGTGAAGCTGTGCGCCGAGATCGACGCCGCCGCCCGCGCCCGCGATCCGCGCGTCGCGCAAGTGTCGGTCAGCCTGTCGGGAAGCTGGTCGGTGGTGGAGATCGTCCGCGCCGACGGCTTCACCGCGACCGATATCCGCCCGCTGGTGCGCCTCAATGTCTCGATCATCTTGGAGGAGAATGGCCGCCGCGAGACGGGCACCTTCGGGATCGGCGGGCGCTATCTCTACGATCAGGTGATGGATGCGGCGATCTGGAACCGCGCCATCGACGAGGCGCTGGCGCAGGCGCGGGTCAACATGCGGTCCATCGCCGCGCCCGCCGGCGAGATGACGGTGCTGCTCGGCCCCGGCTGGCCCGGCGTGCTGGTGCATGAAGCCATTGGTCACGGACTGGAGGGCGATTTCAACCGCAAGGGCACCAGCGCCTTTTCCGGCCGCATCGGCGAGCGCGTCGCCGCGCCCGGCGTGACGGTGGTGGACGACGGCGCGATCCTCGACCGGCGCGGGTCGCTCTCCATCGACGATGAAGGCACGCCGACGCGCGAGAATGTGCTGATCGAGGACGGCATCCTCAAGGGCTATATGCAGGACCGCCTGAACGCCCGGCTGATGGGCGTCGAGCCGACCGGCAACGGCCGCCGCGAAAGCTATGCCCATGCGCCCATGCCGCGCATGACGAATACCTTCATCAAGGGCGGCCATGACGATCCGGCCGAGCTTCTTTCCCGCATGAAAACGGGCATATTCGCCAAGAGCTTCGGCGGTGGGCAGGTCGACATCGTGTCGGGCAAGTTCGTCTTTTCCTGCACAGAAGCCTATAAGGTCGAGAACGGCAAGCTGGGCGAGCCGATCAAGGGCGCGACCCTGATCGGCGACGGTCCGACCGCGCTGACGAAGGTTGCGGGCATCGGCGACGACTGGGCGCTGGACGAAGGCGTCGGCATGTGCGGCAAGGGCGGGCAAAGCGTCCCCGCGGGCGTCGGCCAGCCGACGCTGCTGATCGAGGGGCTGACCGTCGGTGGCACGGCGACCTGACGCGAAGCCGCCACGGGCTGAGGAACCCATGGCCACCGATGGTCATTCATCCGTCATGAACATGCTGACGGACAGTCCCGATGCCGTGACCGCCGATTGGGCCGCGGCGCTGCTTGATTTCTGGTTCAACCAGATCGGTGAAAAAGGCTGGTGGAGCCATGATCCGCAACTGGATCGGCTCTGCAAGGATAGGTTTCTGGAGGTTTGGGAAGACAAGCGGGCGCTGCCCGCCGAGGATTTCCTGGAGCGCGCGGACGAGGCGCTGGCGGCGGTGCTGCTGTTCGATCAATTGCCGCGCAACATGTTCCGGCAGAGCGCCACCGCCTTCGCCACCGATCCGCTGGCCCGCGACATCGCGCGGGGCGCCATCGCGCATGGCTATGACATCCAGATCGGTGGCGCGGGCAGGCTCTTCTTCTACATGCCGTTCCAGCATAGCGAGGCGCTGGAGGACCAGGAGCTCTCCCTCACCCTGTTCGAAGCGGCCGGGGACGAGCGATCGCTGGACTTCGCGCGCCGACACCATGCCGTCATCCAGCGCTTCGGCCGTTTTCCCCACCGCAATGCCGTTCTGGGCCGGCCGGACCGGCCCGGCGAAGCGGAAGCGGCGGCGGAAGGCGCAGGCTGGTAACCGCTCCGATTGCCCAAATTTTAGGCATATCCCGGCCGCTGCCCATTTTTTTGGCGCCGCAACATGAGCGCCTTTGCCCGGACCCCCTGTTAAGCGCCATTTAACGAATTGGCACGGCCCTTGCTGAGTGATTGTCGCACACCATTCAAAGGGGGCGACATGAAACTGGTCATGGCTATCATCAAGCCGTTCAAGCTTGACGAAGTCCGCGAGGCACTCTCCTCGCTGGGCATCGCGGGCATGACGGTCAGCGAGGTGAAGGGCTTCGGCCGCCAGAAGGGGCAGACCGAAATCTATCGCGGGGCCGAATATTCCACCAACATGGTTCCCAAGATCAAGATCGAGGTGGTCTGCGACGACGACCTCGCGCCGCGCGTCGTCGAAGCCGCGCAGGCCGCCGCCCATTCGGGCGCGATCGGCGATGGCAAGATCTTCGTCCTCGATGTCGGGCAGGCGGTTCGCATCCGCACCGGCGAAACCGGCGAAACCGCGCTGTAAAGAAAGGGGAATTGATGAGCTTTTCCAAGAAACTTTGCGGCGTGGCCGGGGCGACAGCCCTGTCGCTGTTCGCCGCCCTGCCCGCCTGGGCGCAGGATGCCGCCGCCGCCCCCGTCCCGGACAAGGGCGACACGGCCTGGATGATGGTGTCGACCGTCCTCGTCCTCGCCATGATCCTTCCCGGCCTCGCGCTGTTCTATGGCGGCCTGGTCCGCACCAAGAACATGCTGTCCGTCATGACGCAGATCGGCGCGGTGGCGTGCCTCGCGATGCTGGTCTGGGTCACCTATGGCTACAGCCTCGCCTTCGGGCCGGACGGCTCGGAGGGGCTCAGGCCCTTCATTGCCAGCCTGGGCAAGATGTTCCTGTCAGGCATCACCCCGGAGTCGACGGCGGCGACCTTCACGGACGGCGTGGTCATTCCCGAATATGTGTTCGTCAGCTTCCAGATGACCTTCGCCGCGATCACCATCGCGCTGGTGCTGGGATCGGTGGTCGAGCGCATCAAATTTGCGGCCGTGATGGTGTTCGCGCTCGTGTGGCTCACCATCGTCTATTTCCCGATCGCCCATATGGTCTGGGCGGCGGGCGGCCTGTTCTTCGAAATGGGCGCGCTGGACTTCGCGGGCGGCACGGTGGTGCACATCAACGCGGGCGTCTCCGCGCTGGTGGCCTGCATCATCCTGGGCAAGCGCATGGGCTTCCCCAAGGAACCGATGCCGCCCCATTCGCTGACGCTGACGATCGTGGGCACCGGCCTGCTGTGGGTCGGCTGGTTCGGGTTCAACGCCGGATCGGCGCTGGAAGCCAATGGTTCGGCCGCCCTCGCCATGATCAACACCTTCGTCGCCACCGCCGCGGCCGCCCTGGCCTGGATGATCGCGGAGAAAGCCGCGGGCCACAAGGCGTCGGCGCTCGGCTTCTGTTCGGGCGTGATCGCCGGCCTCGTCGCCATCACTCCGGCGGCGGGCAATAGCGGGCCGTTCGGCGCCATCGTGCTGGGCGCGGTCGCCTCGGTCGTCTGCTTCTTCGCGGTGACGGTGGTGAAGCCCAAGCTCGGCTATGACGACTCGCTCGACGCCTTCGGCATCCACGGCATCGGCGGCATGATCGGCGCGATCGGCACCGCCATCGTCTATGCGCCTTCGCTGGGCGGCCCCGGCGGCGCGGACTATGCCATGGGCGGTCAGCTCATGACGCAGATCCTGGCGACGCTGACCACCATCGTCTGGGCGTCGATCGGCACCGCCATCGCCATCTTCATCGCCAAGGCCGTGACCGGCCTGCGGGTCAGCCAGGAGGTCGAATATGAAGGCCTCGACCTCGGCGAGCATGGCGAGCGCGCCTATAATTACTGAGATTGGCAGGGCGGCGACAAGCCGCCCGCCTCACCCTGTTCCTCCTGCGAACACCACTCGGGACCGGTGCGAAAGCATCGGTCTCCTTTTTTACAGCTGCGACGATGTCATCGAACAGATCGGCTGATGCGGCTGATAGCGCGCCATGCCGTCCAAAAGCGCGTCCATGTCGTCCGCGTGGATCAGAATGCCCGCATGGGCGGAGCGGATGAAGCCCGCCTCCACCATCTGCCGATAGAAGGCGATCAGCGGATCGTAGAAGCGGCTGACGTTCAACAGCCCCACCGGCTTGGCATGATAGCCAAGCTGCGCCCAGCTGATCGCTTCCCATAGTTCGTCCATCGTGCCGACGCCGCCCGGCAGGGTCACGAAGCCGTCGGACAGGTCGGTGAACAGCGCCTTGCGCTGATGCATGGTCTGGACGATGTGGAGGTGCGTGAAGCCATGATGGGCGGCTTCCGCCTGGACCAGCGCTTCGGGGATGACGCCGATCACTTCGCCGCCCGCTTCGAGCGCGGCGTCCGCGAGCGTGCCCATCAACCCCAACCGGCCGCCGCCATAGACGACCCCGATGCCGCGCCGCGCCAGCCCCTGCCCCACCTGCCGGGCGGCTTCGATAAAGGCGGGGTCGGCGGGCGTGGCCGAACCGCAATAGACCGCCAGTCTCTTCATATAAGGTCTTTCAGCATCAGCGCCGCCGTCACCTTCGCCCCGGCCACCACGCCGGGAATGCCCGCGCCCGGATGCGTGCCCGCGCCCACCAGATAGAAGTTGGGCAACACGTCATCCTGATTATGCGGCCGGAACCCGGCATTCTGGGACAGGCGCGGCTCCAGGCTGAAGGCGCTGCCATGATGCGCGGACAGGTCGCGCGCGTGATCGGCGGGCGTCCGGTGAAACTGGGTGACGATGCGGGAACGGATGTCGGGGATCAGCCGGTGCTCGATCTCGTCCAATATCCGTTCGGCATAAACCGGCCCGAAGCGGTCCCAGTCGATCGGCAATTTGCCCATATGGGGCACGGGCGTCATGACGGAAAAGGTCGAATGGCCGTCCGGCGCCAGCGACGGGTCGGTGACGGTGGCGTGTTGCAGGTAGAGGGCGGCATCCTGCGGCAGGATGCCATGGTCGAAAATGTCCTTGAGCCACGCTTCATAACGCGGGCCGAACAGCATCATGTGGTGCGGGATGCCGGGCCAGCTTCCCCTGATCCCGAAATGCAGGACGAACATGCCGG
Source organism: Sphingobium cloacae (assembly GCF_002355855.1). Lineage (NCBI taxonomy): Bacteria > Pseudomonadati > Pseudomonadota > Alphaproteobacteria > Sphingomonadales > Sphingobiaceae > Sphingobium > Sphingobium cloacae. Next base: position 2,290,441 of record NZ_AP017655.1, read on the forward strand.
GCGACCAGTGTTTGCGCGCGATCCGCTCCGCCATCTTCGGACCGCGCGGATGATGGCCCAGAAGGTCGCGATAGCTGTGCAACAGATCGGCGTTGCTGGCAACCGCCTCCGCATCGCCGCGCCAGCCCGATGCCGTGCGGACGGCCACGGCGCGGTCGCCATGCACTTCGATCCGTTCGACCTTGTCGCCCAGGCGCAGCACGCCGCCCAGCCGCTCGAAATGAGTCGCCATGCCCTGCACCAGACGGTGGGTCCCGCCCTGGGCGAACCAGACGCCGCCCTGCTTCTCCAGCTTGTGGATCAGGCTGTTGACGCCGCTGGCGGTCGACGGATTGCCGCCGATCATCAGCACGCGCCACGACAGCGCCTGCCGCAGCCTTTCATCCTTCACATAAGAGGAGACCACCGAATAGACGGAGCGCCACGCCTGATGGCGGGCGAGCATCGGCGCGGCCCGGACCATGGAGCGGACATCGGGAAAGCCCGCCGAACCGAGCCGCCGCCAGGCGTCTTCATACACATCGTCGGCATAATCGAGGAACCGTTCATAGCCCGCGACGTCCGATGGGCTGAGCTTCGCGATCCGGGCGCGCAGGCTGCCCTCCCCGCCCGCATGGTCGAACTGGGCGCCATCGGGCCAGTTCAGGCGGTAGAAGGGCGAGACGGGGAGGAGCGTCACATCCTCGCCCATGTCGTGGCCGGAGAGACGCCATAGCTCCGCCAGCGAGGCCGGATCGGTGATGCCGGTCGGCCCGGCGTCGAAGATGAAGCCGTCCCTTTCCCACAGGGCGGCGCAGCCGCCGGGGCGGTCGCGGGCTTCGACCAGCGTGGTGTCGATCCCCGCGGACTGGAGGCGGATGGCGAGCGCCAGGCCGCCGAAGCCCGCGCCGATGACGACGGCTTTCCTGCTCATCGGGCGATGGGGTCCGGCATGGGAAGCATGGCGCCTCTTATGGGCATGGGGGAGGAAGGGCACAAGACGGGATGCAAAACCATGAAGGAGATGGCGAGGGGAAAGGGTTTACGAAGGATGCGATATAGTATAGGGGGGTATATTATGCATATCGTGGCGGATCGGGAAAAATTGCTGGCGCGCGTCCGGCGGATCGCGGGACAGGTCCAGGCCGTCGAGCGGCAGTTGACGGGCGATGCGGGCTGTTCCGAGACGTTGCAGCTGGTCGCGTCGGTGCGCGGGGCGGTGGGCAGCCTGATGGAGGAACTGATCGAGCAGCATATGCGCGAGCATGTGGCCCGGCCCGGCCTGAACGACATGCAGCGGGAAGCGGCGGCCGAAGAGATGCTAACGCTGATCCGGCGATACGGGAAATGACCATGCACGGCGACCATGAGCAGGGCCACGGCCATCATCATCACCACGGCCATCATGACGGCCCCGAACGTCACGCCCATGGGAGCGGGCATGGGAACGGGCATGGCGATGGACAGGACGATGGGCGTGGCGGGCGGGACCGGTTCCCGCCGCCGCGCGCCGATGCGGAGATCAGCCATTATTTCGACCATATCTACCTGAGCGCCGGGCATGACCGGAATGCGAAGCGGACGGTCTGGGTCGTCTGGCTGACCGCCGCGACCATGGTGGTGGAGATCGTCTTCGGATGGATCACCGGCTCCATGGCGCTGCTGGCGGACGGGTTCCACATGGCGACCCATGCGGGCGCGCTGGCGGTGGCCGCCGCCGCCTATGGCTATGCCCGCAGGCATGCGCGCAATCCGCGCTTCACCTTCGGCACGGGCAAGGTGGGCGACCTGTCGGGCTTTGCCTCCGCCCTGCTGCTGGGGGTGACGGCGCTGTTCATCGCGGTCGAATCGGGGATGCGCCTGTTCGAGCCGGTGGACGTGCGGTTCGGCGAAGCGACGCTGGTCGCGGTGATCGGCCTTGCCGTCAACCTGCTGAGCGCGCTGCTGCTGGGCCATGACCATGGGCATGATGGGGGGCATGACGGGGGGCATGACGGGCACGACCATGGCGCCGGGCAGGACCACAAGCACAGCGACAATAATCTGCGCGCCGCCTATGTGCATGTGCTGACCGATGCGCTGACGTCGGTGCTGGCGATCGTGGCGCTGATGGCGGGGCGTTACCTGGACTGGTGGTGGATGGACCCGGCGGTGGGCCTGCTGGGCGCGGTGGTGATCGCGCGCTGGGCCTGGGGATTGATGAAGGACACCGCCGCGATCCTGCTGGACACCGCCGAACCGGCGCTGATGGCGCGGGTGCGCGACCTGACCGAAGCGGAAGGCGCGGTCATCCGCGACCTGCATGTCTGGCGCGTCGGACCCCATGCCCATGCCGCGATCATCAGCATCGCCCCCGGCGCGGACAGCGCCGCCGTGCGCGCGCGGGTGAGCGCCCTGCCCCGGATGGAGCATGTGACGGTGGAGACGGTCTGAGGGCGAAGGGATACCAGCCAGCGGCCGGTGCCGGGGGCTGGCCGGTCATCCGCCTGGACAAGATATGGCGCAAGCGCCGGCGCGCTTTTCCTGTCCGGCCCGTTCCCTGTCCGGCTGGCGTCCCCCCTTCAGGGGGAGGGCAGCATCATCGCCGGATCGTCAACAACCTGTCCCGCCCGGACGCCTCGCGTCCGGGCGGGAAGAGAATCAGCCCGACTGCTGCCCCGTCATCGCCTGAATCGAGGGCTTGTTGACGGAGTCGATCGAGCCATCGGCCATCATCGCCTTGCCCATGTCCAGCGCCTCCTTGCGGAGCGCCTCGTCATTGGCGCTCTGGCTCGCGCCGATCAGCGCGGACAGGAGGGTGTTGCGGTTCACCTTGTCCGTCGCATTTTCCGCGACCGACTTGCGCGCCAGGGTCACCGCTTCCTTATAATAGGGGTCGGCGCCGGTCATGTCCTTCGCCGCCAGCTTCTGATTGCCCAGCTGGATCAGGATGCCCGCCAGAATGTTCCGGTTGGCCGCGTCGGCGGGCTTGGCTTCCACCACCTTGCGCCAGTGGGGAAGCGATTCGCCGTAAAGCGCGATCACCTTGTCCATCTGCCCCTGCGCGCCCTGCGCGGCGGCATCGGCATAGAGCGCGTTGGCGAGGAAATTCACATTGTCGATATTGTCGGGCTGCGCCTGGACCGCCGTGCGGATCGCGGGGAGCGCGGCTTCATATTTGGCGACGGCGCCCGCATTGTCGCCCGCCTGCTGGGCCTGCTGGCCCGCCGTGAAGTCGGTGACCGCCTGATTGAAGGCGGCGATCTGCTCCTGCGTCATCTGGCCCGCGGCGGGCGCGGCTTCCGCCGGGGCGGCCTCAGCAGGCGCGGACTCGGCGGGGGCGGCGGGCGCTTCCTGCGCCTGCAAGGGCGCGGCCAGCGCGAAAGGGGCGGCAAGGGTGGTCAGGGCAATATAAACAGAACGGGACAAAACCAACTCTCCATCTTTTCGTTCAAAAAATCCGTTCACGGCGCAATAAGCACCGTCCAACAGACATAATGACCGAAATGGCCGCGTGGTTCCCAGCCCGTCAGGCTCGCGTCAACGCGCAAAAGGCGCAGTTCGTGGAAAATTCCTCACGGCGAAGGGCGCCGCGGGCAGCCGCCTCGGCATCCTCGCCCCATTGTTCGGCCTGCCAGACCTCATCGATTTCGGCCGCGGCCCAGATGGCGGCGGGCTCATGGCCGCCCTCCACCACCGCCAGCCCGCAGACCAGCGAGCCGCTGAGCGTCACCAGCGTCGAAAGGCCCGCCAGCGTGAAGGGATCGAAAGCCTCGACCGCCTGCGCCAGCCGCTCCAGCGTCTCGGGCGGCTGCGCGACCGGGAGGAGGCCCCGCGTCACGCGGAAAGCCACGTCGTAGCGCGCCACCGCCCAGTCCAGCAGCGGGTCCCACGCCGCCGCCTGCCGCGCGACCAGCGCCTCCGGCGCTTCGGCGCGATAGCAGAGCAGGTCGGTTTCGGCATAGCGCGCGATCCCGGCGGCAAAGGCTTCGCGATGGGGCGCGATCTGGTCGATGGCGGCGTTGGCGAGGCCGGTGAAGGGCATGGAGCGGGGGTCGATGGCGTCGCCCTGCGCGCGCCATTCCCGCGCCACCGCCTCGGCAAGCGCGGCATCGGGAAGCGCCAGCAGGGCCCGCGCGGGGGTGCGGACGGGGCGGCCGTCGAGCTGGATTCCAAAGCCCCCTTCCCCCGCGACGACGGCGGCGTCCTGGTAGAAACGCTTCATGGCCGCGGACGCCGGCGAAAGAGGCTGAGGAGAAGGCGCGGCACGATCATATATTGGAACAGGCCGACGATGACGAAGATCAGGCCCATCGCCTTGGCCTTGCCGCCCTGCACCCAGGCGAAACGCTGCATCAGGATCAGGATGCCGAACATCACGACGAACGCGCCCGACAGGCGAAAAAGGCCGATGGCGAAGAAGCGCTGGCGCGCGACCTTTTCCGGGTCGACGGGCGGCGGCGGGGCCGGGGGCGGGACAGGCGGCGGCGTCATGTCATCCATGCGCGCCGATATGGCCGTGCAATTCGCCGCTGTCCATCGCCACGGCGGCCGCGCCCGCCTCGATCAGGTCGGCGGGCGGGTGATAGCCCCAGCCGACGCCGAGGGAGCGGACGCCAGCCGCCACCCCCATGTCGATGTCGAACACCGTGTCGCCGATCATGACCGTGCTTTCGGGCACGGCGCCCGCTTCGGCCATGGCGGCGAGCAGCATGGAGGGGTGCGGCTTGGACGGGTGGCGGTCGGCGGTCTGGAGCGTCACGAAATGGGTTTCGATGCCATGGGCGGCCAGGCAGAGGGCAAGGCCGCGATCCGATTTGCCGGTGGCGACGCCCAGCAGCCAGCCGTCGCCGTCCAGCCGCCGGATGAGGTCCGCGATGCCGGGATAAAGCGGTTCGGACACGCCTTGGTCGCGGCGCATCTGCTGAAAAGCCTGTTTGTAGCATTCGGACAGGTGATCGTGGAAATGCGGCTCCGCGTCGGGCAGCAGCCGCGCCATGGCGTGGGGCAGCGACAGGCCGACCACCGACAGGATCGCCAGCCGGTCCGGCGCGGGCAGGTGCTGCGCTTCGAAGGCGCGGGTCATGGCGGTGCAGATGCCGTGCTGGCTGTCGACCAGCGTGCCGTCGCAATCGAACACCGCGAGCCGGTTGCTCATGGGCGCCGCCCGCCGCCCTTCGCCTCCCCCGCGCCGCGCGAGCGCCGTTCGCCGCGACGGCCCTTGCGGACCTGCTTGGCGTGGGCGCGGGCGACCTTCTTTTCATCCTCGCGCGTGGGCTTGCGCTCGATCTCCTCGTCCAGCGGCAGGTCGCCCATGGATAGATCGAAGCCCAGCGAGGCGAGGCTGGCGGCGAAATGATCGGGCAGGTCCGCCTTCACGTCGATCCGCCCGCCGTCGGGATGGTCGACGCGGATGCGGCGGGCATGGAGGTGCATCTTGCGGCTGATCGAGCCGGAAAGGAACGCGTCCTTGCCGCCATATTTGCCGTCGCCGACGATGGGATGGCCGATCGCCGCCATATGGACGCGCAACTGGTGCGTGCGGCCGGTATGGGGTTGCAGCTCGACCCAGGCGGCGCGGTTCCCGGCGCGCTCGATCACGCGATAGCGCGAGCGGGCGGGCAGGCCCTCCGCCTCGTCCACATGCATCTTCTCGCCGCCGGTGCCCGGCTGCTTGGCGAGGGGGAGTTCGATCATGCCGTCCTCGATCGAGGGGACGCCCATGACGATGGCCCAATAGACCTTGCGCGCGGTGCGGCTGGAGAAGGCCTTGGCGAAATGCGCCGCCGCGCGGGACGTGCGGGCGATGAGGAGCGCGCCGGACGTGTCCTTGTCCAGCCGGTGGACCAGCTTGGGGCGGGTTTCCAGATCGAACATCAGGCCGTCGAGCAGCTTGTCGACATGATCGTCGGTCCTGGTCCCGCCCTGCGTGGCGAGGCCGGGGGGCTTGTTGATGACGATGGCCTGTCCGTCGCGGTGGATCACCATCTCCTGCACGAAGGCGATCTCGTCGGGCGTCAGGTCGATGATGCGGGCGCGCTTCGGCTTGTCGGGCGCGGCGGCCTTGGGTTCGGCGGGGGGGACGCGGATGGTCTGCCCATCCGCGATACGGTCGCCCGGCGCGGCGCGCGCGCCGTCGACGCGAAGCTGCCCGGTGCGCGACCAGCGCGACACGATGTTGAAGCCGACATCGGGCAGATGCCGCTGGAACCAGCGGTCGAGGCGGATGCCGTCATCGTCCGCGCCGACCCGATACTGGCGCACGTCGAGCGTGACGCCCTTGGCGGGATTGGCCTTGGCCGGCGCGGCCTTGACGGCGGCAGGCTTGGCGGCGGGAGCCTTGGCGGTGGTGGGCGCGGCGCGGGACGAGGGCGCCTTGGGCTTCGCGCCGTCGGCCTTGCGCGCCTGCGCCGCCTTGGCGGCTCCACGGGCGCGGCCGGGCGCGGCGGAACCGCCGGGCTTGCGGCCGCGCGGCGGGCCGGAGGGCTTGCCGGGAGGACGCCCCTTCATGCGACGCTCCGCATGAACAGCAGCCCGCCCGCCAGCGCGCCCACGGCGCAGACCACGGAGAACAGCGCATAGGCCAGCGCCATGGCGACCTGTCCGCGCTCGATCATCAGCAGGGTTTCGAGACTGAAGGAGGAGAAGGTGGTGAAGCCGCCCAAGAGGCCGACGCCCAGCAGCAGACGGATCGGTTCGCCCGGCGCGGCGCTGAACCGCGCCAGCCAGCCCGCCAGCAGGCCCATGGCAAGGCCGCCCAGCAGATTGGCGGCGAACGTCCCCCAGGGCCAGGCCGACCCCGGCAGCATGTGCCCGGCCAGCCGCCCCAGCAGGTAACGCAGCGCGGAGCCGACCGCGCCGCCGCCCATGACGAGAAGCAGATTGTTCATGCCGCCCGCCCTAGAGGGAAAACGCGGCAAAGGAAATGGCGCTATGCGGGTGAGGCGCGCCGGGCGCCGGGCGGCCTGGCAAGACGAACGAAGCGCCGTCCGGACGAAGGCATCAGGCTGCCGCGATCCCGCGGGCGGCGCAGCCAGCGCAGGAACCCGCATCGAACGGCGCAACCGGGCCGGGAGCGGGCCGCTTGCCCCGTCCCCGCGCCTTCGCAGGAGCACGGCTTTCGGGCAATGCGGCTATGCGCGGAACCGGCCGGGTTCAGCGGCCATTGTCGGCGATGATGTCGACATTGGTCCTGCCGCCCGGCGCGTCGGTGAACAGCAGGAAATAGGCCGCACCGTCATCCTTGCGCGTGCCGCCCAGCACATTGTCGCCATCGACGAGGCGATGTTCCGCGTCGAAGCCGGCGCGGCGGGCCTGGGTGAAATAATAGTCGATGACGCTTTTCTTGGGCACCGGCGTCGTGAAGCTGGCGGCGCGCAGGGTGCAGCCGTCCTTTTCCGCGCCCGCCGCTTCCAGCAGTTGCGCGCCGGGATAGAGGGTGAAGGGTTCGGGCAGCCGCTGCGACCATTGCGTGCCGTAGACCAGTTCCTTGCTGCAATTGCGGCCGCCGGTCCGCTGCGCCTGCTCGCGGGCCAGCGCGCCCAGCGTCACGGTCGATTCCATCTGGCCGCCCTGCGCCGGAGCGGGCGCGGCGAGCAGCTTGCCGCCGGCGCGCTGCACCGCCTGCGCCAGCGCCTTGGCGGCGTCGCCGGTCAGCACGGGCAGCGCGGCGTTGGTAGGCTTGTCGGCGGAGCGCACCGCGTTGCGGTTGGACTGGCCCGCCAGCTTGGGATCGACGACGATCTGGTCCGCCAGCGCGCTTTTGAGCGCGGGATCGACCATGTTGTTGGTGAGCTGCGCGTCGAGCGCGGCGAGGTTCGCGTTCTTGTCATCCTTGCCGCAGGCCGCAAGCGGCAGGGCCAGCAACGCAGCCGCCATGCAGAAAGACCGGGAAAACGCCATAGCTTCACTCCTTCGTAAACAAGGAATGAAGAGCGGAAGTTAATTTTCCGTTAGGAGTTTTGGTGAATCGGCATTTTTTCGGACGATGCGTGGGTTTTGAGGCGGTTTGCAGTCCGTCCGCCGGGACCCGGCGTGCTCCTGCGAAGCACTTGATCGAGACAAGTGGCTCGTGAGAGCCCGGATCAGACGGCGGAACCGGGCTCCCGCCTTCGCAGGAGTATGGCACATTTCCATTTTGCGTGATTCCAGACCCCTCCCCCGTTCACCCTGGACCTGTCGAATGCCATCACCTCACTCCGTTCGGTGAAAGGCCGTTCGACGCCGGCTGCGGCGGCGTTCAGGACAGGCTTCGACTTCACTCGGCCCGAGCGGGGGAATGCGTGTCAGGCCATTGGGCGGGCAATGGCATGGCCGGGGTGCTTGCCCCGGCGGGGCGGAAGGGCCATGTGGACGCCATGCTCAACATCCTTTCGGCCCTGATCGGCCTCGTCACCCTGATCCTGATGATCCCCGCCGTGCTGCCGATGCTCGGCGCGCTCAACTGGATATTGGTGCCGATGGCGCTGGTGGGCGCCTTTGTCGGCATACTCTCGTCCAAAAATGGCGGACGCAATTTCTGCCTGATCGTCGCGGCGTTCGGCGCTCTGCGGCTGTTCATGGGCGGCGGCCTCTTGTGACGGGGAACGCCCGGCCTGCCGATGAGGGACGCAGCGGCCTTCCGGCCGCGCTGGCGGCCTATGGCCTTTGGGGGCTGCTTCCCATCTTCTTCAAGCTGCTGCACCATGTCGGCCCGTTCGAACTGGTGGCGCAGCGGGTGTTCTGGTCGCTGATCCTGATCCTCGTCCTGCTGGCGGCGCGCCGGGCGCTGGGACCGTTCCGGGAGGTGCTGGCGACGCCGCGCCTGCTGTTGCCGCTGGCGGCCAGTGCGGTCTTCATCGCGACCAACTGGACGACCTATATCTGGGCCGTGAACGACGGCCATGTGATTGCCGCGAGCCTGGGCTATTTCCTCAATCCGCTGGTCAATGTCGCGCTGGGCGTGCTGGTGCTCAAGGAAAGGCTGCGGCGCGGGCAGACGCTGGCGATCGGGATCGCGGGGATCGGCGTCGCGATCATGGCCGCGTCCGCGCTGACGACGCTTTGGATCAGCATATTGCTGGCTTTCTCCTTCGCTTTCTATGCGCTGATCCGCAAGATGACACCGGTTGCGCCTATGGCGGGGCTGGGCGTGGAAACGCTGATCCTGACCCCGGTCGCGCTGGCCTATCTCGGCTGGCTTGCGGGTCATGGCGGCGTTTCCTTCGGCAAGGACGGCTTCACCACCGCCATGCTGGTCGTGAGCGGCGCGATCACGACCGTGCCGCTGGTGCTGTTCGCCGTGGCGGCGCACCGCCTGCCGATGGCGACGCTGGGCCTGTTGCAGTTCATCGCGCCAACATTGCAGTTCCTGTCCGGCATCCTGCTGTTCGGCGAAACGCTGAACCATGGGCAGATGGCGAGTTTCGCGCTGATCTGGCTGGGCCTGATCCTGTTCGCGGGCGACAGCATGACGGCCGTCCGCCGCAACCGGATGGCGGCGGTTTAGGAAAATTCCGTCGCTTCGAAGCGCACCGGCTCGCCCACGGCTTCGTTGGCGAGCGTGTCTTCCCACATCACGCGATGGCCGCGGATGATGGTGCCCACGGCCTTGCCGGTCAGCTCCATGCCCTCGAAGGGCGACCAGTCGCAGCGGGACGCGAGCCAGTCCCTGCCGACCGTCCACCGCTTCCTGAGGTCCACCACGGTGAAGTCCGCGTCATAGCCGAGCGCGATCCGCCCCTTGCCGACGAGGCCGAAGACGCGCTGCGGCCCCGATGACGTGAGTTCGATGAAGCGGCGCAGGGTGAGGCGGCCTTGCGCCACATGGTCCAGCAGCAGCGGCACCAGCGTCTGCACCCCCGGCATCCCGCTGGGGGAAGCGGGATAGGCCTTCGCTTTTTCCTCGATGCTGTGGGGGGCATGATCGCTGCCCAGCACGTCGGGCACGCCCTGATTGAGCCAGCGCCAGAGGCCCTCGCGATGCGCGGCGGAGCGGATCGGCGGGTTCATCTGGGCATGGGTGCCGAGGCGGGGATAGGCGTCCTCCGCGGCCAGCGTCAGATGCTGGGGCGTCACCTCGCAGGTGGCGATGTCCTTGTGCCCGGCGATATATTCCAGTTCGGCGGGCGTCGTCACATGCAGGATATGGATGCGGCGGCGCGCCTTGCGGGCAAGGGCGATGATGCGCTTCGTCGCGATCATCGCGCTTTCGTCGTCGCGCCAGACGGGATGGGAGGACGGATCGCCCTCCACCCGCAGACCCTTGCGCGCGTTCATCCGCGCCTCATCCTCCGCATGGATGGCGACGCGCCGCCAGCCGCTCGCCAGCACGCGGGACAAGGCATCGTCGTCGTCCACCAGCAGGCTGCCGGTCGATGCGCCCATGAAGATCTTGACGCCCGCCGTGCCGGGGATGCGCTCCAGTTCCTTCAGCTGCTCCGCATTGTCCGCCGTCGCGCCGACATAGAAGGCGTGGTCGCACCACATGCGGTGACGGGCGCGGGCGAGCTTGTCGCGCACCCGGTCCTCGCTGTCGGTGTTGGGGTTGGTGTTGGGCATTTCGAAGACGGCGGTGACGCCGCCCAGCACCGCCGCGCGGCTGCCCGATTCGAGGTCTTCCTTATATTCGAGGCCCGGCTCGCGGAAATGGACCTGGCTGTCGATGCAGCCGGGCAGCACGTCCAGCCCGGTGCAGTCGATCACTTCGCCCGCGTCGCCCAGCGACGGGCCGATCGCCGCGATCTTTCCTGCGCGAACGCCCACGTCCACGCTTTCCGCGCCGCCCGGCGTATGGACGGCGCCGTTCCTGAGGATGAGGTCGAAAGTCTGGGCCATGTCATTCACCGCTTGGATATGAATGCCGCCTGTCCTACCTAAAGCCGATGACCGGCACCACCCTTCGCGACCGCGCGATCCTCAGAATTTCGGGCGAGGAAGCCCGCCCCTTCCTCCAGGGCCTGCTGACCCGCGACGTGATGGGCCTGAAAGAGGGCGAGCCGCGCTGGACCGGCCTGCTGACGCCGCAGGGGAAGGCGCTGTTCGACTTCATCCTGTGGGGCGATGGCGAGGACGTGCTGATCGATGGCGAGGCCGCGCAGGCGGACGCGCTGGCGAAGCGCCTGACCCTCTATCGCCTGCGCCGGAAGGTGACGATTGCCCGGGAAGACGGGCTGGCCGCGCACTGGTCCCCCGATGCGGCGGACAGGCCGCTCGACCCGCGCCTGCCCGCGCTCGGCCATCGCTGGGTCGGTCCGGCCGGGGACGGGGACGCGGCGCCCGCCTTTCGCGCGCATCGGCTGGCCCTGGGCGTGTTCGAAGGCGCGGAGGAGCTGGGGCAGGACCAGACGCTCTGGCTGGAAACCAATGCCGGGGAACTGCATGGCGTCGATTATGACAAGGGATGCTATGTGGGGCAGGAAAATACGGCGCGGATGCATTATCGCAACAAGGTGAGCCGCCGCCTCGTCGCCGTGCCGCTGGATCAGGCGGACGAGAAACGGCAGCGGGCGGCCCTGCCCGACCTTGGCCTGTCCATCGAATTGCGGCGGGTGGAGGCGCTGGGCGCGGCGCTGGTGCCGGACTGGCTGGCCGCCGCGATGGCGGAGAAGGCGGCGGAATGATCGGCGCGGACTGCGCGCGATGGGCGCGGGGGCTGCTGGCGGCGGGGCTGATGCTCGTCGCCCTGCCCGCTCATGCGGACACGCCGTGGACATGGGTGAAAAGCTATCCCCATGATCCCGGCGCGTTCACCGAAGGGCTCTTCTTCCATGACGGGGCGCTTTACGAAAGCACGGGCCTGGCCGGGCAGTCGGAGATCCGCAAGCTGCGCCTGAAGGACGGCAAGGTCCTCCAGCGGCGCAGGATCGATCGGCCCTATTTCGGCGAGGGGATCGTGAACTGGAAGGACCGGATCGTCAGCGTCACCTGGCAGCATGAGAAGGGTTTCGTGTGGAAGCTGGGCGATTTCTCGCCCGTTTCCAGCTTTCGCTACCAGGGCGAAGGCTGGGGACTGACGCAGGACGGGCGGCACATCATCATGAGCGACGGCAGCGCGCAGCTGCGCTTCCTCGACCCCGACAGCCTGACCGAGGAAAGGCGGATCACGGTGACGTGGAACGGCCGCCCCGTCGACCGGCTGAACGAACTGGAATGGGTGAAGGGCGAGATCTGGGCGAATATCTGGTACGATAGCCGGATCGCGCGGATCGATCCGCGATCGGGCGGCGTCATCGACTGGATCGACATCGCGCCGCTGCTGAAGGAGGCGGGGGTGCGCGACAGCGAGGCGGTGGCCAACGGCATCGCCTATGATGCGGCGGGCGACCGCGTCTTCGTGACCGGCAAATACTGGCCCAAACTGTTCGAGATACGGGTGGAGCGGTGAAGGGCGCTCAGCGGCGCCAGCGCGCCCAGATGGCGGTGGGGAGCAGCAAGCCGCGCGATTCCTCCCGCACGGCCAGTTCGCCCGCCTCGACCGTGCCGGGCAGGTCCGCGAACGCCTGTTTCAGCAATTCCCCGATGGCGAGCGCGGACATGCGCACGGCATAGACGGTGAGGAACAGGAACCGGCTGTCCGCATCCAGAAGCTGGCGGCCATTCGCGATCAGGGCGGGCAGGTCTTCCTCCAGACGCCAGACTTCCCCATCGGGCCCGCGCCCATATTTGGGCGGGTCGAGCAGGATGCCGTCATAGCGCCGCCCGCGCCGCACCTCACGCGCGACGAATTTGGCGGCGTCGTCGACGATCCAGCGGACGGGCCGGTCATCCAGCCCGGAAAGCGCCGCATTGGCCCGGGCCTGCGCGACGGATTTCTTCGAAGCGTCGACATGCACCAGCTTCGCGCCCGCCGACGCCATCGCCAGCGTCCCGACGCCGGTATAGCCGAAGAGGTTCAGGACATCCGCTTCGGCCTTGTCCGCCGTCCGCTCCCGCATCCAGTCCCACACCGGCGCCATGTCCGGGAAGAAGCCCAGATGGCGGAAGGGCGTGCAGCTGGACTGGAAGGTCACCTCGTTCCAGCGGAGCGGCCATCCCTCGGCGGGCACGGAGCGTTCATAATACCAGCGGCCGCCGCCTTCCTCGTCGGAACCGGGGATGAATTCACCATCGGCGCGCCAGTCGTCGGTAGCGGGCGCCCACATCGCCTGCGGTTCGGGCCGGATGAAGCGATAGCGGCCGTAACGCTCCAGCTTGCGGCCATGGCCCGAATCGATCAGGCCGTAATCGGCCCATGGCTCGCCGATGAGGGTCTGGAGTTCCAAGCCTGTTATCCCCGAGGCGTCGCGCGCTCCGCGACATAGGCGGTCACGGCGTCGAACGTGCCGGGCAGCTTCGCATAGCTTTCCTCGCGCGCGAAGAGGTCGCCCATGCGTGAGGGCAAAGCGGGCCGCGTGCCGGTCGCTCGCTCCACCGCGTCGCGGAACTTGGCGGCATGGGCGGTCGCCAGCGTCACGACCGGAATGGACGGGTCGAGGTCCAGCGAGCGCGCCGCCGCGAGGCCCACGGCGCTATGCGGGTCGATCACCTGCCCCGCCGCGTCATAGGCCCAGCGCATCGCCATGGTCATGCCGTCGGCATCGACACGGGCGGAAGTGAAGAGCTGCGATGCGCCATCGCGCTGCGCGTTGGTGAGGCGCATGGCCCGCGTCGCTTCGAACCCGCGCATCTGGTTCGCCAGCGCGTTGCCGTCGCGGCCGCCCGCGTCGAACAGCAGACGTTCGAAATTGGAGCTGACCTGGATGTCCATGCTGGGGGTGGCGGTCGCGACCACCTGCCCCTGGCTGTAATCGCCTTCGGCAAGCGCGCGGTGCAGGATGTCGTTGACGTTGGTCGCGACCATCAGCCTGGCGACGGGCAGGCCCATCTTCGCCGCGACATAGCCCGCGAACACATCGCCGAAATTGCCGGTAGGAACGGAGAAGGCCACTTCCCGATCCGGCGCGCCCAGACGCACGGCGGCATAGAAATAATAGACGACCTGCGCCATCAGCCGCGCCCAGTTGATGCTGTTGACGGCGGACAGGTTGAAGCGGCGCGAGAAACCGGCGTCGTTGAACATCGCCTTCACCAATGCCTGCGCATCGTCGAAGCTGCCTTCGATGGCGATGTTATAGACATTGGGGGCGCGCACGGTGGTCATCTGCCGCCGCTGAACATCCGACACCCGGCCATCGGGATGCAGCATGAAGATGTCGATCTTCTCCCGGCCCGCCACCGCGTCGATGGCGGCCGACCCGGTGTCGCCCGAGGTCGCGCCGACGATGGTGAGATGATCGTCGCGGCGCGAGAGGAACCGCTCGAACAACTGGCCGAGCAGTTGCAGCGCCACATCCTTGAACGCCAGCGTCGGGCCGTGGAACAGCTCCAGCATCCAGTGACGGTGGTCTAGCTGGACCAGCGGCGTCACGGCATCGTGGCTGAACCGGCCATAGGCGGCTTCGCACAGGTCGCGCAGTTCCTCTTCGGACAGCGATCCGGCGACGAAGGGCGCCATGACGCGCACCGCCGTTTCCACATAGGAAAGGCCCGAAAGGGCGCGGATTTCATCGGGCGAGAAGCCGGGCCAGCGTTCCGGGACGTAAAGTCCCCCGTCGGACGCCAGACCCGCCAGCGTCACATCCTCGAAACCCAGCGCAGGCGCGCTCCCCCTGGTGCTCACATATTGCATGATGGAGAAGCGCGGTAACGGCGCGCGGCCCCGGGAGCAAGCCTTTACGGCGAATCGGCGGGCGGCTTGTTCCGGCGGCGGAGCGCGAGGAGGTAGATCGCCACGGCGACCGCCGCGAAGAAGAACCATTGCACGGCATAGGCCAGATGGTTGTTGGGCACGTCCTGCACGCTGGGCGGCGCGAGGGGCTTGAGGCCCGCGGGGGCTTCGCGGGCGATCAGCATGGGCCGCAGGGGCAAGGCATGGCCGCCGATTCGCGTCAGCAGGGCGCGATGGTCGGGCTCCTCGGAAATCCAGCCCGCGACCTGGCCGCCATTCCATCGCGGCCGTTCATCGGGGCGCTGGCCCACGCCGAGCGCGACGAGGACGCCCGGCCCTTCGGCGCCCGTCGCGCATTGGGCGATATGGCGATAGCCCATCGAACCGTCCCTGGCGCGACCGGCTTCGGCCTGCCAGCCCACGACCCGCAGGCAATGGACCGAGGACGGGCGGAAGAGGATTTCCGGCGGCACGGGCGGAAGAGCGGGGAAGGCGACCGCGGGCCTGGCGGGATTGGCGGCGGCGAGCGCCAGCATCGCTTCCTTCTCATGCCTCCGCTCCAGCTGCCACATGCCAAGGGCGATCATCACCAGCACCGCCAGAATGACGATGATGGTCGGGATCAGGGGCACGGAGCGGCGCATGGTCATGACGGTCCGGCATAACGCCCGCCGGGACAAAAGAAAACGGCCGGGAATCGATCCCGGCCGTTTTCCCGATTCGGAGAAGAGCGCGGGCCTCAGCCGCCGTGCACCGGCGCGCCCCAGCCGCCCCACACATAGATGGCGACGAACAGGAACAGCCAGACGACATCGACGAAATGCCAGTACCAGGCAGCCGCTTCGAAGCCGAAATGCTGGCGCGGCGTGAAATCGCCCTGATAGGAACGGACCAGATTGACGATCAGGAAGATCGTGCCGACCAGCACGTGGAAGCCGTGGAAGCCGGTCGCCATGTAGAAGGCCGAGCTATAGGGGCTGCCGCCGAAGGGGAACGGCGCATGGGCATATTCATAAGCCTGGATCGACGAGAAGAGCAGGCCCAGGATGATGGTGCACCACAGGCCCTTCTTCAGCCCTTCGCGATCGCCATGGATCAGCGCGTGATGCGCCCAGGTGACGGTGGTGCCCGAGCACAGCAGGATCAGCGTGTTGAGCAACGGCAGCTCGAACGCGTTCATCACCTCGATGCCCTTGGACGGGAAAAGCCCTTCGATCGGCGCGAGTTGGCTGGGGAACAGGGAAAAGTCGAAGAAGGCCCAGAACCAGCCGACGAAGAACATCACTTCCGACGCGATGAACAGGATCATGCCGTAGCGCAGATGCAGCTGCACGACCGGCGTGTGATCGCCCGCGCGCGCTTCGTGGATCACGTCGCTCCACCAGCTGAACATGGTGAACAGGACGCCCGCCAGGCCGATGAGGAAAACCCAGCCGCCGCCCGCAGGCAGCGCGTCGGGATGCATCCACATGATCCCGCCGAACGCCATGACCAGCGCCGACAGCGAGCCGAACATCGGCCAGATGCTGGGCGGGAGAATGTGATAATCGTGATTCTTGGCGCCTGCCATGACCTAACTCTTCCCTGTTCGCGTTATTGCCTGTTGCCTTAGCTTGGCTTCCTGTCCTGCTCAACAGGATAGAAGGTGTAGCTGAGCGTTATTTCCTGCGTGTCCTTGTTGTCCGGGTCGGACAGGATCTTGGGATCGATATAATAGAGCACCGGCATCCGCACTTCCTCGCCGGGCTTGAGCGTCTGCTGGGTGAAGCAGAAACATTCGATCTTGGCGAAGAAGGCGCCCGCCTGGGTCGGCGTGACGTTGAAGCTGGCGGTGCCGGTGACCGGCTTGTCCGACATGTTCTTCGCCACGAAGATCGCCATGTTGCGCGCCCCCACCGTCACCGACTGGGTCGGATGTTCGGGATGGAATTTCCACGGCATGCCCGGCTGCACGTTGGAATCGAAGCGGATCGATAGGATGTGGCCGGTCGCTTCCTTCACCTGGACATCGGCCGAGGCCCGCCTGGTCGTGCCGCCGAAACCCGTCTGTTCGCAGAAGATGCGGTAGAGCGGCACGGACGCGAAGCCCAATGCGAGCATGGCGAGGCCGACCACCACCGTCATGAGGAGCGTCCGCCGGTTCCGGCGCGCGCTGTCGAAGGGGGAGGGAGGAAGCGTCGCCATCATCAATTGCCCCCGCCCATCTTCGCGATGGTGATGGCGTAGAAGAGGATGACCAGCGCGGCCAGCAGCACGCCGGTCAGGATGGCGCGGGATTTCTGGCGCGCGCGCACCTGGCTTTCCTCCTCGGGCGTCATCCCAGCCACCAGCGGTCCGCCACGACGGCGCCGAACAGAAGGAACAGATAGAAGATGGAATATTTGAAAAGGCGCCGCTCCGGCATCATCCGGGCCGGGTCGGCCTCGCGGTGCCGGTACACCTGGAAGGCGAACAGCGCGAACAGCGCCGTGCCCAGCAGGGCGGTGACGCCATAGACGAGGCCGGTCAGGCGCAGCAGCACCGGCGCCATGGCGGCCACCGCCATGATCGCGGTGTAGAACCAGATCTGGCGGCGCGTCGCGACCTCGCCCGACACGACCGGCAGCATGGGGATGCCCGCGGCGGCGTAGTCCGTCCGCACGAACAGGGCCAGGGCCCAGAAATGCGGCGGCGTCCAGAAGAAGATCAGCATGAAGAGCGCCACGGGCAGCGCCGATATGTCGCCCGTCACCGCCGCCCAGCCGATCACCGGCGGGAAGGCCCCGGCCGCGCCGCCGATGACGATATTCTGCGCCGTGCGGGGCTTGAGCCAGATGGTGTAGACGAAGACATAGAAGAGGATCGACACCGCCAGCACCGCCGCCGCGAGCCAGTTGGTGGCGACGCCCATCAGCAGCACGGAGAAGAAGGAGAGGCCGACGCCGAAGTGCAGCGCCGATTGCGGGTCCATCCGCCCCGCCGGAAGCGGGCGGCTGGCGGTCCGCTGCATCAGGCCGTCCGTGTCCCGCTCATACCATTGGTTGAGCGCCGCGGCCGCGCCCGCGCCGAGCGCGATGCACAGGATCGCGGTGAAGGCGAGGACCGGGTGGATATGGCCGGGCGCCGCCAATAATCCGCACAGGCCGGTGAAGACCACCAGCGTCATTACCCTGGGCTTGGTCAGCGCCACGAAATCCCGCCAATGGGCCGGCAAAACGGGCGAAAGCGACCCGGACATGATCGGCGAACTTGCCATAATCTCCTCATGCGTCAGCCCGGCGCCAGTGCAGCGCCGGGTCTGATCCGGGGATGGGCCGAAGCCGTCCCCGTTGGCGCCCCGTCCATCCGGGACGCCGCTTCGTCAAACGGTCAGTCGATGACCGGCAGGGTTTCGAACTGGTGATAGGGCGGCGGGCTGGGCAGGGTCCATTCCAGCGTCGTCGCGCCTTCGCCCCACGGATTGCCCACGGCCTTCTTGCCCGCGGCCAGCGACCAGATCAGGTTGATGAAGAAGATCACCATGCCGGCCGCCATGATCTCATAGCCGTGGCTCGCGATCTTGTTCCAGTAGGCGAAGGCTTCCGGATAGTCGGGATAGCGGCGCGGCATGCCCGACAGGCCCAGGAAGTGCATCGGGAAGAACAGCAGGTTCACGCCCACGAAGAACACCCAGAAGTGCAGGTGGCCGAGAAACTCGTTGTACATCTTCCCCGACATCTTCGGGAACCAGTAGTAGAAGCCCGCGAACAGGCCGAACACCGCGCCCAGCGACAGCACATAGTGGAAGTGCGCGACCACATAATAGGTGTCGTGCAGCACGTCGTCGACGCCGCCGTTCGCCAGCACGACGCCGGTGACGCCGCC
The DNA here is from genome assembly GCF_002355855.1 of Sphingobium cloacae. Taxonomy (NCBI): domain Bacteria; kingdom Pseudomonadati; phylum Pseudomonadota; class Alphaproteobacteria; order Sphingomonadales; family Sphingobiaceae; genus Sphingobium; species Sphingobium cloacae. The sequence goes on from NZ_AP017655.1 coordinate 2,308,928, forward strand.
CACGGTGAACAGGAAGATGAAGCCCAGCGCCCAGACCATCGGGGTCTTGTAGCTGATCGATCCGCCCCAGATGGTCGCGATCCACGAGAAGATCTTGATGCCCGTGGGAACGGCGATGACCATCGTCGCGGCGGTGAAATACATCTTCACATTGACCGACATGCCGGTGGTGAACATGTGGTGCGCCCAGACGATGAAGCCCACGACGCCGATCGCGACCATGGCGTAGGCCATGCCGAGATAGCCGAACACCGGCTTGCGGCTGAAGGTCGACACGATCTGGCTGATCATGCCGAAGCCCGGCAGGATCATGATGTACACTTCGGGGTGGCCGAAGAACCAGAAGAGATGCTGGTACAGTTCGGGATCGCCGCCGCCGGCCGCGTCATAGAAGGTCGTGCCGAAATTGCGGTCGGTGAGCAGCATGGTGATCGCGGCGGCCAGGACGGGCAGCGCGAGCAGCAGCAGGAAGGCGGTGATCAGCACCGACCACACGAACAGCGGCATCTTGTGCAGGGTCATGCCCGGCGCGCGCATGTTGAGGATGGTGGTGATGAAGTTGATCGCGCCCAGGATCGAGCTGGCGCCCGCGATGTGCAGCGACAGGATCGCCATGTCCACCGCCGGACCCGCCGAACCGCTGGTCGACAGCGGCGCATAGACGGTCCAGCCGGTGCCCGCGCCGTTGCCGGTGCCGCCGGGAACGAAGGTCGAGCCGAGCAGCAGCGCGAAGGCGGGGATCAGCAGCCAGAAGCTGATATTGTTCATGCGCGGGAAGGCCATGTCCGGCGCGCCGATCATGATCGGCACGAACCAGTTGCCGAACCCGCCGATCATGGCGGGCATCACCATGAAGAAGACCATGATGAGGCCGTGCGCGGTGATGAGCACGTTCCAGAGGTGATAGGCCTGGTCCAGCGTGGCGCCGGGACCGTCGCTATATTGCGCCCAGATCTGGAGATACTGGATGCCCGGCTGCGCCAGCTCGGCGCGCATCAGGCCCGAAATACCGCCGCCGATGATGCCGGCGATGATCGCGAAGATCAGGTAGAGGGTGCCGATGTCCTTGTGGTTGGTGGACATGAACCAGCGCTGGAAGAAGGCCGGCTTGTGATCGGCGTCGTGATGCTCATGAGCATGATCGCCGTGGTGGTCTGCGGTTATGGTCGTCATGGCGTATCTGCCCTTACATCAAATCTTGGCCGGAGCGGCGGCGGGCCGGGGCGCTTCCGCCGTGGCGGCGCCCTCGGCCTTCTTCGGCTTGCCGCCCTGCGACAGCACCCACTGGTCGAACTGCGCGGGAGGCAGCGCCTCGATCGCGATCGGCATGAAGCCGTGGCGCGCGCCGCACAGTTCCGAACACTGGCCGTAATAGACGCCCGGCTTCTCGATGGTGAAGCTCTTTTCATTCAGGCGGCCCGGCACGGCGTCCATCTTCACCCAGAGCGACGGCACGGCGAAGCTGTGGATCACGTCCGCGCCGGTGATGATGAGCTTGATCGGACGGCCCACCGGCAGGACCAGGCGGTTGTCGGCGGCGAGCAGATAGGGCTCGCCATTTTCCGCCGCCTTCTCCTTGGTCAGCATGTTCGACACGAATTCGGGGATTTCGTTGTCGGGATATTCATAGCCCCAATACCATTGATAGCCGGTCACCTTGACGGTCACCGCATCCTTGGGCGCGGGCTTGTACTGGTCGGCGAGCAGGCCGATCGAGGGCACGGCGATCACCAGCAGGATCATGACCGGCACCACGGTCCAGATCACCTCGACCAGCGTGTTGTGCGACGTCTTGGACGGCGTGGGGTTCGCCGAGCGGCGGAAGCGGACCATCACATACAGCATCAGCGCCAGGACGAAGACGCAGATGATCGTGATGATCGGCAGCAGCATCTGGTCGTGCAGCCAGCGGGCGGTATGTCCGTTGGGCGAGAATTGCTGCTGAAGGGTGATTTCGCCGGGGCGCGGCATGCCGATCCCCTCGGTCGGCTTCATGCGCGGCGGCGCGGCGACCTGCGCCGCGGGCGCGGCGGCCGTGGCGTTGGCGGCCGATTCGACCGGCGCGGCGGCATTTTCAACGGCGGGCGCGGCGGCGGCATTATCCTGCGCCAGCGTCGGACTGCTCATCGCCAAAGCCGGCGCAAAGGCCAGCATCCCGGCGAGAATGAGCGATTTCACCTTGTTCATAGCGTCTTCTTACCCCGTAACCCCTTCGCGCCCCTGCGGCCAGGACATGCGCGCATGCGCCTCGTCCCCGCCCGGTCGGTCTGCGGCGGCTTATAGGCATGGTTTTTTTCTGCCTCAAGGTTCCAGGAGCAGATTTTCTTCTCTGTTGCAACGCCTCCCTCGCCCGCCTATTCCGCTCCCGCGCACAGGGGCGCCGTTTCACGGGGCGTGACATGCCCCCAAACAAGGGAAGCGCGACGGACGGGCGGGCCCGTTTCCGGCGCGCGAATGGATCTGTATCGAATGACCGACGACGAAATATTGGCGGAGTTCCGGGCGGCGGGCGCGCTGCTCGAAGGGCATTTCATCCTGTCATCGGGACGGCGCAGCGGCAATTATCTGCAATGCGCCCGGGTGCTGATGAACGCGGAGCGGGCCGGACGGCTGGCCCGCGCGATGGTGCAGCAATTGCCGCGCGAACTGCGCCAGGAAATCGACCTGGTGGTATCCCCGGCGATGGGCGGCCTCATCATCGGGCATGAAGCGGGCCGCGCGCTGGACCGGGACGCCATCTTCCTCGAACGCCCGGAAGGCACGTTCGAACTGCGGCGCGGCTTCGCCATCGCGCCGGGGCAGAAAGTGCTGATGGTCGAGGATGTGGTCACGACCGGCCTGTCCTCGCGCCAGGCGATCGAGGCCGTGACGGCGGAAGGCGGCATCGTGGTCGCCGAGGCCGCGCTGGTCGACCGTTCGGCGGGCGAAGTCGATCTGGGCGTGCCCTTCTATCCGCTCGTCAGCATCAATTTTCCCGTCTATGACGCGGATGACGTGCCGCCCGAACTGGCGGCCATCCCCGCCGTGAAACCGGGCAGCCGGAAGCAGTAGCCGATGACGATCCCCCCCGCGCATCTTCGCCTTGGCGTCAATATCGACCATGTGGCGACCATCCGCAACGCGCGCGGGGGAGAGCATCCCGATCCGGTCAAGGCCGCCCTGCTGGCGGTGAAGGCCGGGGCGGACGGGATCACCGCCCATCTGCGCGAAGATCGGCGCCACATCCGGGACGAGGATATCGCGACGCTGATCGCGGCGCTCACCGTGCCGCTCAACCTGGAGATGGCGGCGACGCGGGAGATGCTCGGCATCGCGCTGAAACACAGGCCGCACGCCGCCTGCATCGTGCCGGAAAAGCGGGAGGAGCGGACGACCGAGGGCGGGCTGGACGCGGCCGGGCAGATCGACGCGCTGCGCCCCATCGTCGCGGCGCTGGGCGATGCGGGCGTGCGCGTCAGCCTGTTCATCGAGCCCGATCCGGCGCAGATCGAGGCGGCGATCAAGCTCGGCGCGCCGGTGGTGGAACTGCACACGGGCCGCTATGCCGAACTCAGCGGCGCGGAGCGGGCGCAGGAATTGCGGCGGCTGTCCGAGGCGGCGGCGCTGGCGGCGAAGAACGGCATCGAACCCCATGCGGGCCATGGCCTCACCTTCGACAATGTGGGGCCGGTCGCCGCCATTCCGCAGGTGGCCGAACTCAATATCGGCCATTTCCTGATCGGCGAGGCGATCTTCGGAGGACTGGAAAGCGCCATTCGCGAAATGCGGCGGCAGATGGACCTGGTGCGTTGATCGTCGGCCTGGGCTCCGACCTCTGCAATATCGAGCGCATCCAGAGCTCGCTCGACCGCTTCGGCGAGCGGTTCGAACAACGGGTCTTCACCGATGTGGAGCGCGCCAAGGCCCATCGCCGCCCCTTCACCCGGGCGGGGACGCTCGCCAAGCGCTTCGCCGCCAAGGAAGCCTTTTCCAAGGCGGTCGGGACCGGCTTCAGGCGGGGCGTGTTCATGAAGGATATCGGCGTCGTCAACGCCCCGAGCGGCGCGCCGACGCTGGCGCTGACGGGCGGCGCGCTCGAACGGCTTCAATCCCTGGTCCCGGCGGGCTACAAGCCGGTCATCCACCTGACGCTCACGGACGATCATCCCTGGGCGCAGGCGTTCGTCATCATCGAAATCCTGCCGCAGGATCATGCGGCGCCAGAGGCCCGCCCCCATCCATGACGGCATCCGACATGACCGAAAACAGCCCGCCGCCCGAACAAGGCGGTGGAACGCCGGAAGAAGAGGCCACTTCGCCGCCCGTCAACTGGTGGCATGAGGTTAGGAGCATCGGGTTGCTGATCCTGGCGGTGCTCGCCTTTCACAGCTTCGTCGCCAAGCCCTTCTACATTCCGTCGGAATCGATGATGCCGGTGCTGTTGAAGGGCGACCGGCTGGTGGTGAGCAAATTCCCCTATGGCTGGTCCTATGTGTCGCCCAGCTTCCACCCGCTGCCTTTCCTGAAAGGGCGCGTCTTCGGGCATATGCCGCAGCGCGGCGACATCGTGATCGTTTCGCCGCCGAACCGGCGGGAGGATTATATCAAGCGGGTGATCGGCCTGCCGGGCGACATATTGGAGGTGCGGGGCGGGCAGGTCATCCTGAACGGCAAAGCCGTGCCGCAAAGGACGCTGCGGCCCATCCGCATCCCCATCGACGGCAACGCCCCCTGCCCGCCGCTGCAATTCCCCGGCGCGCGGCGGACCGGCGCCGGCGGCGAACGCTATTGCGAACTGCCGGTGAAACAGGAGGTGCTGCCCAACGGCAAGACCTATCTCACCATCGACATGGGGCCGAGCGCGCTCGACTGGTATGGGCCGGTCCGCGTCCCGCGGGACCATGTGTTCCTGATGGGGGACAATCGCGACAACAGCGCCGACAGCCGAGCGCCGCTGGAGGAGAACGGGCTGGGCGGGCCGGTGCCGTGGGAAGCCATTGGCGGCCGCGCGGAGTTCATCACCTTCTCGCTGGACGGCGATTCCACCTGGAACCCGCTGAGCTGGCTCCACGCGCTGCGAAGCGGGCGGGCCGGGAACAGCCTGCGCGCGCGGAGCGTTACACCGCCGCAATAGTCATCGAGGGGGAACGGGTTTGAGCGACAGGCAGGTCCATATCGAGGAGCCCGGTCCCAGCGAATATCGCAGCCCCCTGGTCCAGCATGAAATGAAGCGCGCGGGCGTGTGGATCGCCATGGGCATCGCGGTCGCGCTGGTCGTGCTGCTGGCGCAGCCGATCATGCTCATCATGGGCGCGCTGGTGCTGACGACGATGATGGACGGCGGCACGCGGCTGCTGGGCCGGGTGCTGCCCATCGCGCGGGGATGGCGGCTGGCGATCGTGCTGATCGCCGCCCTCGCCTTCCTGATCTATACCTTCTACCTCACCGGATCGAGCCTCGCCGCGCAGGCGCAGGCGATGCGGGCGATCATCGAAACCCAAGTGACCCGGATCGGCGGCTGGATGCACCAGATGGGCATCTCCACGTCGCCGGAGGATTTCAAGAGCCTCGCCAGCCAGGCGATGAGTTCGCTGGGCCGGGTCACGGCCGCGGTCGGGACCGCCGTCGGGGCCATTACGGGCGGCGTGATGATGCTGGTCCTCGCCATCTTCATCGCCGTCGAGCCGAAACTCTATGAACGCGGCGTCGCGTGGATGCTGCCGATGGACAGGCGCGCGCATTTCTACCGGATCGCCGACAGGATGGGCTGGACGCTGCGGCGGCTGATGTTTGGGCGGCTGATCGGCATGGCGGTGGAGGGCGTGGGAACGTGGCTGCTGCTCTGGGCCGGGGGCGTGCCGATGGCGGGGCTGCTCGGCATATTGACGGGCCTGTTCGCCTTCCTGCCCAATATCGGGTCGATCATATCGGGCGTGCTGATCGTGCTCGTCGGCTTTTCGGCGGGCGTGAATGTGGGGCTTTATGCCTTCGGCGTGTATATGGTCGTGCAGATCATCGACGGCTATCTGATCGTGCCGATGGTCGCCAAGCGGGCGACGGACCTCGCCCCCGCGCTGGTGCTGGCGGCGCAGATCCTGTTCGGCGCGCTGTTCGGCATCATGGGGCTGTTCCTGGCCGATCCGATCGTGGCGATGATCAAGGTCTATCTGGAGGAACGGTCCAAGACGCTGGAGGCGGACCGGGCGGATGCCGCCATGCTTCAGGCAGCGTCCTGAAGGAGGAACGGTTCGGCATGGCTGTTTTGGGCCATTTGCCGACACTCCTTCATCCGTTCGGGCTGAGCGAAGTCGAAGCCTTCCACCGAACGAAGTGAGGTGCAGAGCCTTCGACTTCGCTCAGGGCGAACGGGGGTGGGTCGAAGCAGAAGACCGTCCGCTATCCACCCATCACCACGCAAGAAAAGAGGCCCTCAAGGGGCCTCTTCCTGTATCTGCGATGACGGTGGCGCTCAGTTGCCGGGCATGGGCGGCGGGACGGCGCCCTGCTGCATCATCTGCTGCATCTTCATGATGTCCGCGCGCGACTTGAAATCGTGGAGCTGAACGTCGAAGACCAGAACCGAATTGGCGGGGATCGGACCGGCGGCCTGATCGCCATAGCCCAGCTGCGGCGGAATCCAGAGGCGGTACTTGCCGCCCTTCTTCATCTTCTGAAGACCTTCGGAAAAGCCCGGGACAACGCCGTCGACCGGCATGGCCGTCTGCGGATTCTCGTCGAACACGGTGCCGTCGAGCAACGTGCCCTTATAGCCGACCAGGGCCACGTCCTCGGCCGTCGGGCTGGGCCCGGCGCCTTCTTCCAGAACCTTGAACTGGAGGCCGGACGCGGTCGCCTCGACGCCGTCGGCATGGGCGTTCTGCGTCAGGAAGGTCGCGGGCGACGGTTCCAGGTTGCGCTGCCCGGCCCAGGCGAGCCCGCCCGCCGCCAGCACGATCGCGGCGACGCCGGTCCAGAGGCGCGTCAGCGACCCCCTGGCGATGGGATGAAGGGGAACAGCCGTCGTGGACATGGGCGCGCGCCTTGCAGTGGGGTGAGGACTTTAAGGAATGGGCGGCCGCCATGGCCGCCCGTCAGCCGTTCTTAACGGACGCCGTCGCGCTCGGCGCGCTTGCGCTCCAGCTTGCGGGCGCGGCGGACAGCGGCGGCCTTTTCGCGGGCGCGCTTTTCCGAAGGCTTTTCATAGTGACGGCGCAGCTTCATCTCGCGATACACGCCTTCCCGCTGCAGCTTCTTCTTGAGAGCGCGAAGAGCCTGATCCACATTGTTATCGCGAACGATGATTTGCATAAGCCAGTCAATCTCCAGTCGAAAACGGGCGGTCCGCCAGGAATGAAAACCCCTTCCCGGCGGGCCTCCCGAAATGAAATCCATGAGTCGCCGCAGGTCGCCCTGCGCCGTGTGGGGCGCGCCCTACCAGCAGAGTCGGGCAAATTCAACCCCAAAGCCGCCCATTTCCGGCCATTCGCCGCGCGATCGGCCGCCCCCTTGGCGAGGCCGTGGCGGCGGGCGCTTTCCGGCAGGGCGGTCTTGCGGGCGATTTTCCGGCCTTTTCCCGCTCTTTGCGGTTGATCGGCGCGGCGCTTCGTGATTTTCTGGCGGCGGGCGAATGCAATGGAGGACAGGGTTGGCGACCATATGGAACAATCGCGCGGGCGGGAGTCGCCGGACCTCCTTCGCCAGGCGGATCAGTTCGCACCTTGCCGCCGCCCTCGTCGTCTTCTGCCTGCTGCAAATCTTCATCGTCGCGAAAATGGGCGGATCGCTGCTGCTGCATCTGGGCGTCATCGTCGCCATCGGCGGCTTTGCCGTGGCGGCGCGGGGGCTGGAGCGGCGCTGGCAGATGATCGAACAGGCCGCGCTGCCCCATGACGGGCTGGCCTTGCGATTCCGGCGCGACGTGCTGCACCTGTGGGCGGCGAGCCTGATCGGCGCGCTGCTGTGGATTCCGGTGGTGGTCATCTACCGCGCCCTTTTCGGCTGATCGAGGGAGCCAAAACGGCATCCTCCTCGTTCCTTCCCGATCACACCAAGCCCGATCGCAGGAGGAACGACCCCATGGCCAACGCCACGATTTTCGACCGGCTGAAACAGGATCATGACGCGCACCGGCAATTGCTGGCCAAGATCGCCGACGCCGCGGACGAGCCGGACCGGCTCGAGAAGCTGTTCGAGCAGTTCAAGGTCGAGGTGACCGCCCATGCCGCGGCGGAGGAGGAAACGCTCTACGCCACCATGCTGGCGCGGCCGGACCTGCGCGAGGACGCGCAGCATAGCGTGGCGGAGCATAAGGAGATCGGCGATTATCTGGAGGATCTGGACGAACTGCCGTTCCATGGCGAGGCGTGGAAAGGCAAGTTCGCCGACATGAAGAAGCGCTATATCCACCATATCGACGAGGAAGAGGAAGAGATGTTCCCCGACGCGGCGAGGGACCTGGACGCGGAGGAGGAAGGCAAGCTGGCCGCCGCCTTCGCCCGGCGCAAACCGGACGAACTGAAACGGGCCGAAGCGGAGAATTGAAGGGCGATGCGGGCCGATCCGGGACGCCCCGGCTGGAGATGAGGGTCAGAGCAGCCCCAGTTTCGACAATTCTCCCAGCAAGGCGGGCGGCATGGCGTCCAGATCGCCGGCCTCGCCCGATCCGATGTCGGGGGGTGCGTCCTTTTCCTCCAGATAGCGCCAGCCCTGGTGGGGCCGTTTGGGCACGGCCCGCACGGCGACGAGGCGCGGCGCGAGCCTGATCCAGAAACGGCCCTGTCCGGTTTCCTCGAAACCCCATATCGGGCTGCGGCCGACGATCTGGCTGCTATGTATCCAGTAAAGCGAGCCGCCCTTCAGTTCCTCGAAACGCCGGGGCATGTAGCGGGTGCTGGCGCGCGCCTCGTCCGCATGGCTTTCCAGCCAGGCGCGCAGCGTGGCGGGGCTTTCCGCGCCGAAGGCGATCTTGGTGAGGTGGAGGGGCATGGCGCCAAGATGGGCGGAAAACTCAGCCCGTCAATCCCGCCGCCGTCGCCAGGCCGAGGAAAGCGAAGAAGCCCATCGAATCCGTAATCATGGTGACGAATATGGAGGAAGCCACCGCCGGGTCGAGGTTCATCCGGTCGAAGGCCAGCGGCACGGCCGCGCCGGCAAGGCCCGCCGTCAGGATATTGGTCATCATCGCCGCCGCGATCACGCCGCCGAGCTGGACGTTGTGGAACACCAGCGCCACGCCGATGCCCAGCACCAGCGCCACCGTCGCGCCGTTGAGCAGCGCCACGCGGATCTCGCGCAGGATGGTCCGGCGCGTGTTGGTTCCCGTGATCTGGTTGGTGGCGAGCGCGCGGACGGTGACCGCCATGGTCTGGCTGCCCGCATTGCCGCCCACGCCCGCGACGATCGGCATCAGCGTGGCGAGCGCCACCATCCTTTCGATCGTGCCTTCGAAGAAGCCGATGATGGAGGAGGCGACCAGCGCGGTCAGCAAATTGGTGAGCAGCCAGCGCACGCGGGCGCGATAACTGTCCATCACCGGTTCGTTGATGTCGCCTTCGCCGCCCGCGCCCGACAGGCGCAGGATGTCCTCGCCCGCTTCCTCGGAGATGATGTGGACCACATCGTCGACCGTGATCATGCCGACCAGGCGCCCGCTGGAATCGACCACGGCGGCGGAGATCAGCGCATATTTCTGGAAGCGCAGCGCGACCTCTTCCTGATCCATGTCGACCGGGATCAGCGTCTGTTCCCGCTTCATGAGGTCGGACATGGCGACGCCGCGCGGACAGGTGAGAATCCAGGAAAGCTGGCAGGTGCCGATGGGCCTGTGCTGCTCATCCACCACGAAGATTTCCCAGAAATCCGTGGTGAGGTCGCGATTGTCGCGCAGATAGTCGATCACCTGCCCGACCGTCATATGTTCGGGCACCGCGATCAGGTCGCGCTGCATCAGGCGGCCGGCGGACTCCTCCGGATAGGCCAGCGCGCTTTCGATGGCGGCGCGATCCTCGGGGTCGAGCGCGTCGAGGACCGCCTGCTGGTCCGCATCGTCCATATCCTCGATGATGGCGACAGCATCGTCGGTATCGAGTTCGGAGGCGAATTCCGCGACCTGTTCGGGCGCGAGCGAATCGAGCAGGTCGTCACGCACATAGTCGTTGAGTTCGGAGAGAACCTCCGCGCCCACCAGATCGCCGAGCGCGGCGGCGACCGGGCCGCGCCGCTCGGACGGGGTGAGTTCCAGAAGGTCGGCGATGTCGGCGGGGTGCAGCGGCGAGACCAGTTCGCGCGCGCGCTCGCTGTCGCCTTCCTCCACCGCGTCGAGCACGGCGGACACGAAGTCGGTTTTCAGCCGGTCGTCCTCGTCATGGCGGGAATCCTCCGCCAGATCGGCTTCCTCAACAGGCTGTTCGTCCGGCCGGGGTGCGGCCTGATCGCCGTGCTCGCTCATCGCGTCCCCTACTGTCCGGTTCCTGTAACATCGGGCCGCTTTCGCCCATGCGAAATCGAATTGCAATGGGGTTCGGAAGAGGAACGGCGCGTCATATCCCTAAATGCTTTCATCCTTCCCCCGACCCTCTATATGACGGCCATCGACCCCTTCCCCATCAAGAGGACATCATGGCCGACGAAACGCTTACCCTCACCCTCGACAGCGGCGGCGACGTCGTGATCAAGCTGCGCCCCGATCTGGCCCCCGGCCATGTCGAGCGCATCACTTCGCTCGCCAAGGACGGTTTCTATGACGGCGTGGTGTTCCACCGCGTCATCCCCGGCTTCATGGCGCAGGGCGGCGATCCGACCGGCACCGGCATGGGCGGGTCGAAGCTGCCCGACATCAAGGCGGAGTTCAGCCGCGAACCGCATGTGCGCGGCGTCTGCTCCATGGCCCGCGCGACGAACCCGAACAGCGCCAACAGCCAGTTCTTCATCTGCTTCGACGACGCCACCTTCCTCGACGGGCAATATACCGTCTGGGGCGAGGTCACGTCCGGCATGGAGCATGTCGACGCCCTGCCCAAGGGCGAGCCGCCGGCCACCCCCGGCAAGATCGTGAAGGCTAGCGTGGCCTGACCATGCCGTCGGTGGGGGAGATGGCGTTCGCCGCCGCCTCCTCCGCCGGCTGTTCCGGCGGGACATAGGCCCCGATCGATTCGATGTGCCAGCGACGGTCCGACTCGGACGATCCGGGCACGTCGTTGACGCGGCGCAGCGTCACCTGCCGCAGCATATACCAGGGCTTGCCGGTCGCGGCGAGGCGGCCATAGACCTGCACCGGCACGGTCACATAGAGGGAGCCCGCCGCGCCCTCCACCTCGCCGGGCGCGCCGACATTGGCATGGATTTCGCTGAAGCCCCGGAAGCGGGCGGCGAAGAGAACGTCCTCCTCCGACCCGACGGACCCCTTTTCGTTCCAGAGGTCCTGCGCGTCGCCATAGCGTTTTTCCTCGAGCAGGCCGTAATAGCCCTGCACCACCTGCGCGGCGCCCTGCGCGCTGTCGGGATCGATGGCGTTCTCGTCGACGGGCGGTTCCGCCGTCACGGGAAGGCCGCCGGGCGTTCCGGGCGGCGGCGGGGCCAGCGGCTCCATCAGGGCCTGCGCCTCGGCCTTCAGCTCATTGCCCACCTGCGCCGCATTGGCCCCGTTCGCCAGATTGTCGATCGCGCTTTCTTCACGCCCGTCGCAGGCGGCCAGCGCCATGATAGCCAGAAGAAGAACCGTTCCCTTTTGCCATCCCATCAGCCTGCCTGTCTTCCTTTACCATCATTCAGTTCGGATTCTGCCGCCGGCCCATGCGCGGCTGACGCGGGCCGCCGTCGGGACGGGGCGGACGCGCTTCCGGGCGGGCCTGGGGGCGCGGAGACGTTACGCCATCCCGTCCGCCGCGCCAACCGCCCCATCCCCGATTGCCGTCCGGACGAGGCGGACGCGGGGGCCGGGCCGCATTGCCGTCCGGCGGCGAAGGCCGCTGCGGACGCGACCAGTTGCCGCCGCGCGGGCCATCGCGATCGCGATCCCTCCAGCGATCCCGGTCGCGTCCCTGCCAGCGATTGCCGTCCTGGTCGCGCCAGCGGTCGCGATCCCGTCCGCGCCAGCGGTCGCCGCGATGCTCGGCCCGGCGGTTTTCCCAATAGCGGCGCTGGCTCTCGTTCCAGCGATGGCGCCTGCCGCCGCGGTCGTACACATAATAGCCGCTGCCGGGATAATAATAGCCGTCGTTCCAGCCATAGCCGTAGCCCGGATAATAATTGTCATACCAGCCGCCGCCGCCATAATAGCCGCTGCCGACGCTGACGCCGCCATAATAGCCGTCGTCATAGGCGCAGCCCCCCACCGCCAGCGCGCCCGCCAGTCCGATCACCGCCAGCAAGGACCGTTTGAACAGGGCCATCGCCTTTCTCCTTCAAGATAGATTGTCCTCCCTAACGCGCGGCGGTTGAATTGGTTGTGAATGGCCGGGAGATGAAGGCGTCGTTTAGCGGAGGTTCAGACAAGCCGCCTTTCGTTCATCCCAATGACAGAAACCGTTGTATTTGTGCCGCAATTCGGCCGGATCGATGGTATTTCGCGTCGGTTCAGGAAACTTTCAGGGCGCCGGAAGGATTTTCTTTCCATGTTCCCGGCCGCTTCGAGTTCGAGCGCAGGGACATGCCGGGGGTCCACACCCCGGTCGCCATTTTCATCATCAACAACAAAAAAGGGTCACCCATGAACAAACTGCTTTTCGCGGCGGCTGCCGCTGCGTCCTTCCTTCCCGCCGCTGCCATGGCGCAGGACGATGCAGGTTCCAACCGCCGGATCGAACCCTATGTCGGCGTGATGGGCGGCGTGGACAATTATGACAGCGAAACCGGCAAGGAAGGCATTCCGCCCGTCGGCTACAAGGGCCGGATCGCCGAGGGCGTGGCGGGCGTGAACTATAATGTCGCGGGCCCGCTGGTGCTGGGCGTCGAAGGCACGGTGTCGAAGGGCATCAGCGGCGACGTGGACTGGGAATATGGCGTGGCGGGCCGCGCGGGCGTGAAGGCCGGCAAGGACAGCCTGATCTTCGGCAAGGTCGGCTATCGCTGGGTCAATTTCGACGCGCTGGGCCCCGACAGCCCCGATTTCCACGGCACCAGCTATGGCGCGGGCGTGGAACTGTCGGCGGCCGATCTCGGCAGCTCCGCCGCGAGCAGCCCGATCCGCCTGCGTTTCCAGGCCGACACGCTGGGCAATTTCCGCTCCATCCGCCCGATGGCGGGCGTGGTCGCGAAATTCTGACGGCCCGGACAGCATAGGATTGGGGCGGGCATTCCCTTGCGCCCGCCCAATCCCTTCCTCCCCGGAGGAGTCGAGGACGGATCAGCCAATGGACTGCGGGCTGGTTCGTCCTCTTCGTTTGCAGCGAGAAAAAGGCGGAGTCATATCTACCCGCTGTTCCGCAGCGCCGTGGCGATGGCGTTGATCGACAGCTCGATCCCTTCCTTGATGCGCGGATCGTCCTCGCCCGCGCGGTGGCGCTTGAGCAATTCCACCTGAAGCAGATTGAGCGGTTCGATATAGGGCAGACGCAGACGGATGGATTCGTCCAGCTTGGGGTTCTTTTCCAGCAGGCGCGACTGGCCGGTGGCGGCGAGCAGGCCGTCATGCGTCATCGCCCAGCCATCGCGGATGCGCGCGAAGATATCGGCGGCGCGGGCCTGATCCTCCACCAGCGGCAGGTAGCGCGCGGCGATGCCGAGATCGGACTTGGCCAGCACCATCTCCAGATTGTCGAGCGCGGAGGAGAGGAAGGACCAGCCCCGCGCCATGTCGGCGAGCAGCGCCTTGTCCCCGAACGCCGCGATCGCATGGCCGACACCATACCAGCCGGGCAGCATCACCCGCGCCTGCGACCAGCTGAATACCCAGGGGATCGCCCGCAGGTCCTCGATCCGGGCGCTCTTCGTGCGGCTGGCGGGACGGGAGCCGATCTTGAGGCCGGAAATTTCCTGAATGGGCGTCAACTGGCGGAAAAAGTCCCGGAACCCTTCCGTTTCGTAGACCAGGTCGCGATAGGCGGCGAAGGCCCTTTGCGACAGTTCGTCCATCGCGGCGGAAAAGCGCGCGGCGTCGCGGCGGGACAGGCCCTCCGGCTCCAGGCTGGCGAGCAGGGTGGCGCTGGTCATCGCCTCCAGATTGGCCATGGCGACATCGCGCGTGCCATATTTGGCGGCGATCACCTCGCCCTGTTCGGTGATGCGGATGCGGCCCTGCACCGTCCCCTTGGGCTGGGCCTGGATCGCCGCGAAGGACGATCCGCCGCCCGGCCCACCGCGCCGCCGCGCCCGTGGAAAAGCTGCATCGCCGCGCCTGCCTCGGCGAAGACCGGCTCCAGCGCCTTGCTCGCCTTGTAGAGGCTCCAGGTGGAGGTGATGTAGCCGCCGTCCTTGTTGCTGTCGGAATAGCCGATCATCACTTCCTGATGCCCCCGCGCCCGCACCACGCCGGAAATCTCCGGCAGGCCGAAATAGGCGGACATGATCCGGGGCGCGGCTTCGAGGTCGGCGATGGTTTCGAACAGCGGCACCGCCATGATCGCGGCCTGCGGCGGAGCGCCGTCCACGCCCGCGCGCCAGAGGCCCGCTTCCTTCAGGAGAATGTCGACTTCGAGGAGATCGGAAACGCTCTCCGCCTTGGAGATGATATAATGGGCGATGCATGGCGGGCCGTAGGCGCGGTGCGCTTCGGCCGCCGCTTCCACGATGGCGAGTTCGGACACGGTTTCCTCCGAATAGTCCGAAAAGCGCGTGCCCAGCGGCCGGTTGCTCGCCAGTTCGCGGCGGAGCAGGGCGATGCGGGCGTCTTCGTCGAGCGCGGCATAGTCCTGCTCGACCCCCGCCACCTTCAGCAGTTCGGCGACGACGCGCTGGTGCACGTCGCTATTCTGCCGCATGTCGAGCGTGGCGAGGTGGAAGCCGAACGTCTCCACCGCGCGGATCAGGCGGCCGAGCGCCCCGCCGGTCGCCAGCGCGCCGTCCCCTTCGCTCGCCAGGCCCTGCGCCACGGTGACGAGGTCGCGGCGGAAATCGGCGGGGCTGTCATAGGCTTCGCCCCGGAGCGCGGAGGGACGCGGCGGCGCCTGGCCCGCGCGCGCGCCATAAGTGGCGGCGAGACGGGCATAGATGCCGGAAATGGCGCGGCGATAAGGCTCATCCCGACGGCTGGGCGCAGTATCGCCGCTGGCTTCGGCGAGGTCCAGCACCGGCTGGGGCACATGCGCGAGTTCGGTCGAGAGCGAAAGCTCCGCGCCCAGCGCATGCAGCGCTTCGAGATAATAGCCCAGCGCCGACTGGCAGGCGCGCGACAGGGCGAAGCGCAACTGCGGCGCCTGGACAAAGGGATTGCCGTCGCGGTCGCCGCCGATCCATGAGCCCACGCGCAGGAAGCTGGGCGGGCGGGATTCCAGCACACGTTCCCACCGGGCATAAAGGGCGGGCAGCACGGGCAGGAAGATGTCGCGCAGAGTGGTGAGGACATTCTCGATCTCGTCCGCGACGAACAGCTTTTCCCGGCGCAGCGGCCGCGTCTGCCAGAGCAGCGCGATCTGGCGGAAGATCGCTTCCTCCAGATTCTCGCCATCGTCCGTTTCGGTCCGGCCCGCGTCGCGCAGGCGCATGAGGTCGGCGATGCGGTTGCGATGGTCGATCATGCTCTTGCGCCGCACCTCGGTCGGGTGGGCGGTGAGCACGGGTACGACCAGCGCCTCTTCCAGCAGCCTGAGCACGGCGTCGCGGCCGACGCCTTCCTTCTCCAGCCGGTCGAGCGCCGAGGCGACGTCCGCGCCCGGCTCCGCCGCGACGCCCTGCCGGTCTTCGGCCAGATTGGCGAGCATCGAGAAGAGCATGAAACCGCGCACGAAGCTGAGCGTGTCGTCGAGGCTCAGCGCATCGAGGCCGGTGTCGGTGACATCCGCCCCCTGGATGCCCCGCGCCCGGTCGACCGAGGCGGAACGGATATATTCGGTCTGGCGGTAGAGATGATCCCCGCCATAGGCCCGGATCACGTCGCCCAGCAGGCGGCCGAGATAGCGGATGTCGGGGTTCTGCGTGATCGCCGGAGGTGCAAGAGTCGCCATGGGTGGATGCTGCACCGCACCAAATAGCGGGTCAAGCGGAAGCTGCGGTTCGCGGCAGGGCTTGCGCGGGAGGCGCCGGCTGGGCCAAAGGACATGCGTGACCGCCAGTATCAGCATAGGAAGCGACAGCAACGGCAACCCCGTGCTGGTCGATGTGGAGGAGTTGCTCGCCACCCGCCTGCTCGTCCAGGGCAATTCGGGGTCGGGCAAGTCGCACCTCCTGCGCCGCCTGCTGGAGGAAAGCGCCGCCTTGGTGCAGCAGGTGGTGATCGATCCGGAGGGCGACTTCGTGACGCTGGCCGACGAATATGGCCATGTGGTGATCGACGCGGGCGATTATAACGAACGCGAGATCGTGAAGATGGCGGCGCGGATTCGCGAACATCGCGCCTCCGTGGTGCTGAGCCTCGAATCGCTGGAACTGGAAGCGCAGATGAAATGCGCCGCCACTTTCCTGTCGACCCTGTTCGATGCGCCGCGCGACCATTGGTATCCCGCCCTGGTGGTGGTGGACGAGGCGCAGATGTTCGCGCCGGTGGCGGCGGGCGACGTGTCGGACGAGGCGCGGCGGCTGTCGCTGGCCGCCATGACGAACCTGATGTGCCGGGGGCGCAAGCGCGGCCTGGCCGGGGTGATCGCGACGCAGCGCCTGGCGAAGCTCGCCAAGAATGTGGCGGCCGAGGCGTCGAACTTCCTGATGGGGCGCACGTTCCTCGACATCGACATGGCGCGGGCGGCCGACCTTCTGGGGATGGAACGGCGGCAGGCGGAACAGATCCGCGATCTGGAGCGCGGGCGGTTCCTGGCGCTGGGTCCGGCGATCTGCCGCCGTCCGGTCGCGGTGAAGATCGGATCGGTCAAGACCAGCACGCGGGGCGGCACGCACAAGCTGATGCCGCCACCCGTCGCGGCGACGGAGGATTTGCAGGAACTGCTGTTCGCGCAGGGGGAGGAAGAGAGCCCTCTGCCCGCGCCACCGCCCCGGCCCGAACCCGCGCCGCTTCCCGCCGAGGAAGTGATGCGCGCGCTCGCCGCCGCGCCTTCGGCCAAGCCGGTCGAGCCGGAGTTCGACATGGGCGAATCCGACGGCGTGATCGTCGAGGTGCTGGAGGAGATCGTCGCCGACCTGGGCGAAGCGCAGCCCAGCGTTGCGACGCTCTATCAGGATTTCACCGTGCGCTGCCGGATGAAGGGGCTGAAACGCGCGCCCATCGACCTGCCCGCCTTCCGCAAGCGCTTCGCCATGGCGCAGGCGGGGATGGCCGATGCTGCCGATCCGCGCTGGGACGATGCGCTGCGGGCGGCCGAGCCCCTGCCGGAGGATATGCTCGCGCCCTTCCTGCTGATCGCGCGGGCGGCGATGCACGGCCTGCCCTGCCCGGGCGATGCGGAACTGGCGCGCGCCTATGGCACCAGCTCGCCGGGGCGGGTGCGGCGGCTGATCGACTATATGGAACGGCAGGGGGTGATCGTGGCGCGGACGGATTTCGGCGGGCGGCGCTCCATCGGCGTGCCGCAACTGGGGCTTTCGACGGCGGCGGCGGAAGGATGAGCGAACCGGCCGTCCTTTTCGTGTGCCTGGGCAATATCTGCCGCTCGCCCCTGGCGGAGGCGGCGTTCCGCGAACAGGCGGAGCGGGCGCGGCTGGCGGCGATCGCGGATTCGGCGGGCACGGGCGACTGGCATGTCGGCTCTCCGCCCGATCCGCGCGCGCAGGCGGTGGCGCTGCGCCACGGGATTGACATCAGCGCTTATCGCGGGCGGCAGGTGCAGGCGGAGGATTTCCATCGCTTCGGCCATATCTTCGCGCTGGATGGCGCCAATCTGCGCGACCTGCGGCGCATCCGCCCGGCGAACGGGAGGGCCCATCTGGGACTGCTGATGGACCTCGTGCCGGGGCGCGAGGGGACCAATGTGACCGATCCCTATTTCGGCGATGCGACGGGGTTCGACGTGACGTGGAACGATGTGACGGCGGCGGCGGCCGCTCTGGTGGGGAAGCTGCTGGGGCGGTAGGCGCGGCGGCGGCCCTCGTGCCGGACCGGCGCAGGCATGGCGCGCCCATCCATCCCTTTCCCTCCGGGCGCGGGCGCGTTAGGCGTGACGCCATGCCCGGACGCCCGTTTCCCATGCCCACAGCGACCATGCCGGTTGCGCGGCCCGCCTCGGTCCCGACCTTGCAGGATCGGCGATGATCGCGCCCCGCCCTTCGGCGCTGAGGGATTTTCTGCGGAGCGAAGCCGCGGGCGGCATCCTCCTGATGGCCGCGGCGGCTTTGGCGATGATCGTCGCCAACAGCCCGCTGGCCGACGGCTATTTCCATGGCCTGCATGTGCAGGTCGGCCCGATGTCGGTGCTGCACTGGATCAATGACGGGCTGATGGCGCTTTTCTTCCTGCTCGTCGGGCTGGAGATCAAGCGGGAGTTTGTCGATGGCCATCTGGCAAGCTGGACAGACCGGGCGCTACCCGCGATCGCGGCGGCCAGCGGCATGGCCGTGCCCGCGCTGGTCTTTCTTCTGTTTGCCGGATCGACGCCGGGCCTGGCGAAGGGATGGGCGATCCCGGCCGCGACCGACATCGCCTTCGCCATCGGCGTCATGGCCCTGCTCGGCCCGCGCGTTCCGGCGTCGCTCAAGCTGTTCCTGACCACCGTCGCCATCGTCGACGACATGGGCGCCGTGGCTATCATCGCACTCGCCTATAGCGGCGGGATCAGCGGGCCGGCATTGCTGGCGGCGGGAATCGTAATGGGGATCATGGTCATCCTGAGCCGGGCGGGCGTGAAGCGGCTCTGGCCCTATCTGGCGCTGGCCTTCCTGCTATGGCTGGCGGTGCTGCTGTCGGGCGTGCATTCCACCATCGCGGGCGTGCTGGCCGCGGCCCTCATCCCCATCCGCGTCACGCCGGGCGCGCCGGATGCCCTGGATTCTCCGCTTCACCGGCTGGAGCACGGACTGCACCCCTGGGTCGCTTATGGCATCATACCCCTGTTCGGTTTCGCCAATGCGGGCGTTTCTTTCGCAGGCCTTGGCTTGGGCGACATGGTGGCGCCCCTGCCGCTCGGCATCGCGGCCGGACTGTTTCTGGGCAAGCAGGCGGGCGTCTTTTCCGCCCTCTGGCTATGCGTCCGCTCCGGTCTGGCGAGCCAGCCGGCCGGCGCGAACTGGGCGCAGATCCATGGGGTATGCGTGCTGTGCGGCATCGGCTTCACCATGAGCCTGTTCATCGGCGGACTGGCCTTTCCCGATCCCCGGCTGATGGATGAGGTGAAGATCGGCGTATTGGGCGGTTCGGCCCTCTCCGCGCTGACAGGCTATGCGCTGTTGCGCGCGACGGGCCAGCGGAGCGGAACGGGAAGGCCGATATGAGAGGTTAGTTGGAAATGGTGCCGGGGACGGAGTCGAACCGCCGACACTGCGATTTTCAGTTGATATCTATATGCCATGACATATTGAATTTCAAAGCATCTTGAAACCCTGTGCTAGCATCGTGCTAGGCCGCATAGCGCAATTCATCAGGTTCTCGTGCTGCTGTCCTGCTGCGTTGACCAGCAAGCCGGTCCAGCCAGATTTCGCACTGGTCGATATGCCTGACAGGATCAGTCAGCGGCACACGGTCGATACCACCATCAGCGTTGGGGATCAGCTCACCCCTGAACAGGATGTCGATCATTTCGGAAATGATCTTGGCATCCTGAGGGATGCGCCAGCTCTCATTGCCGAAGAAACCTTCATGGGCGCGGTGATGGGCTTCGACAAAGGCCTGCACATTATGGTGCATCAGCAGCGGAGAACTGTCCCCGTCGAGGTCCGACGTGCCGCTGCTGCCGGGGCAGATGTCCGCCATGGTCAGGGCATTGCCGAGCGGCCGAAGCGCGGCAATGCGCTCGCGGCTCAGGGACCGCGCCTTACGCGCCATTTTCGCATGACAGAAGGCGTTGACGGTCTTCGGCAGGTCCGCTGCCGGGACGGTCGAGACATTGGTGGTTCGGAACGTCCAGCCATATTCATCGAACATATGGCCGACGATCATGCCGTTCTTGGCGGCGTTGATGAACGGGCTGGCGCTGTCGAAGCTGATCTGGAAATGCTCATAGCCCCAATGCTCCCGAACACATCGCTGCACCTTGGTCAGCAGACAGCCGATTTCGAGGGTAGAGACACCCAACACATGAACCCAGTCACATTGATGAAGCAGGCCATCCCTGTGAAGATCGACAAGACGCCGGAGCAATAGGCTGAAATGGTTCTGATGCGCGCCCGCGAAGGCGATGCCCTCGAAGGGATAATGTTTGACCGCCTCGTACCAGGTCTTGCTCTCGGCCTCGTTTCGGCCCTGAAGCACATTGAGCAGCCCGGTCGCGCCATGGGTGCGTTCGGCCACGAACTGGTCATTGTTGATCCGGGTCTGGAGCAGGCAGGCGTTGAAATCGAGCGACTGGCCGTTGGCCTTGCACATGGCCTGTAGATCATGCCCCTCCCCGATCAGGCGCGCGACATGCTCTTTCATAAACCCCGCTGCAATACCCCCGGTTGGAAAGTCCAGAACCATCGACCAGTCCGCAACGCCCTCCATCCATTTCAGCATCCGGCGGGCAGTTATATCCTTCTCGAATTCGATGGTCCCGCGCGACACCTGAAAGCCGCCGCTATCACCCAAGATGATGGTTTCGGCGCGATCCCGTTGCGCGACCATGCAGGCTTTGGGCTTCATCGCTTCGGTTCGGATCACCTGACCCGCGCTGTAGAGGCCGAAGGGATAGCAGAAATAAGGATTGCCCGACCGGAGAAAGTCCAGATCATCCGGCACCAAGCTGGCAATCTGGCGCTTGAATCGCCCGTTTTTGGCGAAGTCAGCATAGGTGGCGCTGATCGCGGGAAGGTAGATAGCGCGGTTTGCGGCCGATAGTCCGGCTTTGGTCAGCATGGGGAGGGTCTCCTTGGATCACCCGCCATGCCTGCGCCATTATTGAAAAATGATGAGCGAGCAACACGCAACTCTTTGAAAAGATTTTAGCCGCTAAAGATTCCCGGACCATCATCCGAGGACATCATGCCGCTTTCCCTGACGAAGAATTCCCTCGAAGGCCAGCTTGAACAGATGCAAAGCGCCTTCGAGACGATCCGCCATAAAGCGCAAGATTATGAGCAGCATGAGAAGGGCACCATCGCCAAGCTCTATGCGACGCTCACCGATCTCTATTCCTTCGGCGAGACGATCCGGGCTGCGATGGATGAGGATGGCAATCCATTAACGCAGCAGTTTATCATCCATCGCGGCGGGAAGTGGAACAGGCCAGCGCAGGCCAATCCCTATATCGCTCTGCTCGGCCTGACGTTCAGTGGTCTGTCGGCACCGTTGAAATCGCAATATGCCCAGGTGCTGCATCATGCCCACAGGACGAATGTTCCCGTCAAGGATTTCGGGCGATGGCTGATCGCGGGCAACGGGATCAAGGGGCGGCTGGAAGAAGCCACCGAACTGACCGGCGGCACGGCGCGGCAGATCAACGCCAAGGCCAGACTATCCCGGCTGGCTCATGCGAAATCACTTCTGAGCGGTGGCCCCCGGTCCACGCCCGTGTCGTTGCCGGTGGCAACCACGCACAAGGGTTTTGCGACCGTGCTGGTGGAAATCGACGGCAACAACAATGCGTCCATCCTGCGTGTGCTGGATACGGAGGACAGCAGGATCGACCCGCTGCTCCTGAAACTGGAACCGGGCACGGCGACGGCGCTGGACATGTCGGCGCAGCGTCCCTTGGGCAGATTGCACCGGGCCATCAACCTGATCCTGAGCCTGATCGACATCAGAGGGCTGAGCGACGTTCATATCCGGATCGTCAATCGCATGGAGCGTGGGCGCTCCATTTGCTGCGTTCAGGCTGTCGCGACCACCTACAGCTATATGTGGGCAGGGTTTGTGCTGGAAGGCCATCTGCCCATGTTACCGGTCAATCATATCCTTGCGCTTGATATGAGCGGCGCGCAGGATTTCCAGAGCAGCTTTGCCCAGTTCGAGGATTGGGACATCTTGGCGGGAACAGCCGGTTATGCGCTTGTCGCGGCTAGCCCCCTGACGAAAACCATAGCCTTGTCGTCTTTGCCATCAGACAAAGGGTTTCGCGTCGGTGCACCTATTGCGATAGGGGAAGATGCGTTCACATTGGATCAGGCGCGGACGGGCGATGTCCTTGCATTCATCGACCAATGGCGGGCGGACACCAAACGGCAGAACGCGCAGCGCAAGATTCTACGGCAATCGCCCCGCCGACTGGCGATGCGTCTGAGCCATGGCGGGCTTCAGCTTGTCCGCGACGATGCGCCCAATATCATGACGGATTTCCTGTCCACCAAGCGCCGCAACGGCTTTGCGGAACCGCGTTGGCTGGCCGTGGCCGATGTCGAGCGGGTTTGCCGGACCTTTGGCACCCATGAATGCGATGCGACGGGCTGGTTCATGGACAGCGACGTGGCCGATGCCGCCTTGCAGTTCACCGCCGTTTTTATGGCTGCGGATGGGACGCAGGATGTCCTCACCCTCCTGCTTCCTACCGTCATTAGCAATGGGATGCATTATGCCCAGTGCTGCGCGGACATATAGGAAGCTAACGCGAGAGTGGGAGCGGACTGGCGCCCCGAGCAGTGCCAAGATAAAGCGGACGAACGTCAACGCAACCTAACGGGATAGTGATAATGGGCCTGTTCGATTTAAACTCCTTTCTGGCGGTTGGCGGATTTATTATTGGCGTAGTCGGATTGCTATATGCCTTTTACCAAGGATCTGAGAAGAAAAAATTGGAGGGATTTGTCAAATCTCAAAATTGGCATCTTTATTCGAAAACAAACAATGCAAATGGCCAGCTTCAATTAGCCGTCAAGCTATATCGGGAAAGGTATAAGGATAAATTAGATCCGGATGTATTAGCCAATTTAGAAAAATCAGATGCTTGGTGTCAGGATGTTTTTAAAGAAGTAATTCGGCAAATTCAGCTTTCGGAAAAAGCCTTTGATAGCACACTGATTGACCATTGGATTAGCACAGGAAAAATAAATGAGCATCACGCTAACGCTCTATTCCGAAATCTGATCCCCTAGGACAAATGATAATGGTGGAGCATCTGCCTAGCAATTATATCGCTGGCACATGACGCCGCTTTCCTTGCTTCGTTGTCCCCGTTCTGCCCAGATCGCAAAACGCCTTGGCCTCGCACAAGCTACACAGCGGTGTCTCACCGCAGATGGTTCGCGCATAGCCATTGGCCTCGTCATCGACCTGACCCATCTTCACGATGACGATGTCCAAGGCCCGCATGGAAATGCCGGTAGCCTTGGAAATCTCGGCCATGCGCCTTTGCAGGGACCAGTTGAAATGATCGTTCTGGCCCAGTTGCCGCGCCATTGCGGTCGTCATGTTGGATTCGACGGGATGCCATCTGCGCGTACCTGTCCGTTCGTTCCGCACCTCATATTCCGTCATGATGCCCATGCGCGCGACAAGCCGGTTGAGAACCTGATCGGGCTTCACCACCGCGAAGCCCAGTTCCATCATCAGATGGAAGGTCGTGACGGCACCATAGCCAAGATGGCTGGCGAGCTTCGCGTATATTTTCCGCCGCCCTTCCCATGACAGGGGATCGGCCCCAGCAAGCAACCATTCCATGAATGTGCGCTCGCGAGCAACCTTGGTCTGCGCGAGAGTGCGCGCTGCTTTCACCACTTTTTCAAGATAGTCGCGTTCCGACATGACCTCATCGAGGAAAGCCCGGAACTGCCTGCCGGTGTCCGGCTCCCAATCAGTACCCAGAAAATCCCGATAATTGCCAAGACGCGCCTGCATCTCTGCCTCGTGCTGGCGGATACGATCCACCGGGCGATGCGCGTAGAAGGGCTTGGTGCAGGTGCGGCTCCAGAACGCATCGTCGCTCATGGCTGGGTCGAACGCCAGCTTCTCCGCTGCGCCGATCTCGGCCAGAATCTTGGCGCGTCGTTGCTCCACGATTTCGGGAAAATTCTCGGCTTCCTGTCGCGAACGCGCCGCCGCCTTGTTGATCAGGGTGGACCGCAGGCCTGCCATCAGTTGAACCCAGTCTTTTCCGGCCATGCTGCACCCCTTATTGTCCGACGCGTCTGATGGCCGAACAGAGGTTGCCAATTGCCTACCGGCTGGCCGGAAAAGTTTAGCGGTTAAAGATTTCCGGCTGCAAGAATAATGACATGGCGAGACGGGAGCGCATATCGTGTGATGATGCAGCGGGACAACGCCCCGCGCTAAATATTCTGAACGGTGGGTGCATTCGCTGTTCAAGCGGCCAGCCATCGTTCCTGTTTTCCTGAAAATCTGGACCTGTCTGGCGACTGCACCCCGCCGGGCAGGTCCATTTCCATTTTCGGAGAACAGAACATAATGACGAAGAAATCCTACACGCCCCGCTGGCTCGATCTGCGCGATGAGGTCGCTAAGAGCATTGGCCTTCTCAACGCGCCCATCCCTGACCGTCAGACCATCAATGTCCTCAACAATGTCACACGCACATTGATGAACGGGCAGGCATTGCCCGATGGCCTGAAAAAGACCTTCCTCGAAAATATCAGACGCCGCACCCGGCACACAGACTTTGCGTATGATGGAGAAATCAGAATGGCCGCCAAACAAATCAGGTATGCGCGCAGGCATGGCAAGGATCAGTTGATCGCTCTACCAACCGCACAGCCTCTTTCGTCCGCATTGCGCCCTGAGGACGAAAAGGACGAATTGCTTGACGCATTGCAGCGCCATTTCGTCCTGATTGCATCCCATATTCGTCCCGATTTCGTCCAGCTTTCGTCCTTTCTGGGCTCGAAATCCGCGCAATTGCTGGAGTTCTGGTGGCGCAATGAAATCAAATCAAATGAAATAAATCATGAGAGCGCCATGATTTGTCCGCAGGACGACATGAGGCTCGCAGGCTCGCCAGATGCTCATGATATCGCCAATGACCGCCATGGGCCTGCGGCGCTGTCAGGACATGCCATGATAGCCCATGAGCCTGCGGCGGCTGGCTTCTCTCCAGCCAGGACGATCAGGGAGAATCATGAGACAGATGAGGGAATGGCGCGGGAAATGCCCGCCCCGGTCGTCGCCCTGCCTCGCAGGACGCGCCGCCCGGAAATCGCCATCAGCTATTTCCATAACGATCCGGCCAAAGCACCCAGCGCCATGTTCGAATATGGGGACCGGAAATTCAGTCTGAACTTTGCAACCGCCGATAGCGCCGAAGCGAAGCTGGCCGGGGTATCGGACGCGGAATGGATGACATGGCTCGACGCTGCTGGCGGCAGTGAACTCCGTCAGACAAGCCGGGATGGGATAAAGACCGGCAGGCTACACCAGTATAACATGTCGCCCCTGTACGGGCCTGATGACAAATATGGTTACAAGGGTCCGGTCGTGGGCAATTGCATGGTCGCGCTCATCTGGGAGGATGAGTGCCCGGTTGCGGCCATATTGGTCGATAATCAGAATATCCATACCATCAAACTTGAACGCTTCTCGCAAGGCGAAGGCAGGAAGCCGCTGTTCAAGGGGCGCACCGCGTTGCCGATGCAAAATGACGATCCGGCGGCAATGGCGGCCTGACAAACCCTGTGAAGCCCGTTGAGCGCGGCTGCGTCCTTGTTGTTACCCGTGGGCATCCGATAGCGGTCCCCCACGCTTGCAGGGCTTCGCAGGGGCGCACAGGCGCAACAGACTACAGTCTGCCGAGACTGCGAAGGGGCGCTCGCGCCCGCTACTTCAACACCGTCGATCTGGTGACACGCCTCGAAGAGGAGACCCGGATCGGCAAAGGCGGGACCCTGGCGGCGCAGCTGTCGCGGCTCGATCTGATCGTGCTCGACGAGCTTGGATATCTGCCGTTCGCACGCTCGGGAGGGCAGTTGCTGTTCCACCTCATCAGCAAGCTTTATGAGCGCACCAGCGTCATCATCACCACCAACCTTGCCTTCGGCGAGTGGCCTACCGTCTTCGGGGATCCCAAGATGACTACGGCGCTGCTCGACCGCGTCACCCACCACTGCGATATCATCGAGACGGGCAACGACAGCTGGCGCTTCAAAAACCGCAGCTGACCGCTACCTTCGGCGCCTTCAAAAATCTATCTTGCGCTGCGCGCGCCTCCGGTCGGGCTACGCCCGCCCTCCGCCGCACGCAGCGCAAGGCCATCTTCAACAAACCAACATCATATCCGAAAAAGGGGGTCCCTCTTCGACGCCGATCGGGGGTCCCTTTTGAACGCCGTTTGACAGGCATCTCAACAAGGCTGATAAGGACAAGGCGATTTTTCGGGGCCTTGGATCGGTTGACATCACCGCTGCGGCCCGTTCCGCTGTCATGGTCGGCCTACATCCCGAAGACGACGAAACGCGGGTCTTTGTCCATATCAAACATAACCTTTCGGCCAGAGGCGATAGCTTGCTGTACACACTGGAGGGCGCGACAGATAGCGAAGTGCCGGAATTGGTTTGGGGAGGCGCAACGGACCTGACCGCAGACGACCTCGCCCGCAAAGCAAACAAGGTCGGAAGACCGGACGACGCCAGCCAAGAAGCCGAGATGTTCCTAAAACGCGCGCTCGCGGGCGGCGTCGCACGAAAAATCAAAGATGTTGTACGTGATGCCGAGAAACGATCGATCAGCGATCGCACCCTCCGAAAGGCCGCGCGCAAAATGGGCATCATCAAAAAGGGGCAGACCTGGAAACTGGCCGAAACTTCCTCATAGGTTCAATTCGGCCAGTTTTTACCGGAAGGCTGGCACACGATGAGGGCGCCAGCCATTCCTCATTTTCCATCGGGCATAGAGGCTAGTGCCTTCTTTGCCTCTTCCAATGCCTTCGACCCCGGCGCCCATTGCCAAGGTTGACGGGCGACATGATCTTTGCCGAGGTTCGGGTACACCTTCACTTGTTTGGCCGCCAGGCGGAGCATCATCCGAGCCTCGCGCGGCACGATCTTCATTTCGCGGGCAAGCTGGTCGAGCGTGATCATGGCGGGCAGATCGTTAGCCGCCGGTGTGTTCGATGTTACAAGTGCGGTCATGTCGGTCATCTCCTTCGTTAGAACCGACATTTCCATTAAGACGGGTTCGGAAGCTGTGTCAGGAGAAATCCTAGGAATCCCAGTCGATTTCCATCAGCGGGATCGAGAAGGCGCTTTTCCCATCGGTGAAAAGATATTCGTCGTCGTCGCTTCCGATCTCGAACGTGTAGCGATGCCCATCGATATCAATGTGGATGATTTCGTCCGGCGTATGGATCACGGCGACCGTGGACGCGGAAAACAAGGCTTGGGCGTGGGATAGTAGATGATCATAATCGAGCGGTTTGTCGTCAGACATGACGGCCTCCTTTCGTTGACCATCACCTCATTAAGATCATGGGAACCCAAAACTCAGGAAAAATCCCAGGAAATCCGATGATTTTAGGGAATAATCTCGGCGGCGCATATCCGACGCCCGGTTAGGACAACGCGATATAAATTGAGGCTTTGTGGGAAGCGCGGACATCGTCCTCATGCGATCTCGGACGGATCATCTCCTATCGCCGGGTATCCATCGGGAATCAGACCGATCCATTTGCTTTCGCAGACGATCCCGCCAGATATTGCGCGCTTCGGACCGTGCCTCGTTCAGCCTATCGATGATCCCGGCGCGCTTACGGCCTTTGGGACGCGGCCGTCCTTTGCTTCCCTCCAATCTTCGGCGCAACATGATGATGCGGCGATGCGCGCGAGTCAGATCGGTCATATTCTGCGAGGCATAGGTGAGGCGATGAGCATGCCGGGATGCGAACCGGCCATCGGTATAATAAAGTATCTCGCACCGCTGCCCGGTGACGGGACACAGGAAATAATATCGAATGCCGCCGAAGCCGGAGGCTATCCCTTCTATGGCAATGCGTTGGGTGACGGCATCATCCGGCATATGTGCCGTTATCGCCATCATTCCCCGGGCGCTGTCGCTCAAATCGATACGTAAACGCGCCTGAGGTCGCTCATGACCGCCGGTTGACCAGCATATTGTGTCGATTACGCATTCACCGGGCCGGACAACGCCCAGCCGCCGTAAAACGCGAATGTCGAGCGCCAACACATCTTCCACATCGCCCACATGCCTTGAACGTAACGCGCCGGAACCGATCCCACCCATAATCACCTCCATCGATCAGGGTAAATTTACACCGGATTCTTCTTCATTTCAGGGTCCGCGAATCACGCTCTGTTTCTGCAGGGAATTGGCTTTTCTACGAAATTCTGCGGCTTAGAACGGGTGAGAGCAGGTTTTCATTGAATTGAAACCTTTGCTTTCTCATAGTGATCGACGGAACCGCCACGCACGGTTCTGGGGCGTAGTAACCCCTAGGTTTCGTGGACAAAGCTTGACTGGGGACTCGGTCGCTGATTCAAGGCTGGCTTTTGGAGGCAGCCTTGGGCGAGCGGATCGGCGTTACGGACGAAGAATGGGAAGTGATCGGGCCGCTGCTGCCGCCTGAGCACGGTCGTGGATGCCGCCCGGCGCAGGATAATCGCCCTTATTTCGAGGGCATGATGTGGATTGCGCGGACCGGCGCGCAATGGCGGCACCTGCCGGACGAGTATGGCAAGTGGAACAGCGTGTTCCGGCGCTATCGACGATGGGTCACGACCGGCGTGTTCGATGCCATGCTCGAGACGCTGGCCGAACTGGCGGGGCGCGACGCGGCCGCCGACATGATCGACAGCACGGTGGTCCGGGCACATCATTGTGCCGTCGGCATAAAAAGGGGACTCAGCAAACCGAGGCGCTTGGCCGATCGCGAGGCGGCTTCACGACGAAGCTCCACGCAAGGTGCGATGCCAGGGGCCTCCCCCTCGGCTTCGTGCTGACACCCGGACAGGCGCACGATGTGCAGGGCTTCGCCCCACTGTTCCGTATGATAACCGACCGGATCAAGGCCTTCCTGGCCGACCGGGGCTACGATGCCGATGCGATCCGCGAAGAGATCGAGGCGGCGGGTGTCGAGGCGGTGATCCCTGCCAAGGTCAACCGGCGCAATCCCGCCCCGCACGACCGCGCGAAATACAAATGGCGCAACCTGATCGAACGCCTGTTCAACAAACTCAAGAACTGGCGGCGCATCGCGACCCGCTACGATAAAACCAAAGAATCATACCTCGGCTTCGTAGCGCTCGTGTCAGTCAAACTCTGGATACCCTTTGTCCACGAAACCTAGCTTACCGGTGGGTGCTGCCCGACGCAGCCCGCACATCCTTGACCCTTATGGTCGGGGAGCCTGCGGCGCATGTCCAGGGTTTCCCAACCTAAAGGTCGTAGGGACCGGGTAAGCTCGGTTTACTAACTCCCCGATCACCAAGGATCAGGTGTGAAGTCGAAGCGGGGGCGTACCGCGATCGACTTTCTGGGGGAGTAATATGTTAATCCGTTTAGCTGCCGTATCTGTGATACCGCTTCTCATCATGGGATGCCAATCTCGGGCAAATAATGAGGGCGATAAAGCGCGTGTCGATGAATTAATGACCTATCCCGGCCCCTGGTCCGCTGCGGAATTCGCAAAAATAGGTCGCTGGACAGTGTGGCGCTTTAAGACGGATTTCAAAATAGACTGCGCTGCTGCGCAATCTGTCGAGGATACGGTTAAAACATGGCCGATTGCAGTTTACTACGGTCAATCGACGGGGGACCTGCGTATTAATATAGCCTTAGACGGTGATAAAAATCCTCGAGCATTTATACCGCAAGGCAAAGATATAGATAATAATGATCCAAACTTTCGAGGGTATGTAAAGCTACCGGATCAGCAATTTTTTGTGCCCATAGACAGCGTGTCGGTCTTTCAATTTGAAGGTAAAACAATTGAGGTCCGACCTGCGGGTAATTACCCACTGAGTTTTGGAAACCGTTCTATTGATCTATCCGGTATCACAAAGGTTGTTCACTCTCTTCGAGCATGCGCGGTCAGCTAGCCAATGCATACCATCTTCAAGTCCAATTCCAATCAAAAGTTTTTAA
The DNA here is from genome assembly GCF_002355855.1 of Sphingobium cloacae. Classification (NCBI taxonomy): domain Bacteria; kingdom Pseudomonadati; phylum Pseudomonadota; class Alphaproteobacteria; order Sphingomonadales; family Sphingobiaceae; genus Sphingobium; species Sphingobium cloacae. The sequence continues at coordinate 2,339,052 of NZ_AP017655.1, forward strand.
AGAGTTAACTATGAAAAACACGATCATTCCGGCCATCGCACTCGCACTCACCGGTTGCGTATCGATGGGCACCAACTACGACGTTACGGCAGTTGATCGCTTGCAGGTCGGCATGACCAAGGCTGAAGTCATTCAACTTCTCGGACACCCCAACCAGGTCATCACTACATCGGATGGCGGCCAACGCCTCGTATGGGTTTATTCAACCGGATCGATGTTCGGCGCGAATGCCCGCTCGGTTGGACTCCCCTTTGGGCCGGAAGGAAAACTGACCGATATTCCGAAATAGGCAATGACCAGCGCATCAGCATGGCTAAAAGAATTCAGGCTTGCAGCAACGTAAGCGGCGTCTCACGTCTGCCGAGCGAAATCGTGTTCCAGGGCGTCACGGGAAAGAAAACGCCCAAATGCTGCAAGGAGTGAAGCAGCACCAGGATCTCTAATGCGCCCAATCCGTCTGATCGGGTAGTGGAAGGCTCCATCAGCGTAAGTTCCATACCCCTTTAACCCGTGGGACATACCAACGCGTGGGAGTGTGGTTTTAGCGATTAGATCAGCGACTTCATCCCCGTGCTTTTTGCGAACGTCTTCAATTTCGGTAGCGACTCTGCCGTATTGCTTCGCAAGCTCTAAGCATCGTTCCTGCCATGCGCGAGTTGGAAAGCGCTTCGGTTCCTTTTTCACATCGCTAGGATTGATGTCGCAACGTCCGTTTTTATCCAATACGGCAAGGTCAAGAACATTCAAATTGGCAACCGTTCCACGCTTGAATAGGATGGCGGCAGTCAAATCACCTATATCCCCAAAGTTCGTCACCAAATGCTTTAGATGGGCTGGTTCAGCTTCTACCTCTTCTGGATTTGAGGTCAGCGGGCATATCACTGCGACCTTGAAGTTATTCTCTCGTATACGCTTTCCGCCGGGCCGCACCATGATATCGCATGGCTGAGCAACAAGCACAAACAGGCCAAGATCGTTACCCTCACCAATCTCGAAGACGTCGCCATTGCGTAACGGATCGTTATAGCCGTTTACAAGTTCGGCGCTGTCATGAAGTTCTTGCGCTCGCAATAGGTTGAGATGGGCTTGGGTTTCGGCAGTGAGATCCCGCGATATATCCGCAACAGCCTTCACACCAGTAGCCGCGTCTGCGAACTTCAGGAACTCCGCCTCGCGCAGAATTACGCGCTTTGCTTCGTCTTTATGAACGATCGCGTAAAGCCGAAGCAGCGTCTCAAGCTCAGACACCCCTTCTTTCTCGGATGAATTGACGACCATATGTTCGAACGCGAGCGGATCGATATTATCCAATCGAGTGATAGCGGCATCTAGCGCTTTTTGAAGGCCATATGCAGCCTGATGTTTCATGGTCTCGCAATAGGTATTGATCAGCGTTCGATAAACTGAACCATAAAAGCGATCACCATCTCCGAGGGACTGCTTGGCGATGGGCATGAAAAACTTTAGCGAAATCTCGTTTTCCGCCGCTAGTTGGCGCCACTTTGAAATTTCGTCTCCTGCGTTCAGTGTGCTCGAGAGCATCCCGCAAAACCAACGCGTTCCAAATCCCACCGGTTCGGATTGCGACAAACTCTTGATGATGTCAGCGCCTGTGGCAAAGCCGAGCGTATGTGGATCGGCGTTGAGTTCCTGATCAAAGAGGAACAGAGTCCGTGCGGTCTCGTTGCATTGTTCGACAATCGCATGTTGCTGTGCGTGCCATTCGATCGGTGTAAGAATCTGGAGTTCAACTTGGTTGGGGATATTTCTGCGCAATTGCCAAATATCTCGTACCCCCTCCTCTGAAGCAAATTCGCCAAGAACAGCCTTAACGGCTTCAAGACTGTTGGCATCCATGCCTTCGAGCATTGCACTCAGTTGATCAAACCGTGCTTCGTTATCATCAGCCAGAATCGCTTCAGGAAAAAAAGCTTCAAGCGGCTGCCGAGCGTCCTCGCGTTGAGTAAGCGTCTCGATAACACTTGCGGCATCGGCAACCGGCTCGATCATATCGTCGACGAACACGACCCGTTTTATGTGCAAGCGCGCAAACAAATCATCAAGTGCCGGACTTTGAGGAGCTTGTGCGAGATGAATATCCGCTTCTGCCGGGAGCGCAGCGATAGGCCCACCCATCTCCTGAGGTTCAATCGATCGCATAGCCTCGTCCATCAAACCTTCCTCGCCACCCCTGATAGATCGATCTCGAAGACGTGGCGACGTCCACTCACGTTGCGAGCATGGAGTAAATTGATCGAACTCCCCATCGAGCCAAGTATTTGTGACGAGATGAAAAGCCCTAATCCACGACCCATTGCCTTGGGCTTCAAGGTTACGAATGGTTCGAAAAGGTTGGATTCAACCGATGGATCAATGCCAGGCCCATTGTCAGAAATGCGCACAAACGGATGTTCGATTTCGATAAGAACCCCCAGACGTTCTTTATTATTGCGTGTCCGCTCCTGTTTGATCCAATATTCAGAGTTCAACAGGAGATTGTCAAAAACCTGCAACAACCGTCCTCGATTAGTTTCGACGTCAAAATCCCTAACCACATTCAGATCAAATGCAATCGAGTCTTCATGCCAGCGCTCCTCAAAGTAAGCCTTTGTATCGCCCATAAAATCGGCAATAGAAAAGAGCTCTACTCGATCTCTTTGGACGCGTAAGGTTGGCCCGAGATGCGCAATCTGCCGCCTGAGCGCGGAAGCTGTTGAAAGCACATCATTCGCCAGCCGCACAAGCTTGCCATTTTGATCACCATCCCGGCGGGCCTCGTCGATAGCTGCGCGGGCACGCTGAGTCAGGCGATCAGTCTGATTGTGGACTTCATGAGCTAAAGACTCGGCGATCAATCCGAGACCGGCAAGTTCCGAGAAATCCTGAAGTTGTGTGTTGACAATCTCAAGTCGAGGCGAGAGAGCAGCGACCACAGAAGCCAATTTCTCAGTATCCGAGGCGTATTTTTCCATTTCAGAAAATATAGATTGCGATGATCTCAGAGCTTCGTTCGCAGCTTCAAGTAACGGTGCAAGGCGACGCTCTTCCGCCGTGGACAATAATGGTTCCGCCGCGATTCTCGTGGTTAGCGCTTCAACCTTTTGCTGAACCTCCGCTGCCGCGTTATCAATAGACTTTGATCGTGCAGTATAGCTCTTGAGGGTTCGCGCTACCTGACGCGCAGATGTAATCTCGCGTTCGGCACCTTCGAACGCGTACCCTTTCGCAAGCCGTTCCTCGCGATACTTTGTATAGTTGCGTCGGATCCATTCGTAGAATTGACCGATTAACTCAGTCGAATGCACCATCAACCGCCGAAAGTTCTGCGCGTAGGCGTTACTGACAAAACCTTCGCGATCGGTCTTGTCTTTGAGATGCGCGTTTCTCGCCTCGGATATCGAGACGAAGCCAAGAACGTTGTGGGGGCGCAATCCATACCAAGAACTGGCGCTGGTCTGCTGTGCGCCAAGGCGAAGCCAGTCCTCCCCGTTGATACCGTAGGGTTTTACCGCAAATCCATCCCGAAAGACTTTGATCCCAGCGTGTCGTTTTACAACCCTTTGAATTTCGGAAGACGCGGACAAGCCGCTGAGGCGCAACGCACCCTCATCATTCCGCAGCAAAAACTCGTCAATTTCAGCGTGGAAAGGGCCGGGATCAGCGGCCATAACAGGCTCTGCATCCTTATCGTCAGACGTGCTGTTGATGTTTGCTTTTGATTGAAGGCGATCAATTGATCCTAAACTTTCCAACTCAACCGAATAATCAAACTCAACGAAATACGCCGGATCGGCGCTCATTCGCATGTTTACGGGTGGGCTGCGTCCCTTGAGATATTCGTAAAAATCCCTGCCATTCGATGGCACGACAACGTTCTCGAAAAATTCAAGCTCTTCATCACGTTGGTTCCCGCGCAGCTTTGCCAATCGCACCTTTCCGTCAAGGTGGAGTTTGCCTTCCGTAAAATCTATTGCGAACCTACCGACTGCCGCACGGCGTACACGCTCGGAAATCTGCCCAAGGTCGATGACCTTTCCATCGATCGTTAACGTGACAAGAAATGTTCGCGCTTTCTCATATGGCGAGAGAATTTGCGCAAGATCATTGGCGAGCTGCTCTACAGCCGCTCCCTTCCAAACATCTGTATTTCGCAAACCGGTTATGAGGAGGCGCGTCCCCTTCAATCTCGGCTGATCGGCCTTTCGCACGGTGACCGGCACCGCGCTTAGACTTTTATCCTCAGTGAAGGAGTCCCAACTAAACGCAACATGAAGGGTTTCACTTCCCTCCTTCCGGGTATCCATTTCAAGCCGAGCGCCAAGCTTCTGGGTGCTCAATCGGCCCAGCCCTTTGTCACCCAACGGCGTGCGTCCCTTTGCGGTCGTCACCCCTTTTGCTTTCATCTCGCGCTTACCCGACAACGAGATCACCAGCCAGCCCCGGTCGATATCTCCCCGATCCATACCGACGCCATTGTCATCGATTGAGATGAAGCCAGATGTGCCGGGGAAATCCGAATGTGCTGGAGCATCGGCCGTGTTCACAACGACATGTGCGAAATCAGCGTCAGCGTCGTATGCGTTCTTCACCAATTCAACGAGTGCGGTGACCTCGTCCGAAACGAGTTCATCACCTAATTGGCGAACAACGGCGGCGCTAATATCGAAATGGGAATCCGTTACCATTTCTTGTTCATCGCTTCCGCAATAACAAGATTTTTTCCTCGCGCATTGTCGCTGAACTCGCGTTTCGATCGGGCATGCGTTTATGGTGAATGCGACGAGTCAGCATCGTGACGGTGGAGCATTTGGCGTGTTCCATTAGTTCACTCAATACCGTATCTGTGGGCACTTGCTTGCCGGCAATGTTGCGATTGCCCACCGTCCAGATCATGTAACTGTTCTGACGCATTTGCCCAATCATAGCCTCTAAACTTGCCTGAAAGTCACGATAGAAGCGTACCAAGCGAATGTGTCCATCACTCGGGGTATCTGGTAGCGCCTCCGCGAAATTTTTAAGCGTAGTACTAGCCGCAAATAATCGTTCCTCCTCTTCGTTCGAAACGGGATCGCGTCCGCCCAGGCTACGCCTGTCAATTTCCTGCGTAGTCCGTAGCAATTCCGTATCAACCTTTGGGTCAATATCGGCCAGGTCGATCCAGTTAAGCGGTAGATAGGAATGCTGACCATATGTGACGGTCGTCTGATTGTCACCGTATGGCGGCGACGTCATCATGAGGTCGAATGGCGCTACGTCAGCCCAGCATTTCTTGCTCTCACGATTATCGACAAGGGCGATATCGGTTGATGCTCGATAGCGCGCATGGCTTACGGCGTTTGCGTCTCTGAGCTTTTTTCGAAAGAATGCAAAGCTATCCGCATTGCGCGATACCAGATCGGAAAACACATCAATCGGCGACACATTTCGTCCGTCGATTTCATGCTTGGGCCGCGCGTGCAACTTGTATGTTGATGTACGATCGTTACTCGTGAGACGTACCGTCTCAGCCAAGGTCACCCAAAGAAAGCGTCTCGCCCAGAGTTCTTCGCAAGAACGGATAGCTCGTCGCAATTTGGACAATTCAGTCAGAACTTCGAGCCTGAACCATTTGTCGCGATTCGCAAGCGTAGTTTCGATACCAAACCGTCTGTCTGCCCGGGCACGCTTAACTACGCTGGCGCCGATTGCGCCGATTGCGAACTCAACCTTTCGCGCGGTGCGAACCCGGCTAATTAGTACGGCTAGAGGATTTATATCGGCACCATAGACATTGAGCGCGTAATGCATTCCGCTCACAAGCGAAGTTCCTGAACCAACGAAAGGATCGTATAGCGACTTAATGTTTGGTTGAGCCTCGATGACTGCGGCTAGCAATCGACGCTGTACCAAGGGCACCATCATCGCAGGATACTGAAAAATGCAATGGGCACTGTCCGTGCGATCACGTGTTTTCAGCGACCAGAAGTCAGGGTCATCGCTATGCCGCGCCAACGCTCTAACCAAAACGTTATCGACGGCGGTAAGATTCGCGCACGTTTCCGTCGTTGACGACTCGGCGGTCGTTGATTTCATTCTCGCCTCAGCCCCCACGCCAACATGTCGGAGTATCCGACGATATCGCGCTGATCAGGAAGCTTTATTTCGTGAATACCCCGCCGCGCGGGCATAGCATAACAACTCCGTGCATCGGCGGCAACGCCCTGAATTATCAAATAGATGATATGCAGTAATGCATAGTGACACTCAGAAATCCGACCCAGGAAGCCGTATGCTGCCCGCGCTTCGGCTTACGTGGATTATCTGCTGCCCCATTGCTTCCCCACCAGATGCTGAGCAGGGACGTTCGCCACCTAAGTTATTGAAAAGTGGTGCCCGGGGACGGAGTCGAACCGCCGACACTGCGATTTTCAGTCGCATGCTCTACCAACTGAGCTACCCGGGCACGGGAGGCCGGTATCCTGTACCGGCCATCGGAGAGGCGTGCCTATAGGCATCAATCGGGGGTGCTGTCCACCCCATAATCGTCGGTTTTTTCCCCGCTGCCGGAAGCCGGAGCGCCGGGGACGCGATAGCCTTCGCCGAGCCATTGCAAAAGATCGCGGTCGCGGCAGCGCTCCCCGCAGAAAGGGCGGGTTTCGGGACGGGACGGCTCGCCGCAGATCGGGCAGGAAGAGGCTTTAGGCGACATGGCCCGCCCATATGGAGAGCGCGGCGTCCGCGTGCAAGGCGATCGCGCCGCCGCGCCGCTGGGCCAATTGCTCGATCCAGTGCGGCGCCTTGCGCAAGCGGTCGATGACCGCCGCCGCCGCGGTCAGCGTGACGCCACCGCCATGGCCGTGCCGCTCCGCCCGGCGCAGCAAAGCCAGCGCGGCCGTTTCCACCGGATCGGCGCGCACGATCTCCATGAGGCTCGCGCGCTCCCGCCGGCGGATGATCTGGATGAAGCCGAAGCCGTTGACGGCGGTGCGCTCGAACGGCAGCGGCAGATATTTGTCGACCTGCGCGGCGGCGATGGCGCGCTCGTCCTTGTTGTTCATGGTGGGAAGATCGATGCCGATCGACCCCGCCAGACCCATGCGGCGGATCGCCTGCGCCGCCAGCTTCGCGCCCTTGGGACCCAGCTGGGCGGGCGGCAGGCTGCCGTCCACGTCGATCAGCATCATGGCGGGCGTCGGGAAGAGGCGCAGGGCGGCCGCCTCGGTGCCGACCTCGCCCGACATCGCCTCTTCCATGAGTTCGCTCCAGCCATGCGCCTCGAGCCGGTCCTCCTCATGCGCCGGACAGGGGATGACGGGCACGCCGGTCTGGCGGATGCGCTGGAGCAGGCTCGGCCCCGGATGCGCCCTGGCGCCGGGCTGGGCGATGCGGCCCTTGGCGAGCTTGGCGCGGCCTTCCTCCGGAATGGCTTCGCGCTGGATGTCGATGAGGACGGTCGCCCCCTCCGCGATCTTGGGCGGAATGGGTTCGATCAGCACGTCCTCGCCCGATATGAGGCGGGCAATGCCGCGCTTCTTCGGGATGACGGTGCGGGTCAGGCGGCCCTGCACCACCGCCCCGGCGCGCACGGCATCGCCTTCGCGCTCGACCAGCGCCTCGACCAGACGGCCCTTTTCGACCAGCGCGGCACGGGCTTCGCCAATGCCTTCTTCATAGAGCCATTCAGCCACGGGGAACCTCAGTCGCAGGGATAAGCAGCAGCGCGCAACAGCGTCCGCGCTTCATAGAGAGGCAGGCCCATGATCGCGCTATGGCTGCCCTGGATCGCACGGATGAGGCCGGCGGCGCGGCCTTGTATCGCATAGCCGCCCGCCTTGCCCCGCCATTCGCCGCTGGCAAGATAGGCGTCGATCTCCGCCCGGTCCAATCGCTTGAAGATGACGATATTGGTGGAGAGGCGATGGCGCGCTTTGCCCTCCGCATCGATCAGCGTGATCGCGCTCAGCACGCGATGGCGGCGGCCGGAGAGCAGGGTGAGGCATTCGCGCGCCTCCGCCTCGCTCTCCGCCTTGGGGAGGATGCGGCGGCCCGCGGCCACCACCGTATCGCCGGACAGAACCAGCGCGCCGGGATGGCGGGTGGCCACCAGCGCGGCCTTCTCCGCCGCGACCCGCGCCGCATAAGGGGCGGGCAGCTCCGCCGGGCGCGCGGTTTCGTCGATGTCGGCGGGGTCCACGGCATCGGGGACGATGCCGATCTGCTCCAGCAGCGCCAGACGCCGTGGAGAAGCCGAAGCGAGAATCAGCCGCATCGGGCGTTATTTGAATCGATAGGTGATCCGACCCTTGGTCAGGTCGTAGGGGGTCAGCTCGACGAGCACTTCGTCGCCGACCAGTACGCGGATGCGGTTTTTCCGCATTTTACCAGCAGTATGGCCGAGAATTTCGTGGTCATTCTCAAGCCGGACGCGGAACATGGCGTTGGGGAGAAGCTCCACAACCTGTCCGCGCATTTCAAGCAGTTCTTCTTTGGCCATAATATCCCGATATCGAAAAAATCGCGCCGCCATAGCGCCAAAATGCGGAAAATGAAAGTCAAGTCCGCACGCCGAAGCGTTCCCCCGCTTCGGCGAGCGCCGCAAAGACGCAATCGAGCTGGTCCGCATCGAGGCAATAGGGCGGCATCAGATAGATGGTGTTGCCCAGCGGCCGCAGCAAGATGCCCCGTTCCTGGAAGAAAGCGCGCAGGCGCGGAGCGAGGTCGGAAAGATAGCCCGCATCGGGCGCGATCAGGTCGATGGCGGCCACGACGCCCAGTTGCCGGGGATGGGCGAACGCGGGATGATCCGCCAGTTTCGCGAGCCTCGCCGCCATGCCCTGCGCCAGTTTCGCGATGCGGGCCGGCACATCCTCTTCCCGCCAGATGGCGAGATTGGCGACGGCGGCGGCGCAGGCGATGGCGTTCGCGGTATAGCTGGACGAATGGTAGAAGAGGCGGGAGCGGTCCGTCGACTTGTGCGCGTCGAAGATGCGCCCCGTCGCCAGAGTCGCCGCCAGCGGGATCGTCCCGCCGGTGATGCCCTTGGCCACGGCCATGATGTCGGGCACGACGCCCGCCTGTTCGCAGGCGAAGAGCGTGCCGGTGCGGCCCCATCCGGTCATCACCTCGTCCGCGACGAACAGCACGTCATGCCGCGCGCAGACCGCCGCCATGCCGCGCAGGACGGACGCCGGGTAGATCAGCATCCCGCCCGCGCCCAATATCAGCGGCTCGACGATGAAGGCGGCTGGCTTTTCCGGCGCGGCGCAGGCGGCTTCCAGCGCGTCGAGCGTCGCCTGTTCCCGGCCCGGCGCGGGAAAGGGGATGGTGCCGACGTCGAACAGCAGCGGTTGCCACGCCTGATTATAGACCCCGCGTTCCCCCACCGACATCGCGCCGATGGTGTCGCCATGATAGCTATGTTCGAGGACAAGGATGCGGTGACGCGCCCGCGCCAGCCCGTCGAGCGCCAGATTATGCCAATAGCCGAGCGCCATCTTGAGAGCGACTTCCACCGCCGTGGAGCCGCTGTCGGAAAAGAAGACATGCGCCAGCGGATCGCGATCCGCCGACCGGGGCGCAAGGCCGATCAGCCCGCGCGCGACTTCCTCCGCCGGTTCATGGGTATAGCCCGCGAAGATCAGTTGATCGAGCCGCCCGGCCTGCTCCGCGATGGCGGCCGCTATGCGCGGATGGCAATGGCCGTGCGTCGTCACCCACCAGCTCGAAATGCCGTCGATCAGCGTGCGGCCATCGGCCAGGTGCAGCAGCGCGCCCTCCGCCCGCACGACCTGCGGGATCGGCTCGCCAAGGCCATGCTGGTGGAAGGGATGCCAGACGGGAGAAATCATGCGGGCGCTTTAGAGGCTCTTTCCCACGAAGGAAACAGCGAGGCGAACCCATGGTGAAAGAGCGCCGGAATGACCGGCGCCCTTCCTATTTTACCAGATTTTCACGCGGTCCTTGGGGGCAAGATAGATCTTGCCGCCCGGCGCGGGTTTGAACGCGTCATACCAGGCGTCGAAATTGCGCACGATGTCGGCGCGATATTGCGACGGCGCATGCGGATCGGTGACGAGCCGCTGGCGCAGGTTCGCCTCCCGGTAATTGCGCCGCCACACCTGCGCCCAGCCCAGGAAGAAACGCTGGTCGCCGGTCGTGCCGTCGATCACCGGCGCGGGCTTGCCGCCCAGCGAGGCGTGATAGGCGTCGAGCGCTACGGCCAGACCGGCCAGATCGCCGATATTCTCGCCCAGCGTGAAGGCGCCCTTCACATGCGCGCCGGGGAAGGGTTCATAGGCGTCATATTGCGCGACCAGCTTGTCGGTCAGCCCCTTGAACGCGGCGACGTCGGCGTCCGTCCACCATTGGTCGAGCTTGCCCGTCTCGTCATATTTCGCGCCCTGATCGTCGAAATGATGGCTGAGTTCATGGCCGATCACCGCGCCGATGCCGCCATAATTGACCGCCGGATCGGCATGGGGATCGAAGAAGGGCGGTTGCAGGATGGCGGCGGGGAAGACGATCTCCACCATGCCGAAATTGGCATAGGCGTTGATCTCCATCGGCGTCATGAACCATTCCTGCCGGTCGACCGGCTTGCCCAGCTTGTTCACCTCATAGTCGAAGGCGAACTGGCTGGACCGCTGCGCATTGCCGAACAGGTCGCCGCGCTCGATCGTCAGGCCCGAATAATCGCGCCATTTGTCGGGATAGCCGATCTTGGGCGTGAAGGCGGCCAGTTTCCTGTGCGCGCGGGCCTTGGCCTCCCCGCTCATCCATGCGAGGCCGTCGATCCGGCGGCCCATGGCGGCGATCACATTCCTGACGAGCTGGTCCATCGCGGCCTTGGTTTCCGGCGGGAAATATTGCGCGACATAGACCTTGCCCACTTCCTCGCCCAGCGACCCCTTGAGGAAGTCGATGCCCCGCTTCCACCGCTCTTCGCGCTGCGGCGTACCGGAGAGGGTGGTGCCATAGAAGGCGAAATCCTCGTTCGCCACGCTGTCGGGCAGATAATCGGCATAGGCGTGGAGGCTGCGCAGCAGCAGGGCGTCCTTCAGCACGCCGATGGGCGCCTTCGCGATCAGCGCGGCTTCGCCGGCGACCGCGCTGGGCTGGGCGACGATCAGCGCGGCGGGGTTCAGTTTATTGGCCGCGAAAAAGGCGGCGAAGTCGAAACCGGGCGCTGCTTTCCGAAGCTCCGCCAATGTCATCTTGTTATAGGTCTTGTCCGCGTCGCGGCTGTCGACCTGGCTCCAGTGGACCTTGGCGATTTCCGTTTCGAACGCCATCAGCGCCTCGGCGCGCGCCCTGGCATTGGCTTCCCCGGCAAGCGTCAGCATCTTTTCCAGATGGGCGACATAGGCGGCGCGGGTCGCCGCCATCTTGTCGTCGGCTTCCAGATAATAATCGCGGTCGGGCAGGCCGATGCCGTCCTGACGCAGGCTGAGGATATAGCTTTCCGGGTCCTTGTCGTCCTGCCCCACATAGATGCCGAACGGGCCGTCGATCCCTGCCCGCACGGCCCTGGCGGCCAGCGCGACATAATCGGCCTTCGTCTTCACCCTGCCGATTTCGGCCAACCACGGCTTGATGGGGGCAAAGCCCTTCGCCTCGACGGCGGCGGCGTCCATATAGCTGGCATAGGCCGCGCCGATCTTGCTCGACGGGTCTTTCTGCGCCGCCTCCAATATGCCGCGCGTGCGTTCGCGCGACAGGTCGTCCAGCGTGTTGAACGCGCCATAGTTGGACTTGTCGGCGGGGATCGGCGTGTTCTTCGCCCAGGTGCCGTTGGCATGGTCGTAGAAATCGTCGCCGGGCTTGACCGAACGGTCCATGCCCGCCGTGTCGAAGCCGTAGGTGCCGTAAACGGGCTTCCCCGCCGCCTGCGATTGCGGCGCGGGATCGGCCCACGCCATGGGAGAAGAGAGCGCCAGCGCCGACATCGCCGTACCCAGAAGAAGTTTTTTCATCGCTGTTTCCCTTGCTTGGACCGGCCGCGCTCGGGCGACCGGCATGCAAGGGACTTGAAACGGCAAGGGGCCGGCTTGTCCATGTCGTTTATCGAAAAATGGCGGCGGCCGGCGGTTTGGATCAGAGGCCGGGCAGGCTGATTCCCGCGGCGAAGGCCGCCGCGAGGCTGGCCGGATCGAGCGCCGGAAGATGCGGCAGGCGGCCCAGATTCGCGACCTTGCCCAGCGCCGGAACGATCCGCTCATTTTCCGCATGGGGATCGCCGATGAAGACGATGCCCGCGACCGGCACCCCACGCGCCCGCAGCGCCTCCAGGCTGAGCAGGCTGTGGTTGATCGTGCCGAGGCCGGTGCGGGCGCAGAGAATGACAGGCTTGCCCCAATGCGCGAACAGGTCGGCCATCAGCAGCGTCTCGCTGACGGGCACGAGCACGCCGCCCGCGCCCTCCACCACCAGCGGCCCGTCGACCGGGGGCAGCGCGAGCCGGTCCAGCTCTATCTCCACCCCGTCGATCCGCGCCGCCAGATGGGGCGATGCGGGCGTGGTCAGGCGATAGGCTTCCGGCAGGATGCGATCGGCGGGCAGGCCGGACAGGCGCGCCACCGTCTCGCTATCGCCTTCGGGATCGACGCCCGCCTGGATGGGCTTCCAGTAAGAGCCGCCGAGCGCCCCGGCCAGCGCGGCGGAGAAAACCGTCTTGCCGATGCCCGTGTCGGTGCCGGTGACGACGAACAGGCTCATGCCAGAACCCGCCGCAACGCCTCGCCCAGCGCCACGACATCGGCGCGCCCGATGTTGAGCGTCAGGGAGACGCGCAGGCGGCTGGTGCCCGGCGGCACGGTCGGCGGGCGGATGCCGCGCACGTCGAATCCGGCCTGTTGCAGTGCGCCCGCCGCCGCCATCGCCCGGCTGTCCTTGCCCAATATGACGGGGATGATCTGGCTGCGCGGCGAAGGCAGGCCGAGCGGCGCGCAGATCGCTTCGGCGGCGTCCTGCCGCAGCAGCGTGAGGCGCTGGCGATGATCGTCGGCGCTTTCGATCCGGTCCAGCGCGGCCGACACCGCGACCGCCATCAGCGGCGAGGGGGCGGTCGTGAAGATGAAGGGGCGCGCCCGGTTCACCAGATAATCCACATAGAGGCGCGGGCCGCAGATGAGCGCGCCCTCCACGCCCATCGCCTTGCCGCAGGTGTGCAGGCTGATGACGTTGTGCAGGCCGTCGAGGCCCGTGGAAAGGCCCCTGCCCGCCGGGCCGAAGACGCCCGTCGCATGGGCTTCGTCCAGCAGCAGCATGGCGTCGTGCCGCGCCGCGATCTCCGCCAGGTCGGCCAGCGGGGCCATGTCGCCGTCCATGGAATAAAGCGTCTCGACCGCGATCCACACGCGCCCCTTGCCGCCTTCGGCGCGCCAGGCCGCGATCAGGTCGGCGAAGCTCTGCGCTTCATTATGGCGGGCGAAGACGGCAGCGGCTTTCGACAGGCGGATGCCGTCATGCACGCTGGCATGGATCAGCTCGTCCGCGACGATGAGGTCGCCCCGCTGCGGCAGGGCCGACAACAAAGCCATGTTGCCGAGCAGGCCGTTGGCCATGAACAAGGCGGCTTCGGTGCGGAAAAAGGCGGCGGCCTTCGCCTCCAGCCCTTCATGTTCCGGCGCGTTGCCGCGCAGCAGGCGCGACCCGCCCGATCCCACCGGCACGCCCCGGCCGACGGCATCCGCCACCGCCTGCCCGATGATCGGGTCGGACGAAAGGCCGAGATAATCGTTGGAGGCGAAGTCGCGGCCCGAACGGGTGATCAGGCGGCGCAGGCGGCCACGGGATTCCAGCGCGGCCAGTTGCGAGCGATGGGGTTCGCTGTTCATGGCCGCAGCCTATAGGCGCGGGCCGGGGTGGGAGCAAGGAAGGGTCATGCAGAAAGGGACCACCGGGCATATGAGTCCGATGGCCCCTATCCGCCCCCTTATCGCCTCATGCGCCGTGCGCCAGCGCCGCCAGCAGCAACAGCGCGACGATGTTGGTGATCTTGATCATCGGGTTCACGGCGGGACCGGCCGTGTCCTTGTAGGGATCGCCCACCGTGTCGCCCGTCACCGCGGCCTTATGGGCTTCGCTGCCCTTGCCGCCATGATGGCCGTCCTCGATATATTTCTTGGCATTGTCCCAGGCGCCGCCGCCCGACGTCATCGAAATGGCGACGAACAGGCCGGAGACGATGACGCCCAGCAGCAACGCGCCCAGAGCCGCGAAGCCGTTGGCCGTGCCCGCCACCGCCGAGATCGCGAAATAGACGACGATCGGGGCCAGCACCGGCAGCAGGCTGGGCACGATCATCTCCTTGATCGCGGCCTTGGTGACGAGATCGACGGTGCGGGCATAGTTGGGACGCGAGGTCCCGTCCATGATGCCCTTGTCGGCCGCGAACTGGTCGCGCACATCTTTCACCACGTCGCCCGCCGCGCGGCCCACGGCGGTCATGCCCATCGCGCCGAACAGATAGGGGAGCAGCGCCCCCAGCAGCAGGCCGACGATGACATAGGGGTTGGAAAGGCTGAAATCGACCGGCTCGGTGAGGCCGAGCGCGCTGTTGTAGAATTTCAGATCCTCCGTATAGGCGCCGAACAGCACCAGCGCGGCGAGGCCCGCCGAACCGATGGCATAGCCCTTCGTCACCGCCTTGGTCGTGTTGCCCACGGCGTCGAGCGCGTCGGTCTTGACCCGGACGCTGTCGTCGAGATGCGACATTTCCGCGATCCCGCCCGCATTGTCCGTCACCGGACCATAAGCGTCGAGCGCGACCACCATCCCGGCCAGCGCCAGCATGGCCGTGGCGGCGAAGGCGATGCCGATCAGGCCCGCCAGCTGATAGGCGACGATGATGCCGACGACGATCACCAGCGTCGGCAGCGCGGTCGCTTCGAGCGAGACGGCAAGGCCCTGGATGACGTTGGTGCCGTGGCCGGTTTCCGAGGCGCGGGCGATGGACCGGACCGGACGGTAATTGGTGCCGGTATAATATTCGGTGATCCACACGATCAGGCCCGTGACGGCCAGACCCACCATCATCGACCAGAACAGCGCCATGCCGGTATAACCGCCATTGCCGTCCAGATCGGTGCCGAACGGCGTTTCGAGATCGCCCAGCGTATATTGCGTGACGAAGAAAAGCGCCGGGATCGACAGGATCGCCGTCGTCCAGAAGCCCTTGTAGAGCGCGCCCATGATCGACTGGCTGGAGCCGAGCCGCACCATATAGGTGCCGATGATGGAGGTGATGATGCACACGCCCCCGACGATCAGCGGCAGGGACATCAGCTTGTGCAGGAATATATTGTCCACGCCGCTCACCAGCAGCGCGGTCAGCACCATGGTCGCGCCCACCGTCACCACATAGGTTTCGAACAGGTCCGCCGCCATGCCCGCGCAATCACCCACATTGTCGCCGACATTGTCCGCGATCACGGCGGGGTTGCGCGGATCGTCCTCCGGGATGCCCGCCTCGACCTTGCCGACGAGGTCCGCGCCCACGTCGGCCGCCTTGGTGAAGATGCCGCCGCCCAGACGCGCGAAGATGGAGATGAGCGACGCGCCGAAGGCCAGCGCCACCAGAGAGTCGATCACCAGCCGGTCGTCGGGCGCATGGCCCGCCGGCCCCGTCAGATACCAGTAGAAGACGCTGATCGCCAGAAGGGCAAGACCCGCCACCAGCATCCCGGTGATGGCCCCCGCGCGGAAGGCGACGGTCAGGCCCTGCTGCAAGGTGCCGCGCGCCGCTTCGGCGGTGCGGACATTGGCGCGAACCGAAATGTTCATGCCGATGAAGCCCGCCGCGCCCGACAGGATCGCGCCGATGACGAAACCGATGGCCGATGTCAGCCCCAGGAAGACACCGACGAGCACCGCCACGACGACGCCGACCAGCGCGATGGTCGTATATTGACGGCCGAGATAGGCTTTCGCGCCTTCCTGGATCGCGCCCGCGATCGCCTGCATGGTGTCATTGCCGGGCGATGCGGCCAATACCTGACGACTGGTGAAAATGCCGTAGAGCACGGCCAAAAGCCCGCACCCTATGGCGATATAGACAATCTGCATGGATGTTCCTCTCCCCCATTTATAGGATTCATCGGCCGCTCCGCAGGGAAGACGGGCGGGCGAAGAACGTAGGAGCGAGCGGCCGGAAACAGACATGTCCGGCATCGGGCACCGCATCACTCAGCATCAGGGTCGCGCGCATCAGGCAGTCCAACCGGGCTGAAAACAGGATCGTGCGAAGCTACAGGGCAGAAAGGCTGCGTCAACCCGTTATGCGTTTGCAAACATTCCGGCTTGCGGCTGGTTCAGATGGGGAACGGACGGTGCGCTCCCAATATGCATCGTGCTTCAATGACAGGTGATTCCAGACGCCTCATGTCCGTTCGCCCTCAACTTACCGAAGGGTTCGGCTGAGCGAAGATGGGACGCCCGCCTTTGGCCATCTACGGTCATCGGAAGGCTTTTGCGCGACGCTCAGCCATGCTCCCAACCAAGGCTGTCGGGGAGCGGCACCACCGCCCCGTCGATCCTCAGCGTCAGACCCTCCCCCGCCGCAAAGCGTCCGACGGGAATGGCGCGGACGGGCGGCTTCATCGCGGCGGGCAAGGCGAAGAGCAGTTCATAATCGTCCCCCGCCCGCGCCGCGGCGATCTGCGTCGCGGTGCTGCCGCCCCGGACCGCTTCCAGCGCAGGGGACAGGGGGATATGGTCGACGGTCACCGCCAGCCCGCT
Source organism: Sphingobium cloacae (assembly GCF_002355855.1). Taxonomy (NCBI): domain Bacteria; kingdom Pseudomonadati; phylum Pseudomonadota; class Alphaproteobacteria; order Sphingomonadales; family Sphingobiaceae; genus Sphingobium; species Sphingobium cloacae. The sequence goes on from NZ_AP017655.1 coordinate 2,355,768, forward strand.
CGCGCCCGCCATGCGCGCGGCGTCCAGCAGCAGGCCGTCCGACACATCCATCATCGCATGGACATGGGGCGCCAGCAGCGCGCCTTCGGTCAGGCGCGGGCGCGGGCGGCGATAGGCTTCCACCAGCGGCCCGGCAGCGGCGGGCGACGCGCGCGCGAGTTCCAGTCCCACGCCCGCATCCCCGACCGGGCCGGTGACATAGAGGCGGTCGCCCGCCCGCGCCCCGCTCCGCGCGGGCACGGGGCCGGTCGCCTCTCCGATGGCGGTCAGGCTGTAACTGCGCGGCGCGCGGGGCGGCATCTTCACCGTGTCGCCGCCCAGCAGCGGCATGGCATGATAGCTGAGCGCCTCGTTCAGCCCTTCGAGAAAGGCCGCGTCCCAGCTTTCGTCGCCCGACAAGGCATAGCCCAGCAGGCAACCGACGGGTTTCGCGCCCTTGGCGGCGAGGTCCGAGAGATTCACCGCCGCCAGTTTCCATCCGATGTCGGCGGGCGGATCGGCGGGCAGATAATGGACGCCCTCCACCATCATGTCGCTGGTGAGGATGAGGCGAGCGCCGCCTGTCTCCAGCAGCGCCACGTCGTCGGAAAGGCCGCGCGCGGCGGGATCGGTCGCGATGGCGCGCAACAGTGTCAGGATACGGGATTCAGCGGACATAGGCGCTACCGGGTCCCTTCGCGGCAAAATCCGTTCGCTTCGCGCGCGGCCGGGAAACGGATGGAGCGTCTCCGCCGGTCCTCGAACAGACGCAGGAAACGCAGCGCAGCGTTATTTCCGCACGTCCTTCGCCACCGCGTCCAGCAGCCCGTTGACGAAGCCCGCCTCCCGCTTGTCGTAGAAGGCGTGGGCGACATCGACATATTCGCTGATGACGGTGCCGGTCGCCACATCCTTGCGCGCCAGCAGTTCATAGACGCCCGCGCGCAGGATCTGCCGCATCGGCTTGTCGAGACGCTCCAGGCTCCAGCCCTTGCTGAGCCGCGCGGCGATCAGGCCGTCGATTTCGTCCCGACGCTTGTCGACGCCCGCGACCACATCGTCGAAGAAGGCCTCCTCCGCCTGTGCATATGTCACGTCCTCGATGGTCGCCCCCAGGCGGTGCTGGTGGAATTCATGCAGCAGCGAGGCGAGCGGCGTGCCTTCCATCTCGATCTGGTAGAGCGCCTGGACCGCGGCGAGGCGCGCGGCGGAGCGGGATCTGGAGCGTTCGTTCATCGGTCTTTCCATAGCCGTTCGGGCGAACGGCGGCTAGAGCATGATCCGGTCTGACTCAATCGGATCACAGGCTGGGAGTCCTTTGTTTTTCCGCATTTTCCGAGCCGGCCAATGAGGTCATCTGCCTTGAAAATGCTCTATTGCAATCGCAGCGCCACCGAAGCGGCATGGGCGGGCAGTCCCTCCGCCCGCGCCAGCGCCACGGCGGCGGGCCCGATGGCGTGGATCGCGCTTTGGTCGAGGCTGAGGAAGCTGGTGCGCTTCATGAAGTCGAGCACCGACAGGCCGGACGAGAAACGCGCCCGCCGCCCGGTCGGCAGCACATGGTTCGGCCCCGCGACATAATCGCCCACCGCCTCGGGCGTCATGCGGCCGAGGAAAACGGACCCGGCATGGCGCACCTGCGCGAACAGCGCTTCGGGGTCGTCGACCGCCAGTTCCAGATGCTCCGGCGCGAGGCGGTCGACCAGCGGCATCGCCTCGTCGAAATCGCGCACGAGGACGATCGCGCCATTGGCGGCCCAGCTCGTCGCCGCGACGGCGTGGGTCGAAAGCCGCGGAATCTGCCGTTCCACCGCCGCCGCCACGGCATCGGCGAAGGCTGTATCGTCGGTGAAGAGGATCGACTGGCTGGTCGGGTCATGTTCCGACTGGCTCAAAAGATCGGCAGCGATCCATTCGGGATCGTTCTTCGCGTCGGCGACGACCACGATCTCCGACGGCCCCGCCACCATGTCGATGCCGACGACGCCGTAAAGCTGCCGCTTGGCTTCGGCGACCCAGGCGTTACCGGGGCCGGTGATGACATCGACCGGCCTGATCCGATCCGTGCCATAAGCGAGCGCGGCGACAGCCTGCGCCCCGCCCACGCGCCAGATTTCCTCGATCCCCGCGATCTGCGCGGCGGCGAGGACCAGCGGGTTGATCTCCCCGTCCGGCGTCGGCGTCACCATCGCGATGCGCGACACGCCCGCGACCCTGGCGGGGATGACGTTCATCAGGAGGGAACTGGGATAGGCCGCGCGTCCGCCCGGCACATAGAGTCCCGCCGCGTCGACCGCGCTCCACCGCGCGCCGAGGCGCACGCCCGCGCTGTCCACGCCGTCGCTGTCCTGCGGCTTCTGTTTTTCATGATAGGCCGTGATCCGTGCGGCCGCGAGTTCCAGCGCGTCGCGCAAGTCGCCGGAAATACCCTCCAGCGCCGCGCGGCATTCCGCCGGCGTCACCGCCCAGCCGCTGACATTCAGGTCATGCCGGTCGAAGCGCGCCGTATAGTCGGCCAGCGCGGCGTCGCCCTCCGCCCGGACGCGCTTCAGGATCGCGGACACGTCGCGCGACACATCCTCGTCCGCCTCGCGCCGGGCATCGACCAGAGCGGTGAAGGCGGCCGGGAAGTCCGCGTCGCGGCTGTCGAGCCTAAGCGGCATCCTTGCCTCCCGCGGCCTTGCGGAAGGCTTCGACCAGCGGCGCCAGTTCCGCCGAGCGCATCTTGTAAGCCGCCCGGTTCACGATCAGCCGCGCCGACACCTGCATGATGACATTGGTTTCGACCAGGCCATTGGCTTTCAACGTCGCGCCCGACGACACGAGGTCGACGATCCGCCGCGACAGGCCGAGCGACGGGGCCAGTTCCATCGCGCCGTTCAGCTTCACGCATTCCGCCTGGATGCCGCGCGCCTCATAATATTTGCGCGTGAGATGCGGATATTTGGTGGCGACGCGCACATGGCTCATCGCCGCTTCATCCTCGTCCGCGAGGCCGGCGGGTTCCGCGACCGACAGGCGGCAATGACCCATGTCGAGGTCGACGGGCGCATAAAGCTCCGAATAATCGAACTCGTCCACCACGTCGGAACCGACGATGCCGATCTGCGCCGCGCCATGCGCGACGAAGGTCGCCACGTCGAAGGCCCGCACGCGGATGATCGACAGGCCGGGCCGGTTGGTGGCGAAGCGGAGCGCCCGGCTCTTGCCGTCGTGGAACGCCGCTTCCGGCTCGATACCGGCGCGCGCGAGCAGGGGCAGCGCCTCATCGAGGATGCGCCCCTTGGGAATGGCAAAGGTGAGAGGACGAGTCATGACCGGCGGGCCTTAGCGGCGCGGCGCATAAAGAACAATATTCATGCCGCTTCCGCCATGACCGCCTCGGTCGCCGCGATCCAGCCGCCGCCCAGCACCCGTTCCCCCGCATAGAGCACCGCCGCCTGTCCCGGCGCGACGCCATATTCCGGCGCGTCGAACAGCAGCCGGTCGCCATCGAGCCGCGCGGGCACGGGCTTCGCCATGGAACGCACCTTGGCGGTGAGCGGCCCGGCAAAATCGCCGCCCAGCCAGTTGATGTCGGAAAGCCGCGCCGCGCCGACCGCCAGCGCCGCCTTCGGGCCGACGATCACGCGGCGCCCCTCCGCGTCCAGCCGCACGACATAGAGCGGATCGGGCTGGCCGCCGATCTCCAGCCCCTTGCGCTGGCCGACCGTATAATGGATCATCCCCTTGTGCCGTCCCAGCACGCGGCCGTCGACATGCACGATGTCGCCACCTTCATCCGCATCGGGGCGCAATTTGCGCACGATCTTCGCATAGTCGCCGTCGGGGACGAAGCAGATGTCCTGACTGTCGGGCTTCAACGCCACCGAAAGGCCCAGTTCCGCCGCGATCTCCCGCACCTGGGGCTTGGGCAGGCCGCCCAGCGGAAAGCGCAGATAGTCGAGCTGCGCCTGAGTCGTGGCGAAGAGGAAATAGCTCTGGTCCCGCGCCGGATCGGCGGCGCGATGCAGTTCCGCGCCCTGCGGTCCTTCGACGCGCCGGACATAATGGCCGGTGGCGAGACAGTCCGCGCCAAGGTCGCGCGCGATCTGGAACAGGTCGGTGAACTTCACCCCCATATTGCATTTGACGCAAGGGATGGGCGTCCGCCCGGCCATATATTCGTCGGCGAAGTCGGCGATCACCGAATCCCGGAAACGGCTTTCATAATCAAAGACATAATGGGCAATGCCGATCCGGTCAGCGACGGCGCGGGCGTCACGGATGTCCTGTCCCGCGCAGCAGCTTCCGGTGCGGCCCACCGCCGCGCCATGGTCGTAGAGCTGCAACGTCACGCCGATCGTCTCCGCGCCGGTGCGCGCGGCCAGCGCGGCGACCACGCTTGAATCCACGCCGCCGGACATGGCGACGACGATTCGCCGCGCCTCGAGCGGCGGGGGCAACTGGAATTCTGGCTGCATGGCCGCGCATATAGTCGCCCTTTCCCCCCGGTTCCAGCATCATTCCCGTGAAGGCCGGAGGAAAGATGCGATGAACCGTGGCGGGGTTTACCGGGCCTTATCCTTTTCCCTCTACATCCCCTACCCATGGACTTGGGATTCATTCGAGGCGGCGGGCTCAGTCCCGCCAATGCCAGACCCGTCAGCCTGCCGCACGTGCCGGTATGGCCCCTGCTTCGCGCCACATCGGCCGCGGCGCAGGCCGCCAGCCCGACCGCGCAGGCGGTGGCGGGCCTTCTGCGGGGGCAGGAGGGACATGCGGACTGGGTTCAGGAACTGGCCGAAATCTTCGCGCCACGTTCCGGCGGCACGATCGAGGCCGTTCGCCTTGGGGGCAGCTTCAACCCACTGGTCGCAAGCCGGCTGAGGGGAGGCAAGGATGATGAAAGAGGTGTTTACCGTGGCGCTTTAGCCGATCTTCAGGGCTGACGCGCATAAGGGAAGCCACTTCCGAAATCGGCAATGCCAGTGCCGCTATTTGAGGGTAAGAATGATTGAAAACCAGAAAATCAGACCTGCACAGGTCGTCGGGCCGCTCGGAGAACCCCTGACTCTGGACAGCCTGCCCCCAGCGAACACCACGCGCTGGGTCGTGCGTCGCAAGGCCGAAGTGGTCGCCGCGGTGAATGGCGGCCTGCTGAGCGTGGACGAGGCGTGCAAGCGCTATGACCTGACGCTGGAGGAATTCGCGGGCTGGCAGCGCGCGGTCGACCGTTCGGGCATGCACGGTCTGCGCGTCACTCGCATCCAATATTATAAATCCCTCTACGAACGGCAGCAGCGTTACTGAAACGGGCGCTCCGGCAAGACGGAAAAAGGGTCGCGGGATCGCAAGTTCCGCGACCCTTTTCCATTTTCGGCCATTTCCTTCCGCGCGATCGTTTTCCTCCCGGAATTTTCCCAAGGAACGGAAAGCCGCTTTCTCCGTTGAATGCATCAGCCAACCCGCTCGGGGGCGCTGGTGCAAGGAGAGAGAAATATGGGCATTATCTTGTGGCTTATCGTCGGCGGCATCATCGGCTGGCTCGCCAGCATGGTCATGCGGACCGACGCGCAACAGGGCATCCTGCTGAACATCGTGGTCGGCATCGTCGGCGCCTTCATCGGCGGCCTCATCTTCAGCGGCGGTTCGATCAATGACGGGCTGACGGTCTACAGCTTCCTGGTGTCGCTGGTCGGCGCGATCATCCTGCTGGCGATCGTGAACCTCATCCGCCGCGGATCGATGCGATAACGTCAGCCATCCTGTTTGCATCAAAAGGGCCGCACGTCCCCGCCGGGACGGAGCGGCCCTTTTTCGTCAACGCCGCGCCGCGAAACCGCGATATACGGCCAGGATGACGATCGACCCCAATATGGCGGCGATGAAACCGGCGGACTCGTCCGGGCCGTAGAAGCCCGCGAGCCTGCCGACATAGCCCGCCAGCAGGGCGCCGCCGATGCCCAGCAGCATCGTCACGATGCAGCCCCCCGGATCGCGCCCCGGCATGATGAGCCGTGCCACCGCGCCCGCCAGCAGGCCGATGAAAATCCATCCGATCACGTCCATGATGCGCCCCTCCTCCGTTCCGCGAAGCGATTGCGCCACAACCGCGCCCTCTTGGCAAGGGGGCGGGCGACAATCATTCCGGCACCGCGGAAACGCGCCTTCCGGGCCAGGCCTGCGCCATGAGATTGGGGCTTGAGACGAGTGATATATTCATATAACACAGCGACCCGAAACAGGCATCGCGCCGGAGAGATGGAATCGGCATGAATTACGAAACTCCGCTGGCGGGCGAGGACGCCGCGCTCGTCGACGACATGTCGGCCGGGCCGGGCCGGCGCCGGTGGATGCCGATCGCGGCGGGCGCCGCCATCGCGCTCATCATCGTGGCGCTGTGGCTGTCGATGCGCGAAAAGCCCGCAGCGACCACGGACACGGCGGCGCAGGCCGTTCCGTCCGTCACGGTCATCAGCCCCGGCCAGTCGGCTGTCGAACGAACCGTCAGCGCAACCGGATCGCTGGCGGCCCGCGTCGAAATGCCGGTGGGCGTCGTGGGCGAAGGCGGCGAAGTGCGGCAGGTGCTGGTGCAGCCGGGCGACTGGGTGCGCGCCGGACAGACTCTGGCGGTGATCGAACGCTCCGTGCAGACCGAGCAGGCCCGCTCCCTCGCCGCGCAGATCGAGGTCGCCCGTGCCGACGCCAAGCTGGCGCAGGCGCAGCTCGACCGGGCCAAGGCATTGGTGGCGCGCGGCTTCATCAGTCAGGCCGACATCGACCAGCGCACCGCGACCCGCGACGCCGCGCAGGCGCGCGTGAACGTCGCCGTCGCGCAACTGGCCGAGCAGCGCGCCCGCAATGGACGGCTGGACATCCGCGCGCCCGCCGCCGGCCTTGTGCTGACGCGGGACGTGGAACCCGGGCAGATCGTCGGCTCGGGCAGCGGCGTCCTGTTCCGCATGGCCAGGGGCGGCGAGATGGAAATGCTGGCGCAGGTCGGCGAGAACGATCTGGCGATGCTGCGGCCGGGGAACAGCGCGATGGTGAAGCCGGTGGGGGGCTCCGACCAGTTCGCGGGGCGCGTCTGGCAGGTTTCGCCGGTCATCGACCCGCAGAACCGGCAGGGCATCGCGCGCATCGCCGTCCCCTATCATGCCGCGATCCGGCCGGGCGGCTTCGCCGCCGCCACGATCGTCAGCGGATCGGGCCAGTCGGCGGTCCTGCCGGAATCGGCGGTGCAAAGCGACGACAAGGGCAATTATGTCTATATCATCGGCAAGGACGACCGGGTGGCGCGGCGCGACATCACCGTCGGCCAGGTGTCCGATGCCGGCGTGTCCGTGAAGAGCGGCCTGACCGGCCAGGAACGGATCGTGGAAACGGCGGGCGCTTTCCTGACCCCCGGGCAGAAGGTGAAGCCGGAGTTCCGCAAGGCGCAGTGACAGAGCGGCGGCGGTTCACGGGACCGCCACCCGAAAGCAGGATCAGTCCGGCGAGAAAGGCCGTCATGAGTTTTCGCAACATTTCCGCCTGGGCCATCCGCAACCCGACATCGCCCCTCGTGCTGTTCGCGGCGCTGTTGCTGGCGGGCCTGGCCAGTTTCGGCCGCATGGACGTGAACCAGCAGCCCGACGTCAGCTTTCCCATGGCCAGCGTCACCGTGCTGCAACCGGGAGCCGCGCCGCCCGAACTGGAAACGCAGGTGACGCAGCGCGTGGAAGCCGCCGTCCGCGCGATCAGCGGCGTGGACGAGATCACCTCCTTCGTGTCGGAGGGCCAGTCGCTCACCAATGTGCAGTTCGAAATCGGCACGCCGGTCGACCGCGCGGTGAACGATGTGAAGAACGCCGTGGACCAGATCCGCAGCGACCTGCCGGAAGGGATATTGGAACCGCAGGTCAAGCGCGTCGACATCGATGGCGGCCCCATCGCCTATTTCGGCGCGGAGGCCACCGACATGACGCTGGAGGAACTGTCCTGGTATGTCGACAATACCGTCGCCAAACGGTTGCTGGCCGTGCCGGGCATGGCCGCGGTGGCGCGCGGGGGCGGCGTCAGCCGGGAAATCCGGGTCATACTCGATCCCGCCAAGCTGCAATCCCATGGCGTGACCGCCGCGCAGGTGAACCAGCAGTTGCAGCAGGTGAACCTGAACGCGGCCGGCGGACGCACCGAGATCGCGGGTTCGGAACAAGCCATTCGCGTGCTGGGCAATGCGAAGAACGCCCATGCGCTGGGGCAGACGCAGATTTCCATCCCCGGCGACCGCACGGTGAAGCTCGCCGACCTGGCCGAAGTGCGCGACATGTATGCCGAACAGCGCTCGCTCGCGCTGATGAACGGGCGGCAGGTGACGAGCTTCCGGTTGGAAAAGGCCAAGGGGGCGTCCGACGTCACCGTCTATGACGAGGCGATGAAGGTTCTGGACACGCTTCGGCAGGAAAATCCGAAGGTCCATTTCAAGCAGCTCTACACCAGCGTCGATTATACCAAGAGCCAGTATCATTCCGCCATGCAGGCGATGATCGAGGGCGCCGTGCTGGCGGTCGTCATCGTCTTCCTGTTCCTGCGCGACTGGCGCGCGACGATGATCTCCGCGCTGGCCATCCCCCTGTCCGCGATCCCGGCCTTCTGGTTCATGGACATGATGGGCTTCACGCTCAACATGACATCCCTGCTGGCGCTCAGCCTGGTGGCAGGCGTGCTGGTCGACGACGCCATCGTGGAGATCGAGAATATCGTGCGCCACATGCGCATGGGCAAGACGGCCTATCAGGCGTCGATCGACGCGGCGGACGAGATCGGCCTCGCCGTGCTGGCGACGACGATGGCGATCGTCGCGGTGTTCCTGCCGGTCGGCCTGATGCCGGGCCTGACGGGCCAGTTCTTCAAGCAGTTCGGCCTGACGGTCGTGGTCGCGGTGCTGCTGTCCCTTGCCGTCGCGCGCCTCATCACGCCGATGGTCGCCGCCTATTTCCTGAAGGCCCATGGCGAGGAGAAGCATGGCGAAGGCTGGCTGATGGACCGATATATGGGCGTGCTGCACTGGTCGCTGGACCAGCGGCGCGCCATCGCCCATCGCGCGAAGGGCGGCATCGCGCGCTATACCGCATGGCTGCGCGATCACCGCATCTGGACGGTCGGCCTGGGCCTGCTGGCCTTCCTGTCCACGATCGTCGCTTTCGGCACGCTTCCCATGTCGTTCCAGCCGACGATCGACACGGATTTCAGCCAGGTCCAGATCGAAACCGTGCCCGGCAGCACCTTGCAGCAGACCACCGCCATCACCCGCCGCGTGGCGGACATGCTGGCCGCCGACAAGGACGTCGTCGAAGCGGCCTTTGCCAGTATCAATCCGACCGAGGCGCAGATTTTCCTCACCTTGCGGAAGGATCGGCCGATTTCCTCGGTCGAATGGGAACGCAAGGTCGCGCCGCAATTCCAGCAGGTCGCGGACGCCCGCGTCAACTTCCAGTCGCAATCGGGCGGCGGATTCGGACGCGACATCGTCATCATGCTGGGCAGCGACGATCCGGAACTGCTGGAGCATACCGCCAACAAGCTCGTCTCCGAAATGGCGGGCGTGCGGGAAATCCGCGGCGCGCGGGTGCATGGCGACATGCAGCGGCCCGAAATCGTCATCAAGCCGCGCTTCGACCTGGCCGCCAGCATGGGCGTGACGACCGCCGCGCTCAGCAACACCATCCGCGTCGCCACCATCGGCGAGATCGACCAGAACACGGCGAAATTCTCCCTGTCCGACCGGCAGATCCCGATCCGCGTCGCCGTGCAGGAAGGCAGCCGCCGGGACATGGCGACCATCGCCAACATGCCGGTGCCGACCATCAGCGGCGGATCAGTCCCGCTGAAGGTGGTGGCCGACATAGAGTTCGGTTCCGGACCGACGGAAATCCGCCGCTACAACCAGATCCGCCGCGTCGTCGTGGGCGCGGACCTGGCGCCGGGCATCGTCACCAGCCAGGCGATGGCGAAGATCAACGCCCTCCCCACCATGAAAGCCATATTGGGCGGCAAGATCCAGGGCCTGCAAAAGATCAATGCGGGCGACAGCAAGTTCGAAGCGGAAATGCTCCAGAACTTCGTCGTGGCGGTGGTGTCGGGCGTGCTTCTGGTGCTGGCGGTGCTGGTGCTGCTCTACAAGCGGGTGATGCCGCCCTTCGTCAATCTGGGATCGCTGCTGCTCGCTCCGCTGGGCGGTGCCCTGGCCTTGCACCTGACGGGCAATCCATTGTCCATGCCGGTGTTCATCGGCCTGCTGATGCTGCTCGGCATCGTCGCCAAGAACTCCATCCTCGTCATCGACTTCGCGTTGGAGGAGATGGACAAGGGCGTGCCCAAGTTCGAGGCGATCGTCGATGCCGGGCACAAGCGCGCCCAGCCCATCGTCATGACCACCGTCGCCATGGTGGCGGGCATGATGCCGACCGCCCTGTCACTGGGCGGCGACGGTGCGTGGCGCGCGCCCATGGGCATCACGGTGATCGGCGGACTGCTGCTCTCGACGCTGCTGACGCTGGTGATCGTGCCCGCGACCTTCAGCCTGGCGCTGGGCGTGGAAGAGTGGATCGGCCCGCGGCTCAGCCGACGGCTGCTGACCTACAAGCCCGGCGACGACAAGGCGCATGCGGGCCAGACCCAGCCGGCGGAATGACGAAACGGAAAACGGGACCAGCGAACGAAAAGAAAGTCTTGCCTGAACGAAACGCTGGCGTAACCGTTGGAGAGCCATGAAGCTGCTCCGCGTGACCCGGACCCTGAGCGATATTCCTGCCCATCCGGCGCGCAACATGCGGCTGATGGCGACGGGCATGCTACTGCTGATGGCGGCGCTGTTCCTCGCCGCGCGCGCCACGGTCCATCTGCATCCCGCCATCGGCTTCGTACAGGCTTTCGCCGAAGCGGCCATGGTCGGCGGCCTGGCCGACTGGTTCGCGGTGACGGCGCTGTTCCGCCATCCGCTGGGCCTGCCGATCCCGCACACGGCGATCATCCCGCGCAACAAGGACCGGATCGGGGATACGCTGGCGCTGTTCCTGCGGGACAATTTCCTGACGCCTGCCGTGGTCGCGCGGCGGATGCGGGGGCTGGACGTCGCGGGCGCGGCGGGGCGTTTCCTGTCAAGCCCTTCCGCCGGAGACGGACGGCTGCGCGAAGGCGCGTCGCGGCTGGCGGCGGAGATATTGGAGACGCTGGATCAGGAGCGGCTGGGCGGCATGGTCAAGGGCGCGATCGGCCAGCGGCTGCGCGCGATGAACGTCGCGCCGCTGATCGGGCAGGCGCTGGAAGCGGCGATGCGCGACGGGCGGCACGCGCCGGTCATGGACGGGATCATCCGCTGGGCCGACCGGACGCTGGAGGGGAACGAACATCTGATCCGCCAGATGGTGCATGAGCGGGCGGGCAAGATCATGCGCTGGACGGGGCTGGACGAGAACCTCGCCAATGCGATCCTCAACGGCCTGCGCAAGCTGCTGGCCGAGATGGCGGACGATCCCGGCCACGGGCTGCGCCTGAAGGCGGAGGAAGGCATGGCGAAGCTGGCGGCGGACCTGCAATTCGATGGGGCGATGCAGGCGAAGGTCGCGGCGGTCCGGGACGAGATACTCGACAACCCGGCCATGCAGCGGTGGATCGACGGCATGTGGGAGCAAGCGCGGGCTGGGATGCTGCGGGCGGTGCGCGATCCGGGCAAGGCCATGGCGGGGCGGCTGGGCGAGGCGCTGAGGCAGCTGGGCGAAACGCTCCAGGCCGAAGAAGGGCTGCGGCGGCCGATCAATCGTTTCGTGCGGCGGGCGGCGGTGGGCGCGACGGCCAGCTATGGCGATTCCATCGTCAAGCTGGTGAGCGAGACGGTGCGGGGATGGGATGCGGGGACGGTGACCAGCCGTCTGGAAAATGCCGTGGGGCGCGACCTGCAATATATCCGCATCAACGGCACTTTGGTGGGCGGGCTGGTGGGGCTGGCGATCCATGCGGTGGACAGCCTGTTCTGAAAAACCATGAACGACATGGCGAAGTGAACGGGTTTTGGGACTCCGGAAATTTATGTTGCAACATATCATGAAGATATGATGTAATGTCACATGCCCCCGAAAAGGGGCATGTCAGGAAGAGGATGCGGTCATGAGTGCGATGACGGTGCGGACAGTCGGGCGAACGGCAGGCGGCGCGGGCCTGCGGGGGCTTTGGAGCAAGGTATCGGCGGGCGGCGGCGGTGCGCTGCCGGACTATCGGGGCGATGCGGGCTATCGCGGCGGACGGCGATCTCCGGCGGGTATTGGCGGGGCCATCATGGTTCATGCCGTGGTGGTGGGCGCGATCCTGTTGATGCCGAAGGAGTTGATCGAACCCTTCGTGCCGACGACGCTGATCGGGACCAACATCCCCCTCACCCCGCCGCCGCCCGAAGCGACGCCGCCGCAGAAGGAGGAGATCAAGCCGACCCGGCCCGCCATCGACCGTTCGACCGCGCCGGAGACGATCATTCCCCCGCGCGGCGCGAACGACATGGTGACGGGAACGGAGGGCCCCATGCAGGTCGACGGCGGCGCCCAGGACGGCGGGAGCGTCATTCGCCCGATCGATCCGCCGCCCCTGCCCCTGTTCGTGGATGCCGCCGTCGATCCCAGGGCCCTTGCCGCCTTCCAGCCCGATTATCCCGGCACGATGATCCGGCAAGGCCTGGAGGGATCGGTCAAGGTCAGGGTGACCATCGACGCGAAGGGCCGCGTGACCGACATCGAGCGGCTGTCCGCTTCGGATGACGCCTTCTGGCTGGCGACGCAGCGCCATGCCCTGCGCAAATGGCGGTTCGTGCCCGCGACTCGCGACGGGGTGGCCGTGCCGAGCAGCAAGGTCTTGACCGTGCATTTCCGGCTGCGCGACAATTGAGGCGGATGGGAGCGGTCCGGGGGCCTGGTTCGGCCTGAGCCTGTTCAGGAGCCCTTCGCCTTCGCTCAGGGGTCTTCGACAGGCCCAGGCCGAACGGTGGGTGAATGGAAAGGCGCATGAACGCCTTTTGCATCCGGGCCGCTCCTGTCCTATATCGGCGCGATGGCGATCTTTCCCCGTCCGGTTTCCCCCAAGAGCGCGGCCCACGACCTGTGGAGCTATTTCCGCGCGCAGCGTCCGCACAAATGGCCGCTGCTGGGCCTGTCCATCGCGATCACCTGGCTGATCGTCTGGGTGTTCGTGATCGACGCCAACACCAACACCATGCCGACGCGCAACCAGATCATCTATGTGCAGAACTGGGACGCCAGCCGGTCGGACGCCGCGATCATCCTGCAACAGAAGATCGACCTGGCGAAGAGAGAGGCCCTGCTGGAGAAGAAGCAGAAGGAAATGCAGCATGTCGCCGACATTTTCGGCATAGACTGGCGCGAGGACGAGGCGCGCAACCGCGCCCGCCGCCAGGAGGCGCTGAAGCAGATCAACGCCCAGCTCGATTCGCGCCTCGCCAAGGCGGAAAGCGCGGAAAAGCCCACGGCCGGAGCGGCCCCGCGCTGAGCGCCATGACGCCTGATCCTGCCGCCGACCGGCGCTTCATGGCGGCGGCGATCGCCCTGTCGGAACGGGGGCGCGGCCTTTCCACCCCCAATCCCAATGTCGGCTGCCTGATCGTCCGCGACGGGCGCGTCGCCGGGCGCGGCTGGACGCAGAAGGGCGGACGCCCCCATGCCGAGGCGCAGGCGCTGGAACAGGCGATGGAGCAGGCACGGGGCGCGACGGCCTATGTGACGCTGGAGCCCTGTTTCCATCTGTCGCCGCGCGGGCCGCGCTGCGCCGACCTGATCGCCCGCTCAGGGATCGCCCGCGTGGTCATCGCCTTGCGCGATCCCGATCCGCGCACGGACGGACAGGGCGCGGCATGGCTGCGCGAGCATGGCATTGCCGTCGAGATGGGCGTGATGGAGGCGCAGGCCCGCGCCGCCATGGCCGGTTTCCTGCGGCGGCAGACGCTGGGGCGGCCCGCCGTGACGCTGAAGCTGGGCCTGTCGCTGGACGGGCGGATCGCGCTGGCCGACGGGTCGAGCCGCTGGATCACCGGCCCCGACGCCCGCGCCCACGCCCATCTGGAGCGGGCGCGGCATGACGCCATTTTGGTGGGCGGCGGCACGCTGCGCGCCGACGCGCCGCGACTCGACGTGCGGCTGGCGGGACTGGAAGACCGCTCGCCGCGCCGCATCCTGCTGAGCCGGGGCGATGCGCCCGAAGGCTGGGAACGGATCGGGCGGCCGGAGGACATCGCGGCGCTGGAGCGGGTCGATCACCTGCTGGTGGAGGGCGGCGCGGGGGCGGCGGCGGCTTTCCTGCGCGCCGGGCTGGTCGACCGGCTGCTGCTCTATCGCGCGCCCATCCTGATCGGCGAGGGGATGGCGGCGCTGGGCGAAATCGGGCTTGCCGATCTGGCGGACGCGCATGGGCGATGGGTGCTGACGGACGAAAGGCGGCTGGGCGTCGACCGGCTGGAGATCTACGCGGCGGCGCGGGGGGTTTAGGGGCTGTCTGGCTTGGGTGGATTGGCGACGGTCCGCTTTCCTCATTCCGTTCCCCCTGAGCGAAGTCGAAGGGCACGGCCGACCGGAGGGAGGCCGCTTCGCTCCGCTCAGTGGAGAGCTCCGACTTCGCTCAGCCCGAACCGATGAAGGAGTGTCCGCAAAGGCCGAAACCCGCCATCCCCGAACCAGAAATCAATCCCAGTCCCGCAATTTCTCGCGCAGCTTGTCCAGCGCCGCCTTCTTGATCTGGCATACCCGGGCCGCGCCGATGTCCAGCACCTGCCCGATCTCCTCCAGATTCAGCTCCTCGACGAAGTAAAGCTGCAACACCAGCGCCTCGCGCTGCGGCAGCGCGCCGATATGGTCCGCCAGCGCCGCTTTCAGCGACTCCCGCTCCATCACGTCGTCGGCCCGATCTTCCACGTCGGCGAACCACATGGACTGGTCGGAATAAACCTCGTCCATGCTCATATGCTGCACCATCTCCGCCCCGTCGGCGATCTGGCGATAGGTGGCGGCGTCCAGCCCCATTTCCTCCGCCATCTCCGCCTCGCCCGGAGTCCGGCCCAGACGCTGCTCCAGCTTGCGGCGCACGCCGGCCAGTTCCTTCCGCCGCGCCATGGCGGAGCGGCAGAGCGTGGCCTGCCGCCGCAGATGGTCGATCATCGCGCCGCGCACGCGCATCTGCGCATAGGACGCGAAACCCAGCCCCCGGTCCTCGAAGCCATTGGCCGCCTCGACCAGCGCCACCATCCCAATCTGAAGCAGGTCCTCGATCTCGATGGCGCTCGATACGCGGCCATGGACATGCCAGGCGATCTTGCGGACCAGCGGCATATATTGCCGCGCCAGTCGTTCGGGCGAATGCGCGCTCCCCCGCCGCCCATAAGTGAGGGCGTCCGATCCGGCGGTGACCTTGTTCATATACATGGATCAAGCCTCCTTACGCGACCCGCTCGCGGGCGGGCGCGGGATCATGGCGCGGGATGGGCCGCTGCTCGCCGCCGACCACGGCCGCGACTTCGACTCCCTTGCCGTCCGGGATTTCCAGGAAGGACAGCACCGGCGTTTCCGGCAGATGCGGCTTGAACAGCCGCGCCAGCGCCCGGCGCGCCACGGGCGACGTCACGATGGCGAAATTCCGCGCCTGCCCCAGCAGGGGCCGCGCCGCCTGCACCACCGCCTCGATGATGCGGTTGGCGAGCGCCGGTTCGATGGGATGCCTGGCATCGCCCGCGACCCGCATCGCCTGCGCCAGCAGCGCCTCCAGATCGCCGTCCAGCGTGATGACCGGCAGCGGCATCTTCACCGGCACCAGCCCCTGGATGATCAGCGCCCCGATCCGCTGCCGCACCGCTTCGACAAGCTGTTCGTGCGTCATGTCGGGCCGCGCGGCGTCGACCATCGCCTCGCAGATGCGGCGGAAGTCCTTGAGCGCGATCCCTTCGGACAGCAGCGCGCGGCACAGCGCGGAAATCTGCGTGAGGCTGAGCAGCCCCGGCGTCAGCCCGTCCACCAGTTGCGGCGCGGCGTCCTTGAGGTTGTCGAGCAGCTTGCGCGCCTCGTCCAGCCCGAACATCTCGCTCGCATTCATGGCGATCAGCTGGTTGAGGTGCGTCGCCACGACCGTCGGCGGATCGACCACCGTATAGCCCGCGACCACCGCTTCCGTGCGCTTGGCGGGCGAAATCCACACCGCCTCCAGCCCGAAGGTCGGGTCTTTCGTCTCGCGCCCGGACACCGTGCCTTCCAGCGCGCCGCTATCGAGCGCCAGCAGGTCCTCGGGCCAGATCTCATCCTCGCCCACGACCACGCCGGCGATGGTGATGCGATACTGGTTGGGTTCCAGCGACAGGTTGTCTTTCACCCGCACCATCGGCACCACGAAGCCCAGTTCCTTGGAAAGCTGCCGCCGGATGCCGGTGATCCGCGCCATCAGCGGCGCGCCCTTGCGCTCGTCGACCAGCCCGATCAGCCCATAGCCGATCTCCAGCCCCAGGATCGCGCCGTCGGACACGTCGTCCCATTCGATCACCGCCGGATTGGCGGGCGCGGGGGCGGGCGCGGGTTCCGCCGCCTTGCGCTGGCTCGCCTTGCGCAGCTGCCATGCGATGAAGCCGGCCACCGCCGCAGCGGGCAGGATGATCATATGCGGCATGCCCGGCAGCACGCCGAGGAAGGCGAGGATCGCCGCCACCGGCACCCATGCCCGGCCCGAACCGAACTGGCTGGCGATCTGCCCGCCCAGATCCTGTTCGCTGCCGACGCGGGTGACGATCGCCGCCGCCGCGATGGAAAGCAGCAGCGCGGGCACCTGCGCCACCAGCGCGTCGCCGATGGCCAGCACGATATAGGTCTGCGCCGCCTCGCCGATGGCCAGCCCATGGCTCGCCACGCCCAATATGATGCCGCCCACGATGTTGATGACCAGGATCAGGATGCCCGCGACCGCATCGCCCTTCACGAACTTGCTCGCGCCGTCCATGGAGCCGTAGAAATCGGCCTCGGTCGCCACTTCCCGGCGGCGCACCTTGGCTTCCTCCGGGGTCAGCAGGCCCGCATTCAGGTCCGCGTCGATCGCCATCTGCTTGCCCGGCAGGGCGTCGAGGGTGAAGCGCGCGCTGACTTCCGACACGCGCCCCGCGCCCTTGGTGATGACGACCAGGTTGATGATCATCAGGATCGCGAAGACGAAGATGCCGACGACATAATCGCCGCCGATCAGGAAATGGCCGAAGGCTTCGATCACATGGCCCGCCGCGTCCGATCCTTCATGGCCCGACACCAGCACCACGCGCGTGGACGCCACGTTGAGCGCCAGCCGCAGCAAGGTCGCGAACAGCAGCACCGTTGGAAAGCTGGAGAAATCGAGCGGCTTGGCGGCATTCAGCGCCACCATCAACACCGCGAGGGAGATCATGATGTTGGTGATGAACCCGATGTCCAGCATCACCGCCGGCACCGGCACCATCATGAACAGCACGACCATCAGCGTCGCGATGGGCAGCACCGCGCCCCTGGCGGCGTTCATCCAGATTTTCGTCTTGACCTGGGCGGGAGTCATAAGAAGCCGTTACCTTCCGAGGGTGGCGAGCATGAGATAGGCGAGACGCGCCGTCTGCGGCTGCGGCCGGACGCTCACGTCGGCCGCGCTGGCAAGGCGCTGGGTTTCGATCCGCACATAGTCGGCGGGCTGGACGGCCTTCGCGCCGGTGGGCAGCGCCGCATCGGCATAGCGCACCTCTCCGCCCAGCGAATCCATGCCCTTCTGCAACTTGGCGTTGAAGCGGTCGCGAATGTCGGCGAAGCTGCGGGCATGGCCCTGCTTGTCGTAGAAGATCGAGCGATTGGCCCGCGCCGCCGCCGGGAACAGCGAAGCCGCCGTCGCTTGCGGCGCGCGGTCATGGCTGGACAGGAACTTCGCCGCCCCGCCCACGCCCAGGAAATGCGCGAGATAAAGATCGACCGGCTGCGCCTCGCGCCCCAGCCGCTGCTCCAGATAGGCCTTGTTGTCGGCGGCATGTTCCGCCGCCATGACCGAAGCCGTCTCCGGATGGTTGCGCAGGTCGAGGATCTGCTGCCGCAAGTCCGGGTCCGACACATAATAGCGGCCATTGGCGCCCCGGCTGACCGCGTCGGCGGCCCAGCCCAGCCCATATTCGCTGCCATGCTTGTCGATGACGGCAAGCCAGCTCTGGTCGATGAATTGATAAAGCCCCCGCGCGGACGATGTGGCCGCGCGCGCATGGGGATTGAGGCTGCTTTCGATCTTCGCCTGCCCCAGCAGGTAACCGAAATCGACGCCCGTGCGGCGGCTGGCCATGGCGATCGCGTTGGTGACGCGATTGCCGGTCGAAGCCCCCTGCACTGTGATGTCCGCAAATGCCGACACGTGAACAATCCCCTTTGCTAGCGGGGATCATTAGAGCAAGCCTTATGCCAATATTTGGTTAACGCGGCCGTAGGAAAATGCGAGCGGTTCGGAAAAAGGCTGTTCTGGGGTGGGGAGCGGACTGTCGCGGCTTAGATGCCAACCCCCGTTCGCCCTGAGCTTGTCGAAGGGTCAGCCTGAGCGAAGTCGAAGGCAACACCTCACTTCGTTCGGTGGAAAGCTTCTACTTCGCTCAGCCCGAACGAATGAAGGAGTGTCCCCTTCTGGCCGATAGCTGCCAAGACTGTGGATCGAATACCGTCGAGACTGTTGAAAAAGTCGCTTGAGTTGCGGCTGGGGGAGTGATTCCATCGCGAGTGTAGTCGGGAGATGCGGCGATGATGGGTAAGCTGGATGGGCAGGATCGGCTGTTTTACGAGTTTCGGCTGAACGATCATGTGCCAGCGGATCATCTGCTGCGGCGGATTGATACGGTTCTGGATTTCGGCTTCGTGCGCGAACATCTCGCCAGCAGCTACAGCGCGATGGGGCGACCATCGATCGATCCCGAACTGATGATGCGGATGCTGCTGGTGGGCTATCTTTTCGGCATCCGGTCCGAGCGCAGGCTATGCGAGGAAGTGCATCTCAACCTTGCCTATCGCTGGTACTGCCGCCTTGATCTGGACGGTCGCGTGCCGGACCATTCGACCTTCAGCAAGAACCGCTATGGCCGCTTCCGCGACGGAGAGTTGCACCGGTTGCTGTTCGATGAGGTCGTCCGCCGCTGTGTCGAGGCGGGGCTCGTGATCGGCCACGACACCGCCGTGGACGCCAGCATGGTCGAAGCCGACGCCAACTATGAGCATAAGCTGCCGGGGAGCGAAGCGCCCGATACCCTGCGCGGCCAGTACCGCAGCAGCCGCGCGGTGCGCGAATATCTCGCCGCCCTCGATGCGGCGCTGCCGACGCCACCGGATGAGCCGGAGCCATCCACGCCCAAGCATGTGTCGCCGATCGACCCACAAAGTGCGTGGTCGTCAAAGCATGGCCGCGCCCGGTTTGCCTACGCCACCAACTCCATGATCGACACCGAGACCGGCTGCATCCTCGATGTCGAGGCCAGTCCGGCACGCTTCGCGGCGGAGGTGGCGACGACGCGGGTCATGGTGGAGCGCGTCGGTCAGCGTCTCGGTATCACGCCCAAACGCATTGCCGCCGACAAGGCCTATGGCAGTGGCCTGCTGCTTGCTTGGCTGTTCGATCGCGAGATTGTGCCGCATATCCCGGTCATCGACCGCCAGCGCCAGGTGCCGGGCATCTTCAGCCGGGATGACTTCACCTATGACCCCCAGAACGACAGCTTCACCTGTCCCGGAGGAAGATCGCTGACATATCGTGGCGACGATCGAGCGCATCGCGTGCATTTCTACCGTCCGAAAGGCAGCGACTGCAAAGCCTGTCCCGTTCGCGAGCAATGCACTACAGGGACACGGCGGACGCTGACCCGTTCGTTCGATCAGGAGGCGCGGGATCGCGCCCAGGCCCTCGCGCAGACCGATGACTATGCCCGATCCCGACGATTGCGAAGGCGTATCGAGCGGCTCTTCGGCCATCTCAAACGTACCATGGGCATCCGAAGGTTGAAGTTGAAAGGGCTCAGCGGAGCGGCAGAGGAGTTCTTGATGGCGGCATCGGCCCAGAACCTCCGTCTGCTCACCAGACCGGCAAGCATGACTGGATAATACAGCCCTCGATTGCATCGGCGATCGTCGCTCCACTGCCAAGCACCGCCGTCAACCCAACGACTTTTTCAACAGTCTCGGCCTTTACCCCCGCAACGTCCCGCCCAGCTTTTCCGCCGCCTTCACCACCGCGCCGCTGATCGCGTCCAGTTCCTCCTGGGAAAAGCTCTTCTCCCCCGGCTGCAACGTCACTTCGATGGCGAGGGATTTATACCCTTGCTCCACGCCCGGCCCGGCGAACATGTCGAACAATCGCGCCTCGACGATCGCCTTCTTGTCCGCGTTCCGCACCGCGCGCGCCAGCGCATCGGCTTCCACCGCTTCGGGGACGAGGAAGGCGAAGTCCCGCTTCACCGCCTGCAAGGCGGGCGGCGCATAGGGCGCGCGCATGAAGCCGGCCTTGCGCTTCGCCGGAATCGCATCGAGGAAGATCTCGCCCGCGACCACCGCGCCGGTCAGGCCGAACTGCTTCGCGACGCCCGGATGCAGCACGCCATATTCCGCCAGCACCGTCTTGGGGCCAAGCCGCAGCGTCCCCGACTGGCCGGGATGATAGGCCCCCGAAGCCTCGCCGAAGCTCTGCAAATTGCCGACCGGCGCGCCCGCCGCCGCGAGCAGGGCGGCGGCTTCGGCTTTCGCGTCATGGGCGGCGAAGGGCTGCGCCTTGCCGGTCTGCCAGCCGCGCGGCGTCTTCTCGCCCGCCAGCACGAAGCCCACGGTCGCGCGCTCCCGATCAGAGAAATAGCGCCGCCCGAGCTCGAACAGCCGTACCGAAGCCGCGCCGCGATCCATGTTGCGCCGCGTGGCCGACAGCAGCCCCGGCAGCAGCGAAGGCCGCATCACCTTCAGATCCTCGGAAATGGGATTGGCGAGCGTCCAGTCGCCCCCGCCCACGCTCGCGGCCTCCTTTTCGGAAAGGAAGGACCAGTTGATCGCCTCGGCCAGCCCGCGCGCGGCGGCGGTGCGGCGCACCCGGCGCTCGACCATCTGCTCGGGGGTGGCGGTCGGCCGCGCCACGCCCGGCGCGCGGGGCAGGGGGGTGGAGGGCACCTTGTCCAGCCCCACGATCCGCACGACCTCCTCGACGATATCGGGCCAGCCGTCCACGTCGCGCCGCCATGTCGGCACCGTGACCGTCCATGCCCCCGCGTCTGCGGCCACGCCGAAGCCCAGGCTCTCCAGAATGCGCTTCTGCTCGTCCGCCGCGACATCCACGCCCGCCAGCGCCAGGCATTGCGCGGGATCGTAGCGCAGTGTCTTCGGCGCCAGCGGAGGTTCTCCCGCCCGCGTCGGCTCGCTCGGCGTCCCGCCGCACAGCTTCATCACAAGGTCGGTCGCGATGGACAGGCCATCGTCCAGGAACGCCGGGTCCACCCCGCGCTCGAACCGCCCGCGCGCGTCGCTGGTCAGCGCCAGCTTCTGCCCGGTGACGGCGATCCGCTCCGGCGTGAAATAGGCGCATTCGATCAGCACGTCGGTCGTGCTGTCCTGCGCCCCCGAATGCTCGCCGCCCATGATGCCGCCAATGTCGTGCACCGCTACATCGTCGGCGATGACGGTCATCGTCCCGTCGACGGTGTAGGATTTGCCGTTCAGCGCCAGCACTTCCTCGCCGGGCTTGCCCTTGCGCGCGACGAGGCCGCCTTTCAGCGCTCCCATGTCATAGACGTGCAGCGGACGGCCGAGGTCGATCATGACATAGTTGGTGATGTCGACCAGCGTGCTGATCGGCTTCTGCCCGATGGCTTTCAGCCGCCGCGCCATCCATGCGGGCGACTGGCCGTTGGTCACGCCCCGCACGGTCCGCGCGAAGAAGGCGGGGCATCCCTCGCTATCCTCGGTCCGCACGTCCGGACCCGGCCCGCTCCCCTCGACCACCGGGATCGCGAGCGGCTTCAACGTCCCCAGTCCCGCCGCCGCCAGATCGCGCGCGATCCCGCGCACGCCCATGCAGTCCTGCCGGTTCGGGGTGATGCTGACGTCGATCACCGGATCGTCGAGGCCCGCCCATGCGGCATAGGCTTGCCCCACCGGCGCATCTTCGGCCAGTTCGATGATGCCTTCATGATCTTCGCCCAGTTCCAGTTCACGGGCCGAACACATCATGCCGTTCGATTCGATCCCGCGAATGGCGGTCTTCTTCAGGACCATGCCGTTGGCCGGCACCACCGCGCCCTCGACCCCGAACACGCCGACCAGCCCGGCCCGCGCATTGGGCGCGCCGCACACGACCTGCAAGGGCTGCCCGTCACCATGGTCGACCGTCAGAACCTGCAACTTGTCCGCCTGCGGATGACGCTCCGCCGTCAGCACCCTGGCGATGCGGAACGCGCCCAGCTTCTCCGCCGGATTCTCGACATCCTCGACCTCCAGCCCGATGGCGTTCAGCGTCTTGAGGATGGTGGCGAGGTTCGCCTGCGTATCCAGATGCTCCCTGAGCCAGCCCAGCGTGAACTTCATGCGCCCACTCCTCCGCTCAGCGTGGGCACATCCAGCGCCGAGAAACCATAATGCCGCAGCCAGCGCAGGTCGCCGTCGAAGAAAGCGCGCAAGTCGTTCATCCCATATTTGAGCATCGCCAGCCGGTCGACGCCGGTGCCGAAGGCGAAGCCCTGCCATTCGTCGGGGTCGAGCCCGCAGGCTTCGATCACCCGGCGGTTCACCATGCCGCTGCCCAGCACCTCCAGCCAGCCGCCGTCCGCCGCATCGCCGTCGCCGCCGATCACCCGCTGGCCGTTGACGAGGGTGTAGCCGACATCGACCTCCACCGAAGGCTCCGTGAAGGGGAAATAGCTGGGCCGCAGCCGCAACACGATGTCCTCGCGCTCGAAGAACGCCTTGAGGAACGTCTCCAGCGTCCATTTGAGGTGGCCGAGCGTGATGCCCTTGTCGATCACCAGCCCTTCGATCTGGTGGAACATCGGCGTGTGCGTCGCGTCGCTGTCACTGCGATAGACGCGGCCCGGCGCGATGATGCGGATCGGCGGAGGCGTCGCCGTCATCGTGCGGATCTGCACCGGGGATGTGTGGGTGCGCAGCAGCATCCTGCCGCCGTCTTCCGCATCCGGAAAGTAGAAGGTGTCGTGCATCGCCCGCGCCGGATGCGTCTCGGGAATGTTGAGCGCGGTGAAATTATGCCAGTCGTCCTCGATCTCCGGCCCGGTCGCGACGGAGAAGCCGAGGTCCGCGAAAATCTCCGCCAGCTCGTCCATCACCTGGGACACTGGGTGCACCGACCCCTGCGGCCCGATGTCGGCGGGCAGCGTCATGTCGATCCGTTCCGAAGCCAGCCGCGCGTCGAGCGCCGCCTGCTCCAGCGCCGCCTTCTTCCCGGCAAGCGCCGCCGTCACGGATTCGCGCAGATCCTGGATCGGCGGGCCTTTCTCCAGCCGCTCCTCCGGGCTCATGGGACCGAGCGTCTTGAGCAGGCCCGTCACCACGCCATTCTTCCCCATGGCCCCGACGCGCAGCGCCTCCACGGCGTCCAGCGTGTCGGCATTGTCGATGTCGGCCAGCAGGCCCGCTTTGAGTGCGCTGATTTCGGTCATGATCTTCCCATAGCCGGATTGGCTTGAACCTGCCCGCGCCTTAGCGGGGCCGGCGCGCCAAGGAAAGGGTCGGGCGAGCATGTGCCGCCCAAACCGAAAGGGCGCCGGAAGCATCTGCCCCGGCGCCCCTTGGACGATCTTGCGATCGACTGGTTCAGGCCGCGGGCAGCGCGGCCTTCGCCTGGGCGATGATGGCGCTAAACGCCTCGCCTTCGTGCATCGCGATGTCGGCCAGGACCTTGCGGTCCAGCTCCACGCCGGCCAGCTTCAGGCCGTGCATGAACTGCGAGTAGGTCAGGCCCTCGGCGCGGACGCCGGCGTTGATGCGCTGGATCCACAGGCCGCGGAAGGTCCGCTTCTTCACCTTGCGGTCGCGATAGGCATATTGCCCGGCCTTTTCGACGGCCTGGCGGGCGATGCGGATCGTGTTCTTGCGACGGCCATAATAGCCCTTCGCCTGATCCAGAATCCTCTTATGCTTCGCCTTGGTGGTCGTGCCACGTTTTACGCGTGCCATGTGCCTCTACTCCTTACTTCAGGCCGTAGGGCGCCCAGAGGCGCACATGAGCCACATCGGCGTCGGACAGGACCGAAGTGCCGCGATTCTGGCGGATATATTTCGCATTGTGGCTGATCAGGCGGTGACGCTTGCCAGCGACGCCGTGCTTGACCTTGCCGGAAGCGGTGAATTTGAAGCGCTTCTTCACACCGCTCTTGGTCTTGAGCTTGGGCATTTTCGTCTCCTTTTCCAGCGCGACGATTGCGGACGGCCACGGCAGCCCTTTTTGGCCGGGCAGTCCTTCCTTAAATATCGCGAAGGGCGCGCCATAATGACAAGGTGGCGGAAAGGCAAGGCGATTCGGACATGCCCGCCGGCCGGGGCTTTGGGCGCGGCGGGGAAAGGAGCAGGCGGATGCCGGAGGACAGGCGCATCTACATGGTCGGCTGGGCGCGCTGGAGCGTGCTGACCGGCGACATCACCCGCTGCGAGGTGGACGCCATCGTCAATGCGGCCAACGGCTCGCTGCTGGGCGGAGGGGGCGTCGACGGCGCGATCCATCGCGCGGCCGGTCCCGACCTGCGGGCCGAATGCCGCACCCTGGGCGAATGTCCGGTCGGGGAAGCGCGCATCACGGGCGCCTATCGCCTGCCCGCCCGGCATGTGATCCATGCGGTGGGCCCGGTCTGGCGCGGCGGGAATGGCGACGAAGCGCGCCTGCTGGCCTCCTGCTACCGGTCCGTCTTCCATCTGGCGCGGGAGCATGGCCTGCGGTCGCTCGCCTTTCCGGCGATCTCGACGGGCGCGCATGGCTTCCCGAGGGAGGAGGCCGCGACGATCGCCGCCCGGACGGTGCATCAGGAACTGCGCGCCACGCCCGATTCCTTCCGGCACGTCATGTTCGTCTGTTTCGACGCGCCGACCTTCGCCGCGTTCGACGCGGCGGTGCGGGAAGAGACCGGCCCTCGTCCATGACGGTCAGTGGCCCTCATGCCCTTGGGCAAGAGCCTCGATGATGTCGTCCACCCGCGCCGGGTCGCCCACGGCGATCACGCGCCCGTCGCCCTGCGCGTCGATCGGATCGCCCGCCCAGTCGCACATGCGCCCGCCCGCGCCCTCCACCACCGGCACCAGCGCCGCGATGTCGTGCAGCTTCAGCCCCGCCTCGACCACGATGTCGATATGACCCGACGCGACGAGCGCGTAATTATAGCAGTCGCCGCCCCATAGCGTGTCGCGGCACTGCGCGGCGAGGCGCGAGAAATGCTCGCCCGTGCAGCCGGGGAAGAGCTGCGGCGCGGTGCTGGCGAGGATCGCGTCCTCCAGCGAGCGGCAGGCGCGGGTCTGGACGGGCCTGCCGTTGAAGGTCGTGCGCTGGCCCACCATCCCGGCCCAGCGCTCCTTCGCGATGGGCTGGTCGATGATGCCCACGGTCGGCCATCCCGCCTGCGTCAGCGCGATCAGCGTGCCGAAGATCGGCCGCCCGGCGACGAAGCTGCGCGTCCCGTCGATGGGATCGAGTATCCACACCCGCTCCGCATCCTCGCGGGTCGCGCCATATTCCTCGCCAATGATGCCGTCGCCGGGCCGTTCCTTTTCCAACAGGGCGCGGATCGCGGCTTCGGCGGCCTTGTCCGCTTCGGTGACGGGCGACCGGTCGGACTTGAACTCCAGGTCGAATCGCGCGCGGAAGAAGGGACGAATGGCTTCGCCGGCGGCGTCGGCGAGGCGGTGGGCGAGGGTCAGGTCGTCGCGGGTCGTCATAGGCACCCGCCTAGCGGCAAAGCAGGGTTCGCGCTAGGCTGATGAGGCAGCAGGCGATTCTCTTCACAGGAGGACAAGATGCCCGGTTCCCTCGTCATTCCATGCCTTCGCTATGCCGACGCGCCCGCCGCGATCGCATTCCTGTGCGAAGCCTTCGGTTTCGACCGGCACGCCGTCTATGCGGATGCCGGCGATCCTTCCATCATCCACCACGCCCAGCTGGTGCTGGACGGCGGCATGGTGATGCTGGGCAGCGTCAAGGATATGGAGAGTGAGTCGCTCTACACATGGTCCACCGCGCGCGACCTGGGCGGCGTGACGGGGTGCGTCTATGTCGTGGTGCCCGATCCCGACGCGCATTGCCTCCATGCCCGCAACGCCGGGGCGGTGGTGGTGCAGGAACCGCAGGACAATCAAGGCTATCCGGGACGCGGCTATACCGCGCTGGACCCGGAAGGGAACGTCTGGAGCTTCGGCAGCTACGATCCCTGGGCGGACGAGGTTTAAGCCTTCCGCAACCTGCCGCCGCTAAGCTGCCCTTCCATCGCAAATGAGGGAGCGCGGGGTGGCGCCGGTCGGCTGGATATTGAGCTTCATCTGCCTGTTCGCGGGGCTGGCCCTGCGGCAGGACATGCCGGTCGGCGGATCGGCCACCTTGTCCATGCTGCTGCTGGCGATGGCGCTGCTCGCCTGCCCGATGCTGTGGCGGGGCAGCCCCCTGGGCATTTCGCGCGGCCAGCGGATCGTCGTGGCGCTGGCGATGATCCTCAGCCTTCCGCTGATCCTGCTGCCCGCCGCATCCTGAAAGTCGCGCCGCGCGACTTTCGCTTTCCCTGGTCGCCGCGATTCCCGGTCAATCGAACAGGCTGGAGACGGAGCTTTCGTCCGCGATCCGCTTGATCGCCTCGCCCAGCAGCGGGGCGATGGGCAGATGGCGGATGCGCTGCGCGTTGCAGACCGCATCGGACCCCTGGATCGAATCGGTGATGACCAGTTCCCTGAGCGCCGATGCTTCCACGCGCGCCACCGCGCCGCCCGACAGCACGCCATGCGTCACATAGGCGGCGACTTCCTCCGCGCCCGCTTCCTTGAGCGCGGCGGCGGCGTTGCAGAGCGTCCCCGCCGAATCGACGATGTCGTCGATCAGGACGCAGAAGCGGCCCTTCACGTCGCCGATGATGTTCATCACTTCCGATTCGCCCGCCCGCTCGCGCCGCTTGTCGACGATGGCGAGGGGCGCGTTGTCGAGCCGCTTGGCCAGCGCGCGGGCGCGCACCACGCCGCCCACGTCCGGCGACACGACCATCAGGTTGCGGTCGCCGAAGCGGGCCTGGATATCGGCCGACATCACCGGCGCGCCGAACAGATTGTCGGTCGGGATGTCGAAGAAGCCCTGGATTTGCCCCGCGTGGAGATCGACCGAAAGGACGCGGTTCGCGCCCGCCGTGGTGATGAGGTTCGCGACCAGCTTGGCCGAGATCGGGGTGCGCGGGCCGGGCTTCCGGTCCTGCCGGGCATAGCCGAAATAGGGGAGGACCGCCGTGATTCGCTTGGCCGACGCGCGTTTCAGCGCGTCGATCATGATGAGCAGTTCCATCAGATTGTCGTTGGTCGGATAGCTGGTCGATTGCAGCACGAACACGTCCTCGCCCCGGACATTTTCATGGATTTCCACGAAAACCTCTTCGTCGGCGAAGCGGCGGACGCTGGCGTCGGTCAGGGGAATCTCGATATAGTCGGCGATGGCGGCCGCCAGCGGCTTGTTGGAATTGCCGGACATCAGCTTCATGGCGAAAACCCCGTGACGGAATGATGACGAGTGCGGAAAATCGACGCCCCTTTAGCGGCGCAGGCCCCCGGTGGAAAGGCGCTTTTGCGCGTCGCGGCAAAATGCTCTAGGGGCCGGCCATGACCGACAAACTCGTGATCGCCCTGGCCCAGATGACACAAAGCGTGGGCGACCTTGCGGCCAATGCCGACGCGATGCTGGAATGGCGGGGCCGGGCGGCGGGCGCGGACCTGATCGTCTATCCCGAATTGCAGCTGATCGGCTATCCGCCCGAGGATCTGGTGTTGAAGCCCGCCCTGGTCGACCGCGCCAATCAGGAACTGGACCGGCTGGCGCAGGCGACGGCGGATGGCGGCCCCGCCATGCTGGTCGGCACCGTGGTCGCCTCGCAGGGCGTGTTGTTCAATGTGGTCGCGCTGCTGGAAAATGGCGCGGTGACGGCGATCCGGCAGAAGCGCGAACTGCCCAATTACGGGACGTTCGACGAAAAACGCCTGTTCGCTCCCGGTCCGCTGCCCGCGCCGATCGAGTTTCGCGGCGTGAAGCTGGGCGTCCCGATCTGCGAGGACATCTGGTTCCCCTTCGTCACCGCGCATCTGAAGGCCGAAGGGGCGGAAATCCTCATCAGCCCCAATGGCAGCCCCTATGAGGTGGACAAGGACGACCGCCGCATCAACGCCGTCGCGGGGACGCGGGTGCGGGAGACCGGCCTGCCGCTCGTCTACCTGAACCGCGTCGGGGGACAGGACGAACTGGCGTTCGACGGCGCCTCCTTCGTCATGAACGGCGATCTTTCCATCGCGCAGCAGCTTCCCGACTGGGAGGAAGCGCTGGTGCTCACCACATGGGAGAAATGGGACGGCCAGTGGGTCTGCCTGCCCGGCGAGCGCCACGAACTGGATGCCCATCCCGCCGACATCTATAATGCGATGGTGCTGGGCCTGCGCGACTATGTGAACCGCAATCGATTCCCCGGCGTGGTGCTGGGGCTGTCGGGCGGGATCGACTCCGCGCTCTCCGCCGCCGTCGCCGTCGATGCGCTGGGCGCGGACCGGGTGTGGTGCGTGATGATGCCGTCCCGCTTCACCGGGCGGGAAAGTCTGGACGACGGCAGGGAATGCGCCCGCCTTCTGGGCGTGCGCTACGACAGCATCCCCATCGAACCGGCGGTCGAAGCCTTCGACGCGATGCTGGGCGATGCGTTCGAAGGCCGCCAGCGCGACCTCACCGAGGAGAATATCCAGTCGCGCATCCGGGGCGTCACGCTGATGGCGCTCTCCAACAAATTCGGCCACATGCTGCTCACCACCGGCAACAAGAGCGAGATGTCGGTCGGCTACGCCACCATCTATGGCGACATGGCGGGTGGTTATTCGGTGCTGAAGGACGCCTACAAGACCACGGTCTTCGACCTGTCGCGCTGGCGGAACGAAAACAGGCCCTCGCTCGGCCTCGGCCCCTCCGGCCCGGTGATGCCCGAGCGCGTCATTGCCAAGCCGCCCACCGCCGAACTGCGCGAGAACCAGAAGGACGAGGACAGCCTGCCCCCCTATGAGGTGTTGGACCCCATCCTCTACGGCCTTGTCGAGGAGGAACTGTCGGT
The DNA here is from genome assembly GCF_002355855.1 of Sphingobium cloacae. NCBI lineage: Bacteria > Pseudomonadati > Pseudomonadota > Alphaproteobacteria > Sphingomonadales > Sphingobiaceae > Sphingobium > Sphingobium cloacae. Next base: position 2,385,073 of record NZ_AP017655.1, read on the forward strand.
CGAGCAACTGGTCGCGCGCGGCTTCGACCGCGACACCGTGGCCCGGATCGAACGGCTGCTCTACATCGCCGAATATAAGCGCCGTCAGGCTCCGCCCGGCGTGAAGCTCGGCATACGCAATTTCGGCCGCGACCGCCGCTATCCGATCACCAACGCCTTCCGGACCCTATGACCGTCATCACCCGCTTCGCGCCGTCGCCGACCGGCCATCTCCATGTCGGCAATATCCGCGCCGCGCTCCACAACTGGCTGTGGGCGCGCAAGAGCGGGGGCAAGTTCCTGCTCCGTCTGGACGACACGGACCTTGAACGCTCGCGCCCGGAATATGCCGACGCCATCCGCGCCGACCTTACATGGCTGGGCCTGACATGGGACGATGAGGCGCGCCAGTCCGATCGCTTCGCCCTCTATGAGGAGAAGTTCGAGGCCTTGAAGGCATCGGGCCATGTCTACCCGGCCTATGAGACGCAGCAGGAGCTGGAGCTTCGCCGCAAGGTGCTGCTGGGACGCGGCCTGCCCCCCGTCTATGACCGCGCGGCGCTCAGCCTCACGCCTGAACAGATCGCCGCCTGTGAGGCGGAAGGCCGCAAGCCGCATTGGCGCTTCAAGCTGGACCATGACCGGCCGATCCTCTGGAACGACCTGATCCGGGGCGAGCAACGTTTCGATCCGAAGCTGCTCTCCGATCCGGTGATCCGCCGCGCCGACGGGTCATGGCTCTACATGCTGCCGTCGGTGATCGACGATATCGCGATGGGCGTCACCCATGTGCTGCGCGGCGAGGATCATGTGTCCAACACCGCGACGCAGATCCAGATGTTCGCCGCGCTGGGCGCGCGGCTCCCCGCCTTCGCGCATGAGGCCCTGCTGACCGGCAGCGAAGGCAAGCTGTCCAAGCGCCTCGGCTCGCTCGGCGTCGCGCATTTCCGCGAGGGAGGGCTGGAGCCGATGGCGGTCCTCTCCCTGCTCGCCCGCCTCGGCAGCAGCATGGCGATAGAGCCCTTCACCGATGTGCGGCCGCTGATCGACAGCTTCGATTTCGCCCATTTCGGCCGCGCCCCGGCCCGCTTCGATGAGGGGGAACTGGCGACCCTCAACCAGAAGATCGTCCATATGCTCCCCTATGCGGCGGTGGCCGGCCGCCTGCCCACCGGCATGGACGAAGCCGCATGGGACGCGATCCGCCCCAATCTGGAAATCGTCGCGCAGGCGGCGGACTGGTGGCGCATCGTCACCGGCCCGTTCGACGCGCCCGCACCGGAGGCGGAGGACCGCGACTTCCTTTCCGCCGCCCATCGCCTGCTGATGGAGATTCCCTTCGACGGCGGCGAATGGCGCGCCCTTACCGATGCGCTCAAGGGCGAAACCGGGCGCAAGGGCAAGCCGCTGTTCCTGCCCCTGCGCCGCGCGCTCACCGGCATGGATCATGGGCCCGATATGGGCCGGCTTCTCTCGCTGATCGGGAAGGAAGAGGCGCTGGCGCGGCTCAGTTCGCGCGCATAGCTTCCAGCGCGCGGCCCACCGCCAATATGCCTTCGGGCGCGGCGGCAAAGCCCATATGGGTGCAGTCGACCTCGATCGCGCGGTCGCGTTCGCCTTTCCGCCCGCGCGCGCATTCGGGCAGGATCACCCCGTCCCGCGCCGACCATAAAGCCACGGTCGGCACCGGCGGCTTTTCCTCGCGGCGGCAGGCGAAGGGCGGGCAATCGACCGGATGCCCCGCCACGAACTGATAGAGCCGCCAGGCATGATTGGCCCGCGGATCGCCGGAAAAGGGCGTGCCCATCGTCACCACGCCGCCGACCTTGTGCGTCGCGAACTTGGCATATTCGCGCGCGAACAGCCCGCCCAGGCTCCATCCCACCAGCGTCACCGGCGCGCCGCTCGACCGGCGGATCGCGTCGACGCGCCGGTCGATCTGCTCCAGGCTGTCGATCTTCGGCCCCAGATTGCGGCCCAGCCCCCAGCCATGCGCGTCGAACCCGGCGGCGTTCAGCACCTCGCGCAGCGGCTCCATCCGCCGCTCTCCCGCCATCAGGCCGGGGATCAGCAGCAGATGCCGCCCGTCCCCGCGAATGGCCTGCGCCAGTTCGGGCAGGCTCTTGCGCGTCCGCGCCAGATCGAAGGGCAGCGCCGCATTGCCCAGCAGGTGCGGGATCGGCGGACGCGCCACGGCCTTCGGGCCGGCGGGGAAACGGCCCTTCCAGAAATTCGCGATGGCATCCGCATAGGGAGGCACGGCAAGGCAATCCTTCTCAAGCCCAGGGGCAAAGATGACATTGTCGTGACAAATGCGGCGACCGTCCATCGGTTTCATCGCCGATGACACTCGATTCGTCGTTTGTGACAGTCTTCAGGGAGCCGGGGGCGAGGGCAGGCCGTCCGCCACGCGCGTCTGGCGCGGCTCCAATATGGCGGCGGTTTCGATCAGGTCGAGCGCCCGCCGCGCTTCCAGATAGCGCCGCGCCAACTGCATCCAGCGGTCCGCCGCCGCCCGGTCGGGCATGCGCTGCACTTCCTGCAACGCCGCGTCGACCCGCCCCGCATCCATGTCGCGAAGCGCGCGCTCCATCGCCGCCTGCGGGCGCGGGGAGGGGGTGGATGCCTTGCGGATGGTGATAAGCTCACGCGCCTCATGCTCCAGCGCCTGCCACCAGCTTGCGTCGCGGGGGGGCGATGTGATCTCGGCGGCGATCTGCGTCAGGCCGCCGCGCAGGTCGCCCAGCGTCACCGGCTCGCGCGCGGCGTTGATGATGGTGGCGACGGCGCGCGGCTGCGCCTGTCCGAAGCGCAGCCGCAACTGCCCCTCGACATAGCCGAGCGGCGCCCCGTTATCGAGCGCCCGCCGTGCCGCGAAGGCGACCAGCATCCCTTCCGCGCGGGTCGCATTGCCCGACGCCGCCTGCGCCTCCACGGTGATGCGGCTCAGCCTTTCCTCCAGCTGCACCACGCGGCTGTCGAGCAGCTCGGCGGCATCGGCGGTGAGCGGGCGCATGGCGGTGGCGGATGCGACAGGCCCGCCGGGCAGCGAAGCGGCCGCCTGGATGGCCGGCGCCGGCGTCATCCATCGTTTCTGGATCAGCGGCATCGCCCAGATGGTCAGCGCCACGCCGATGACGAAGGCCAGCAGCAGCAGGATCAGCATCGTCCACGGAACCCGGCCGCGCACGTCCGCCGCCGAGGGCGGGAGAGGCGGGGGCGGGGGAGGCGGAGGGGCGATCGCGGCGCTTTCCTGTTCGCTCATCGGCGGCTTTTCTTCCATTGGGAGCCGTTCATTCGCATAATCGGCGGGCAAGAGCCAGCATCCTCTCGTCATCGGGCCTTTCGGCAGCCTGAACGCTGGCCCAGCCCTCGCCGCAGGCCGCCTGCGCCGCCGCGCTGATGGCGACGACATGCAGCCTGCCGCGCCGTTCCCGCGCCACCAGCCCCGCCAGCCGCCGCCCGGCGCGCGGGGAATGGATCATCAGCACCGCCGCCTGCCCGATCAGGCCGTCCAGCGCGCCCGCATCCGTCTCGACCATCTCATAGACCGCGACCCGATGCAGGCTCAGCGGGCCCGGATCGACAGGCGCGGTATCGACGCCCCCCGGCAGAAAGACGGTTCGATGCCCGTCCGCCGCGATCCGGGCGGCGATGGCGCTGCCGTCCGTCTCGCCCGCGATCACCGCGTCGAATCCCGCCGCCGCCATCGCCGCCGCCGTCGCCCGGCCCACGGCATAAGCGGGCAGCGCGCGATAAAGCGCCAGTCGCGGCCCGGCCAGCCGCACGGTCTGCGCGCTCGTGATGAGCAGGGCGTCGAAGCCACCGGGCGAAGGCGCGTCCCAATCCAGCGCCCGCCCCTCGAAAAGCGGGCAGCAAGCGGCGGTCAGCCCCATCTCCGCCGCCCGCGCCGCCGTCCGGCCAGCGCCCGGTTCGGGCCGCAGGATGACGAGCGGCCTCACGCCTCGAACAGGGCGCGCAGGGCAGGGCTGGCGCGTTCCAGCAGTCCCCGGCCCAAAGCCTCCGCCGCTTCGGCATCGCCACGCGCGATCCGCGCTTCGTCGGCGACCGTCTCCTGCCCGTCCGCGCTCAATATCTCGGCGCGCAGGCGGATCGCGCCGTCCTCCAGCACGGCCAGCGCCGCGATGGGCGAATGGCAGGTGCCGCCCAGCCCCTTGAGCACCGCCCGCTCCGCCATCACGCAGTCGAACGTGCCGGCATCGCTGATCTCGCCCAGCAGTTCCAGCATCCGCGCATGGCCGCCCAGCGTCTCGATCCCCACCGCGCCCTGCGACGGCGCGGGCAGCATCACGTCCAGCGGAACCAGCGCGCCCACCTCGCTCTGGCCCAGCCGGTCCAGCCCGGCGGCGGCGAGCAGCGTGGCATGGGCTTCCCCGGCCTCCAGCTTGCCCAAACGCGTCGCGACATTGCCCCGGAACAGGATGATCCGCGCATCGGGCCGCAGCCGCCGGACCTGCGCGGCACGGCGCGGGGAACTGGTCCCCACCACCGGATCGGCGGGCAGCGCCTCGAAACGCTCCGCGCCGATCAGCTTGTCGCGGACATCCGCGCGCGGCAGCATCGCGGCGATGCGGATGGCGTCGGGGCGGATCGTCTCCACATCCTTCATCGAATGGACGGCGAAGTCGATCTCCCCTTCCGCCAGCGCGCGGTCCAGCTCCTTGGTCCACAGCGCCTTGCCGCCGATCTCGGCCAGCGCGCGGTCCTGAATCCGGTCGCCGCTGGTCTGGACGACGACCGTCTCGATCGCCTCCATCGGCCAGCCGAAGCGGGCGCGCAGGGCCTGCGCGGTCATCTGCGCCTGGGCCAGCGCCAGCGGGGAGCCTCTGGTGCCGAGGCGCAACGGTCGATCTCTTCCTGTCATATGCGGCTTGCTCTAATGGCCGGGCGCATTAGATGGAAGCGGCAATGACGATCATCCTCGGTCTGGAATCAAGCTGCGACGAAACGGCGGCGGCGCTGGTGACGGCGGAGGGGAAGGTCCTCGCCCACCGCCTCGCCACGCAGGAGGAGGCGCACCGTCCCTATGGCGGCGTCGTGCCGGAAATCGCCGCGCGCGCCCATGTGGAGGCGCTGGCCCCGCTGATAGAGGCTGCTCTGACCGACGCGGCGATGACGCTGGACGATGTGGACGTGATCGCCGCGACGGCGGGTCCGGGCCTGATCGGCGGCGTCATGGTCGGCCTCGTCACCGGCAAGGCGCTCGCCCATGCGACGGGCAAGCCGCTGGTGGCGGTCAACCATCTGGAGGGCCATGCGCTCTCGCCGCGCCTCGCCGATCCCTCATTGCAATTCCCCTATCTGCTGCTGCTGGTGTCGGGCGGCCATTGCCAGCTTCTCCATGTGCGCGGCCCCGGCGATTATGCGCGGCTCGCCACCACCATCGACGATGCGGCGGGCGAAGCCTTCGACAAGACGGCGAAGCTGCTCGGCCTCGGCTTCCCCGGCGGCCCGGCGGTGGAGAAGGCTGCGGCAAAGGGCGACCCCCGCGCCGTGCCGCTGCCGCGCCCGCTCCTTGGCACGGACGATCCGCATTTCTCCTTCGCGGGCCTCAAGAGCGCCGTCATGCGCGCCGCCCAATCGGGCAAGCACAGCGCGCAGGACATCGCCGCCAGCTTCCAGCAGGCCGTGGTCGACTGCCTGATCGACCGCACCCGCCGCGCGCTCGCCGCCAGCCCCGGCGTCACGGCGCTGGTCGTCGCGGGCGGGGTCGCCGCCAATCAGGCGGTGCGCGGCGCGCTCATGGCGCTGGCGGAGGAAGCCGGACTGCCCTTCGTCGCGCCGCCGCTCTGGCTTTGCACCGACAATGCGGCGATGATCGCATGGGCCGGGGCGGAGCGCTATGCGGCCGGTCTGGTGGACGATCTCACCATCCCGGCCCGGCCGCGATGGCCGCTTGATCCGGATGCGGAAAAGGCGCGTGGAGCCGGAGTCAAAGCATGAAGAGCGTGAAAGCATGAAGGCAGGGGTCATCGGCGCGGGCGCATGGGGCACGGCGCTGGCGCAATTGCTGGCCGCCGCCGGCGAGCAGGTCCGCCTCTGGGCGCTGGAACCCGAAGTCGTGGAGGCGGTGAACCGCGACCATGCCAATCCGCTCTACCTGCCCGATATTCCTCTCAGCCCCGGCATAGAGGCGACGGGCGCCATGGCCGACATGGCCGACCGCGACCTGTTGCTGGTCGTCTGCCCCGCCCAGCATCTGCGCAGCGTCGTGGCGCAGGCCCCCGTGGGCGTGCCGCTGATCCTCTGTTCCAAGGGGATAGAGGCAGGCTCCCACCTGCTGATGTCGCAAGTCGCGCAGCAGGCCCAGCCCCGATCGCCCATCGCCGTCCTGTCCGGCCCGACCTTCGCCAGCGAAGTGGCGAAGGGCCTGCCCACCGCCATCACCCTCGCCTGCGCCGATGCCGACCTTGCCGCCCGCATCGCCGCCCGCATCGCGCGCCCGGCCTTCCGCCCCTATCTGTCGGACGACGTGATCGGCGCGGAGATCGGCGGCGCGGTCAAGAACGTCCTCGCCATCGCCTGCGGCGTCGCGGAAGGGGCGGGGTTGGGCCTCAACGCCCGCGCCGCGCTCATCAGCCGGGGTTTCGCCGAAATGACCCGCTTCGGCCTCGCGCGCGGGGCGCGGGCGGAGACGCTGGGCGGGTTGTCGGGCCTCGGCGATCTGGTGCTCACCTGTTCCTCCACCCACTCGCGCAACTTCTCGCTGGGCAAGGGCCTGGGCGAAGGGCATCCCGCCGCCGCCCTGCTCGCCAACCGGCGCACCGTGGCGGAAGGGGCGTTCACCGCCCCCGTGCTGCGCGAAGCCGCGCGCGCGTCGGGCGTCGAAATGCCGGTGGTGGAAGCGGTCTGCGCCCTGCTGGAGGATGCCGCGCCCCTGCCGCAAGTCATCGACGCGCTGCTCGCCCGCCCGATCCGCGCCGAATAAATTCGCCGCGCGGCATTTTATCTTTTATATCCGGCAGCAATCATGACGCGACAGGGGAATGACAGCAGCTTGGCCGCCGACGCAGCCCCTTCCGGATCGCAGGACGACATCGCGGCGCTCGCCAAGGGCGGGCGCATCAACATCTTCGGCTTTCTGCTCCGCCTGGCCGCGCGCCTGCCCTTCCTGTTCATCGCGGGCCGCTGGTATGGCGCGGACGCGCTGGGCCGCTTCGCCTATGCCGTGCTGGTGGTGGAGTTCATCGCGCAGTTGGCGACGCTCGGCCTGAAGCGCGGCCTCGCGGGCGCGCTGGCCCAGACCCAGCGGCCCCATTCCCATGTCGTGACCGACGCGATGATGGTGACGCTGGCCGCCTCCGTGCTGGGGGCGGGCCTGCTGATCGCCTTTCCGCAGGCCATGTTCCCCAACAGCACCATCAACGGCATGGACCGGCTGCTCGCCCTGATCGTGATCGCGGTCGCCGGGTCGGACGTGGCGCTGGCCGCCTGCGCCTATCGCTTCGACATCGGCGCGACGGTGCGCGCGCGTTCGATCATAGAGCCATGGGCGATCAGCATCGGCGCCTTCGCCTTCGCCTTCTATTCGACCCGCGACGGCCTCATCCTCTCCTATGTGGTGTCGATGATCGCCGCGCTGGTCGCTTCGATCATCCCCATGACGCGCCATTACGGCATCCCCTATGGCTGGCGGCCCGATGTCGGGCGCCTGTGGCGGCTGGCGCGGCGCAACCTGCCGCTGGCGGCGGCGGACGGCGTGGAATGGGGATCGCGCAGGCTCGACATGGCGATCCTCGGCCTCTTCGTCAGCCCGGCGGTGATCGGCATCTATTATGTCGCGCAGCAGGTCGCGTCCCTGCCGCAGAAGCTCAAGACCAGCTTCGACCCGATCCTCGGCCCCGTCATCACCCGCAACCTGGCGGAGGGCAATCTTTCCGCCATCGCCAGGCAGGTCAGCCAGGTCGGCTTCTGGATCATCGCCGCGCAGGCGGGGATCGCGCTGGCGCTCGGCATACCGGGCGAAGCGGTCATGGGTCTGGTCGGCCCGCATTTCGTCGGCGGCACCGGCGCGCTCGCCTTCCTGCTGCTCGCCGAAGTCGTCGCCGCCACCGCCGTGGTAAGCGAATCCGCGCTGGTCTACATCGCCCGGCACCGCAACCTGATGATCTCCCTCTTCATGATCGGGCTTCAGGCCGGGTTGAGCTTCATCCTGATCCTGTTCGCCCGGCAGATGGGCTGGGCGGACATGGTGGTCGCCGCCGCGCCCGCTCTGGCGCTCACCATCGCGCTGGGCGTCGGCGCGCTGGTCAAGGCGCGGCTGCTCTCGCACCTGCTGAGCGCGCCCGTCAACGCATGGCGCTGGCCGCTGCTGGGCGCGTCCGCCATCGCCTGTATCGTGGGCGGCGCCTTCGTCGCGCTGCCCCGCCAGCTCGAATGGGTCGAACTGGTCTTCGGCATCCCGGCGATATTGGGCGTCTACGGCCTCGTCATCTGGCGCTGGGGCTTCGGCCCGGACGACCGGGCGCTATTCCGCAAGGCGGCGTAGGGAGATGAAAGTTACCGGGCTCCCGCCTTCGCAGGAGCACGAATCCCGATTCAACCGAACAGCTTCGCGCGGATCAGCTTCAAATCCTCTTCCGGCCGCGCGCCCCAGTGGGCGATCACCTCCGCCGCCGCCGCCGCGCCCAGGCGCAGGCAATGCTCCACATCCATGCCGTCGATATGCGCGGCAAGGAAGCCGGCGGCGAACAGGTCGCCCGCGCCGGTCGTGTCCACGATTTGCGCCACCGGCTCGGCGGTGACTTCGTAACGGATGCCGTCGACCACCGCGATCGCGCCCTTTTCGCTGCGCGTCGACACCAGCACCGGCACCTTGGGCGCGATGGCGGCGACCGCTTTCTCGAAATCATGAATCTGCGCGAGCGACTGGATCTCGCCCTCGTTGGAGAAGAGGATGTCGATCTGCCCCGCGTCGATCAGGTCGATGAAATCCGCCCGGTGCCGCTCGATCACGAAGGTGTCGGACAGGGTGAAGGCGACCTTGCGCCCCGCGCCCCGCGCCGCGTCGATGGCCGCCCGCATCGCCTTGCGTGGCTGTTCCGGGTCCCACAGATAACCCTCCAGATAGAGGATGCCCGCCGACCCGATGAGGTCGAGGTCCAGTGCCTCCTGCGGCAGGAACTGCGACGCGCCGAGGAAGGTGTTCATCGTCCGCTGTCCGTCGGGCGTCACCAGGATCAGGCAGCGGGCCGTCGGCACGTCGCCCTTCGCCGGCGGCGTGTCGTACCGGATGCCGAGCGCGCGCACGTCATGGGCGAACACCGTGCCCAGCTGATCGTCGCACACCTGCCCGATGAAGGCGCAGCTCTTGCCCAGCGCCGCGATTCCCGCCAGCGTGTTGGCGGCAGACCCGCCGCTGATCTCCCTGCCCGCCTCCATGTCGGCATAGAGCCGCTCGGCCATCTCCGCGTCGATGAGCTGCATCGCGCCCTTGCTGAGGCTGCGTTCGGCGAGGAAGCCGTCGTCGCTGCGGGCAAGCACATCGACGATGGCGTTGCCGATGGCGACGATATCAAGCGCGGGGGCGGAAGCGGTCACGCGTTATCCTTATGCTGAAAGGGGAGGAGGAAGGGATGATGGTGCGTCCGTCTCTACCCATGCCGCCGCCCGCGCGCAACGGCCCTGATTGACGGCGCGGGCGGAGCGGAGGATAGCTGCTCCATGGTCATCGCCGCCGCCCTGCGCGCCTTCCCGATCCTGTTCCATGCCGCGACCCGGCGGCTGCTCCTCAAGTCGCTGGCATGGACGCTGCTGATCTTCCTGGCGCTGGGCGGGGCGCTATGGGGCGTCTTCCACCTCGTCCGGCTCCATTTCGACTGGGGCGGCGGGGGACTGGCCGAAGCCGCCGCGACCGCCCTCGCCATGGTCCCGCTCGGCTGGCTGCTGTTCCGCGCCGTCGCCATGGCGGTCATGGGCTTCTACGCCGACGAAATCGTCATGGCGGTGGAACGGGACAGCTATCCGCAGGCCGCGCGCGAAGCCCGTCCCATGGGCCCGGCCCGCAGCCTGCGCTTCGCGCTCGCCTCGCTTGGCCGGACGCTGGGCTGGAACATCGCCGCCCTGCCAGCCTATCTGGTCCTCATAATCACGGGCGTGGGCAGCATCGGCCTGTTCCTGGCCCTCAACGCCTATCTGCTCGGCCGCGATCTCGCCGACATGGTGCAACCGCGCCACCCTTCGCTGCCGCCGATCCCGCGCGGCAGCCGGTGGCTGATGGGCCTCGTTTCGGCGCTTCTTCTGATCCCGCCCTTCGTCAACCTGCTTGCGCCGGTGTGGAGCGCGGCTATGGCGGTGCACATGCTGCACGGCGTCAGAAGGAAAAGCGCATGAAACCCTCCCGTCTGCTCCCCGTCGCCCTGCTGTCGCTGCCGCTCGCCGCCTGCGGAGCGGGGGGCGTGGTGCCCCAGACGCGCCAGCCCGCGCCGCCCGCCGGTCCACCCGCCAGCGCCTTCATGAAGACCGGCCCGCTCATGGGCATGGACGCGCGGCACCTGACGCAGATGCTGGGCACGCCGCGCCTCGACATCCGCGAAAGCACCATGCGCAAACTGCAATTCGCCAATGGCCGCTGCGTGCTCGACGCCTATCTCTATCCGCCGGGGCAGGGGAAGGAGCCGGTCGTGACCCATGTCGACGCCCGCGCGCCTTCGGGCGCCGATGTCGACCCGGCCGGTTGCGCCACCTCCTTGCAGGGGCGCTAGATCGAAAGCCGCCCCATCGCCCATCTCGCCGCCTCGGCCACGACCGGATCGGGATCGACCGCCAGGGGCCGCAGCTTCTCCATGAGGCGCGGGTCGCCGCTATTCCCCGCCGCGATCGCCGCATTGCGGACCATCCGGTCGCGGCCGATCCGCTTGATCGGCGAGCCGGAGAAGATCTCCCGGAAAGCCGCATCGTCCAGCGCCAGCAGATCCTCTATCGCCGGAGCCGCCAGCTCCGCCCGCCCCACAAAGGCGCGGTTGGCCGCCGCCCGGTCGGCGAACTTGTTCCACGGGCACACCGCCAGGCAATCGTCGCAGCCATAGACGCGGTTGCCGATGGCGGCGCGGAACTCCTCCGGGATCGGCCCCTTATGCTCGATGGTGAGGTAGGAGATGCATCGCCGCGCATCCACCACATAGGGCGCGGGAAAGGCATCGGTCGGGCAGGCGCTCTGGCAGGCGGTGCAACTGCCGCAATGATCCACCTCGCCTTCATCGGGCGTCAGCGCGATCTCGCTATAGATCGCGCCCAGGAACAGCCAGCTTCCATGGGTCCGGCTGACAAGGTTGCTGTGCTTCCCCTGCCAGCCCAGCCCCGCCGCCATCGCCAGCGGCTTTTCCATCACCGGCGCGGTGTCGACGAAGACCTTGAGCGCGCCGTCCTGCTGCGCCACCAGCCATCGGGCCAGCGCCTTCAGCCCCTTCTTGACGGTATCGTGATAATCCTTGCCCTGCGCATAGACCGAGATTCGCGCCCGGTCTCCCGCATCGGCCAGCGCCAGCGGATCGCGTCCCGGCGCATAGCTCATCCCCAGCATGATGACGCTGCGGACATCGGGCCACAGCCCCTGCGGCGACCCGCGCTGTTCCGCGCGTTCCTCCATCCAAAGCATCTCGCCATGATGCCCCGCGCCCAGCCATGCGCGCAGCCTTTGCCCGGCCTGCGGCGCGGCGTCGGCGCGCGCGATGGCGCAGGCGGCAAAGCCCAGCCGCGCCGCTTCCGCTTTCAGGCGCTGTTCCAAGGTTTCGATTTGCACTGGCATCGGCTGTCATTATCTGGGGCATATGAACGGCGATAAATCGACCCCGCACCCCGCCTATGCCGTCGAAGCCAAGGGGCTTGTCAAGTCATTCGGCGACTTCCGCGCGGTGAACGGCGTCGACATCGCCGTGCCCGCCGGGTCCATCTATGGTGTGCTCGGCCCCAATGGCGCGGGCAAGACCACGCTGCTGCGCACCCTGCTGGGCATCATCGACCCGGACGAAGGATGGCGCACCCTGCTGGGCGATCCGCAACCCCTGCGCCAGTCGCACCATATCGGCTATCTCCCGGAAGAGCGCGGCCTTTACCCCTCGATGAAGGCGTTCGACGCCATCGCCTTCATGGGCGCGCTGCGCGGGTTGCCGCTCAAGACGGGCCGCGAACGCGCCCGCGCCATGCTGGAGGCGCACGGCATGGGCGCATCCGCCGACAAGCCCATCCGCCAGCTTTCCAAGGGCATGGCCCAGACCGTCCAGCTTTTCGGCACCATCGTCCACCAGCCGCGCCTGATCGTGCTGGACGAGCCCTTCTCCGGCCTCGACGCCATCAACCAGGGCAAGCTGGAGGTGCTGATTCGCGAACAGGCCCGCACGGGCGTGACGGTGCTCTTCTCCACCCATGTCATCGCCCATGCCGAACGATTGTGCGAGCGGATCGCCATCGTCGCGGGCGGACGCATCCGCTTCGAAGGATCGGTCGCCACCGCCCGCGACCGGCTCCGTCCGCAGGTGACGCTGCGGACGCGGGCGAGCGAGGGACCATGGCGCGCCGCCCTGCCCGCCGATACGCTGGCGCAGGACGGGGCGTGGCATTTCGCGCTGCCCGACGGCGGGATCGAGCCGCTGCTGCGCGCGCTGCTGGACGGCGATGCGGGGATCGAGAGCCTGTCGATCGAACGCCCCGGCCTGCACGACGCCTTCGTCGCCATCGCCGGGGAAGCGGTCGCCCGCCAGATGGAGCAGGACCGGGCGCGGGAGGATGCGGCATGAAGGATATGATGCGCGCCGCGATGGTCATCGCGCGGCGGGATTTTTCGGCGGTCATCCTGACCCGGACGTTCCTGTTCTTCCTGCTGGGGCCGCTTCTGCCGATCCTGATCGGCATGGCGTTCGGCGGCCTTGGCGAGAAGATCAGCAGCGACAGCCTGCGCCCGGCGGTGGGCCTGTCGATGCCGCCCGCGGAAGCCGCCCGGATGCTCGACGCGCGGGAAGCCATCGCCCGCCGCATCGGCGCGGATCATATCTCCGCCCTCAAACAGGCGCCATGGCCCGCCGACCCTTCCCGCCTGCTGGCCGACAGCGAAGCGGGTTATGTCGCGGTCGTCTCCGGGACGGTCGACCAGCCGGTATTGACGGGCCAGCCGTCCGGCATCGCCCGGCTGGAAGGCGACGTCCGCCTGATCGCCAGCGCCGCCAAGACCCGCGCCATCCTGCCCGAAGTGCATGTCGAGCGGCATCCCGTGGCACGAAGCGCCAGCGGCCAGACGCAGGCGCGGCTGGCCACCGGGCGCGGCGCGCAGATCGTGATCTTCCTCCTCACCATGCTGCTGGCGGGCATGGTCCTGTCCAACATGGTGGAGGAAAAGAACAACAAGGTGATCGAGATTCTCGCCGCCGCCGTGCCCATCGACGCGGTGTTCCTGGGCAAGCTGATGGCGATGCTCTCGATGAGCTTCATCGGCATCCTCTTCTGGGGCGGCTGCGCCATGGCGGCGCTGACGCTGCTGGCCGGGCCCGGCTTCGCCCCGCCCGCGCCCGCCGTCGGGTGGCCGGTCTTCCTGCTGCTCGGCGTGCTCTATTTCGCCATGGCCTATTGCCTGCTCGGCTCGCTGTTCCTCGGCATCGGGGCGCAGGCCGCGACCGTGCGGGAAGTGCAGACGCTCAACATGCCCGTCACCATGGGGCAGATGGTGGTGTTCTTCTTCGCCACCTATGCCGTCGACCATATGGGCTCCGCGCCGGAGATCGCAGCGGCGGTCTTCCCCTTGTCGTCCCCCTTCGCGATGATCGCGCGGGCGGCGCAGGACGCCGCGATCTGGCCGCATGTGCTGGCGCTCGCATGGCAGGCGCTATGGGTCGGCCTCATCATCCGCATGGGCGTATGGCTGTTCCGCCGCCATGTGCTCAATGCGGGCGCGAAGCGTCCCCTGTTCCGGCGGCGGGCGACGCCGCCGGTCTGATACGGCCCATCCTCAATGCCGGAAATGGCGCATCCCGGTGAAGACCATCGCCAGCCCCGCTTCGTCCGCCGCCGCGATCACTTCCTCGTCGCGGATGGACCCGCCCGGCTGGATCACCGCGCTCGCGCCCGCCTCGACCGCCGCCAGCAACCCGTCGGCAAAGGGGAAGAAGGCGTCCGAAGCGACCGCCGACCCGATGGTGCGCGCTTCGCTCCAGCCGGCCTTCTCCGCCGCGTCCTTCGCCTTCCACGCGGCGATGCGCGCGGATTCGAGGCGGTTCATCTGCCCCGCGCCGATGCCCGCCGTGCTGCCGCCCTTCGCATAGACGATGGCGTTCGACTTCACATGCTTGGCCACGGTCCAGGCGAACAGGCAGTCGGTCAGTTCCTGCTCCGTCGGCGCGCGTTTCGTCACGACCTTCAGCATGTCCCGCGTCACCCGCCCATTGTCGCGGCCCTGCACCAGCAGCCCGCCCGCGATGCTCTTCATCATCAGCCCTTCGCGCGCCGGATCGGGCAGCTCGCCCGTCAGCAGCAGGCGCAGATTCTTCTTCTTGGCGAAGATCGCTTTCGCTTCCTCGTTCGCGTCCGGCGCGGCGACGACTTCGGTGAAGATGCCGCTGATCGCCTCCGCCGTGGGGCCGTCCAGCGGCCGGTTGACCGCGATGATCCCGCCGAAAGCCGACACGCTGTCGCAGGCCAGCGCCGCCTCATAGGCTTCGATCAGCGTTGCGCCCGTCGCCACGCCACACGGATTGGCGTGCTTCACGATCACCACGGTCGGCGGTCCGTCGCGGAACTCGCTCACCAGCTCCAGCGCCGCGTCGGCGTCGTTATAATTATTGTAGCTCAGCTCCTTGCCCTGCACCTGCTTCGCCTGCGCGATGCCGTTCGCGGCAGGCCCGACCGGCAGGTAAAGCGCCGCCGACTGGTGCGGATTCTCGCCATAGCGCAGCGTCGCGCCCAGCCTGCTCGCCACCGCCAGCGTGTCGGGGAAAGACTGCCCCTGATCGGCGAAGGCGAACCAGCTCGCGATCATGGAATCATAAGCCGCCGTCGCCGCATAGGCTTTCGCGGCCAGCATCCGCCGGAAATCATAGCTGGTCGCGCCGCCCTTCTCCGCCATCTCCGCGATCAGCCGGGCATAGTCGGCCGGATCGGTGACGATGGCGACGCTCTCATGATTCTTGGCGGCGGAGCGCACCATGGACGGCCCGCCAATGTCGATATTCTCGATGATCTCGTCCCGGTCCGCGCCCCGCGCCACCGTCGCGGCGAAGGGATAGAGGTTCACCACCACCAGGTCGATCGCGCCGATGTCATGCTCCTGCATCGACGCCACATGCTCGGCATTGCCGCGCACCGCCAGCAGCCCGCCATGCACCTTGGGATGCAGCGTCTTGACGCGGCCGTCCATCATTTCGGGAAAGCCGGTGAGGTCGGAAATATCCTTCACCTCCAGCCCCGCCTCGCGCAGCGCCTTGGCCGTGCCGCCGGTCGACACCAGCTCCACGCCATGCTGCCCCAGCGCCCGCCCCAGTTCGATAAGGCCCGCCTTGTCGGACACGGACAGAAGGGCGCGCTTGATGGTGACGTCAGTCATGGATTTCCCTGCTTTTCGGATTCGCCAGAAGGATTCCGCCCAGCCCTTAGTGCCCCATGCGGCAAAAATACAGCCTTGCGATGGGTATGGGTGGAGGAGGGGCGGTTTCGGCCGATGATGGTCGCTAAGCCGCCTTTTAAGATTATCTATGGCGGATATTCTTGCGACACCATAAGGTAACCCGGTGCGGATCGTCCTCATATCCTCGGCCATATTAATACTCGTCGCGTGTGGCGAACCCGATGCGACCATTCCAGTGGATCAAGGCACTGGTTTCCGAGATGGCTATCTCGTGCAAGTCACCCGTTCCGGAAACATTGAATGGAACGGCGCTAAGATCGATGAAACGGAGTTCAAGCGTTACGTCGGGCTATATGCTGCAATGCCTAAAGAAGCCGGCCGTTTGTGGGTCGAATTTGAACCTGACGCGCCATCAAGCCGGATTGCGTTTGTTCGGCGGCATGTCGTGGGCAGCGGGCTTTGCAAACAGCAAAGATGCGTAGAGGGTTTATGGAATGTGCCACGACCAGTCGTTAATTGAACCAGCACTCACCCCACCCGCTTGAACAACCACCCGATGCTTGACCCGCCGGGCAGCGCCTCGCCCGTCACGACGAGCTGCTGCGTGGGGTAAGGGCGGCCGTCGGCGTCCACCCACAGGCTTTCCTCGACCGAGAGCTTCCCCGCGCTCGCCCGGAACTGCCACAGCGCCCCCATGTCGATCCGCAGCAGCGCGCCCATGCCGTCCGCCGTGCTGGTCGGCTCGACGCCGGGAGCCAGATGGAAACGCAGTTGCAGCGGCATCCGGGCGGGTTTCTTGCGCCGCTCCGCCGGGGTCAGCATGTCCTCGCCCCGGATTTCCTTGCCGTCCCCGCTCATCAGCAGCAGGCGGCGGTGGATATAGCCCATGCGCCGGACATAGCCGTCATGGCTCAGGTCGACGCGGCTGCCATTTTCCAGCTCCTGCCGGTTCAGCTCCACCTCCGTCACGCCCTTGCCCAGCGTGCCGTCGGGCAGCAGCGCAGTCGAATTGCAGTCGTCCAGGATCAGCGTGCTGTGCGCCGCCGTGGTGCGCAGCCCCTGCGCCAGGTCGCGGGTGATCCACTGCCCCTCCAGCGCCGCGCCGCCGCAATTGACGATCAGGCGGTGGGGACCGTCGCTGATCTCGATCGCGCCGGTCGATCCGCAGCCCGCCGCCGCCAGTTGCGCGACAGGCGGCGGCGCGGCGTCGATCTGCGCCACGGTCGCGCCCGCCGCCAGCCGCTGATACCCCCATTCGCGCGCCTGCCGCAGCGGGCGGGTCCGCACCCGGCTGGCCTGCACCACCGCCTGCACCCGGTCGGGCGCGATCGCGCCCGCGCCCTGCCAGTTGCCAAGGCCCCCGTCGCCATGGGTCAGCCCCAGCAGCGCCGGAACGGCCCGCGCCATGCCTTCATGCAGGAAAGCGGGCGCCTGCTCGCGCCGCGCCTCATAGACCGCCGCCACCATGGACAGCAGCATGATGCCGTCCAGCTGGTCGATGGGGGATCGGGACACGATGCCCCCATCGCCGTGGAAGGCGCTGTCGATGGCGCGCTTCAGCCCAGCCTCGCCGAACATCTTGCGCGCCGCGCCGCCGGGGATCAGCATGGAGGCCGCGACGATCGCGCCCCACGCCACCAGCCGCGGCAGGCCCACCGGCGTCTTGTCCGCGATCTGGTCCAGATGGCGCGCCGTCCGCGCGATGCAGTTCAGCACCAGCGAGCGATAGACCAGATCGCTCGACGACAGGATCAGCGGCGCATGGGCCGTCCAGAACAGCAGCCGCCAGCCCGCATTGTCCGCCCGCCATGCCGGTTCGCTCGGCACGTCGGCATGGGCGGAAAGCCATTGGCGCATCACCCCTTCGGCGACCGGCGCGCCCTGCTCGCGCGTGGCGACGCTCGACAGGTCGCGCAGCCAGCGGAAACCGTGGACATGATCGGTGAAGCCCGGCGTCAGGTCCAGCCTGGCGAAATCCAGCGTATCGATGGGCTGCCTCATGCCCCGGAACAGGAAATAGCCCGCCCGGATCGCCTGGCCCGCCGCCAGATCGCCCGGAATCTCGTCCTCCGGCACGGCCAGCAATTTCAGCGGATATTTGCCCTTGAGGCGGCGGCCGTGCAGCGGCGTCTTCCAACTGAGCAGGTAGAAGCGGTTGGCGATCCTCTGGGCCAGCGAAAGCCCCTTGTCATCCGTCAGGCGGATGAGCCGCTTGCCCTGCTCGATTCCGTCGTCCTGCTTTTCTGCCTCGAAATCCTCGGCTCCGGCCGGATCGGAATGGGGGAATGGGCGCTTGTGGTCCTTCACCCGCCCCTGAGCTTTCGGATATTGCCGGCATAGGCGGACGGCCCGCCCCGGAAGGTCGCCGTGCCCGCCACCAGCACGTCCGCGCCCGCCGCGATGGCGCGCGGCGCGGTGGTGAAGTCGATGCCGCCATCGACCTGCAGGCGGATGTCGCGCCCGCTCTTGTCGATCATCTTGCGAATGGCCTCGATCTTGCGAAGCTGGTTCTCGATGAAGCTCTGCCCGCCGAAACCCGGATTGACGCTCATCACCAGGATCAGGTCCACGTCATCCATCAGGTAATCCAGCATCTTGGCCGGGGTGCCGGGGTTCAGCACGACGCCCGCCTTCACGCCCAGCGACTTGATATGCTGGACGGAGCGGTGGATATGCGGCCCCGCTTCGGGATGCACGGTGATGATGTCCGCGCCCGCCTGCGCGAAGGCGTCCAGATACAGGTCCACCGGAGAGATCATCAGATGCACGTCGAACGGCTTTTGCGAATGCGGGCGCAGCGCCTTCACCACGGCGGGGCCGATGGTGATGTTGGGCACGAAATGACCGTCCATCACGTCGATATGAACCCAGTCGCATCCCGCTTCGTCGATGGCGCGGACTTCCTCGCCCAGACGGGCGAAGTCGGCGGAGAGGATGGAGGGCGAAATGAGGATCGGGCTGGTCATGGACCCCTCGCCTTAGCGGCGGAAAAAGGCCGGGGCAACGCATCATTTCGTCCCGCTGCGGCGGCGGCGCGCTTTACCGTGGCGATGCCCGGGAAGCGGGTTGAAAATCATGGGAAATCCCCGCCGCGCCCCTGGCCAGCCTCTGCTTCGCGCCGTGCAGGCCGGTCACCGCGCCCTGCACGACCAGCGGCGCGGCGATCAGGCGGACCGCGCAACGCCCGCCCGTCGCGCGGTCGATGTCGACATCCAGCGTGAAGCCCCGCCGGTAACGGATCGCATAGCGCGCAGCCTTGCCATCGCCTCCCGCGAGTCCGGCGCATAGAGCGACACGGCATGGGCGCGCGTGACCTCGCTTCGCCGATCCAGCCCGAAAATGTCGAACACCCCCGCGGTCCAGCGCAGCTTTTCGGTGGCGAGGTCGCAATGCCACAGGCCCATGCCGCGCGCCGCCAGCATCGCATCGTTGCGCAGGATGCCCTGGTCCAGCGTCAGCGGCGCCAGATGCTCCCGCAGGTCATGGAGCGGCCAGCTATGGTGCAGCGGCAGGGGGCTCGATCGGGCGCATGGGCGAAGTCTAGCGGCGGAGGGTTAAGCTCCTGTTGCCGTCCGCGCCAGCCGGGCGACGAAAAAGCCGTCCGCGCCGCCCTGCGCGTCCAGAGCGCCGGGCAGGGTGCGGACCCATCCCTCCCGCGTCGGCGCGATCCCGGCGGGCAGTTCGTCCGCCAGCGCGGGGCAGGGCGCGAAATCCGGCCGTCCGGCAAGGAAAGCCGCGACCTGTTCCTCCCCCTCCGCCCGCTCCAGCGAGCAGGTGGCGTAGATCATCGTCCCGCCCGGCTTCACCCAGTGGGCGGCGCGATCCAGCAATTCGGCCTGCAACGCCGCCAGTTCCGCGATCTGGCGCGGGCCGATGCGGTGCAGCACGTCGGGATGGCGGCGATAGATGCCGGTCGCGCTGCACGGCGCGTCCAGCAGCACCGCGTCCGCCGGCTCGTCGGGCGCCCATGTCCGCAGGTCGCCCTGCACGATGGCGGCGGACAGCCCGGTCCGCTGAAGATTCTCGCTGAGCCGCTCCAGCCGCTTCTTCGACTGGTCCACCGCGCTCACGCGCCACCCGGCGGCGGCCAGCTGCATCGTCTTGCCCCCCGGCGCGGCGCACAGGTCCAGCACCGCGCGCCCTTCGCCCGGCCCCAGCAGCCGCGCGGGGCAGGAAGCGGCAATGTCCTGCACCCACCAGCCGCCCTCGCCAAAGCCGGGCAGTTCCGGGATCGCGACGCCCTCGGCCAGCCGCACATGACCGGGCGCGAGGCTGGTCCCGCCCAGCCGCTCCGCCCAGCCGTCCGTATCCCCCGCATCGCGCAGGCTGACATCGACCGCAGGCCGCGCCCCATAGGCCCGCGCCGCCGCCTTCGGCATCTCTTCGCCCCATTGCGCCGCCCAGCGCGCCGCGACTTCGCCCGGCAGGATCGGCGGATCGGGCAGCACCGGCTCCGCCCGCGTCACCGTGCCGAACACGCCATGGACCAGCTTGCGCGGCCCGCCATCGACCAGCGGCAGCGCCGTCGCGATGGCGGCATGAGGAGCGGTGCCGAGCGCCAGCACCTGCGCCAGCGCGATCCGCAGCACCATCCGCGCCTTGGCGTCGTCCGGCAGCGGCTGGCGCGTCGCGCCGTCGATCAGCGCGTCGAGATCGGGCAGATGGCGCAGCGTCTCCGCCGCGATGGCGTGGACCAGCGCCTTGTCGGGCGCGGGCAGTCCCTGCGCCGCGCCGTGCAGCGCCCGTTCCAGCGGCTCGCCCCGCCGCAGCACGGCGTCGAGCAGCCGCAGCGCCCCGCGCCGCGCGGGCAGGCCGGTTATGTCGTCAGGTCGGGAGGGTCGCGCCATTCCCCGCGCCTAGGCTATTTTGCGCCCTGGCGCAAAGCCGCCCTTCAATCCCGCCGCAACGGATCGAGCGCGCTCGACCGGCGGCGCGTGGGCGTGGGCGTGGGCGCGCCCACCGGCGACAGCGCCGAAGCGCGGGCAGGCGCGGCGCGCACCGCAGGCGGTCCCATCCGCGCCGCCATGTCATGCAGCGCCGCGATCCGCTTTTCCGTCGCGGGGTGGGTGGAGAAGAGTTCGCTCACATGCGTCGGCACGATATAAAGCTGCGCCGCCGCCGGATTGCGTTCCGCCACCGGATTGGGGATCCGTTCCGCCTGTCCGGAAATCTTCGCCAGCGCGGAAGCCAGCGCGCGCGGATCGCCGCTGATCTCCGCTCCCGCCTTGTCCGCGCCATATTCGCGCGTCCGGCTGATCGCCATCTGCACGATCATCGCGGCGAAGGGCGCGACGATCACCGCCAATATCCCGGCGAGCATATTGCCCTGCCCGTTGCCGCCATGGCCGCGGAAGAACAGCCCGAAATTCGCCAGCATCGAAATCGCGCCCGCGATGGTCGCCACCATCGTCATGATAAGGGTATCGCGATTCTTCACATGGCCCAGTTCATGCGCCATCACACCCGCCACTTCCTCGCGCGTCAGCATGGACAGCAGGCCCGTGGTCGCCGCCACCGCCGCATTCTCGGGGTTCCGCCCGGTCGCAAAGGCATTGGGATGCGGTTCGTCGATCAGGTAGACGCGCGGCATCGGCAGCCCGGCCCGCTGCGCCAGTTCCCGCACCAGCCGATAGAAGTCCGGCGCGCTCGCCTCATCCACTTCCCGCGCATGATGCATGGACAGGACGATCCTGTCCGCATTCCAGAAGGTGAACAGGTTCATGCCCGCCGCCGCCAGCAGCGCGATCACCGCGCCGCCGCTGCCGCCCAGCGTGTAACCCAATGCCATGAACAGCGCCGTCAGCGCCGACATCAGCATCACCGTCTTGAAACCGCTCACTTGCACGATCCTCCTTTGCCGCCCAGAATATGGCGATGACATGAATATGGGGTGACGCCCGCGCCCCCGCAATCGAAAGGCCCACCATGGGACAGTATGAAGGCAAGCGCCCCGCGCATGTGAAGCCGCCCGCGCATCTCTCCAAAAGCCCGCCCGTGCCGCAACCGGACCCCATCGATAAAGTCCCGGAACAGACCGAGGAACTCAGCCCCACCCGCTATGGCGATTGGGAGAAAAAGGGCATCGCCATCGACTTCTGACGGCGCCGCCCCGCACGGCCCGCCGACGATTCGGCACGGCTGACGCCGGTCCGTGCCCGTGGCGCGGGGGAGCGCCCGCCCGCACCCTAGCCATGCCCGCTCCCTTCCGTGCAGGGTTTCCCTTGTAAATCGAGGTGTAGATCGAGGGTTGCGGGGTCTTGCGTTGAATCTGGTTGCGGATGTTCAGGTGAAGGCGGTTTCGGAATATGCGCCGGAGGACGCGGCGCTGCTGTGCGGGGTCGGGCGGCTGGTCTGCGCCTGGACCATGATGGAACAGAGCCTTGAAACCAAGATCGCCATGATGCGGCAGGCGATGGGCGACGTGCGCACCGTGGGCACCCGCAACCGGCCCAGCATGGCCAAGCTGATGACCGAACTGCGCACCATGGTCACCATGCGCGACCGCCGCAACGCGACCGCGCTCAACGAAATCTCGGCGATCGAGCGCGACATGCAGCGCGTCGACCGTTTCCGCGCGCTCATCATCGGCGGCTTTCAGGAACCCGCCGCCGGCGGCTTCACCTGCCGCGATCCCCGCAACCAGCAGGTGCATGTGACGCTGGAACAGCTCGACGCGGAAATCGTCGCGCTCGAACAGATGGGACAGCGGCTGCTGGAAGTCTGACAAGCCCCAGATACAGGCCATGGTTCAGGGCCGATAGTTCAGGAGAGCGATGCTTGACCTTTTCCCCCCGCGCGGCGATGCAAAGCCGTGCGCGCCGCCAGTGAGATTGGAGAGTCATGTCGAACAAGCCTATTCGCAAAGCCGTCTTTCCCGTCGCGGGCCTGGGCACGCGCTTCCTCCCCGCCACCAAGGCGGTGCCCAAGGAATTGCTGCCGGTCGTCGACCGTCCCCTGATCCAATATGCGGTGGACGAAGCGCGGGAAGCGGGGATCGAGCAGATGATCTTCGTCACCGGCCGCGGCAAGGGCGCGATCGAGGATTATTTCGACATCGCCTTTGAATGCGAAGCCACGCAGCGCGAACGGGGCAAGGACCTCTCCGCGCTGGAAGGCACCCGGCTCGACCCCGGCAACGCCGTGTTCCTGCGCCAGCAGGAACCGCTGGGCCTGGGCCACGCCATCTGGTGCGCCCGCGACATCGTGGGCGACGAGCCGTTCGCCATCCTCCTGCCCGACGAATTCATGAAGGGCGCGCCCGGCCAGGGCTGCATGAAGCAGATGGTCGACGCCTATGGAAAGGTCGGCGGCAACCTCGTCTGCGCGCTCGAAGTGCCGATGGAGCAGACCCCCAGCTATGGCGTGATCGACCCGGGCGCCCGCGACGGCGCGCTGACGCAAGTGAAGGGCCTCGTCGAAAAGCCCGCGCCGGGCACCGCGCCCTCCAACCTCATCCTGCCGGGCCGCTACATCCTCCAGCCCGACGTGATGAAGATCCTGGAAACCCAGGAAAAGGGCGCGGGCGGCGAAATCCAGCTGACCGACGCCATGGCGTCGCTGATCGGGCGGCAGCCCTTCCACGGCGTGACCTTCGACGGCCGCCGTTTCGATTGCGGGTCGAAGGCGGGCTATATCGAAGCCAATCTGGCGCTGGCGCTGGAACGCGAGGACCTGCGCGACCACATCCGCGCCTTCGCCACCGCCGAACTGGGGCTGGGCAAGGTCGCGGCAGCGGCCTGATCCGGCGGCTGGTTTGAGTGGATTGTGGCCATTAAGCCCCTCCCCTTCAGGGGGAGGGGAAGACAGAAGGTCCCCTTCCGGCCAAATCCAGTCCTCCTGAAACCGCCAACAAAAAAGGCGGCGCAACCTCTCGCGCCGCCCCAAAAATCGTTCCTGAATAACCTTCAGAACGGCACTTCATCATCCAGGTCATTGTCGAAATTCGGCCCGCCCGCGCCGCCGCGTCCGCTGCCCTGGGAGCGGCCGCCGCCCTGACCGCCGCCGAAATTGCCGCCGCCGCCGCCGCCGAAATCGTCATAATCGCCGCCGCCAAAGCCGCTCGACCCGCCCGACCAGTCGCCGCCGCCCGACGAACGGCCCCCGCCGCCGCCCTGACCACCGCCGCCCGGCGCGCCGTCCAGCATGGTCAGCACCGCGCCCGGCCCTTGCAGCACCACTTCGGTGGTGTAGCGGTCGTTGCCCGACTGATCCTGCCATTTGCGGGTGCGAAGCTGCCCCTCGACATAGACCTTGCTGCCCTTGCGCAGATAGCGTTCCGCCACCCCGGCCAGCCCTTCGCCGAAGATCGCCACATTATGCCATTCGGTGCGCTCCTTGCGCTCGCCGGTCATGCGGTCCTTCCAGTTTTCGGACGTGGCGATGCGGATGTTGCACACCTTGCCGCCGCTCTGGAAGCTGCGGACTTCCGGGTCCGCGCCCAGATTGCCGACCAGAATGACCTTGTTCACCGAGCCCGCCATGATCCCTCCAAAGCGTCCAAAGCCGCCCTTATAGAGCGCGGCGCGTCCGGGTAAAGAAGCGATCTAGCCCAGGCCGAGGGCGGTCGCCGTCCAATAGGTCGCGCCGGCCGCCAGATAGGCCAGCACGAACAGATAGCCGACCATGAAGGCGGGCCATTTCCACCCGTTGGTTTCCCGCCGCGTCACCGCGATGGTGGAGATGCATTGCGGCGCGAAGATGAACCAGGCGAGAAAGGCCAGCGCCGTCGGCAAGGGCCAGTTGTCCTTCAACCGCTCGCCCAGGCTCCGTTCCAGCTTCTCCTCATCGTCGCCCGCGTCGATGGAATAGACCGTCGCCAGCGCCGACACCGCCACTTCCCGCGCCGCCATGGCCGGGATCAGCGCCAGCGATATGTCGCGGTTGAAGCCCACCGGCTCCAGCACGACGTTGAGCCCGCCCGCGATCCGTCCGGCGATGCTGTGGTCGACCTGGCTGGCGGGATTGTCGTCCGGCACCCGCGGAAAGCTCAGCAGCACCCACAGGATGACCGTGGACGCGAAGATGATCGTCCCCGCGCGCTTGAGGAAAATGAACGCCCGCTGCCACAGGCCCAGCACGATGTCCTGCCATCGCGGCCATTGATATTTGGGCATTTCCATCAGGAATCCGCCGCTCTTCCCCTTGGTGACGGTCATCCGCAGCGCCAGCGCCACCAGCATCGCCCCCACGATCCCCGCCAGATAGAGGATGAACAGCACCAGCCCTTGCAGGCCGATGCCCCATCCCACGTCACGCGCCGGGATGAAGGCGCCGATGATGACCGCATAGACCGGCAGCCGCGCCGAACAGGTCATCAGCGGCGCGATGAGGATGGTCGTCAGCCGGTCCCTGGGATCGGATATGGTGCGCGTCGCCATGATCCCCGGCACCGCGCAGGCGAAGGAGGAAAGGAGCGGGATGAAGGCCCGCCCCGACAGCCCCACCTTCTCCATCAGCCCGTCCATCAGGAAGGCGGCGCGGACCATATAGCCGGTCGCCTCCAGCATCAGGATGAAGAAGAACAGGATCAGGATCTGCGGCAGGAACACCACCACCGACCCGACGCCGTTGATGACCCCGTCGACCAGGAAGGACCGGAATATGCTGTCCGGCAGGGCGTCGCTAACGGCCCTGCTCGCCGTTTCCGCCAGCCCCTCGATCATCGCGATGGGCGCTTCGGACCAGGCGTAGACCGCCTGGAACATCACGAACAGCAGCCCCAGCAGCAGCAGCAGGCCGAACACCGGATGCAGCGCCACCCGGTCCACCGCCGCCGTCCACCGCCGCGACGCCGTTTCCCTGACGATGGCCGCCCGCGCGATCCGCCGCGCCTCGGCCCGCAGCGTGTCGAAATCCCGCTCGGCGGAGACGGGGCGCGGTGTCGCCGCCTCCCCGTCGATCAGTCTTTCCAGATCCTGGCGCAGATGGTCGAGGCCCCGCTTGCGCACCGCGACGGTCGGGATGACCGGCACGCCCAGTTCCCGCGACAGCACCGCCGCGTCCAGTTCCAGCCCGTCCCGCGTCGCCAGATCGACCATGTTGAGCGCCACGATCGTCGGCAGCCCCAGCGCGATCAGTTCCAGCGCGAAACGCAGATGATTGTCGAGATTGGACGCATCCACGACGATCACCAGCGCGTCGGGCCGCTTCTCGCCATCCTGCTTGCCCAGCACCACGTCGCGCGTCACCTGCTCGTCGGGGCTGGCGGGCGACAGGCTGTAGGTGCCGGGCAGGTCGACCAGCTCCACCGGCCGCCCGTCGGACAGCGACAGCCGCCCCGCCTTGCGCTCCACGGTGACGCCCGGATAATTGCCCAGCTTCTGCCGCGCGCCGGTCAGCGCATTGAACAGCGCGCTTTTCCCGGCATTGGGATTGCCGACCAGCGCGACCAGCGGCAACGTGCTCATACCGCTTCTCCCTCAGCCGCGATTCTCTCAGGCCCCGTGCGCACGGTGATCGCCGCGGCATGGCTGCGGCGCATGGCGATGGTCATGCGCCCGACCTTGCAGGCAAGGGGACCGTGGCCGAAAATCCCGCCATGGTTCAACGCCTCGACGCTTGCTCCTTCGCACAGGCCGAACTCGCGCAGGCGCTGCCCCTCCGTCTCCGACAGAGCGTTCCAGTCGATGGCGTCCACATAGGCAGGCTGTCGCAGCGGCAATTCGGTCAGGCGCAAGGAAGGGCACTCGTTCAACGGCATTTTGCGAGTCACTATCAATTACCGTCCGGCAAGGCCAGCCCGAATCGGCGGGCTTCAGGTTGGGCGGGGATGGTAATGGCGGTTTTGGGTGGAAGGCGAACGATCTGCTTTGCCCGTCGCCGTTCGCTTTCAGATCGCGGGATAGCGCAACCGCCCGATGAACCGCGAGAGGCTGAGCCGCTCGCCGCCGCCCGCGCCCCTGAACCGCGCCTTGGTCCGCTCGAAACGCATCACATCCTCGATCCGCCGGGCCAGGAAGGCGCGGCTTTCCGCATGATCGTCACTCTCATCGTCCAGGAACACCAGGAGGGTCGCCGCATAGACGCCCGCCAGCGTCGTGCGCTTGCTGTAATGGCTGAAATCCGTCGCCTCGTCGCCGGCCGCGCGCCACATCGCATCGGCGGCGCGCCAGCCCAGCTTCGCCGCGCGGGCGGCGTTACGCGGCATGGCCATGACCGCGACCGCCCGGCGCAACGCCTCCCGGTCGGGCGCGAGCAGGGTCAGGCGCGCTTCGACCAGAGCGGTGATTCGCGCGCGGATCGACAGGCTGGCCAGCGTTGGCGCGGGCAGCGCATCCGTCATCCGCGCGTCGATGCTGGCGAACCATGCGTCGATCATGTCCATCGCCCCGCCGGGAAAGGCCAGCGCCGCGATGTCCGCGTCGATGCCTTTCCCGGCCGCGGCCATGGCAATGGCTTCCGGTTTCCAGCCGTCGAAAGCGGCATGGCGCGCCAGCAGGGGGGCCAGCGCGTCGCGCATTTCGTCCAGGGTCGGCTCTTCCATGGTCATCCTTTCCTTCTAGAGCATGGCCCGGCGGGGGGAAACGCGTTTTTCGCTATTCCGCCGCTCCGGCCCTCGCTCCCCAGGGGAGCCGCACCAGGATCAGCGCGACCGCGATCGCCACCATCCCGAAAAGGTCGATCGCCCGCATGCCTTCGTCGAACAGCATCCATCCCAGCAGCGCCGACACGGCGGGCTGGATCATCAGGCTCAGCCCCAGCACGAGCGGAGAGAACCAGCCGATGGCGTAGGTCAGCATCCCTTGGCCGATCAACTGGCTCGACAGCGCGAGCGCGACCAGCGGCGTCCAGTCGGTCGGCATGACCTTCTCCCCCATGCCGAGCGAGACCAGCAGCAGCGGCACCGCGCCGGACAGGCTGGAGACGGCCAGCACCGACCAGTTGTCGAGCCGCTGGCGCACGTCCTGCACGCTCACCAGATAGCCGGTATAGAGCAGCCCCGCGAGCAGGCAGAGCAGGTCGCCGCGCAGATAGCGGGGCGACAGTTCATAGCTTCCCCCCATCAATATCCCGCCGCCTGCCAGCGCCAGCAGCAGCGCCAGAAGCTGCGGCCGGTGCATCGGCAGGCGCAGGACCAGCAATCCCCATAGCGGCAGGGCGAGCGCGCTCACATTGCCGAAGATGGTGGAATTGGCGACCTTGGTATGGTGGATGCCCGCATGCCATGTCGCCAGATCGGCGGCGAAGAACAGGCCCGCCACGATCATCAGGCCCCATTGCCGCCGGTCCAGCGCCGCCGCCCGCAATTTCGGCAGCGCCAGCAGGAACAGGAAGGGAATGGCCAGCGCCAGCCGCCAGAAGGCCGCCGCGATCGGCCCCACATCGCTCAGCCGGACCAGAACCGGACCGACCGCCAGGAAAATATTCGCCAGGACGAGCGCGGGAAAGGCGATGACGGGTACAGGCTTTTGCGGGATGGGGATTGAACTCGCCATGGCGGCTCCCTAGCTGGCTCCGGGCGACATGTCTCGTTTCGAATTGAAACTTTCATGAAGGGAATATCTATGCCGACCCTGTTCGACCCGATCCAGCTGGGCGCCATCGCCGCGTCCAACCGCATCCTGATGGCGCCGCTCACCCGCGCGCGGGCCACGCGCGATCATGTGCCCACGCCGATCATGGCGGACTATTACGCCCAGCGGGCCGGAGCGGGGCTGATCATCAGCGAGGCGACGGGCATTTCGCGGCAGGGGCTGGGCTGGCCCCATGCGCCGGGCCTCTGGACCGCCGCGCAGGTCGAGGCATGGAAGCCCGTGACGCAGGCCGTCCATGAGGCGGGCGGGCGGATCGTCGCCCAGCTCTGGCATATGGGTCGTCTCGTCCATTCCAGCATGGCGGGCGCGCAGCCCGTCTCCTCCAGTCCCGCCGCCGCGCCCGGCGAGGCCCACACCTATGAAGGCAAGCAGCCCTATGAAACGCCGCGCGCGTTGCGGATCGATGAAATCCCCGCCCTGCTGGACAGCTATGCGGCCGCTGCCCGCAACGCCATCGCGGCCGGTTTCGACGGGGTGCAGATCCATGCTGCCAACGGCTATCTGATCGACCAGTTCCTCCGCGACGGCGTCAACCGGCGGGACGACGATTATGGCGGCAGCGCGGAGAATCGCGTCCGCCTGCTGCGCGAGGTGACGGAAAGCGTCGCGGGCGCGATCGGCGCGGACCGCACCGCCGTCCGCCTCTCCCCCAATGGCGCGACGCAGGGCACGGACGACAGCGATCCGTCCAGCCTGTTCTCCGTCGCGGCGCAGGCGCTCGACCGGATCGGCATCGCCTTCCTCGAACTGCGCGAACTCGGCGCGGGCGGCACTTTTGGCCGCAGCGACGTGCCGTGCCAGTCGCCGCTCATCCGCCGGCATTTCTCCGGTCCGCTGGTGCTCAACAGCGATTATGACGCCACGCGGGCGCAGGCCGATCTCGACAGCGGGCTGGCCGACGCGATCAGCTTCGGCCGTCCCTTCATCGCCAATCCCGACCTGCCGCTGCGCCTGCGCCGGGATGCCCCGCTCAACGACTGGGACGTGGCGACCTTCTACAGCGGCGGCGCGGAAGGCTATGTCGACTACCCCGCGCTGGAAGAGGCCGCTTAGGGCCTGTCCTGATCGGAGGGACAGGAGCGCGCCATGCTCTCGCGCGGGCGGGAGCGCGGTTCCGCCCTCCGATCCGGGCCGAGGGCACGCCCCTCGGCTCGCCTCCATATTGTCGCGGGCGTGAGAATCCGGATTCGGTCAGCCTCCGAACTGCTCGCGCAGCCGGAGCATGGCGATGGCGGCCTTTGCCGCCTCGCCGCCCTTGTCCTTTTCGGTGCGGCGGGCGCGGGTCAGGGCCTGCGCCTCGTTCTCGACCGTCAGGATGCCGTTGCCGATGGCGATGCCGTCCATGCCGAGCGCCATCAGGCCGCGCGCGCTTTCGTTCGACACCACCTCGAAATGATAGGTTTCGCCGCGGATCACCACGCCGATCGCGACGAAGCCGTCATAGCGCCCGCTTTCCGCCGCCAGCGCGATCGCGCCGGGGATCTCCAGCGCGCCCGGCACGGTGACCACGTCATATTTATGCCCCGCTTCCTCCAGCGCGGCGCCCGCGCCTTCGATCAGCAGGTCGTTGAGATGGTCGTAGAAACGCGCTTCGACGATCAGGAACTTGGCCATTCGCGATTTCCTTGTCAGAGGTCGATGGGCCGCTGGCCGACGACCGCCAGGTCATAGCCGTCCAGCGCGACGAGACTGTGGTTGCTGTTGGTGAGCAGGATCATGTCGTGCACGCCCAGCTCCGCCAGGATTTGCGCGCCCACGCCGTAATCGCGCAGTTCGTCGTCCATGTCGGGACGCGCCTTGCCCGCGTGGCGCTCCAGGAAGCGGGTGACGAATTCCGATGCGTTGCCCTGCATCGTCAGGACGACGATGATGCCCGCGCCCGCTTCGCCGACGATCTCCATCGATCGTGTCAGCAGATTGCCGCGCGGCCCGGTCGCGCCGTACACATCGTCCAGGATCGACATCTGGTGCATCCGCACCAGCGTCGGCTGCTCGGGATCGACATGCCCCTTCTGCAACACCATCTGGTCGGTCTGGGTCGCCTTGTTATAGAAGCTGATCGCCTTCCATTCGCCGCCCCATTGGCTGGCGAAGGTCGTTTCCGCGCGCCGTTCGACCATATGGTCGTGACGGCGGCGATAGGCGATCAGGTCGCGGATGGTGCCGATCTTCATCCCGTGCTTCCGCGCGAAGGGGATGAGGTCGTCGAGCCGCGCCATGGTGCCGTCGTCCTTCATCACCTCGCAGATGACGCCGGAAGGATTGAGGCCCGCCAGCCGCGCCACGTCGACCGCCGCCTCGGTATGGCCGGTGCGCACCAGCACGCCGCCGTCCTTGGCGACCAGCGGGAAGACATGCCCCGGCGACACGATGTCCTCGCGCCCCTTCGACCCGTCGATCGCGACGGAGACGGTGCGGGCGCGGTCGGCGGCGCTGATGCCGGTAGTGACGCCCTCGCGCGCCTCGATCGACACGGTGAAGGCGGTTTCGTGCCGCGTCCCGTTGTTGCGGCTCATGAGGTCGAGGCCCAGTTCGTCCACCCGGCTCTTGGTCAGCGCTAGGCAGATGAGGCCGCGCCCGTGGGTCGCCATGAAGTTGATCGCGTCGGGCGTCGCCATCTGCGCGGGGATGACCAGGTCGCCCTCATTCTCGCGGTCCTCGTCGTCGACCAGGATGAACATGCGGCCGTTGCGCGCTTCGTTGATGATCTCTTCGGGGCTGGCGAGCGCCGTGCCGCCCTCCCGCCGCAGCAGGTAGGATTCCAGCTTGCCCAGCGTTTCCGCGGTGGGGTTCCAGTCGGTTTCGCCCAGGCGGCGCAGGCTGTTGGCGTGCAGGCCGGCGGCGCGGGCGAGCCCCGAACGGGACATGCCCCCTTCGGTGACGAGCGAACGAAGCGAATCGATAAGGGCGACGGACATTTGTGAGGCGACTCCTTGTCCCGAAACGGACATGGCATCACATTCACACTACAATGTGATTCATTGCAAGAGGAAATCACATTGTGCGCTGGCGCAGGCTCTGCATCCGGTCGAGATAGCGGGCCAGCACGTCGATCTCCAGATTGAAGGCGCGCCCTTCGGGCAGCTCTTCCAGCGTCGTCGCCGCTGCCGTGTGCGGGATGATGTTCAACCCGAAATGCACCGATCCGTCCGGCTGGTCCTCCACGCCGTTCACGGTCAGCGAGATGCCGTCCACGGTGATCGACCCCTTGGCTGCGAGCGCGGGCGCAAGATCGGCGGGCGCGCGGATGACGAGGCGGGTGGAATCGCCCTCCGCCGTCGCCGACGCCAATGTCCCCACGCCATCCACATGGCCTGTCACGATATGCCCGCCCAGCTCGTCCCCGACCTTGAGCGCCCGTTCCAGATTGAGCTTGCCGCCCTGCCGCCACAGCCCCGGCGCGGTGTGCGCCACCGTTTCGGCGGACAGGTCGACGGCGAACCAGTCCGTCCCCTTCTCCACCACCGTCAGACAGGCCCCCGAACAGGCGATCGACGCCCCGATGGCCACGCCCTCCATGTCGTAACCGCACCCGATCACAAGCCGCAGGTCGCCGCGCTGCTCGCTGGAGCGGATGGTGCCGATGTCGGTGATGATGCCGGTGAACATGGAATGCTGGTCCTGAACGTCGAAAGCCGAAGATGCCGGATGCGGCTTAGAACATCATGCGCCAAAGCGGAACCACCTGCGTACATGGTCTACTTTCGGGCAGTTGCGGACATCCTTCCTCCGTTCGGGCTGAGCTTGTCGAAGCCAGTGCTGAACGAACGAAGGCACGAAAGCAGGCCGTCCGCTCATCATCCAAAGCCGTCGTCGGCACAGACCGCATGCTTCCCTGTGCCCATCGCGACGCCCTTATTTCGCGTCCTTTTCCTCCTTGGGCTCCTTGGGCGGCGGCGGGGGGACGGTGGCGGTGATCTTGCAGCCCTTGCCGACCGCCAGCCCGCGCAGATAGCCGCGCCGCGCTATGCCGGCCGCGACCGCCGCTTGCAGACGCCGCTCGGCGGGGGCCGCGCCGCTGACCTCGCGCACCAGGCCGCGAAAGGGGATCAGCGCGTTGACGATCGTCTTGCCGACCGCCTCGGCGATCTTGCCCGCGCGATTCTCATTTTCCTGCCGGTTCGCGATGAAATCCGCCCCCAATACGCCGTTCAGTTCGGTCATGTCGGCGTTCAGCGCCTTGCAGGTGCGCGAGGGCGGGGGCGCATAGGGGTTTTCCACCGCCCGTTGCAGCACTTCGGGAATCTTGTCCTTGTCGAGGCCCACATCGCGGACGGGCTGGGTGGCGATGCGGCCCGCCTTGTCCAGTGTCTCGTCCTTCTTCTCCTGCTCCTGCGCGAGGGCGGGGGCCGAAAGGATCAGGAACAGCGCGGTCGCGGCAATCATCTTCATCTGCTTATTCTCCCTGCCTTTCACAACCAGAAAGAGCGGAACCGGTTCCCTATCGAAACGAATAGCGCGGGCAGACAGGGGCGAGCGCAAGCCTTATGAACGCGGGCAGCATGGGAGGACAGGATGAAGGAACAGTTGATCGGCATCGGTTCGGGCGGACTGCGCGCCGCCATTCATCCGCTGGGCGCGGAATTATGGTCGCTGACGGACGCGGACGGGCGGGAGTGGATGACGGATGCCGATCCGCGCTGGTGGACCGGCCATGCGCCGCTGCTCTTTCCCTTTGTCGGGCGGTCGCGGGGCGATGCCTATCGGTGGGAAGGGCGGGAATACCCGATGCCGCAGCATGGCTTCGCGCGGCGCAGAGAGTTCGCGCTGGTCGAGCGGGCGGAGGACAGCGCCATCTTCCGGCTGGAGGCGGATGGGAAGACGCGGGCGGTCTATCCGTTCGATTTCCGGCTGGACATGGCGTTCGCGGTGGAGGGCGAGACGCTGCGCATGACCGCGACGGTGACGAACCGGGGAGAGGCGGACATGCCCTTTTCCTTCGGCTATCATCCCGCCTTCGCCTGGCCGCTGCCCCATGGCGGGGCGGTGGAGGAACATCGCATCGTCTTCGAGAAGGGGGAACCCGCGCCGATCCGCAAGGTGGGGGACGAGCCGGGGCTGATCGCGCGGGAGAGCGCGGCGTCGCCGGTGGACGGCGACACGCTCGCGCCGACTTATGCGATGTTCGAGGGCGACGCATTGATCTGGGACCGGCTGGAAAGCCGCAGCCTGACCTGGGGCGTGCCGGGGCACAGGCGGTTGAAGATCGGCTTTCCCGATACGCCGTGGCTCGGCCTCTGGCAGAAGCCGGGGGCGCATTATCTCTGCGTCGAGCCTTGGGCGGGGATGGCCGATCTGGTCGGCTTCACCGGCGATGTGTGGGAGAAGCAGGGGATCATGCGGCTGGCTCCCGGCGCGGCGCGCGGGTTCCGCATGGACGTGGCGCTGGTGGAGTAAGGCGGCGGCTGGCGCGGGCGGCAATAATCGCTATAGGGGCTGGCCATGACGACACCTTCCCGCCGCACCTTCGCGATCATTTCCCACCCCGACGCGGGCAAGACCACGCTCACCGAAAAGCTGCTGCTGGAAGGCGGCGCGATCCATCTGGCGGGCGAGGTCAAGGCGCGCGGCGCGAACCGGCGCGCCCGGTCCGACTGGATGAAGATCGAGCAGCAGCGCGGCATTTCCGTCACCTCCTCCGTCATGACGTTCGAGCGCGACGGCGTGACCTTCAACCTGCTCGACACGCCGGGGCACGAGGATTTCTCGGAGGATACCTATCGCACGCTGACGGCGGTGGATTCGGCGGTGATGGTGATCGACGCCGCCAAGGGCATCGAGCCGCAGACGCGCAAGCTGTTCGAGGTGTGCCGGCTGCGCAACGTGCCGATCATCACCTTCGTCAACAAGGTGGATCGGGAAGGCCGCGACCCCTTCGCCCTGCTGGACGAGGTGGCGGACGCGCTGGCGCTGGACGTGTGCCCGATGAGCTGGCCGGTCGGCATGGGCGGGACGTTCGAGGGCATATACGACTTTTCGAAGAACCGCCTGCGCCAGCCGAGCGGACCCAGCAAGGAGTTCGAGGGCAAGGAAGTCCATGTGCAGGGGCTGCGTGACGATGCGCTGGCGGACCATCTGTCGGCGCAGGGGCTGGAGACGCTGCGCGAGGAGGCGGAGCTGGCGGTGGGCGGCTATGCCGATTTCGATCTGGCGGCCTATCGGCATGGCGACCTGACGCCGGTCTATTTCGGGTCGGCGCTGAAGCTGTTCGGGGTGAACGAATTGATCGACGCCCTGAGCCGGCACGCGCCGCCGCCGCGCGCGCAACCGGCCGAGCCCGCGCCGGTGGAGCCGGAGGACAGCGAAGTCACCGGCTTCATCTTCAAGGTGCAAGCCAATATGGACCCGCAGCATCGCGACCGCATCGCCTTCATGCGGCTGTGTTCCGGCAGGTTCCGGCGGGGCATGAAGCTGACGCCCAGCGGGTCGGGCAAGCCGATCGCGGTGCATTCGCCGATCCTCTTCTTCGCGCAGGACCGCGAGATCGCGGACGAGGCTTTTCCCGGCGACATCATCGGGATTCCCAACCATGGCACCTTGCGGGTGGGCGATACGCTGAGCGAGAAAGCGGGGGTGCGGTTCACGGGGCTGCCCAATTTCGCGCCGGAAATATTGCGGCGCGTGGCGCTGAAGGACCCGACCAAGACGAAGCAGCTTCGCAAGGCGCTGGACGATCTTTCGGAGGAAGGCGTGATCCAGGTCTTCTATCCGGAGATCGGCAGCGCATGGAGCGTGGGCGTTGTAGGGCAGTTGCAGCTCGACGTGCTGATTTCGCGGCTGGAGGCGGAATATAAGGTCGCCGCCGTGCTGGAACCCTCCCCCTTCGACACGGCGCGGTGGATTTCCGGGAGCGAGGCGGCGGTCAAGGAACTGGTGGCCTATAACGGCGCGA
The DNA here is from genome assembly GCF_002355855.1 of Sphingobium cloacae. Taxonomy (NCBI): domain Bacteria; kingdom Pseudomonadati; phylum Pseudomonadota; class Alphaproteobacteria; order Sphingomonadales; family Sphingobiaceae; genus Sphingobium; species Sphingobium cloacae. The sequence continues at coordinate 2,420,045 of NZ_AP017655.1, forward strand.
ACATGGCGCGGGACCGCGACGGCAACCTCGTCTTCATGGCAAAAAGCGCCTGGGACGTGGGCTATCAGCAGGAACGCCACCCCGACGTGAAGTTCAGCGCGACGCGGGAGCGGTAGGGCCTAGCGCCGCAGCAGGAACACCGCATGTTCGGCGAACAGGTTGGCGTTCGCGTGGGTGGTCTCGCGATCCCCTTTCAGGAACCATTGCCCGTCGATGGTCCAGCCGCGTTCCTTCACCAGCGCGCGGAAATCATCGACGGTGACATGGTGGATGTTGAGCGTGTCATACCAGGTGTCGGGCAGCAGGCGCGTCACCGGCATCCGCCCGCCCCACATCAGCGACAGCCGCCCGCGCCAATGCGCGAAATTGGGGAAGGAGACGAAGGCCTGCCTGCCGATCCGCAGCAGCTCCTCCACCACGCGGTCGGGCCGCCGGGTCGTCTGGAGCGTCTGGCTGAGGATCGCATAGTCGAAGCTCTGGTCGGGATAATAGGCAAGGTCGCTGTCCGCGTCGCCCTGCACCACCGAAAGCCCGCGTCCCACGGCGGCGGCGACATTATCCCCGTCGATCTCCAGACCACGCGCGTCCACCTGCTTCGCGTCGCGCAGCGCCGCCATCAGCGCGCCGTCGCCGCAGCCCACGTCCAGCACCCGCGCGCCCGACGCCACGGTGCGGGCGATGAGGGCGAGGTCGGGGCGCAACGCCGCCCCGCTCAAGCGCGGCCTCCGCGCAGGAAGCCGTCGACCACCCGGTTGAGTTCGGGACATTCGAGCAGGAAGGCGTCATGGCCGAAGGGGCTGGAAAGCTCCACGAAGCTCGCCTGCGCGCCCGAAGCGTTGAGCGCATGGACGATCACCCGCGATTCCGCCGTGGGATAGAGCCAGTCCGTATCGAAGCTGACGAGGCAGAAGCGCGCCTTGCTGGCGGCGAAGGCGCGGGCCAGCGATCCGCCATGATCCTCGGCTATGTCATAATAGTCCATGGCGCGGGTGATGTAGAGATAGCTGTTGGCGTCGAACCGCTCGACGAAGCTCAACCCCTGATGGCGCAGATAGCTTTCCACCTGGAAATCGGCGTCGAAGCCGAAGGTCTTCGCCTCCCGCCCTTGCAGGCGCCGCCCGAATTTCTCGGTGAGGCCCGCTTCGGACAGATAGGTGATGTGCGCCGCCATGCGCGCGACGGCAAGGCCCGCTCCAGGCACGATGCCGTCCGCGTAATAATCGCCGCCGCGCCAGTGGGGGTCGGCCATGATCGCCTGCCGCCCGACTTCGTGGAAGGCGATATTCTGGGCGCTGTGCCGCGCCGTGGAGGCGATGACGATGCAGCTTTCGACGCGTTCGGGGAAAATGGTGGGCCAGGTGAGCGCCTGCATGCCGCCCATCGAACCACCGATGACAGTCGCAAGCCGGTCCACGCCCAGATGATCGAGCAGCATCGCCTGCGCCCGCACCATGTCCGCTATGGTGATGACGGGGAAACGCATGGCATAGGGTTCGTTCGTCGCCGGGTCGATGCTGGCAGGGCCGCTGGAGCCGAGGCAGGAGCCGATGACGTTGGCGCAGACGATGAAATGACGCGCGGGATCGATGGGCTTGCCCGCGCCTACCAGTCTCCACCACCAGCCGGGCTTGCCCGTCACCGGATGTTCGGACGCGACATATTGATCCATCGTCAGCGCATGGCAGATCAGGATGACGTTGGAACGGTCCGCGTTCATCGCGCCATAGGTTTCATAGGCGATGTCGACCGGACCCAGCATCGCGCCGCTGTCCAGCCGCAGGGGGCCATCAAGACGCACCTGACGGCGAAGGCCGAAGCGGCTGTCTTCATGCGTGGGGATGCTGGCCATGGTCCTGGCCGGGCTAGGACGGCGGCCCGCCCCTGTCAAATGCAAAGCGGCGGGTCTGGATGCCGCCGCCGGGGCGCGCTAAGAGAAGCGGCATGACCGACATGCAGAGCATCCCCCTCATCGCCTATGGCCCGCTGTCCGACTATCTGATGGCGGGCCTCAAGAGCCGCTTCGATGTGCTGGAGGTCGCCGCCGACGCCGATCCGGGGTCGCTCGATCCCGCCGCGAAGGAAGCGCGCGCGCTGGTGAGCTTCGGCGCGGTGGGCGCGGGCGCGGCGATCATGGACGCGCTGCCGAAGCTGGAGATGATCGGGCTGTTTTCCGTGGGCTATGACAAGGTGGACGTGGACCATGCCCGCGCCAGGGGCATCCGCGTCAGCAACACGCCCGACGTGCTGACCGACGACGTGGCGGACCTGGCGGTGGGGCTGCTGTTCGCGACGATGCGCAACATCGCGGCCTATGACCGGATGGTGCGGTCGGGCGCATGGGCGCGCGGCGAAGGCGTGCCGCTTTCCACGCGGATCACCGGGCGGAAGATCGGCATATTGGGCCTCGGCCGCATCGGCCGCGCCATCGCCGCGCGGCTGGAGCCGGTAGCGGGCGAGATCCTCTATCACAACCGCCACCCGCAAGCGGATGCGCCCTATCGCTATGTCGCCGACCGGATCGACTTCGCGCGGCAGAGCGACGTCATCATGGTCGCGACCTCCGGCGGGGCGGAAGCGGCGAAGCTGGTGGACGGGGATATGCTGGAGGCGCTGGGGCCGGGCGGCGTGATCGTCAATATCAGCCGGGGCAGCGTGATCGACGAGGATGCGCTGGTCGCGGCGCTGGCGGACCGGCGCATCGCGGGCGCGGGACTGGACGTGTTCGCCCATGAACCGCATGTGCCGCAAGCGCTGTTCGCGATGGACCATGTGGTGCTCAATCCCCATCAGGGGAGCGCGACGGTCGAAACGCGGCAGGCGATGGCCGATCTGGTGCTCGCCAATCTGGATGCCTGGTTTGCGGGAGAGGATTTGGTGACGCCCGTGGCGTGAGGACGCGATCGGGTAGCGGGAGTCCGGGGTGGAGACGGACTTGGGGTGGAGGGCCCTTCGACTTCGCCCAGGACAGCTTCGCCAAGCTCAGCCCTAACGGCCCGAATATCCGTAATCCGCCCGGAACCGGCCCATCGAAGCCTGCCGATCCATCGCGTCATTTCCCGCCGCCAGATGCTTCCATCCGGCTCCGATTCCCTCTAAAGCCGCCGCCATGACGAAACCTGCTCCCAAGGAATGGATAGTCGGCATCTCCGCTTATGTGCCGGGCAAGGCCGCGTCCGACGATGGCCGCCCGCTCATCAAGCTGTCCGCCAATGAAAATCCGCTCGGCACCTGCGCGGCGGCGAAACAGGCCATGGCGGCCACCGCCGCCGACCTCGCCATCTATCCCGATCCCGCCGCGACGAAGCTGCGCGAGGCGATCGCCGCGGCGCATGGGCTGGACCCGGCGCGGGTCGTCTATGGCACCGGGTCGGACGAGCTGCTCCATCTGGCCGCGAGCGGCTATGCCGGGCCGGGCGACGAAGTGCTGTTTCCGCGCCATTCCTTCGCGGTCTACGAGATCGCGGCGCGGCGCGTGGGAGCAACGCCGGTGGTGGCGCCCGACCGGGACTATACGACCGATGTGGACGCGCTGCTCGCCGCCGTGACGGCGCGGACGAAAATCGTCTATGTCGCCAATCCCAACAATCCGACCGGCACCATGGCCCCGCGTTCGGAGATCGCGCGGCTGCATGCGGGGCTGCGGCCCGACATATTGCTGGTGCTGGATCAGGCCTATGCCGAATATCTGGAAGCCGATGAGGATGACGACGGGCTGGAGCTGGCGAAGGGCGCGGCCAATGTGCTGGTTACGCGCACCTTTTCGAAGATTCACGGGCTGGCCGCGGAGCGCATCGGCTGGGGCTATGCCAGCGCCGAGGTGGTGGACATCCTCCACCGGATCCGGGGTCCGTTCAACGTGACCAGCGGCGGACAGGCGGCGGCGGCGGCGGCCATCGGCGATGCGGACTGGATCGCGGCCAGCCGCGCGCATAACCGGCGGTGGCGCGCATGGCTGACGGATGAAGTCGCGGCGCTTTCCAATCATGGCCTGCGCGCGGTGCCGAGCAAGGCGAATTTCCTGCTGATCCTCTTCGACGGCAGGCTGACGGCGGAGGCGGCGATGAAGGGACTGATGGAGGAAGGCTTCGCGACGCGCTGGCTGGGCGGACAGGGCATGGCGAACGCCCTGCGCATCACGATCGGCACGGAAGACCAGCTCCGTATCGTCGCGGCCAGGCTGCGCGCCATGGCGGAAGCGGCCTGACCGTGCTGCCCTTCGCGCGCGTCACCATCATCGGGCTGGGCCTGATCGGATCGTCGCTGGCGCGCGCGATCCGGCAATATATGCCGACGGTGCGCGTCACGGGCCATGACGCCGACCCGCAGGTGCGGGACGTGGCGCGGGCCATCGACCTGTGCGACGACATCGCCGACACGGCGGGCGCGGCGGTGACGGATGCCGATCTGGTCGTGCTGTGCGTGCCGGTGCGGGCGATGGGCGCGGCGGCGGCGGATTTCGCCGACGACCTGCCCGGCGACGCCATCGTCAGCGACGTGGGATCGTGCAAGGCCGATGTGCTGGCGCAACTCAGCGCGGCGCTGCCGGGGCACGCGATCATTCCCGCGCATCCGGTCGCGGGGACGGAGAATAGCGGGCCGGAAGCGGGCTTCGCCACGCTGTTCCAGGGCCGCTGGTGCATCGTCACCCCGCCCGCCGGGGCCGATCCCACGGCGGTCGAGCGCGTGGCGGAGTTCTGGCGGCGCGTGGGCGCGGAGGTGGAGACGATGGAGCCGGCGCATCATGACCTGGTGCTGGCGGTGACGAGCCATCTGCCGCACCTGATCGCCTATACCATCGTCGGCACGGCCAGCGACCTGGAGGATGTCACCCAGTCGGAGGTCATCAAATATTCGGCGGGCGGCTTCCGCGATTTCACCCGGATCGCGGCGTCCGATCCGACCATGTGGCGCGACGTGTTCCTCGCCAACAAGGATGCCGTGCTGGAGATGCTGCAACGCTTCTCCGAGGATCTGTCCGCGCTGCAACGGGCGATCCGCTGGGACGACGGGGATGCGCTGTTCAACCTCTTCACCCGCACCCGCGCCATCCGCCGCTCGATCATCGAGCAGGGGCAGGACGATCCCAAGCCCGATTTCGGGCGCAAGCATTAGGATCGGGTCAGGCGTTCAGCGCATTGATCGCGGCATGGACCCGCGCCTCGGCTTCCTTGCGGGGAAGGCCGGGGGGGACTGTTTCCCCCACCTTGTACGTGATGATGCCGGAGCGCTTGAGGAAACGGCCGCGCGGGGACAGGCGTCCGCTGTCCACCGCGATGGGAACGACCGGCAGGCCCAGTATCGCATAGAGCCCCGCGAAACCGGCGCGGAGCGGCGGCGCTTCCCCATGGGGGACGCGGGTGCCTTCGGGGAAGAGGCAGATAGGGCGGCCTGCCGCATTCGCCTGCCGCGCGGCGGCGCGCAGGGCGCGCAGGGCGCTGGCCCCGGCGCTGCGCTCCACCGGCAGCAGGCCATAATCGCGCGCCAGCCCGCCCCAGAGCGGTATGTCGAGCAGCTCGCGCTTGGCCGCGATGGCGGGGCGATCGAACAGGCAGAGCAGGTCGATCGTCTCGAACATGGATTCATGCTTGAGGATGTAGAGATAGGCCCCCTGCGGCAGATCGCCCTCCACCCGCACCCTCTGCCCCAGCAACCAGCGCACGCAGCGGCGATGGAAGCGGCTCCACGCCGCCGCGACGGACAGGACGGCGCGGGGCGCGATCCAGTGCGCGATGATCGCCGTCAGCACGAACAGCAGCGATCCGCCGTAAAAGACGAGGAGGAAGGCGAGGGAACGCAGGGCGGTGATGACGATCATGGCCGTCAGATGCCGATCAGCGCGGCGGCGCGCCGCAGCAGATATTTATTATATTCCCGCGCCAGCACGGTGAGGCTGGGGCGGCTGGGCACCGCGTCGTAGACGATGGTGACGCGCCCCGGCAGCGCCTGCCGCAATTCCAGCGCGGAACGGCGCATGTGCCAGTCGGTCGTGATGAGCCGCACGGTGCGATAGTCGCGCCGCTCCAGCCAGCGGGCGGTTTCGATGGCGTTGGAGCGCGTGTCGATGGCTTCGCGGCCGAGCGTGATGCAGCAGGTGAAGAGTTCTTCCGGCGTCTTGTACTCCGCCGCCAGTTCGGCCGGGCGGACGGAACGGTCGACGCCGGAGATCAGCATCCGCTTGGCCGCGCCCTCCTGCAACAGCGCGAGGCCCCGGTCGATGCGCCCCGCCCCGCCGGTCAGCACGACGATGGCGTCGGTCGGCCTGCCGTCCATCGGGCGCGGCAGGAAGATCGCGAACCAGGCGAAACCCAGCATCCACGCCAGGATCGACACGGCGAGGAGCCGGACGATCACAGCAGCCGTCCCAGCGACCGCAGCACGGTCCAGCGCGCCGCCAGCATGGCGAGCAGCACGCCGCCCACCGGCAGCGCGGCCAGCACCGCCCAACTGCTCCACGGCAGATGCACCGCGCCCAGCAGTTCCGATCCGGTCGCGATCAGCCGCGCGCCCAGCAGCAGGATGACGCCGGCGGCGATGACAAAGCCCAGCAGGCTGCCCAGCATGGCGTCGAGCGCGATGCGCCGCTGGAACAGGCGGGCGATCTGCACATCGGTCGCGCCCATGAGGTGCAGCACCTCGATGGTGCCGCGATGGCTGTCATGCGCCCCGCGCGCCGCCAGCACCACCACCGCGCCGGTCGCCAGCGCCATCAGCAGCACGATCCCGACCGCCAGCCATCCGAGCGCGGACAAAAGCCCCGCGAGCGGCAGCAGGAAGGCGGCATGGGGTTCGACCCGGATCTTGGGCGACAGGCCGGAAAGCAGGCGGCGCAGGCGGTTCACCTTCGCATCCGCCTCCCCTGCGGTCAGGGTAACGTCGATCAGGGCGGGGATAGGCAGGTCGCCGCTCGACGCATCCTCGCCCAGCCAGGGGCGGAGCTGGTCCGACAGCGCGGCGGGATCGACGGGCTTGACGCCCGCCACGCCGTCCGCGCCGCGCAAGGCCTGCGCGACGCGTGCGCTCAGGCGTTCGCGCGCTGGCCCATCGGCTTCCACGATCTGCACCGTCGCCCGCCCAGCAAGGTCCGCGCTCATCGAGCGGACCGCCGCGCCCAGCCCCAGGCCGGCGGCGGCGGCGAGCACGGTCAGGAACATCATGATCGCGATGATCCACGGCATCGGCCCCGCGACCCGGCCTTCGGGCAGCAGGCGGTGGCGTGCTGCTGCGGCGGCGCGGCGATCCATGCGCCCGCTCATCCGCCATGGCCCTGCGGACGGGGCGGATAGCGCAGCGCGCCGGTCGGGTCCGCCAGCCGTCCCCTGTCCAGCCGCATCATCTGCGCGCCCGCCACCTGCCCCATCAGCGGCAGGTCGTGGGTCGCGACGACGATGGTGGTGCCCAGGCGATTGAGCGCCTCGAACAGGGTGAGGAGGCGGCTCGCCATGTCGGGATCGACGTTACCGGTGGGCTCGTCCGCCACCAGTATCTCCGGCCGGGCGATGACGGCGCGGGCGATGGCGACGCGCTGCTGCTCCCCGCCCGAAAGGGTCGCGGGCCGCGCCTGTCCCCGGTCGCCCAGCCCCACCCAGTTCAGCATTTCGGTCACGGGGGCGTCGACCTCGCCCTCCTCCATGCCCGCGACGCGCAGGGGCAGGGCGATATTGTCATAGGCCGACAAATGGGGGACGAGGCGGAAATCCTGGAAGACGACGCCGATGCGGCGGCGGAAGCCGGGCAGGCGCTTGCGGGGCAGCGTCACCACATCCTCCCCGAACAGGCGGATGACGCCGCGATTGGGCCGCTGGGCCAGATAGAGCAGCTTCAGCAGCGACGTCTTGCCCGCGCCCGACGCGCCGGTCAGGAAATAGAAGCCGCCGCCGTGCAGCGTGAAGCTGATGTCGGACAGCGTTTCGCTATCCAGCCCGTAGCGCAGGCCGACATTTTCGAACTGGACGATGGCCGACATGATCTGAAAAACCGGCGCTCGCGCGCTCCCTTGTGCCCCTGACATGCAGCCATGGCACAGCGGGCGGCCCGCCGTAAAGCCCGCGCCGCGCCACCGCGCGAGTCGCGATCGATGCCGCCCGCCGGTTTTGACCGCTTGCGCGCGAGTCGAAGCCATGGCTATGAAGCGGAATGATCCTGCTGTGTCCCCAATGCGCGACGCGCTATATCGTGCCGGACAGCGCCGTCGGCCCGAACGGCCGCCAGGTCCGCTGCGCCGCCTGCAAGCATAGCTGGTTTCAGGACGGTCCCGCCCTTCCGCCGCGCGAGGAAGCGCCCGCCCCGCCCGCACCCGCCCTGCGCGAAGAGCCGCCGGCCGCCGCAGCGCCGCCGCCGCCTCCCCCGCCGGTCGCTCCGCCCGAACCGGACCCCGCGTCCGCCGAGGCGCAGGCGGAGCAGCAGCAGTCCGTTACACCTCCCGTGACCGAAGACGCCGCCGAGGCCGGACCGGCGGACGAACAGGCCGCGCCGCCGCCTGCCCCGGCCTATGCCGCGCCGGACAATCGTTTCGACCCCGTCCATGGGCGCGCGCCGGCCGAAGCCGCCGGGCAGAGCCAGTTCGATGCCGCCCCGCCGTTCAAGCCGCGCCGCAATCCGCTCAAGCTGGCGACTTACGCCGCTATCGCCTTCTGCCTGGCCGTCGCGGCGGCAGGCGGCGCCCTATATTATTTCGGCGCGCCCAGCTGGGCCGTGAGCCTGGGCCTTGCCCCGGACGAGAGCGATCCCGACCTGCTCTTTTATCTTTCCAAGCCCGCCGAACGGCGCAAGCTGCCCACCGGCGAGGAATATTTCGCCTTCGGCGCGCGGATCGTGAACAGCGGCAAGCAGGCGCTGCCCGTGCCGCCGGTGCTGGTGCAACTGCGCGACCGCCAGAACCGCCTCGTCTTCAGCTGGACGACCAAGGCGGACAAGGCTCGGCTCAAGCCCGGCGAGGAAGCGTCGATCAATGAAAGCCGGATCGACATTCCCAAGAACGCCGAAAACCTGTCGCTGACCTTCGTGCAGTAAAAGGGTCAGATCTCGATCTGGCGCAGGGCATGATGACCGGGGCGGGTGAACAGCTGGCCCCGCTCCGCCCAGAAGACGATGGCCAGCGCCGCGCAGCCGAAACAGGCCATGCCCAGCGCCAGCGGAAGCACGGTTCCATCATAGGCAAGGCCGATGAGGCTGCCCAATGTCGCCGAGATTGCCGTCGTCAGGAAGGACTGGAAGGAAGAGGCGATGCCCGCGCCTTTCGAAAATGGCTCCATCGAAATGGCGCTGAAATTGGACGCGGTGAAGGCGATGCTCAGCATCGTCAGCGATTGCAGCACCAGAAAGACAGGCAGGCTTTCCCACCCCGCCTTGATGACCCCGACATGCAGGGCGCAGATCAGGATGAAGGCGATCAATGCGCCCTGGCTCAATCGCCGCGCGCCAAAGCGCGACACCAGACGGCTGTTGATGAGGCTGCCCAGCCCCATGCTGCCCGCCATGACGGCGAAGGCGACGGGGAAGATCGCCTGCGCATCGAACGTGTCGAACATGATCTGCTGCACCGACAGGATGAAGCCGATGAGGCCGCTCATGGCCACGCCGCTCGCCAGCATATAGCCGATCACGCTGCGATGGGTGATGATCCCGCCCACACCGCGCAGCACATTGCGGGCGCTGATGGCGATCCGGTTTTCTGGCCTGAGCGTTTCGGGCAGGCGCGCCAGCATCCATAGCAGGACCATGGCCGCCAGCAGCGCCAGCGTCCAGAATATCCACCGCCATGGCGCGATCCAGAGGATCGCCTGCCCCATGCCGGGGGCCATGACCGGGATCAGGATGAACACCGCGAAGATCAGCGACATGACCCGCGCCATCGCATCCCCGCGGAAACGGTCGCGGATGATGCTCACGGTGATGACCCGGCTGGCCCCGGCGAAGAAGCCCGCGCAGGTCCGTCCGATCAGCAGCATGGCAAAGCTGTGCGCCCCCGCGCAGGCCACGGAGGACAGGATGAACAGCGCCATCGCGCTTCCCAGCACCCGCTTGCGTCCATAACGGTCGGACAGGATGCCGAACAGCAGCGACCCGACGCCCAGGCCCAGGAAATACATGCTGATGATGAGCTGACGGTCATTGGGATGGGGGATGCGGAGATCCCGCCCGATGTCCGGCAAGGCAGGCAGCATCGGATCGATCGACAGCGCGTTCATCGCCATCAGGCAGGCGCACAGGAGCACGAATTCGCGGAAATGCATGTCTTTGGAAGGCGCCGCCATGTTTTCCGGAGGAGTCTGGGTCATGGACGGCCTATGGGGACAATCGGCGGGCCGCGCCACCTTTATCTGCCCCCGGCGAAGGGGGCGTTAACCGTGAAAGCGCCGATCGCATCGGACGGAAAAAGCGATGCGCGACAATGGCGTTAACCATTTTTTATCCCCTGCCGGTCCAGTTTCCCTCCTGTTGCAAACCGTTTGGGTCCAATCCTTCGAGGGGGGAGGTCGATTATGGCGAATGGTATCAAGAGCGCGCGGTTCCTGATGGAAAGCCGTCTGGCGGACGCCGCGCGCGGGTCAGCGGAAGATTGTTTCGAACTGGGCGTGGCCTATAGCTGCGGCACGGGCGGCATGCCCATCGATCTGGTCGAGGCGCATAAATGGTTCAACCTCGCCGCGCTCAACGGCAGCGAGGAAGGACAGACCATGCGCGCCGAAATCGCCGAGGAAATGACCGCGCGCGAGATCGCCGAGGCGCAGCGCCAGGCCCGCGCCTGGATCGCCGCGACGCAGCTTCGCGCCGCCTGATCCTTTTCAGCCTTCCTTCTTGAACGGCATATGTTCGTTCAGCCAGAGCCGGTCGCGCTGCACTTCGCGGCGCTCGGCGGCGAGGAAGTCCGCCACGGCGCGGCGGAAACCGGCGTTCGGAATGAAATGCGCGGAAAAGGTCGGTTGCGGCGCATAGCCCCGCGCCAGCTTGTGCCCGCCCTGCGCGCCCGCCTCCACGCGGGAAAGACCCCGGGCGATGGCCACGTCTATGGCCTGATAATAGCATAGTTCGAAATGGAGGTTCGGCACCTCCTGCGTGCAGCCCCAATAGCGGCCGTAGAGCGTGTCCGCGCCAATGAGGTTGAGCGCGCCCGCGATCGGCGTCCCGTCCCGCAGCGCCAGCATCAGCAGCACGCGATCCGCCATCCTCTCCCCCAGCAGGGAGAAGAAGGCGCGGGTGAGGTAAGGACGGCCCCATTTGCGCGCGCCGGTGTCCTGGTAGAAGTCCCAGAACATGTCCCAATGGGCCTCGCGGATGTCCTCGCCGGTCAGGTGGACGATCTTCAGCCCCTTGACGGCGCGCTCGCGTTCCTTGCGGATATTCTTCCGTTTGGCGCTGGACAGGCTGACGAGGAAGTCGTCGAAATCGCGATAGCCATGGTTGGTCCAGTGGAACTGGCTGTCCTCGCGGATCAGCCATCCCGCCGCCTCGAACAGCGGCACCTGCTCCCGTTCGACGAAGGTCGCATGGGCCGACGACAGGCCGTTGCGCTCCACCAGCGTTTCGATCCCCGCGATCAGCGCGGGGGCGAGCGCCGCGTCGCGCAGCAGCAGGCGCGGTCCGGGGACGGGGGAGAAGGGCGAGGCGATCTGGAGCTTGGGATAATAATCGCCGCCCGCCCGCTGCCAGGCGTCGGCCCAGCTATGATCGAACACATATTCGCCCTGGCTGTGCGATTTGGCGTAGACTGGCGCGGCGGCGGCGATGCGCCCGTCCGCTCCGTCGATCAGCAGCGGCAGCGATTGCCAGCCGGTGTCCAGCCCGACGCTGCCGGACTCTTCCAGCGCCGACAGGAAATCCCAGCTGACGAAGGGATTGGCGGCTCCGGCGCAGGCATCCCATTCATCGCGAGGCAGGGTCGCCACGCCTTCCACCACGCGCGCGACCATCTCAGCCATCGACGCGCTCGAAGATGATCTGGTCGGCATGGGCGGCGGCGCGGGCGCGGTCGGCGGCGCTGCGGACGGTCCATGTCAGCACGGGCAGGCCCCTTTGGCGGAAGGCGGCGGCGAAGGGCGATGGCAGGTCGCGAATGTCACAGGCGATGAAATCGGGTCGCGCAAGCGCCAGCGCAAGGGCCCGCTCGATCCAGCCGCGCCATTTCGGCTTGTCCTGCTGCGTCACCACCAGCCCGCGCACGGCATCGGGCGCGTGACGCGCGAACCAGCGCATCGCCAGCGGGTGGAAGGACATGACCGCCACCGAGGGCGCGGAGGAACGGGCCAGCGCATCGGCCACCGCCGCGCAGAGCGGGGCGATGTCCCGGCCATGGTCGATCTTGATCTCGACCAGCAGCGGCGTGCCGTCCGCGCATCGATCCAGCAGGGTGGAGAGGCGCGGCACGCCGCCGCCGTCGCGCAGGGCGATGCTCTCCAGCTCCGCCGCGCCGCGTTCCGCGACCGGGCCGGACGCCGCCGTCATCCAATCGAGCTTCGCGTCGTGGAAAACCATCGCCACGCCGTCGCGGCTGAGGCGGACGTCGCATTCGATGCCGTAACCGCCCGCGATGGCGGCGTCGAAGGCCGTCATGCCGTTTTCGCTGACCCCCGCCCCGTGCAGCCCGCGATGGGCGAAGGGACGGGCGGTCAGGAAGGCGCGGCGGTCAGGCTTCGGGCCGGACAAGGACGACCGCATCGATTTCGACCGCCGAATTGAGCGGCAGCACCGGCACGCCCACGGCGCTGCGCGCATGGCGGCCCGCATCGCCGAAGACTTCGACCATCAGTTCGGACGCGCCGTTCGCGACCTTGGGCTGGTCGCTGAAATCCGACGCGCTGCTGATGAAGACGCCCAGCTTCACGATCCGTTCGACCCGATCGAGGCTGCCCAGCGCCGCCTTCATCTGCGCGATGAGGTTGAGGCCGCAGGCCCGCGCGGCGCGCACGCCGTAATCGAGATTGACGGTATCGCCCAGACGCCCGGTCATGAGCTGCCCGTCGGATAGCGCGATCTGCCCGGAGATGTGCAGCAGGCCATGGGCTTCGACCGCCGCGACATAGGCGGCGACCGGCGCGGCGGCGGGAGGCAGGACAATGCCCAGTTCGGCAAGGCGGGCTTCAATGCTCATCATTCGGCTCCATGGCTGAGGGAATTATCGTGCGGCGCGGGGCCTTCCGCAAGGCGGGCGGCGATCCACGCCTCAGCCTGCGCCCAACTGTCGATCCGGGCATGGGCCATGCCGGCGGGCGGTATCCGGTCGCGCAGTTCCGGTTCGCCCACCATGTGCAGGCGCCAGACGCCCGGCGCCTGTTCGGCGACGGAGGCGTGATGTTCGGCGATGTCGTCGATGAACAGCGCCACCGTCGGGCTGCGATCCGCGACGATCCGCGCCAGCGGCGGCCCCTTGGGCCCATGGTTGCAGAAGACCGGGACGTGGAGGCCGTGCCCCGCCAGCTGGTCCACCCGTCCCTGCCGGTGCCGCTCGTCGATATTGGTGAGGACGACGATATCGGCCATGGCCGACAGGCGGGCCATGGCCGCCATGGAACCGTCGATCGGCTGCTGCCGGTGCATTTCATGGTCGAAAAAGTCGGTCAGCATCGTCCAGACGATTTCCTGCGTCACCGGCTCGTCGCTTTCCTTGTGCCGCAGCGCGTCGGCGAATTTCAGCCGTTTGAAATCGAAATGCAGGTCGTGCGCCTCGTCCGCCCACTGCCGGAACGGCACGAGCATATGCAGCAGCACCTCATCGCAGTCGGTGATGATCAGGGGACGGGTCATCGGCCGAGTTCCTCCTTCGCGGCGATCAGGATATCCGGCGTGGTTTCAAGGGCCTGCGCGCAGGCGATCAGGTCCGGCTCATGATCGGCCAGAAAGGCGAGCACCGCGCCCAGCACGCCCGGATCGCCGACCCCAGCCCGCAGCGCGTCCGCGTCCAGCCCCGTCAGCGCGAGCAGCCGGTCCGCCCGCCGCTCGTCCGCCACCGTCCAGGCAAGCGCCATCAGCGCCAGCGTGGGTGCATCGGCATTGTCCTGCCTGCCATGATGGATATCGGGTCGCATGACGGTTTCTCTGCGCGGCTTTCGGGGCTATGACGTTTCCACGGAATTTTTCGGAAACGCGGGTGACTGGTGGCAAAGCGCGTGCTCGTTGTCGAGGACAACGAACTCAATCTCAAACTTTTTTGCGACCTGCTTCGCGCCCATGGGCATGAGGTGATGCCCCTGCGCGACGGGCGCGACGTGTTGCGGCAGGCGCGGGACTTCCGCCCCGACCTGGTCATCATGGACATCCACCTGCCCCATGTGAGCGGCGTCGACCTCATCATCTCGATGAAGGCGGACGGGGAATTGTCGCCGGTGCCGATCATGGCCGTCACCGCCTATGCCGGGAAGGGGGACGAGGACCGCATCCGCTCGGCAGGCGCCGACGCCTATGTGTCCAAGCCCATTTCCGTGCTGCGCTTCGTGGAGCAGGTGAACGCGCTGCTGTAAGCGCCGCGCCCCACCCGTCGCATAACCGTCACGGGACGGTCATGCCGCTGCCTTCGTCCCGAAGCGTGCCTGTCATCCCCGTCTGCCACCCCGCCCATCAAGGGACGCGGCAAAGGGCCGACGGCCCGGAAACAGCACAGGGGTATATCCATGTCTCATCTGACGGACGAGGCGCGCGCGCCTTATCGCGACGCGCAGCCGCGCATCACCGGCGGCGAAAACAGCCTGGAACATATCGTGGCGGCCAATCCGGCGCGCCGCTCCATCCTCAAGAACGGCCTGCTGGGCCTCGTCGCGCTGCCGATGCTGGGCGGGCTTGCCGCCTGCGACGACGATGACGACGCCAGCCCCACGCCGACGCCCACGCCGACGCCGACCCCGACGCCAACCCCCACGCCCAGCTATGGCATCGCCTTCGAGCCTGTCGCGGCGAGCATGGAGGACACGGTGACGGTGCCCAACGGCTATACCGTCGAGGTGCTGTTGAAGGCCGGCGATTCGATCGAGCCGGGCACGCCCTATTCGGGCAGCTACCCGACGCCCGCCGATGCCGAGAAATGGGCCGGCGGCAATCATGACGGCATGGAATATTTCGAACTGTCCGGCGTCGATCCCAACAAGGGCGGCCTGCTGGCGATCAATTTCGAACTGCCCGACTTCAATATCCTGATGTCCGGCGATTATGACCCGGCAACGGCGAGCGCGGACCAGAAGAAGCTGGCGCTGTCCGCCGTGGGCATCGGCGTGGTCGAAATCGCCAAGGGTTCGGACGGCAAATGGGCGGTGAAGGCCGACTCCAAATATAACAAGCGCTATACCGGCAACAGCAGCTATCGCGCGGGCGGTCCCGCCGCGGGCCTGCTGTCGAGCACGATCAAGGGGATGCTCAACAACTGCTCGTCGGGCCGTACCCCCTGGGGCACCTATCTCACCTGCGAGGAGACGACGGACAATTATCTCGATCCCACGCAGCCGGAGGAAAATTACGGCTGGGTGGTGGAGATCGACCCGTTGCAGGAACTCGCCCCGCCGACCAAGCGCACCGCGCTCGGCCGGTTCAGCCATGAAAATGTCGCGCATATGACGAACGCCGACCGCCGCGTCGCCTTCTATATGGGCGACGATTCGACGCCGGGCTGTATCTACAAATTCGTCTGCAACGATGCCTACAGCGCCAATAATCGCGGGCAGAATATGGGGATGCTGGACTATGGCACGCTCTATGTCGCGCGCTTCAACGCGGACGGCACGGGCGAATGGCGGGCGCTGGCGAAGGGACAGAACGGCCTGGACCTTGGCGCGTCCGATCCGGGCAAGGTCAGCCAGAGCCCGACGCCGCCGGAGCCCACGACGGTCGATTTCCGCAACCAGGCCGACATTCTGGTGAACTGCCAGTCCGCCGCGCGCGTCGCGGGCGGCACGCTCATGGACCGGCCGGAATGGATCACGGTCGCGCCCGACAACAGCGCCATCTTCGTGACGCTGACCAACAATAGCGGCCGCCAGTCGACCATCCCGGCCGACCCGCGCGTCCGCAACCTGCACGGTCATATCATCAAGTTCAAGGAAGAGGGCGATTCGCCGCTCGCCATGAAGTTCAGCTGGGAAATCTTCCTGCTGGCGGGCGATCCCTCGCTGGCTTCGGGGGGCGACAATCTGGTGGGCGACATCAAGGGCGACACCTTCTCCAGCCCCGACGGCATCCGCATCGACCCGCAGGGCCGCCTGTGGGTGCAGACCGACCACTCCATCCCCGGCAAATCGGGCGTGGACGGCAAGAGCATCGAGGATGTGTTCGGCCACAATGCGATGTTCTACGTCGACCGGACCAGCAAGGAATCGAAGCGGTTCCTGGTCGGTCCGGAAGGCTGCGAGATCACCGGCATCGCCTATACGCCCGACCTCAAGACCTTCTTCATCAATATCCAGCATCCGACCGGCGACTGGCCGGTTGCCGGCCAGGAACCGCGTTCCTCGACCATCGTCGTACGCCGCAGCGACGACAAGCCGGTCGGCGCGTGACGGAGCCGGAGGGGGGACGGCCTTGCCCGTTCCCTCCTCTCTCCTTCCATCCATCCGGCAGCAACAAGGAAAGGCCCGTTCCCTGGTGGGACGGGCCTCTTCTTCCTCCGGACGTCCGCCGCGAAGCGGATCGTCATGACCGGGGCGGCGCGGGAGCCGCCCGCGCGATCACTTGATCTTGGCTTCCTTGAACTCGACATGCTTGCGCACGACCGGGTCATATTTGCGGAAGCTCATCTTCTCGGTCTGGGTGCGCGGATTCTTCTTGGTGACGTAGAAGAAACCGGTGTCAGCCGAGCTGACGAGGCGGATCTTGACAGTTGCTGGCTTGGCCATGGCCCTAAAGTCCTGTGAATCTCGTGAAAAAGAAAAGCGGCCCCATGGGACCGCCCCGTTTCAGTGGCCGCCCATGCGGCAGATTCGGCCGCATGTCAAGGGAGGGCGCGCCAGGACAGCGGCCTTTTCCCGCCTGCCGGCCCCTCGCAAATCCGCCCTCCGCTCCCCATCTTCCTCCCATGCCGATCCGCATGGCGGGCGCCCCTGCTTTACGCGGCGTTAACCGGAACAGGCGCAGCATGGCCTTCGGAGCGACAGGACAGGGGAGTCTTCTCCATGCGACATGATCCGATGCAAGCCATTCTTTCCGACCTGCTGCGGCGGGTCGACGGCGTGGCCGGGCAGCGCGGGCATCTTTCCGCGCCGCGCTTTCACGACGAGGTGGACCAGATCCGGCACATCGCGCGCGCCTTCCACATCGACACGGTGGAAGGATTGGCCGGGACGCTCGAATCGGCGCTGTCGCTGCATGGGCTGGGGCCGGTGGTGCTGTCCTATCTGGACTTCCTGCGCGACGCCATCCTTGCGGAGATGCCGCCCGTCGGCATGGCCGCGATGCGGCCCGCGCCGGCATCCGTGACGCCGCTGCGCGCCTGAACCGGAGTCGACGCGGGCGATGGATGCGCTGCTGATCGCCCTGCTCGGCTGCCTGATCGGCGAGGTGGGCGACAAGAGCCAGCTTCTCGCGCTCGCGCTCGCGACGCGATTCAACCGCGATGGCGCGGTGATCGCCGGGATCGTCGTCGCGGCCTGCGCCAATGCCGCCATCTCCGCGGCGGCGGGCGCCTATATCGGGCCGATGCTGGGGTCCGACGCGCGGCTGCTCTTCCTGTCGCTGTCCCTGCTGTTCCTGGGCTTCGGCCTGCTCTGGCGGGCGAAAGCGCCCGATCCGCTGGACGGGTGGAAAATCGGCGCGTTCCTGACCACGGCGCTGGGGCTCTTCATCCTGGGCTTGGGCGACGGGCCGCAATTCCTGATCCTGGGCCTTGCCACCCGCACCGCCGATCCGGCGCTCGCCGCCATCGGGGGGGCGATCGGCATCATCGCCGCTTCGGTCCCGGTCGTGCTACTGCGCGGCCGGCTGCTCGCCGCCCTGCCGGTTCGCGCCATCCGCCTGTGCGGCGGCGGAGTGCTGCTGCTGGCGGGCGCGATCATGGCGCTGTCGGCGCTGGCCCTGCTCTGATCGCGCTTTTCCATCAGTGTGAGCGATAATTTCTCACCCGTTCCGGTCGCTTTTTATGGCACCTTCGCCGCCGTGAGTCATTATATGTGCGAAATCATCCGCCAACAGGAGGAACAAGCATGACTGCTGCCGATCTCAAGACTCCGACCGACCTCAAGAGCAACGCGACCAAATCGGTGGCGGAAGCGCTGAACGGCGTGCTCGCGGACAGCTATGCGCTGTATTTCAAGACCAAGAATTTCCACTGGCATGTGTCCGGCCCGCATTTCCGCGACTATCACCTGATGTTCGACGATCAGGCCGCGCAGATTCTGGGTACCACCGACGCGATCGCCGAGCGGGTGCGCAAGACGGGCAACACCACGCTGCGGTCCATCGGCGACATTGCGCGCCATCAGACGCTGAAGGACAATGACGCCGATTTCGTCGATCCCGTCGCCATGCTGAAGGAACTGCGCGAGGATAATCTGAAGCTGGTCGAAGCCTTCCGCGCCGCCAAGGAGGCCGCCGCCGCCGCAGGCGACAACGCCACCGAAGGCATTGTCGACGACTGGACCGACCAGGCCGAGGAACGCGCCTGGTTCCTGTTCGAGGCCAGCCGCAACGCCTGAGCCCGAACCGCCAAAACGGAAGAAACGCCCTCCTGCCCGCGCCGGAGGGCGTTTCTTTTCATGGAGAGGCGTTGCCCTGCGGACAGCCGACGTCATCCACGCCATGCCGGCACGCTTGCCTGCGCCCGTGCGGAACTATGGGGCCGATTCGTCCGCCTTAGTCTTCCGATACCATCATTTTAAGGGGTAGATTGTGGGAGGATCGCACAAGCCATCCCCGTAAACGACCGTTTTTGAAGGGAATTTTGGCGGGCCGTGCGGGATAGCGATGAGAACTATATCTACTCCATAGCCCTCCATGACTCTGTAAAATAGACATGAGCATGAAATTCTACGGTCTTTAAGGTGCGGTCTCCTTTCTTCCGACCCAGAACTATGGAAATCGACAAGGACGAAATCGACGATGCAATCCTTGCACTGCTTTTCCTTTCACTCGACCGGGATGGCCGATCATGGAAGAGCTTCGATTGGGACGCGATGAAACCGGCTGCATGAGAAGGGTTTCATCAGCAATCCGATCGGCAATGCGAAATCCGTGATGTTGACCGACGCGGGCATCAAGCGGTCGGAGCATCTTTTCCGAGCGCTGTTCCACAAGTCCGAGTAGATGGCCGCCCATAACAACACAGAGGTTGGCGACCTGGTGGAACTTCGCCCCTGCCGTCGTTCATAACAGACGGCGTGCGCGACAGGATCGGGCAATAATTAGACAAAATCGGGCTAAAAAGCCCCTGCGTTGCTTGCCAGATTAATTCCTGACAATCTGTTGCAGGAGAAAGGCCCGATGGTTGGGTGTTCTTGCAACCGGTTCAACGATCATGAACGCTTGCCAGGAGGAACCATCGTGAAAGCATCAATCTGCAAGGGGCCGGGCCAGGGCTTCACCGTCGTGGAGATCGAGATCGATCAACCGCAGGGGCGGGAGGTTCTGGTCGAGGTCAAGGCGTCGGGGCTTTGCCACACCGACCTCACCGTTGCGGAATCGGATTTCGGTTTTCCGTTCCCGGCCGTTCTCGGTCACGAGGTGGCCGGCGTCGTGCTTCAGGTGGGGCCGCAGGTGACGGACATCGCCGTCGGCGATCATGTCGTGGCCTGTCTGATCCAGTTCTGCGGCCGGTGCGTCGCCTGTCTTGGCGGCCGGACGTTCGAATGCACCAATCCAAACGCCACATTGCGCGCGCCTGACGCAGCGCCGCGGCTTTCCGGCCCGGATGGACCTGTCTACCAGTTCGTCGGCGTCGGCGGTTTCGCGGAACAGGTCCTGGTGCATGAAAACCAGCTCGCCGTGGTCAACAAGACCATTCCATTTCCACAAGCTGCGGTCCTTGGATGTGGGACGGTCACGGGCGCGGGCGCCGTCATCAACAGCGCCCAGGTCAGGCCGCGCGACACCGTGGCGGTGTTCGGAACGGGCGGCGTCGGTCTGAACGCCATCAACGCCGCCCGGCTGTCGGGGGCGTCGATCATCGTCGCCGTCGATCTTGTCGACGCCAAGCTGGAGCGCGCCAGGCGCTTCGGCGCGACCCACGTCGTCAACCCGGGCAAAACCGATCCTGTCGAGGCGATCCGCGCGATTACCGGGGCGGGTGTCGATTATGCGTTCGAGGTGATCGGCCTTCCCGCAACGCAACAGCAGGCCGTCGAAGCCGCGTGCCCCGGAGGCACGGCCATGCTGGTCGGCATGGGAAAGCCTGGCTCCGCGATCACCTTGCCGACCTCGATGGAGATGCTGCTCGGGCGCAAAACGGTCAAGCCGGTATTGATGGGCTCGACCCACCTCAAGCGCGACATTCCCTATTACGCGGACATGTATGTCGACGGGCGGCTTCTGCTCGATGAAATCGTCACCCAGGAAATCGCGCTTGATGAGATCGACGCCGCCTACGAGCAGCTCAAGCATGGCGAGGGCATTCGCTCCGTCATCACCCGCTTCTGAGACCAGGCGACGATCGAAAATCGGAGCGGATCGCGCGCTTCAACATAGAGGGCGGCTCAGACCGCCGCCCCGCCCAATCAACCCGTTACGCCACGCCAACCAGGGCAATACCAGGGAAGACATCAGATATGGACGATCATCAATCAAAACAGGCGACCCCATCGACGTCCGAGACGTCGAGCGACGCCTACCGCACGTTCAACCCCGCCACCGGTGAACTGGTGAAGGTCTTCCCAACGCTCGCGGACGCCGAGGCGGATGCCTTGCTTTCGCGCGCCGACGAGGCGTTTTCATCCTGGCGCTCACAGCCGGTGGCGCGTCGCGTCGAGCTCTTCCTCACCCTTGCCGACCTTCTGGACGCCAATCTCGACCGGATCGCCCGCCAAGTGACGATCGACATGGGCAAGCCGCTGGCGCAGTCGAAGATGGAAGCTCAACTCGGCCCGGCGATCCTGCGATACTACGCCGAACACGCCGAGAAGCTGCTGGCGGGCACGGATGTCGCCCTGGCCGGTTTTTCAAAGGTCTATACACGTCGCGAGCCGATCGGTGTCGTCGTCGCCATCGAGCCCTGGAACGGCCCGGTCTATCAGGCGGTTCGCGCCATCGCGCCAAACCTGATGGTGGGCAATACTGTAATCCTGAAACCGGCCGAGATCGTTGCGGGAACCACGCTGATCCTCGACGAACTGTTCGCAGAAGCCGGCTTCCCCCCGTTCGTCTATCAGACGGCGCTCGCCTCTCGCGAGCAGATATCAAGCTTCATCGCCGATCCGCGCGTCCGGGCCGTGACGCTCACAGGATCTGATCGCGCCGGCGCGTCGATTGGCGAACAGGCCGGTCGCAACATCAAGCCGGCGGTGCTTGAACTCGGCGGGTCGGACGCCTTCATCGTGCTTGATTCCGCCGATATCGCGGCGGCAGCGGGGATGGGAGCGGTCTGCCGCCTTGCCCTGGGAGGCCAGGTCTGCGTTTCGCCGAAGCGCGTGATCGTCACCGAGAAGGTCGCCGACGACTTCATCCGCCAATACACTGAGGTCTTCGCCAGTCAGAAGGTCGGCGATCCGTTCGATGCCGAGACGACACTTGGTCCGTTGTCGAGCCTTGCCGCCGCCGACGGTCTTCAGGCGCAATACCAGGACGCGATCGACAAGGGCGCAACAGTGCTCCTGCCGGGCGGCCGGATGGCGGGCGAAGGCGCCTTCTTCAAGCCCGCCGTGCTGACCGGCATCACGCCCGACATGCGCCTCTACTACGAGGAAGCCTTTGGCCCCCTGGGCCTCATATTCCGGGTGCCGGACGCGGACGCCGCCATCGCCCTCGCCAACGATACCAAATATGGCCTCGGTGGCACCGTCTATGGGCAGGATCTCGATGAGGCTCGCCGTGTTGCGCAAGCGCTCGACACCGGCATGGTCGGCATCAACCAATATCTCGGCGCGCCGATCGAGATTCCGTTCGGAGGAACCAAGTCATCCGGCGTCGGTCGGGAACTCGGGTTGAGCGGCATGGACGCCTTCTCCAACATCAAGACATATGCGGTTGCCTGAAATTGCCGCGCCCGGGCCGAGACAATCTCTCGACCCGGGTACCTTCCGCCGGTATGCAGGTAGATCACACGAGGTCTGTAAGTGCCGCGGCGGCCGCCGGGCTCACCGCCACTCGCAACAGGATCGGGCAATTTGCATGCTCATCTACAATCGACCGGCCGAGCTCACTATCTCAGAGGATGAAAGCGGAGGTTCCAACGATATGGGCGTTGCGCTCATAGAGGCTTGAGCGAGAAAATGTCTAACCAAACATGGAACAAGGATGTCAACGGGGCTTTGCTGGAGGCCATTCGTGAACGGATGGCCCAGGTCATAACCCGTCATCTGGGACAAAGGCCGTCAAGCGACACTTGCATATCCGGGCTATCCGTACATCGGCAAACATCCCCGTTCGGACCCAAGTCGTATTTCTTCGAGCCTTCGTTCACGTTCACGGTCCGGGGGATGAAGCGCGTTGTCCTGGGCGATGAGACTTACGCCTACGATCAGTCCCATTTTCTGCTGACGGCCGTCAACCTGCCTACGGTGATGCAGGTTTTACAGGCATCGGACGAACATCCCTACATGTGCATCATGCAGAAGATCGATCTGGAACTCGCCCGCTCGCTGATGACGGAGATGGACACGCATCGGGGGGAAGGTTCAGCGGAAGATGCCGGCCTGGTGCTCGGTCCAGTGACCATGCCGCTCGCTGCGGCGACGATGAATCTGGTCGATCTGATCGAGACGCCGCAGGACGCACCTTTTCTGGCGCAGTCCATCCAGCGGGAAATCCTGTTCCGCCTGCTGACGAGCCCTGTGGGCGGCCGCCTGCGTCAGGCGGTGCAGGTCGGAACGCGAACCAATGGCATCTCGAAGGCGATCCGCTGGATTCGCGATCATTTCGTCGAGCCGTTGCGCGTTCAGGATCTGGCGGAAATCGCCCGCATGGGCGAGTCGACATTTCATCATCATTTCCGTGCGCTCACCACGATGAGTCCGCTTCAATATCAGAAGCAGTTGCGCTTGCACGAGGCGCGCCGACTTATGATCAATGACAGGATGGACGCGAGTCTGGCCGCCCATCGGGTCGGTTACGAGAGCGCGACGCAGTTCAATCGCGAATATCGTCGCCTGTTCGGCGCTCCACCCAAACGCGACATCCGATCCATTACCTTCTCCGATCGAGAGTTTTTCGACGAAGGGTTTCCGGTGATCGGGGGGCCGCAATCGGGATCAGCAACGTTGCAATGAGGTACGGCGGGATGGCAGCGGCCTGTTACGCGCATGCCCCCCTCATGCAAATCACGCGCGGTCGCCTGGCCTTCCTCTCACGCCGTCGAGCGGCAGATCAGGGGCTCGGCGGGCGCGCTGCAATCGCCGATCCTTGTCGAGACTGCGCAGGGCTCCGGGAAGAAGGTCTGGCAACGGCGACAGACGGCGACCTGCATGTGCGGGCGCACCAGACCGCGCGCCTTCGCCCTCACCAGCAACGGAGCGGCGATCGTGGCGAGGGAGCGGCGAAGCTCGCTCAGTTTTGCCGTGCCCGCAGAGTTCAGGCCGGTGGTTCAGGAAGAGAAGATATCCCTCGTCATCGCCCGCCCAGTCTTTCGGCAGCGCGTCGAGATTTGCAATGTTGTCCTTGAAGATCGCAATGCCGGGAAGCTTACGATCCGCGAAGTGACGGGAAAGCGTCATCCGGCTTACGCCAACGCGCGATGCGATTACCAATGACATCGCCGCCCCGGAGTTTCCCGAACAGGGAAAACATACCGGGCAGGACGATGCCGTCGACGATGACCAACAGCATATGCATGAGCGCGTTCCCCTGTGTCGCGACATTGAACGGACGGACGGCCGCCGTAGCAGACCGTCCATCTGGCCTTACTTCGTGGTGTAGCCGCCATTGACGAGGATGGTCTGGCCGGTCATCCACCAGCCGTCCGACACCATGAAGCGGATATAGGGGACGATATCCTCGATGTCGGTGAGGCCGGTCTTCGAGAAGCCGGACAGAGCCGCTGCGGTCTTGTGATAGGCGACGGCGTCGGCGCCTTCGGCCGGATAGAAGAAGGGTGTGTCCATCGGGCCAGGCCCGATCGCCGTCACGGAAATGCCGCGCTCGCCGAACTCCCTGGAAGCCGCCCGCGTGAAATGCTCGACGGGGGCCTTGGTGCCGGCATAGCTCGAATAGAAGGGCGTGAAGGCGCCGAGTAGCGAGGTAACGAGCGTCACCAGCTTGCCGTTGTCGTTGAGGTGCTTGCCCGCTTCCTTGATGAAAAAAAAGGCTGTCTTGGCGTTAACCGCGCTCATCTCGTCATATTCCGCTTCGGATATCTCGACGATCGGCTTCTTCAGCACCTTGCCGACCGTATTGATGGCGATGTCCGGACGACCGATGGCGGCGACCGTATCCGCGAACAACTTCTCAACGGCGCCTGCTGTGGCAAGGTCTGCCTGTATGGGGATCGCCTCGGCTCCCGCCGCTTTCACTGCGGCTACTGTCGCATCGGTTTCGGCCTTGGACGCCGCGCTGTTGTAATGGATGGCGATCGCTTTCGCGCCATGCGCCGCGAGATCGCGGGCGATCAGCCCGCCCAGATTCTTCCCGCCGCCGGCGATGATGACGGTTTTGCCTTTGATGCTGTGGTCGGTCATGGGGTGGCCTCCTTTGCCGCTTCACGGCCACACCGGCGACCGCTTTCGTTCGGCAAGCATATCGTCTAGTGGCAGGCGATAAAGCCGATCATTCTAACATCACTTGTCAGGAAAGCGGCACAATCAGGAAGGCTGCCTCTTGGATCGGATCGACCTTTTCCGCATCTTCATCCGAGTCGTCGACTGTTCAAGCTTCACTCGCGCCGCTGATACGCTCGCCGTACCAAGGTCCTCGGTTTCGGCGGCGGTCCAGGCGCTGGAGGGGCGGGTCGGCGCTCGGCTGCTCAACCGCACCACGCGCAGGGTTTCGCCGACGCAGGACGGCGTCGCCTTCTACGAGCGCTGCCAACGCGTGATCGCCGACGTCGAGGAGACCGAAAACCTGTTCCGGCAGACAGCTGCCCAACCTTCAGGCAAGCTGCGGATCGATGTTCCCGGGCGGATCGGGCGCCTTGTCATTGCACCGGCGCTTCCGGGCTTTCTCGATATGTATCCCAAGATCGACATTGATCTCGGCGTGACCGATCGCGCCGTGGACCTGATAGAGGACGGCGTCGACTGTGTCGTCCGGGTGGGACCTTTAAGCGATTCCGGTCTGATTTCGCGGCCGATCGGCAAGCTGCCGCTGATCAATGTCGCCAGTCCCGCCTATCTGGACCTTCATGGAACGCCGCACATACCAGACGATCTCACGCACCATTGGGCCGTCAATTACGCGTCTCCCTCCAATGGACGGGTCGAAGACTGGGAGTGGATCGAAAACGACGCGCTTCGCACGAAGCTGCTGAGCGGGCGTGTCACCGTCAACAGCGCCGAGGCCTATATCGCCTGTTGTCTGGCCGGTCTCGGATTAATCCAGATCCCGGCTTACGACGTGCGCGCCCATCTCCAGGCAGGCGAACTGGTCGAAGTGATGCCGGATCATCGCGCCGAGCCACTGCAGATGACCTTGCTCTATCCGCACAGGCAGCATCTCTCGCACCGGCTTCAGGTCTTTGCCGATTGGCTCGAAGCGCTGCTCAAGCGGCAACTGTTGGAATAGGCGGCCACAGGGAAGACGGATCGACGATGACGACGTTTGTCCGGTACCAGAGGGAAATCGGCGGCTAAATGGGTCTTTTAATGACAGAATGGGGCAAGTTGGCAGGGCGTGCGGGAACCTCAGCCAGAAGCGCAACTACTCAGGAAGTTACTATCTAGCTGATAACAATAGATATAGCTGGATTATTTGTGCGGCAATCAGCGATGTCTGGCGGAGATGGAGTCCGCCTAACTAGTATCCAATCGCATTCAGATACTACCAATATTTCTCAGTAAATTGTTGATTTTTGTGAAGGAGCATCCTTTCATCCGTCCGAATGAGTCTCATTGCGTTCCCATAAAACCGCGCTATTATCGGGGAACGGTTTTGGGAACGATCTGCCTGTGATGCCTCTGGGTGATCTTTGGACAGATTTGGTTCCTACAGGGAGCCATTATGCCGAAGAAGCTCAGCAACGTACTCACCCCCTTGGCGGTGAAGAATGCAAAGCCCGGTCGTCATGCCGATGGTGGTGGTCTGCATTTGCTGGTGAAGGAAAGCGGTGCCCGGTCATGGGTCTATCGTTTCATGCTCAACGGTAAGTCACACGACATTGGCCTTGGCCCGGCGGGACCGGATGGTATTTCTCTTGCCGACGCCCGCGATGCCCGCGACGCGCTGCGCCTCAAGGTGAAGAGGGGGATTGATCCCCTTGAGGAACGCCAGCGGGAGGCCGCTGAGGCCCTTGCGGCTGCTCAGGCGGCACAGGTTGCGGGCATCACGTTCAGGGCCGTGGCGGAAACTTACATCGGCGCGAATGAGGGAAGCTGGCGCAATGACAAGCACCGGCAGCAATGGAAGAACACGCTGGCCACCTATGTCTATCCGGTGATCGGGGACCTTGCCGTTGCTGAAGTGGCTACCCCACATGTTCTGCAAATCCTTGAGCCGATCTGGAAAGCCAAGGCCGAGACCGCCAGCCGCGTGCGAGGGCGCATGGAAACGATCCTTGATGCCGCCAAGGCGCGTGGATACCGCGAAGGCGAAAATCCGGCCCGATGGCGCGGTCATATCGCGCAAATTCTGCCCGCTCGTTCCCGGCTTACGCGCGGTCATCACAAGGCCATGCCCTATGAGATGATCCCCGCCTTTGTTGGCGCGCTGTGCAAGCGAAAGGCCGTCGCGGCACTAGCGCTGGAATTTACTATCCTGACTGCCGCCCGCACTGGGGAAGTGATCGGGGCAACGTGGGATGAAGTCGATCTGGAAAAGGCAATCTGGACCGTCCCGGCCAGCCGGATGAAGGCGGGCAAGGAACATCGCGTGCCACTGCCCCCCCGCGCGGTAGAGATTTTGAAGTCTACGCAAGAGTTGCGCAAGGAATGGCTGTTCCCGGCGATCAAGGGCGGGAAAATGTCCGGTATGGCCATGACCATGCTGCTTCGTCGGATGAAAGTGTCAAACGGCGTTCAAAAGGGACCCCCGATCGGCGTCGAAGAGGGACCCCCTTTTTCGGATATGATGTTGGTTTGTTGAAGATGGCCTTGCGCTGCGTGCGGCGGAGGGCGGGCGTAGCCCGACCGGAGGCGCGCGCAGCGCAAGATAGATTTTTGAAGGCGCCGAAGGTAGCGGTCAGCTGCGGTTTTTGAAGCGCCAGCTGTCGTTGCCCGTCTCGATGATATCGCAGTGGTGGGTGACGCGGTCGAGCAGCGCCGTAGTCATCTTGGGATCCCCGAAGACGGTAGGCCACTCGCCGAAGGCAAGGTTGGTGGTGATGATGACGCTGGTGCGCTCATAAAGCTTGCTGATGAGGTGGAACAGCAACTGCCCTCCCGAGCGTGCGAACGGCAGATATCCAAGCTCGTCGAGCACGATCAGATCGAGCCGCGACAGCTGCGCCGCCAGGGTCCCGCCTTTGCCGATCCGGGTCTCCTCTTCGAGGCGTGTCACCAGATCGACGGTGTTGAAGTAGCGGGCGCGAGCGCCCCTTCGCACGACATTGGCGGTGATCGCGATGGCGAGGTGGGTCTTGCCTGTCCCCGTGCCGCCGACCAGCACGATATTGCGGCGAGGCGGGAGGAAGGAGCCATCGTGAAGGGAGCGGATCATCTCCTCATTGATCGGTGTGCCCTCGAAGCTGAACCGCTCCAGGTCCTTCACCACGGGCAGCCTCGCAGCCGTCATCCGATAGCGGATGGAGGCTGCATCCCGGTGGGTCGCCTCAGCACGGAGCAGGTCGGTCAGTATCTCCATGGTGGTGCGCTTGCGCTGGAGGCCGGTGGTGACCGCCTCGTCGAACGCCGCCGCCATGCCCTTGAGTCCGAGGCCGCGCATCGTGTCGATCATATCATGCCGCTGCATCATAGCCTCGCAGCAGATCATAGCGGGCACAGTCGGCGAGCGGAGGATGCTGCAGCATCCGGTCTTCCGAAGTGACGATGCTGTGGGGTGTCGCCGGCTCGCGGCGCCGGGAGAGGATGTTGAGGATCAGCTCGTCGCTGGCCGTTCCGTTCGCCAACGCTTCGCGCACGGCAGCCTCTACCGGCTCCAGGCCATCGGTGAGCACCGCCGAGAGGACCCGCACGAACCTGCGATCGGCCTCGTCCCCGGTGCCGAGCCTTCGCCGTAATCGGTGCAGGGCGGGCGGCAGATCCCAGTCCTGGAACGGTGCGCCGTTACGCAGCGCGCCGGGCTTGTGCGCGAGGACCGGCAGATAATGCCAGGGATCGTATATCGTGCGGTTCCGACCGAAGTGGCGCTCATGCTCCCCGACGATCGCATCGCCGCAGCGTATGACGATGCGATCGGCATAGGAGCGCACCTGAACGGTCCGGCGTGCGGCCGTCGACATGACCGAGTAGCGGTTGCGATCGAAGCTGATGAGGCAGGTGCCGGTGACGGCATGCTCGCTCTCATGGAAGCCGTCGAACGGTGCCAGGATCGGCTGCAGGGCCGGTCGCTCCATATCCAGCGCCTCGGCGACGGTAATATCCCCGCGTTCGGGATGGGCATGATGCTCGGCCCAGCGCCGGCACTCGGCCTCCAGCCACCCGTTGAGCTCGGCCAGGCTGGCGAACCGGAGTCGCGGCTGGAAGAAGCGGCCTCGGATCGTCTGGACCTGCTGCTCGACCTGGCCCTTCTCCCATCCCGCCGCCGGCGAGCAGGCGGTCGGCTCGACCATGTAATGATCGGTCATGATCAGGAAGCGGCGGTTGAACACACGCTCCTTGTCAACGGGCACCGAAGATTCCGCAAAAGTGGGCATCTAAAATTCCCTAGTTTGGCGGGAGGGTTTGTGTCGGTGATCAGCCGTGATGGAGATCGGGCTTTTCCTTTGCTGGCGGGCGGCCGCGCCGTTTCGGCAAGGGCGGCGGGTTGATGGACGGTGCCATGCGCGCATGCTCGGGCAGGAGGTCGGCGTGCTGTCGCATGCGATAGCTGGAGCCCTCGATCTGGATGACCACAGCGTGGTGAAGAAGGCGGTCGAGCAGCGCGGTGGCCACCACCGGATCGCCAAAGACATCACCCCATTCGGCGAAGCCGCGGTTGGATGTCAGGATCATGGCACCCTTTTCGTATCGGGCGTTGACGAGCTGGAAGAAGAGATTGCCGCCGCCGGGCGTGACGGGAAGATACCCGATCTCGTCGACGACGAGCAGGGAGGATCGGCATAGGAAGCGGATCTTCTCGCGCAACGTGCCCTCGCGTTCAGCCTTGGTCAGTGAAGCGATCAGATCGGCGAGCGGGATGAAGTAGACGCTCTTGCCCGCCTTCACGGCCTCGACGGCAAGGGCCGTGGCGATATGGCTTTTCCCGGTACCGGGCGGGCCCAGCAGATGCACCACCTCGGCCCGGTTGATGAAGTCCAGGCCAGCGAGCGCCAGGATGCGGTTCCTGTCGAGCGATGGCTGGAAGGAGAAGTCATATCCGTCCAGCGTCTTGATGATCGGCAGCCTTGCCATGCGCAGGGCTGCCTTGATCCTGCGGTTCTCCCGGAGCGACAGTTCTTCGTTCAGCAATATGTCGATGGCCTCGATGCCATCGATTTTGCCCTGCTCTATGCCGCGCAGGGTGGCGTCGAGCATCTCCAGGGCGCGTGGCATTTTGAGATGGACGAGGCTGCGGCGGATATTATCGACGCGGGATGCGGCACCCCCATGGTTCATGGCCGGTCTCCCCGCGCCAGTTGGCTGCCGATCGCCTGATAGATGGCCAGGGAGCGCACGGCGACATGCTCGCCTACACGACCGATGGCGATTACCTCTTTGCCATGGATACGGCGCTTGGCGCCGCTGCTGCCTGTCCGATGCGCAGGATCGATCCTGTACTGCCGACGCCCCTCAAGAACCGGGTGCTCGGCAATGACCTGGCCCAGGTCTACGATCCGGATCTTGTCGGGTAACTGCTGGATTTCGACGACGCGCCGGGTGCGATCGGGAACGCTGTAGTAATTGCCGCCGACCGAGACCATCCCATCGTGGCTGACGCGGCGCTCCAGCTTCAGAACAGCGTCAAAGCGGCCCGCCGGGAGCAGCTGCAACTCAGGCTGCTCGGCGGCGAAGGCTTCAGCAATAATCCGCTGCGTCGTGCCGTGGACACGGACGTTGGCGACGGTATCGAGCCAGTCGATCAGCTGGACATTGAGATCGTCCAGATTGCGGAAGCTCCGGCCCAGGAAGAAGTCCTTGCGGATATAGCTGAATGGCCGCTCGACCTTTCCCTTGGTCTTGGCCCGATAGGGACGGCAGGCGCGCGGCACGAAGCGATAATGCCCGGCCAGAGCCAGCAATGATCGATTGTAGATGATGTGGCCCTGATCATCTTCCCCGGTCACAGCGGTTTTCATGCGATCGTAGAGGATCTCGATCGGGACGCCGCCGAGCGCTTCAAAGGCCTGCATATGACAGCGCAACAGGCTTTGGAGATCCTGATGCATGACGTAGCGCGCAAACAGGAAGCGCGAATGTCCCAGCACCAGGCTGAACAGCCAGACGATCCGGCTGACGCCGGGCTCATCGGTAAATTCGACGACGAACCGGGCAAAGTCGACCTGTGCCTGCACGCCAGGCGGCGTCTCGAACCGAACCTCAAAGGGCTTGGGGCCGTTTTCCGGCCGGATCGCTGCCAGGAACCGCTTTACCGCGGTATAGGCGCCCATATATCCCAGCTCACGGATTTCCCGCGTCAGGCGCGCCGCAGTCAGATCGGGAAAGGCCGTCACTCGCTCACGCAAAAATTCCAGATAGGGTGCCAGTTTGTTCGGTCGACCCAGCATGCGAGGGCCGTAAACCGGGGCCTCGATGCCCCGTTCGATATATTTTCGGATGGTCTTGGGATCGCGACCAGTGCGTCGGGCAATGGCGGATATCGATACGCCCTGCCGATGTAGTTCGAGGATCATCATCAATTCTCCAAGTCGGATCATCGGCCCCGTCTCCGCGTCTGCAAAGGAGATGAGGACAATGTCGGCTCATCTCATTCTGCCGGGGCTAGCCCCGGCAGAATGAGATGAAGGGGCCACCAACTAGGGAATTTTCAAAGCCCACTTTTGCGGAGAATTGCACGACCGATGACACTCCTTGCCGGTGAACACGGCCGTCACCGCCGTCTTCATATTATCGTAGATACCGCGTCGCGGCACACCGCCGAAGAACGCGAACGCCCGGGCATGGGCATCGAACAGCATCTCCTGGCCCTCGCGCGGATAGGCCCGGACATAGGGTGCGCGCGAGTCGCAGAGACGCATATGCGCCACCTTCACCCGCATCGGCTTGCCGGCGATCTCCACATCCTCGTGGCTCCAGTCGAACTGGTAGGCCTCACCCGGCTGGAAGGTCATCGGGATGAACGCCGGTGCGCCTTCGCCAGCATCCTTCCGCCGCGCAGCACGCCAGCGCGCCGCATAGCGGCGCACCGCATCATAGGATCCATCGAACCCCTCGCGCACCAGCAGGTCATGGATACGCGTCATCCGTAGCCGATCGCGGCGGCCGCGCCCCTCGTTCTCCTCAAGCAGCGCATCGAGACGATCCTGATAAGGACCGATCCGCGGCAGCGGCTGGACTTTGCGCTGATAGTTGAACGCCGCCTCCGGCGACCGGATCGCCTTGCGGACTACCTTCCGCGACAAACGAAGGTCGCGCGCGATCGCCTTGATCGCCTTCCCCCCTGCATGCTCACGCCGAATCCGAACCACTGTCTCCACGATCAACATCCCGTTCTCGCCAACTGATCAAAACCAGTCGGCCGACTAAATCCCCGGGATGAAGGGGTCCTTTTTGCACGCCGATCACCCCACGAAGGGGGTGCCTATTGCACGCTGATCCTCATGTTGAAGTAACGCCCTCGCGCCCCGGCGCGGACGACATTGGCGGTGATGGCGATGGCCAGATGGGTTTTGCCGGTGCCTGTGCCACCGACAAGGACGACATTGCGCCGTGCATGCGAACGCATTGATGGGGCATTGTTGAGCAATACTTATAATTTGCGTTCGGTGCATCGTTGCACACCCGTTCATCGCCAACGGTGATTGACTTGCGTCATAAGCGAAGGCTTTGAAAGAATGCCTTCCCTTCGATCACCGGGATGGGATTGCAGAGCATATCAACCTGTTTCGGAGTTTCGCCGGTAACGACGATCCCCTTGCCGGTCGTTGTCGGCTCGATAGTTACCCGGCTTTCAGTTTCGCGATGTCCGCCAGCCGGGCCTTCGCTTTCTCGCGCTGCTCTTTCGTCAGGCGCGGATCGCTCGCGGCCTTCCTCACCAACGCTTCCACTTTCGGATTCGGGGAATGGGTTTTCGATGGCCTCTCAGCTTTCTGCTCCTTTATCGAACGGGCCTGCGGCATATCCTTCTCCAATTTCGTCGGCTACGGCCTCACCAGAGGCAGTTTGGCTTTCTCGACTAACGAAATGACTCATTGCTCGACTTGGGTCGACGGCGCTGTCTGGTATTCATCCTTCGATAGAGCGTCGCGTATCAACTCAGCAGCGGCCGTTCGGCGCTCTTCGCTGGTAAGGTCGCGAAAAGAACCGCGTGCTTGCTGAACATTCACGTTACGCGCGTTGGTGAGGATGCCGCCGACTTCTTTTGCGGCCTGCTCCAATGTGGCATTCGCCAACACAAGGTTTCCTTGCCTCAACGCGCGGTCATAATGTTTCTGGAGGACATTAAGCCGGAAAGCCTGAGAGGCAATAGGAATAGATGATACATCTTCCAGATAGGCCTTCCTCACGGCTTCAAAAATTGGCCGCCATTTTTCCCCTGCCTCAAATTTGGGATGCTCTGGATTGTAGGTGCGGACCTGCTGGATGGTCGTATCAATACCAAAATCCTCGCGGATCATCACCACCACCTCCGCTGGCGACGAAAACCTCGCAAGTGCCTGTACGATGGAGAGTTTCGCTTCCTCCGGTAAATCAGCCATGGGTCATCCTGTGGGGGTCAAGTGAGGCTTATCATGCTCTCTCGCTATCGCGAAGGACATGGTGTTCATTTTGCTTAACGGTCGGGCCATCGATGAAGGCTAAACCCACCGAATCAATTCCTGGCTGTTGAGCGACCGTCAGTCGTGCTGCCACGGGCTAGGTTGGGGACTCATTTGCTCCACTCTGCGACGACGGCGACGAGAGCGATAGCGGCGAGATAGTTTTGGGCGTGTCGGTCATATCTGGTGGCGATGCGCCGCCAGTTTTTGAGGCGTCCGAAGAGCCTCTCGATGACGTTTCTCCTTCGATAGATACGCCGGTCGAGGGATATGGTGTTCGGCGCGAAGCAGTTGAAGGGATCACGGCTTTGACGTTTCGGGCGGTCAGCCAGTTGCGCAAGCTGTCGGCGTCATAGGCTTTGTCGGCGAGGAGACGCCTTGGTGGAGCGACCGTACCGAGTAGCGGAATGGCGATGCTGATGTCTGCGATGTTGCCGGGTGTCAGGGTGATGGCGACCGGTCGGCCGCGATCGTCGGCCAGGCAGTGGATCTTGCACGTCCTGCCGCCCCGTGAGCGACCGACCGCTTCTTCATACTCCCCCTTTTTGAGCCTGCCGCCGAACGGTGGGCTTTGACGTGGCTGCTATCTATCGACAGTTCTTTCGGCACAGGCCCCGATGCCGCGACCTTCTCGAAAAGGCGCTGCCAGATGCGCCGCTGAGACCAGCGGTTGTAGCGGTTATAGATCGTTGTGGGCGGCCCATAAGCGGCGGGTACGTCGCGCCAGCGGCAGCCTGTCTTGAGCACGTGCAGGATGCCCGAAATCACCGTTCGATCGTCAACTCTCGGCTTGCCAGCTTTGCCATGCGGCAGATGTGGCTCAATCGCTAACCATGCCTCATCCGACAGCCAAAACAGATGGCGTGACATACTCTCTCCTGCACAAACTCACAGAGACAGGATATTTATCTCATAATATCAAACAGGTGTATAGGTTCTCAACGTAGTGCTGCTTCCATATGCTGCCCCATTGCTAAGAGATTTGCGCGCATAGCATTAAGGCTGTTGGCCTCCATGTGGCGGAAGGCGTAACCTTTTTCCGCTATTTGATCGATGATGCGAGCAACGAGCGCCGCTAATTGTGGCATTCCCGATAATTCGATGGCCCATCCCTTGGGTTCGAAATGAACGAATTGGTTTCGTATTTCATCGTGGAAACGTCGCAGCCAAACAAGGTCGCTTGAGGAGATGGCGACATCGCTGCCGTCACTATGATCGCCCGCAGACCGTGGTTTCCGCACAGCCTTGAGTAGATCGGGCAATGCCATCAATTGAGTTTTCGGTGCCTTGATTGTGGGGTTAGCGCGGCTTTCCTCAAAGTAGGCCAGCCATTCCCCCGCATTCCGTTTTGTGACTGCGCCGAACGGTGATGCCGAAGTTACCAAGTGACATATACACGCGCCTTGAAGGGCGGAATGCAGGGCAAGCATGATCCATTTCCATGAATGTGGATCATCCGATACGAATTGCAGCGTTCGTACAGCATGGCGGATGGATGCCGCTACATCTTCCCCCTCATCCGTTCGTACCCAGATTCCTGCCATTACCGCGTCCATCATAAACTTGGGCACTGCACCACCTCGGCCCACGACTCGAGCGCAGGACTCACTTTGTCGCAAATGTCAATGGATAGAGCGTGACACGACTCGACGCATTATGATACCCCCAAGCCATGGCAGGGAGTGAGCTACTATGGCACAGGCGCAGCAGAACGAAACGGATCGGAATTACGATGCGTTTCTCGCTCAACTACCCCAGATTATCGGGAAGTACGCGGGAATGTACGCGCTTCTGCATGAGTGCGAGATTGTCGAATATTATCGAGGATCGCTTGAGGCTACACTTGCGGGTGCCAAAAGGTTTGGGTTGGGGGCATTCTCTGTCCAAGAAGTGACGGATGAGCCAGAGCATTTGGGGTTCTATTCCTATGTTGGTGGCTCGGGGCCGTATTGAAAATCGTCAGGCAATTGTAAGAATCGGGTTCCAGCCATTCGCGCTAGAAGCCATGGACTTGCGCCCAGCCTCGGCAACGCTTGAGATTCCGGTGCATGAGTATCGGGCGCTGATTGACACCGGCGCTCAGCGCACCTGTCTCTCCAAAAGCGTCATCGCCCAAGAAAATTTAAAGGCTCATGGAAAGCTGCCAATCCAGAACGTTCATGGGATCAAGCGCCACTATCTGTATTTGGTACAGATAGGCTTCTTCTGCGAACGGGTTGTTTCGTTGAACGATACGTTGGGCCAGTCAACTTACTATGGCACTCCCAATCCAACTGAGATCATCGACATCGCGGACAACCATCGCTTTGACGCCATCATCGGGATGGATTTTTTGAGCCTTTTCGGGTTCCAGATCGAACGGGACGGCAGTTTCTCAATTCGCCTCGATTAATTCAATAGCTGGCCCCACGTTCATAGAGCAGGCGGCCATGCTCTCGGACGGCGGGCATCACCTTCTCATCGCTTTCGAGTGCAGGCCACATGTCCACGCGAACTGGCAGCACAAGCTCATCGGAGCTGAGGGCATCATCGTGGCGAAACATCCAATTGGCACCCTGTTCCCCAACAGAAGAACCATCCATCATAACCGCCAGATCAATGTCGCTGTCGGGGTGATGCTTCAGTTTCGCCCGCGAGCCGAATACATAGACCGCCGCGACCCTAGGTTGATGCGCCGCCCATTCTCGAATGCGGAAGCGCCAAGCGGCAGGAACGGCATCCTCAAACGTCATGATCGGGTCCAACGATGTCCACCTACATCTACGCCTAGCCGACGCGTTATTGGGGAGCCTTTTAGGGAACTAGTCGCCTAATCGGCGAATTATTCAATTAAATCAAGAAAATATGGCGGAGACGGAGGGATTCGAACCCTCGGTGCCCCATTCAGGGCACGACGGTTTAGCAAACCGCTGGTTTCAGCCACTCACCCACGTCTCCGCATCTTGCCCACCGCAAAAGCGGGCAGTGGCTTGGCTGGGACCGGGCTATAGCGATGGTCCCGCCCCATGGCAACGGCCATGTTTGCGATACCGACGATCGTCGGAACGCCTGCGATTCGTTCCGGCGCGGAATCGACTCAGGTGGCCGTTCGTTCATTGCCGTTTCAGCTTGGGTGCTGATACTCTGCCGGATGGACAATTGCGGGAATGCGGGGAGCCTCAAGGCATGATCGGGACTTTGGCGCGGGCTGCGGCCCGCTTTGCGCGCGGCGGCACGCTGGTCGCGGCGATCGCGGGCATGGCGCTGACGCCGCTGGCGGCGCAAGCGCAGGTGCGCACCGTCGACCCCAATACGGCTATCGATGCCGATCTCGCCCCGCCGCCCCCGGCCAGCCATGCGCCGACCGATCCGGGTGTGGACGCCACGGTGCCGGCGGATTCGGGCGTTTACAACGACCAGGCGGGCGGCAATGCCGCGTCGGCTTCCACCGCGACGGGCGCCGCCGTGTCGGCCGACACGCCGCCCGCAGCGCCGTCTCCCAGCGATTCCTATCAGGAAGACGACCTGATCGGCGCGGCCGAAGGCGTGTTCGGCAAGGGCGCCGAGGGCCTCGCCGGGATCATCGAGAAAATCCTGAAGGAACAGGGCCGCCCCAACGCCTATATCGCCGGACGCGAGGCGTCGGGCGCGCTGGTCGTCGGCCTGCGTTATGGATCGGGCACGCTCAATCACAAGATCGAGGGCAAGCGCGAAGTCTATTGGACGGGGCCGTCCATCGGGTTCGATGTCGGCGGCAATGCGGGCAACACCTTCGTTCTGGTCTATAATCTCTACGACACGCAGGATCTTTATCACCGCTACCCGGCGGCGGAGGGCACCGCCTATCTGGTCGGCGGCTTCAATGCCAGCTATCTGCGCTGGGGCAGCGTGGTGCTGATCCCGATCCGCATGGGCGTGGGATACCGGCTGGGCATCAATGCCGGTTACATGAAGTTCACGGAAAAGCGGAACTGGCTGCCCTTCTGAGCTTCAAAGGGCGAGGGCGAGTTGATCGCCCTCTTCCGCATCGCCTTCCAGATTATGCACGCCCAACCCCAACAGGCGCGCGCCCATGCGGAGCGGCAGTTGCGCGCGCAGCAACGCGCGCCCGGTTTCCGCCAGCAGTTCCGCCGAACGCACGGGTGCGGGGAAGCTGCGGGACCGGGTGATGATGCGGAAATCGGCAAACTTGACCTTGAGCACCACGGTCCGGCCATAGCCGCCGGACTTTTCGATCCGGGTCCAGAGATTGGCCGCGATCCTTTCCACCTCCTCGACCAACCGCTGCTCCGCCGTCAGATCATCGAAGAAAGTGTCCTCGACGCTGACGGACTTGCGCGCCTGCCGTTCGCGGACGGGGCGGTCGTCCTGTCCCCGCGCGGCCCGATAATAGAATGAAGCGGCGCTGCCGAAATGCGCCTGGAGGAAGGCCAGGTCGCGCGCGCGCAGGTCCGCGCCCGTCTCTATGCCCAGCGCCTGCATCCGCCGCGCGGTGACCGGGCCGACGCCGTGAATCCGGCGGACGGGCATCCTGGCGATGAAAGCTTCCCCCTCCTGCGGGCGCACGACGCACAGGCCATCGGGCTTGTTCTGGTCGGAGGCGAGCTTGGCGATCAGCTTGTTGTAGGACACGCCCGCCGAAGCGGTGAGGCCGGTTTCCTCGCGGATCAGGCGGCGGATTTCCTCCGCGACGCGGGTGGCCGAAGCGATGTCCGCCTTGTTTTCCGTCACGTCCAGATAGGCTTCGTCGAGCGAAAGCGGCTGGACGATGTCGGTAAAGCGCGAGAATATCTCCCGCACCTGCGCGGAAACGGCGCGATAGGCGTCGAAACGAGGCTTCACGAAGATGAGGTCGGGGCACAGCCGCCGCGCCCGCGCGCCGGGCATGGCCGACCGGACGCCGAAGGGCCGCGCTTCATAGCTGGCCGTCGCCACCACGCCACGCGGGCCGCCGCCGCCCACCGCGATCGCCTTGCCCCGAAGCGCCGGATCGTCGCGCTGCTCGACCGACGCGTAAAAGGCGTCCATGTCGATATGGATGATCTTGCGCGGCGGGGGCGGCGGGGATTCCATGACGCGGCCTTATGCCATGCCCGGAACGAAAGGGAAACGGCGTCAGTCCGCAACAGTGAAGGCAGGCTTGCGCCAGCGAGGTCCGCAAGCCATACTGCAGGCATGGAAAAGCTCAACCTGACCGAGGACGAATGGCGCGATCGTCTTTCGCCCGAACAATATCATGTCTTGCGGGAAGGCGGCACGGAACGGGCCTTCACCGGCAAATATAACAGCAACAAGGCCGATGGCGTCTATTATTGCGCGGGCTGCGGGGCGGAACTGTTCGATTCCGACGAGAAATATGACAGCGGATCGGGCTGGCCCAGCTTCACCGCGCCGGTGGACATCGATGCGGTCGACGAACTGCGCGACAGCAGCCATGGCATGATGCGCACCGAAGTGCGCTGCGCGAAATGCGAGGGCCATCTGGGCCATGTCTTTCCCGATGGACCAGGCGTGAACGGCCTGCGCTATTGCATGAACAGCGCGTCGCTGGACTTCAAGTCGCGCGATGAGGCGCGATAACCATTCATCGCGGGTAAAGCCGCGATCCTCTTGAGACCGGCAGGGTTTTTTTGGGGGCCGACGCCGGATTTGCGCTGGTCCCTTTTTCCATAAGCGCGTATCCGGGGCGGCACGGACATCATGGCAAGATCGGGCAAGAGCAAGGAACCGCCGGGCACGGCAAGGCTGTGGCTGATGCGGGGCCTCAAGGCGGGCCTGATCGCGCTGGTGGCGGGACTCGTCGCGATCGTCGTGGCGGTGGTTGTCGCCATGCAATCGCTGCCGGATTATAGCAGCCTCAAATCCTCGCCCAACGGCCAGATGATCCGCGTCCATGCGGCGGACGGCAGCGTGATCGTGTCGCTGGGGCCGAGTTTCGGCCGCTGGTTGTCCTATGACCAGATCCCGCAGGTGATGGTCGATGCCATGGTGTCGACCGAGGACAGGCGTTATTATCTGCATCCCGGCGTCGACCCCATCGGCATGGCCCGCGCGGCCTGGGTCGCGCTGGAGAACCGGGGCAAGGGTCGCCGCTTGCAGGGCGCCTCCACCATCACCCAGCAGGTAACGCGCAATATCTTCCTCAACAACAGCTATAGCTGGGGGCGGAAGGTCCGCGAAATGGTGCTGGCGCTGGCGCTGGAGCGCAAATTCTCCAAGCGGCAGATATTGGAACTCTATCTCAACAAGGTCTATTTCGGCGGGGGTGCCTATGGCATCGACGCGGCGAGCCGGAAATTCTTCGGCCATCCCGCCGATGATCTGAGCCTGCCCGAAGCCGCGATCATCGCTGGTCTGGTGAAAGCGCCGTCCAGCTATTCCCCCACCGCCGATGCGGAGGCCGCCATCGGCCGCGCGGGCGTGGTGCTGGAACTGATGCAGGACAATGGGAAGATCAGCGCCGCGGAGCGGGCCAACGCCCATCTTCAGGACGTGAAGATGGCCCCGGAGCCGCCGCAGAACAGCGTGCGCTATTTCACCGACTGGGCGTTGCCGCAGCTCGATACGCTCATCAACGAACCGAATGAGCCGCTGGAGGTCTACACCACCATCGACCTCGGCATGCAGCGCGCCGCGACTGCCGCGATCATGGCCAATGTCCCCAAGGGGTCGCAGGGCGCGCTCGTCT
This sequence comes from Sphingobium cloacae, assembly GCF_002355855.1. Classification (NCBI taxonomy): domain Bacteria; kingdom Pseudomonadati; phylum Pseudomonadota; class Alphaproteobacteria; order Sphingomonadales; family Sphingobiaceae; genus Sphingobium; species Sphingobium cloacae. Next base: position 2,459,947 of record NZ_AP017655.1, read on the forward strand.
CGCTCGATCGCGACGGAGCGGTGCGGGCGATGGTCGGCGGCCTCGACTATGTGACCTCCAACTATAACCGCGCGACCACCGCGACGCGCCAGCCGGGCTCGGCATGGAAGCTCTTCGTCTACATGGCGGCGCTGGAGGCGGGCTATACGCCCGACACGGGCGTCACGGACGAGCCGGTGACGATCAACGGCTGGTCCCCGCGCAACAGCAACGGTCGCTTTTCAGGCGATATCGATGTGCGCACCGCATTCGCCTATTCGGTGAACACCGTCGCGGCCAAGCTGGGCGTGGAGGTCGGTTTCCCCACCATCGCCGACATGGCGCGCCGCTTCGGCATCTCGACGCCCATCAACACCCATCCCTCGATGGTGCTGGGGACGTCGGACGTGCGCCTGATCGACATGACGCGCGCCTTCGCCTCGGTCGCGCGCAAGGGGATCGCGGTCGCGCCCTATGGCATCACCAAGGTGACGACGGCGGACGGGCGCGTCCTCTACGAGCATCAGGACGACACCAGCCGCGTGCTGGTCGCGCCATGGGTCGCGGCGGGGATGACCGACCTCATGCAGACGGCAGTTTCCACCGGCACCGGCAAGGCTGCGCAGATCGGGCGGCCCGTCGCGGGCAAGACCGGCACCACCAGCAGTAACAAGGACGGCTGGTTCCTCGGCTTTTCCAGCGGGATCACCACGGGCGTCTGGATGGGCCGCGACGATGCGCGGGCGGTGGGCGGATTGCAGGGCGGGCGGGCGCCCGCCCGCGCCTTCGCCGACTTCATGAAGGTCGCGGTCGCCAAGCGGCCCGTGGAGAATTTCGACACGCAGGTGACATTGCCCGAATGGCAGTTGGAGCCTGACGAGGAAGCCTATTATGGCCAGCCCGACAATGGAATGGAGGGAGGCATGATGGTCGATGAAAACGGCCTGCCGCTGGAGCATGCCCGGCCCGAAGAACCGCAGTCGGGCGATCCGCACCCCGATGCCCAGCCCGATCCGGCCGACCGTCCCGCGCCGCAGCGGCTGGACCAGCAATGGATCGACCAGGTGCTGGGCCGCGACCGCCAGAGGCCCGCGCAGCAGCGGCCCAATCCCTAGCGCGCGTCAGCCGGCGGGCATGTCCGCCGCGGCGAAGCGCGCCCTTTCCAGGAAACCCATGTCGGGCAGCAGGAAGTCCACCTTCCCCCGTCCGAAATCGATCGCAACCCGGTCGAAACCCTTGAGGGCGTTGATGCCCAGCAGCAGCGCGGGCTTGTCGGCCAGCCCCAGTTCCGCAAACGGGCTGGCGTCGGCGAACAGCACGGGCAGGTCACGCAGGGTGATCCGGCCCAGATGCACCTCGCGGATCTTGCCCACCCGCCCGACCAGCGTGCCGCCGGTGACGCTGGTGAGGGTCGCTTCCTCCAGCAGGGGCGCGCGTTTCTTGCGGATCAACTTGTCCATCAGCGCCATGTTGGCGACGCTGAAATTGGTGCCGGTATCCAGAACGATGTTCACCTTCATGCCGTTCACGTCGGAATCGAGGAGGATGAGCTGCCCATTCCTGCGCCGCGCTTCGACGATGATCGTATCGGGATCGCGGGAATAGCGGCTTCGGCTTTCGCTGATCTCCATCCGGCCCGCCCGGAAATCGAGGATCACCCGCTTGGCTTGCAGGCTGTCGAGGCCGAGCAGTCCCGGCGCGCCCAGATGCCCGCCGTCGAGCACAGGCGCTTCGATGTCCCTGACCTGCGAATCACCGAAACCCAAGGCCGGCAGGGCGACCGTGCCGGTCACCAGCCGGTCCGTCATGCTGAGCACGGTGACGGGATGACGCAAAGGCAGCGCCAGCCGGTTGGCCAGTTCGCGGGAGATCACCGTGCGCTGCGATCCGGTATCGATGATGAAGTTCCACGGTCCCGCCCCGCCGATGTGGATCGGGATGGTGACACGATCCTCCGCCGGCGGCCCGGTGCGCACCACGGCCGGTGGGCTAGTGGGGTCGAGCGAAGGCGCCTGCTGCGCGGCGAGGGGCGGGCAGGGCGTCCCCAGCATTGCCACCATGAAGAGCAGGCGGCGCATCATCCTCATCCTTTTCCGCTTTTGCCATCTTATATCATGACCGGGGCCGGACGGTCCATCGTCGCGAATGGCCGATCGCCGCTGGCTCGGTTCCGCCCGGAGCCGCGAATTTTCCTGGGCGAAAGGCCCTATGCCGCCTTGACGAGAACCGGGCGCGCCCGCTAAACGCGGCTTAATTCCACCCGCCCGTCCGGCGCGGGCTTCACCCGTCTATCCTGCCGGGCTTTCCCCTTATTTTTCCGTCATAACGACACTCTATCCATCGGACCGACTCGCATGCACCTCAAGGACCTCAAGAAACAGCCACCCGCCGACCTCGTCACCATGGCGGAGGAACTGGGCGTCGAGGGCGCGTCGACCCTGCGCAAGCAGGATCTGATGTTCGCGATCCTGAAGGCCGAAGCGGAAAATGGCGAGCAGATCATGGGCGAAGGCACGATCGAGGTGCTGTCCGACGGCTTCGGCTTCCTGCGCTCACCCGAAGCGAATTTCCTCGCCGGTCCCGACGACATCTATGTCTCGCCCAACCAGGTCCGCAAATTCGGCCTGCGCACCGGCGACACGGTGGAAGGCGAAATCCGCGCACCCAAGGACGGCGAGCGCTATTTCGCCTTGACCAAGCTCCTCTCGGTCAATTTCGACGATCCCGATGTCGTCCGCCACCGCGTCAATTTCGATAACCTGACGCCGCTCTATCCCGAGCAGAAGCTGTCGCTCGACACGCTGGACCCCACCGTCAAGGACAAGTCGGCCCGCGTCATCGACATCGTGTCGCCGCAGGGCAAGGGACAGCGCACCCTGATCGTCGCGCCGCCGCGCGTCGGCAAGACGGTGATGCTCCAGAACATCGCCAAGGCGATCACCGACAACCATCCCGAAGTCTTCCTGATCGTCCTGCTGATCGACGAACGCCCGGAAGAAGTCACCGACATGCAGCGCAGCGTGAAGGGAGAGGTGGTGTCGTCCACCTTCGACGAACCCGCGCAGCGCCACGTCCAGGTCGCCGAAATGGTGATCGAAAAGGCCAAGCGCCTGGTCGAGCACAAGAAGGATGTCGTCATCCTGCTCGATTCCATCACGCGCCTGGGCCGCGCCTACAACACCGTGGTGCCTTCGTCGGGCAAGGTGCTGACCGGCGGCGTCGACGCGAACGCGCTCCAGCGTCCCAAGCGCTTCTTCGGCGCGGCGCGCAATATCGAGGAGGGCGGTTCGCTGTCCATCATCGCCACCGCGCTGATCGACACCGGCAGCCGCATGGACGAAGTCATCTTCGAAGAGTTCAAGGGCACCGGCAATTCCGAGATCGTGCTGGACCGCAAGGTGGCGGACAAGCGCATCTTCCCGGCGCTGGATGTCGGCAAGTCCGGCACCCGCAAGGAGGAATTGCTGGTCGACAAGGGCAAGCTCAGCAAGATGTGGGTGCTGCGCCGCATCCTGATGCAGATGGGCACGGTCGACGCCATGGAATTCCTGCTGGACAAGATGAAGGACTCCAAGACCAATGAAGATTTCTTCGATTCGATGAACCAATAAGGCGCGGGGCGGTTTGTGCGTTGGCGACAGCGCGCGGCCCGCTTCATTCCAATTGCCACGATTTCCGGTCCATGGGGGCTATCGGCCGGAAAGCGTCACAGGGGATTTAGGCAATCATGCTCGATCTTTTCGTTACCGCTGCCTCCGCTGCCCAGGGTTTCGGTTCGCCGGCCGATATCTGGGGCCATATCGTCAATGACTTCAGCAATATAACGTCCCCGGCCGCGCTGGCCGCCTTCGGGCAGGTGTTGATGATCGACATCCTGCTGGCAGGCGACAATGCGATCGTCGTCGGCGCCCTGGCCGCGGGACTGCCCGTCGCCCAGCGGCAGAAGGTCATCATGATCGGCATCATCGCCGCGCTGGTGCTGCGCATCGGCTTTGCGCTGGTGGTGACGCAACTCATGCAGATCGTCGGCCTGATCCTGGCGGGCGGGCTGCTGCTGCTGTGGGTGAGCTGGAAGATGTGGCGCGAACTGCATCCCAAGCGCGGCGCGGAAACGCCCGACGATCCCAGCGATGACGATATTTCCGGTCTGCGGCCTGCCAAGAGCTTTGCGGCCGCGGCATGGGCCGTCGCCGTGGCGGACGTGTCGATGAGCCTCGACAATGTGCTGGCGGTGGCGGGCGCGGCGCGGGATCATCCCGGCATCCTCATCATCGGCCTGATCCTGTCGGTCGCGCTGATGGGCGTGGCGGCGAACATCATCGCCAAATATATCGAGCGGTTCCGCTGGATCGCCTATGTCGGCCTGGCCGTCATCCTCTATGTCGCGGTCAAGATGATCTATGACGGCGTCGTCGATCAGCATGTCGGCATATTGACGCTGTTCTGATCGGCCGGAAACGGCACGAAAAAGGGGACGGAACCGCGGCGGCTCCGTCCCCTTTTTCGTGGCCGCATGTCAGGGGATGAGGACTGTGGCTCCCGTCGTCCTGCGCCCTTCCAGCGCGCGATGCGCCTCCGCCGCATCGGCGAGGGCGAAACGCTGGCCGATGGACGCCCGCACCACGCCGCGCTCCATCCGGTCGAAAAGGCGCGCGGCGGCGGCAGCCAGTTCGTCCGCCGTCGCGATATAGTCGAACAGCGTGGGACGCGTCACATAGAGCGATCCCCCCTTGCTGAGATCGAGCAGGCTTACCGGCGGCACCGCGCCGGAGGCATTGCCGTAGCTGACCATCAATCCGCGCCGCCGAACGCAGGCGAGGGAGGCTTCCCAACTGTCCCTGCCCACGCCGTCATAAACGACATCGACGCCTTTCCCATGAGTGAGATGGCGAACTGTCGCGGATAATGTCTCGAAGGGACCGTGGAGGCTGTGGTCCGCTTTCACGGTGGCGGCTTTTTCGGGCGAGCCGCAATGGGCGATGACGATGACGCCCTTGTCGCGCAGCCATGGGACCAGTACCGATCCCACGCCGCCCGCCGCCGCGTGGACCAGCGCGACCTGCCCGGCCTGCAAGGGCGCGCAATCCTCCGCCAGGAAACAGGCGGTCATGCCCTTGAGCATCATCGCCGCGGCTTCCTCGAAAGAGATCGCATCCGGCAGTTTGACCACCTGGCTGGCGGAGACGATGCGATGGGTGGCGTAGGCGCCGAGGCCTTGGGCGCAGGCGACCCGGTCTCCTATCGCCATATTGGTAACGCCCGCGCCCAGGGCGACAACGCGGCCCGCCCCCTCCATGCCGAGCGGGACGGGGAGGGGGGAAGGGTAGAGGCCTGTGCGGTAATAGGTGTCGATGAAATTGAGGCCGACCGCTTCCTGCGCGATCAGCATTTCGCCTTCAGCCGGAGAGCCCGGATCGAAATCCTCGCGCTCCAGCACCTCCGGCCCGCCATGCCGACGGGCCACCATGCGCCAGGCCTTTCCGCCCATCAGGCGAGATTCGCGGCGAAGAAGTCGGCCGTGCGCTTGTCCGCCAGTCGCGCCGCGTCCTCGACCCGGCGATTGCCCATTTCGGCAGCGAAGCCATGGTCCAGCCCTTCATAGTCATGCAGGGTGACATGGCGATTATCCTTCAGCCCTTCATGCATCTTCTGCTGGACTTCGGCGGGCACGAAACCGTCGGCGGTCGGGATATGGAGCATCACCGGCTTGCCGATGGCATGGCTTTCACCCAGCAGATTGTCGATGCCGACGCCATAATAGCCGACAAAGGCATCGCCATCGGTACGGCAGGCGGCCATGAAGGCCAGACGACCGCCAAGGCAATAGCCGACCAGCCCGACCTTGCCGCCGTCGATTTCCCGGCGCGCGAACTTGATGGCGGACTCGATGTCGCGGATGCCCTTTTGCTGATCGAACCGGCCGAACAGGCCCAGCGCCTGCTCCATTTCGGCGGGCACGTCCGGGTCCAGTTCGACATGGGGTTGCAGCCGCCAGAACAGGTCGGGCGCGACGGCGAGATAGCCCGCGCTGGCCCAATTGTCGCATTTGCGGCGAATGCCCTCGTTCACGCCGAACACCTCCTGGATGACGACGATGGCGGCCTTGGGCGTCCCTGCCGGACGGGCCACATAGATGTCGAACTGCGCGTCGCCCTCCAGCGTGGAAATCGTGGAAAAATCGGCCATGGATGATCCTTTCGGCTGGTCTGGTCAGCGGCCATAATGGCCTTTCCGGCGCGTTGCGCAACCCGTGCCGCCCGCCAAAATATTTGCACTGCCGCCCGCTTCTGCGGCATGAAGGGCCGTGGCGCGACAGGATAAGGGATGCGAGGATGAAAGTGACCGTCGATGTGGATTGCACGCCCGCCGAAGCGCGATCCTTTCTGGGCCTGCCGGATGTCACGCCCATCCATGACAAATATATCAAGACGATGCTGGATAATTTCGATAGCATAGGCAATGTGGAACAGATGGAGACGCTGTTCAAGAGCTTCTCTCCGCTGGGCGACGCGGGCATGCGGATGTTCCAGCAGATGATGGATATCGGGCTGTCCGGCGTGGGCGGCGGAAGCGGCCATGGCGACAAGAAAAAGGGTTAGGTGACCGACACGATTTTCGCGCTGTCGAGTGGCGCGCCGCCCGCGGGCATCGCCGTCATCCGGCTGAGCGGCCCGCAGGCAGGACCCGCGCTGCTGGCGCTTGCCCGCAGAACCCCGCCGCCGCGCATGGCGAGCCTGGCGCTGCTGCGCGACCCGCGCGACGGCGCGCCGCTCGACCGGGCGCTGACGCTGTGGCTGCCCGGTCCCGCGACCGTGACCGGGGAGGATATGGCCGAACTCCATTGCCATGGCGGCCGGGCGGTCATCGCGGGCGTGGAGGCGGCGCTGGCCGCGATGCCGGGCCTTCGCCGCGCCGAACCGGGGGAGTTCACGCGGCGGGCCTTCGACAATGGCCGCATGGACCTGAATGCGGTCGAGGGGCTGTCGGACCTGTTGGCGGCGGAAACGCAGCAGCAGCGCCGCGCCGCGCTGATGATGGCGGAGGGCCATTTTTCCCGGCGGATCGGCGAATGGCGGCTTCGCCTGCTCGATCTTTCCGCCATGGCCGAGGCGGCGCTCGACTTTTCCGATGAGGACGACGTGCCCGACGCGCAGATCGAACAGCGGATCGGCGCGGGCATCGCGACGCTGGCCGCCGATGTCGCCGCGATTCTTTCCGCGCCGTCGGCGGAACGGCTGCGCGACGGGGTTCGCGTCGTCCTGGCAGGACCGCCCAATGCCGGGAAGTCCACCTTGCTGAACGCGCTGGTGGGCCGGGAGGCCGCCATCGTTTCGGACATTGCGGGCACCACCCGCGACAGGATAGAGGCGCCGGCGGCGATCGGCGGAGTGGCCTTTCTTTTCACGGACACAGCGGGGTTGCGCGACGCGACATCCGACCGCATCGAAGCCATCGGCATGGATCGGGCCCGCGCGGCATTGGAGGGCGCGGACATCATCCTGTGGCTGGGTCCGCCCGGGAAGGTGCCGCGCGGCGACGCCCTGCTGATCGCGGCGCAATGCGATCATGTCGACCATCGCGGACATCCGGGCCTGTCCGTATCGGCGCGGACGGGCGAGGGAATGGAGCGGTTGGTGACGACCTTGCTCGATCGGGCGCGCGGCCTGTTGCCGGGTGAGGGAGAATATGCCCTTCATGCGCGACAGCGGGAAGGGGCCGCGCTGTTGCATCGGCATTTGATGGCCGCCGGTGAAGCGCATGACCTTCTCATCCTGGCGGAGGAATTGCGGCAGGCGCGGCGAGCGATCGATTCCCTGACGGGCCGCGCCGGGACGGAGGATATGCTCGACCGTCTCTTTTCGGGCTTTTGCATCGGCAAATAGCGCATTGTTCCACGTGGAACAGTTTTGCCGACGGACGATGAATCTGATAAGGGCGCTGGCATGCGAACAAGCTATGATGTGATCGTGGTCGGCGGGGGCCATGCCGGTTGCGAAGCAGCGGCGGCGGCGGCGCGCAAAGGCGCGGCGGTGGCGCTGCTGACATTCGAGAAGGCGACGGTCGGCGCCATGTCCTGCAATCCCGCGATCGGCGGTCTGGGCAAGGGGCATCTGGTACGGGAAGTGGATGCGCTCGACGGACTGATCGCGCGCGCGGCCGATGCTGCGGCGATCCACTATCGGATGCTCAACAGCAGCAAGGGCGCGGCGGTGCAGGGACCGCGCGTCCAGGCCGACCGCAAGCGCTATCGGGCGGCGATCCACCAATTGCTTGCGGCACAGCCCGGTCTGGAGATCGTCGAGGGCGAGGCGAGCGAGTTGATCCTGTCCGGGGGCGACGTGGCGGGCCTGATGCTCGCGGACGGTTCCCGGCTGGAAGCGAAGGCGGTGGTGCTGGCCACGGGCACCTTCCTGGGCGGCAAGCTCTTTCGTGGGGAGGAAATGTCGGCGGGCGGACGGACCGGGGAGCGCGCCGCCACGAAGCTGGGCGTCCAACTGCGCGCGCTCGGCTTGCCCATCGGCCGCCTCAAGACGGGGACGCCGCCGCGGATCGATGGACGGAGCATCGACTGGGGGAAACTGGCGGAGCAGCCCTCGGACGAGGAGGGCTGGACGATGTCGCCCATGTCCGGCGGGCGACCGCTTCCGCAGCTGGCCTGCGCGATCACGCGCACCAATGCGGACACGCATGCGATCATCCGTAGCGGACTGGGCCGCTCGCCCTTGTTCAGCGGGGCGATCGAGGGAAGGGGACCACGCTACTGCCCTTCTATCGAGGACAAGGTGACGCGCTTCGGCGACCGCGACGGGCATCAGATCTTTCTGGAGCCGGAGGGGCTGGACGATCATCTCGTCTATCCCAACGGCATCAGCACCTCGCTTCCGGCCGATGTACAGCGGGCCATGGTGCGATCCATGGAGGGGCTGGAACGCGCGGAGATCGTCGTGCCCGGCTATGCGGTCGAATATGACCATATCGATCCGCGAGCGCTCGATGCCTCGCTCGGGATGCAGGACATTCCCGGCCTGTTTTGCGCGGGACAGATCAACGGCACGACCGGCTATGAAGAGGCAGCCGCGCAAGGGCTGGTGGCGGGTGTCAATGCGGCAGCTTATGCGGCGGCGGAGGGACCGATGATCCTCGATCGAGCCGAAAGCTATATCGGCGTGATGATCGACGATCTGGTGCTGCAAGGCGTGACCGAGCCCTATCGGATGCTGACGGCGCGTGCGGAGTATCGCTTGCGGCTTCGCGCCGACAATGCCGAGACGCGATTGGGGCGGATCGGCACGGCGCATGGCGTCATGGGCGCCGAACGGCTGGCGCGGCTGGAACAACGGCTGGCGATCCGGGCTGCCGTGGAAACGGAGCTGGCGCGGTCCATGACCGCTACCGAGATGGCCAGGGCAGGCGCCGCCGTGCGGCAGGACGGCATGCGCCGCAGCCTTTTCGAATGGGCGCGTTTTCCGGAGGTCGACCGCAATCTCCTGCTGACTCTAGCCCCGGTGCTGGCGGAAGCGCCTGCCGATCTCCGCGACGAGATATGGGAAGATGCCCATTATGCGCCCTATCTGGAGCGGCAGGAAGGGGAGATCGCCGAACTCCGCCGCAATGAGCGCGTATTCCTTCCGGCCGATTTCGATTTTCGCGCGATCGGCGGCTTATCGACCGAGATGGTCGAACGGCTGGAGATGGCGCGGCCGGACACTTTGGCGGCGGCGGGCCGGATACGCGGAATCACGCCTGCCGCCCTCGCGGCCATTCTGGTGCATGTGCGGCGGATGGCGGCGTGACGGAAGACGAAGCCCGGGCGTGGCTCGATCAGCATTTCGATGTTTCACGTGAAACATGGCTGAAGCTTGAACGGTTCGTCGCCCTCCTCCTGGCCGAGATGGATCGGCAGAACCTCATCGCGGAGTCCACGCGCGCGCATGTCTGGGCGCGGCATATCGTGGATTCGGCGCAGTTGCTGACCTTTGCACGGGACGCGGGGGAGGGCCGGTGGGTCGATCTGGGATCGGGTGCGGGATTGCCGGGCATCGTGGTCGCGGCATTGACGGACCGTCCGTTGCTCATGGTCGAATCGCGCCGGAAGAGAGTCGATTTTCTACAGGAGGTGGTGGAAGCGCTCAGCCTCCATCATGCGGAGATATTCGGCGGGCGAGTGGAGATCGTGCCCAGGGGCGCGGCGGGCGTCATCAGCGCGCGCGCCTACGCGCCTTTGCCGCGCCTGTTCGAATCGGCCATTCATCTGGCCGACGAAAAGACGCTTTGGGTGCTGCCAAAGGGACGAAAAGCGCAAAATGAACTGGAGGCAGCGCGTCCGGCATGGCAAGGTGCGTTCCACGTGGAACAGAGTGTGACCGACGCCGACAGCGCCATCATCGTTGCGCGTTCCGTCAAATCCGTCAGGAGGAAGGGTCGAGGATGATTTGTATCGCCATCGCCAACCAGAAGGGCGGTGTGGGAAAAACGACCACCGCCATCAATCTGGCTACCGGGCTCGCCGCGACGGGCCTGCGCGTTCTGCTGGTCGATCTCGACCCGCAGGGCAACGCATCGACCGGGCTGGGCGTGAACCATGCGGACCGGTCGCAATCCAGCTACGATCTTTTGGTGGGCAATTGCGCGTTGGAAGATGCGGTCATCGCCACGCGGGTGCCGAAGCTCGATCTGGTGGCGGCGACGCAGGATTTGTCGGGCGCGGAGATCGAGCTTATCGAATATGAGCAACGCACGCACCGGCTGGAGCGGGTATTGGCGGAAGCGCCTGCGGGCCGTTGGGACATCTGCCTGATCGACTGCCCGCCTTCGCTGGGCCTGCTGACGATCAATGCGATGGTGGCGGCACAGTCGCTGCTGGTGCCGCTGCAATGCGAGTTCTTCGCGCTGGAGGGGCTGTCGCAGCTTCTCCAGACGGTGGACCGGATCAGGGGGCGGTTCAATCCGGGGCTGTCGATCATGGGCGTGGCGCTCACCATGTATGATCGCCGCAACCGGCTGACCGATCAGGTCGCGGACGACGTGCGCGCCTGTCTCGGCGACCTGGTGTTCACCACGGTGATTCCGCGCAACGTCCGCCTGTCCGAAGCGCCCAGCCATGGGGTGCCCGCGCTGATCTACGATTTCCGATGCTCCGGCTCGGAAGCCTATATGCGGCTGGCGCGTGAACTGATAGCGCGGCTCCCCCGGCAGGAGGAAGCGGCTTGAGCGACGAGAATGACAAACCGAAGGTAGCAAAGCGGGCACATGGACTGGGCCGGGGCCTTTCGGCATTGCTGGGGGATGTCCAGCGGGAGGAACCGGTCGCGCCTTCTTCTGCCCCTGCTTCGGGCAAGGCGGTGCAAAGCATCGAGGTCGCGCTGATTCAGCCCCATCCGGAACAGCCGCGCCGGCATTTCGACGATGCGGCCTTGCAGGAACTGGCCGATTCCATAGCGAAACGCGGCGTCATCCAGCCGATCATCGTGCGCGCCCATGGCGGCGGCTTTCAGATCGTCGCGGGGGAGCGCCGCTGGCGCGCCGCCCAGCGGGCGCAACTGCATCGGATCCCCGCGATCGTCCGGGACTTCGACGAGCAGGAAACGCTGGAAATCGCCCTGGTCGAGAATATCCAGCGCGAGGATCTGAATCCCATTGAAGAGGCGGAAGCCTATCGCAAGCTGATCGGCGAGTTCCACCATAGCCAGGAGGCGCTGGGCCGGATCGTCGGCAAATCGCGCAGCCATATCGCCAATCTGATGCGGCTGCTGGATTTGCCGCAGCCAGTGCAGCGGGCGGTGATGGAGAACCGCATCTCCATGGGCCATGCCCGCGCGCTGATCGGCGTGCCCGATTGCGAGACGCTGGCGCAGCAGGTGGAGCAGAAGGGCCTCTCCGTCCGCGACACGGAGACGCTCGTCCGCCGTGCGCGCAATCGCGAGGAGTCGCCCCGGCCACGCGCCGCCATGCCATCGGGCGGAAAGGATGCGGACATCGCGGCGCTCGAACAGCATCTGGCGGATATATTGGGGCTGAAGGTCGACATCAGCCATGGCGAGACGGCCGGAGCCGGAGGGACGCTGTCCTTGCGCTATTCGAATCTGGATCAACTCGACATGCTTTGCCAGCGTTTGTCGGGGGAACGCATCTAGGAGCGCCGCGTCCCTACTGGCATGAGTGCGGATCAAATACTCCTGCCTGCGCAGGAGCGCGATCCGGGTTAGCACACTCCGTATCAGGCCTGTGGAAATAGCGCCGCTTTCCCCGCGATGGCCCTAGCCTTTTGCCCGCCCATTTCCTAGCTTGGCTGCATGGCCGACATGCAATCCACCAACGCCGCCGCACCTTCCATCATCCGCCGTTCGGACTATCGTCCGCCCGACTGGCTGGTGCCGGGGATCGAACTGGATTTCGATCTCACCGCCGCTGTGACGCGTGTCCATGCGACCCTGTCCGTGGTCCGGAACGGCGAGCATGACAGGCCCCTGCGGCTGGACGGAGACGGCCTCTTCCCGCTGGAAGTCAAGGTGGATGGCCGTGTCCTCGACCCGGAGGAATGGATGCTGGATGGCGGCGCGCTGGTCGTCCCGCTGACCGGACCGGCCCATGCCGTCGAAACGCGGGTCGAGATCGCGCCGGAAAAGAACAGCCAGTTGATGGGTCTTTATGCGAGCGGCGGGCTGCTCTGCACCCAGTGCGAGGCGGAGGGGTTCCGCCGCATCACCTTCTTCCCGGACCGGCCCGATGTCCTGTCGCGCTATACGGTGCGGATGGAGGCCGACAAGGGCCGCTATCCCGTGCTGCTCGCCAATGGCGATCCGGTCGAACGGGGCGATCTGCCCGGCGGCCGTCATTGGGCGCGCTGGACCGATCCCTTTCCCAAGCCCTGCTATCTCTTCGCGCTGGTGGCGGGCGATCTGGCCTGCAACGCCGACCGCTTCGTGACGATGAGCGGGCGCGAAGTGGCGCTCGGCATCTGGGTCAAGGAAGCGGACCTGCCCCGCACCGCCCATGCGATGAAGGCGCTCAAGGACAGCATGGCCTGGGACGAGCGCGTCTATGGCCGGGAATATGACCTGGACGTGTTCAACATCGTCGCCGTGTCGGACTTCAACTTCGGCGCGATGGAGAATAAGGGCCTCAACATATTCAATTCACGCTATATATTGGCGGACCCTGAGACGGCGACCGACCTCGATTATGACGGCGTCGAGGGGGTGGTCGCGCATGAATATTTCCACAACTGGTCGGGCAATCGCATCACCTGCCGGGACTGGTTCCAGCTTTCGCTGAAAGAAGGCTTCACCGTCTTTCGCGACCAGAGCTTTTCCGCCGACATGGGCAGTCATGCGGTCAAGCGGATCGAGGATGTCCGCATCCTGCGCGCGGCCCAGTTCCAGGAGGATGCAGGGCCGCTCGCCCATCCGGTGCGGCCGGAATCCTATATGGAAATCAGTAACTTCTACACGGCAACCATCTATAACAAGGGCGCGGAGCTGATCCGCATGATGGCGCTGATGCTGGGGCCGGAACGCTTCCGCGCCAGCACCGACCTCTATTTCGAGCGGCATGACGGGGAAGCGGCCACCTGCGAGGATTTCGTGCGCGCCATGGAGGATGGCGGGCAGATCGATCTGATGCAATTCCGCCTCTGGTATGAGCAGGCGGGGACGCCCCATGTCCGCGCGCTGCTGAGCCATGACGCCGCCAACGGGACGGCGGAGTTGCGGCTGGAGCAGACGATGCCGACGACGCCGGGCCAGCCGGACAAGAAGCCCATGGCCATTCCGCTGCGCGTGGCGTTGTTCGATCCCGCGACCGGGGGTCATAAAGGCGACCAGTTGCTGATGCTGACGGAGGCCGCGCAGAGCTTCCGCTTCGAAGGCTTTGCCGCGCCGCCGATCCTGTCGATCAATCGCGGCTTTTCCGCGCCGGTGATCGTGGAGACCAATCGTAGCCAGGCGGATCTGGCTTTCCTGTCGGCCCATGATGACGATCCCTTCGCCCGCTATGAGGCGATGCAGCAGTTGATGGTGAACGGGCTGATCGGCCGGATCGGCGGGCAGGCGGTCGATGAGGAGGCCATCGTCGCGGCGATCCGGGGGACGGCGACCGATCCGCAGCTCGACCCCGCCTTCGTCGCGGAGGCCATCCGTCTGCCGAGCGAAGCCTATCTGGGCGACCAGATGCCGGTGGTCGATCCCGACGCCATCCACGCGGCGCGGGAGAGCTTGCAGCAGCGCATCGGCGCGGCGCTGGAGCCGCTATGGCGCGACATCCATGCCGGAACGAAGGCCAATGGCTTTTCGCTGTCTCCGGCGGCCAAGGGGGCGCGCAAGCTGCGGAATATCGCGCTGCATTATCTGGTGGCGGCAGGGGTCGAGGACGGTCCGGCCATCGCCTTCGCGCAATTCCATGAAGCCGACAACATGACCGAGCGGCAGGCGGCGCTCGCCACCCTGGCCAACGGCACCAGCGACGAGCGGGAAGCGGCGCTCGACATCTTCTACAACCGCTATCGGGACGATGCGCTGACACTGGACAAATGGTTCCAGACGCAGGCTTTCGCTTGCCATCCCGATACGGTGGAACTGATAGGGGAATTGCGGCGGCATAAGGATTTCACCCTGACCAATCCCAATCGGGTGCGAGCGCTGATCGGCGCGTTCGCGGGCAACCAATGGGCCTTCCACCACGAGTCGGGGAAAGGCTATCGGCTGGTGGCCGACGCCATCATCGCGCTCGACAAGATCAATCCGCAGACCGCCGCGCGGCTGGTGCCGCCCTTGGGGCGCTGGCGGCGCTTTGATGAAGGACGAGCAGCGATGATGCGCGCGGCGCTGGAGCGGATCTTGGCGGAGCCGGGATTGTCGCGCGACGTGACGGAGCAGGCAGGCAAGAGTCTGGAGTGAGAAGGCCGAACGTTGGCGGTTCATGGGTGAGGAGCGGACATGAGCCCCTCCCCTTCAGGGGAGAGAAGGGCAGAAAGGCTCCTCCTGCCTAAACCCGCCATCGAGGTTGATTCAAGGTTGCGCCACGGTGGGGAGCCACGCCGCTACATCGGCGGCCACCTTGTTCGCGGCGGCGTTGAGCGGACCGCCGACCGTTTCCGGGCCAATCTTGCCGCTGAGCGGCTGCTGGGCGGAGAAACGCTGGCGGGCGAGGATCGTGCCGCCCGGATTGGCGAGGATCGCGTCATAGGTCACGATGGCGCTGTGGCTCTGCTCGTCGATCCCGAAATCGACCAGCGCGCCCATCAGTCTTTGGCCGGGAACGCCGGTATACTGGCCGGGGTCCAGCACGATCCGGGTTCCGCTGGCCGCGATCGTTTCCGCCAGCAAGCCCTGGAACAGGTGGCGGGGCGTGTCGGACCACTGCACCTTGGTCACATAGGCGATGGAGGTCGGCGACATGCGGACGGGCACCCGCACCGTGTCCAGTATCTTGGGCGCTTCGGGATCGGCCACCACCAGGCTGGGCGCCTGCGCCACATTGGCCGCCGTGCCCGCCGTCACCCGCTGCGCGGGGCTGAGCGAGAGAAGCTGCTGCGGCGGTTTGGCGCCGAAGGACACGCAGCCGCCCAGAAGGAGGCTGAGCGTAAGAGCGGCGACCGCCATGCGGGGGGCTTTATGCTGTTTCATGTGGAACATCCTGCGGCTCCCTCGTCTCAATTCTTGTAGTCAGGCAATTTGGGCGATCCGACCAGCGAACCCGCGCCCTGCTGGTCGAGCTTTTCGGCGATACCGCGGAAGGCGCGCGACATTTCGCGCAGGTCGCGGACAAGCTGGTTCACTTCCGGCATGGTCTGGTTGCTGAAGGCATGGACGCCCGGCTGTGCCTCCGCGATCGTCTTGTCGAGCGTGTCGATGCTGCGGGTCGCGGACTGCACGCTCTTGCGCAGGTCGCCCATAAGCGGACGGCCTTCGTCGTTCAGCAACGAATCCGTGGTCGCGGCGAGCTTGCCGATATTCTCGGCGGCGATGCCGGTGCGCTGCACGGCGATGCGCGCTTCGGCCAAGGTGGCGGCGATTTCCGGGCTGCGATCGGAGAGAGCGCCCGTCACCTTCTCGACATTGGCGAGGATGCCGGCGATGGATTGCTGGTTCTTGTCGCTCAGCAATTCCGTCAGCCGCTCGGTCAGGGTGGAGAGACGTTCCAGAAGCTGCGGCGCGTTGTTGAGCAGTTCGCCCAGCGCACCCGGCTTGGTGGGGATGACCGGCACGCCGTCGGGGCAGGCGGATTGCGGATTATTCTCCGGGCACTGGATCGGCGGCGCGCCCTTGACCGCGCCGTCCAGCACGATTTCCGACACGCCGGTGAAGCCCACGCCCTGAATGGTGGCGGTGGTGCCCAGCAGCACGGGGGTCCCTTCCTTCACGGAGATGCGGACCTTCACGAAGCTGGGGTCGCGCTTCCACAGTTCGATCTTCTCGACCTGCCCGGAAGGAACGCCGGAATAATTGACGCTCGATCCCTTGGCGAGGCCGTTCACGGACTGTTTGAAGAAGATGTCATATTCCTTGTTCTCCCCGTCCGACAGGCGGGAGAACCAGAAGGCGGCGAGCATGATCGCGGCCAGCAACAGCAGCGTGACCGTGCCCACCAGCACATGATTGGAGCGGGTTTCCATATCCTATCGCCTTCCGTCCGCTGGGTTTCCGGCAGCGGTCCTGCCGCGCTCGCGCTCCACCGCCGCCGTGGCGGCGCGCCCGCGCGGGCCGTTGAAATATTCCTGTATCCACGGATGATCCGTCGCCAGCAACTCGTCGATCGTCCCCACCGCAATCACCTTCTTGTCCGCCAGCACCGCCACCCGGTCGCAGATCGAATAGAGCGTGTCGAGATCATGAGTGATGAGAAAGACGGTGAGGCCCAGCGTCTGCTGCAAACTCCGCGTCTGATCGTCGAACGCCGCCGCGCCGATGGGGTCGAGACCCGCCGTGGGCTCGTCGAGGAAGAGGAGGTCCGGGTCCAGCGCCAGCGCGCGGGCCAGACCGGCGCGCTTCTTCATGCCGCCCGACAGTTCGGCGGGATATTTGGGCCCGGCGTCGGCGGGCAGCCCGGTCATGCGGATCTTGTAGGCGGCGATCTCGTCCCGAAGCTGCGCGCCGATATTGGAATAATATTCCCGGATCGGCACTTCGACATTTTCCGCCACCGTCAGCGTGGAAAAGAGCGCGCCACCCTGAAACAGCACACCCCAGCGCTTGCGGATGGCCAGCGCCTCGTCATCCAGCCGCCCGATCATGGGTTCGCCGAACACCTCGATCTCGCCCTGGTCGGGTATCTGGAGGCCGATGATGGAGCGCATCAGCACCGACTTGCCCGTGCCGGACCCGCCGACCACGCCCAATATCTCCCCCTTGCGCACGTCGAGGTCCAGCCCTTCATGCACGACCTGATCGCCGAAGCTGTTGCGCAGGCCACGGACGCAAATGGCGATGCCGTCTTTCTCCACGGCCTTTTCGACGCGGGATTCTTCCGCCACCAATTCTTCCTCGGGCGCCATCAGTTCCAGCCCACCCAGGTGAAGAAGACCGCGAAGAAGGCGTCGAGCACGATGACGAGGAAGATCGCCTGCACCACGGCGGCGGTGGTGCGCAGGCCGACTTCCTCGGCATTGGCCTTGACCTGCATCCCCTGAAAACACCCCGCGATGGCGATGATGAGGCCGAAGACCGGCGCCTTGATAAGACCGACCCACAGGTCCGTGATCGGCACGACTTCCCGCAGCCGCTGGACGAAGGTGATGGGCGGGATATCGAGCGACACCGCGCAGAGGAACCCGCCGCCGATCACCGCGATGATGGAGGAATAGAAGCCCAGCAGGGGCATCATCACGACCACCGCCAGCGTCCGGGGCAGGACCAGCGCCTCCATGGGCGACACGCCGATGGTGCGCATCGCGTCCACTTCCTCGGTCAGCTTCATCGTGCCCAGCTGCGCGGCGAAGGCGGAACCGGAACGGCCCGCCACCATGATCGCGGTCATCAGCACGCCCAACTCGCGGAAGGTAAGGCGCCCGACCAGGTTGATCGTCAACATCTCCATGCCGAACTGGCGCAGCTGCACCGATCCCTGCTGGGCGATGACGATGCCTATCAGGAAGCTCATCAGGCCGATGATGCCGAGCGCCGACACGCCGACGACCTCGAACCGCTGCACCACGGCATTGACGCGGAAGCGGCGGGGATGGCGGATGACATTCCATGTCGCGACCAGCGTCGCGCCGAAAAATCCGAGCAGGCCGAGCAGCGTGGAACCCGCCATGCTGACCGCCGCGCCGATCTCGCCCAGCACGCGCTGGATCGGGGGCACATAATCGGGGCGGATGGCGACCGGCTCGTCCAGCTTGCCGACGGCCGAAACCATGCGTTCCGCGTCGTCGCTGCCGCCCGTGACCTCGCAATCCAGCCTCTTGGCGGTGCGGTGCACGGTCCATGCGCCGATCGTGTCCATATGATCGACATCGGACAGGTCGATCGCGCTGACCGGCCCGTCCAGCGCATCGAGCCGCGCGGGCAGGTCGCGCAGGCAGGCTATGGTCAGCGCGCCGGAAAGCCGCACGACCGTGCTGCCATCGCGCGTTTCCTCAGCAAGATCAGCGGCTTTGTTCATGCGTCCGGATTAGTGGTCCATTATCGGTTGCACGGCAAGCCGAAACGGCCCATCCGCACGATAGAACCAAGGGCAGGGACAAAAGTTCAGATCAAGGCATGACCCACAGGCTGGCGTTTTACGACATGGACCGCACGGTGACCTATTCGGGCACCTATACCGGATTCCTGCTGCATGTGGCGCGGCGGATGGCGCCGTGGCGGCTGTTGCTGTTTCCCGGCGTGGTGCTGATGATGCTGGCCTATGTGCTGAAGCTGGTGACGCGCCAGCGGTTGAAGGAAGTCAATCAGGGGCTGATGATCGGCTGGAACGTCGAGCGGGCGAAGCTGATGCCGCATGTCGAAAGCTATGCGGCGAGGGTGGTGGCGGGCAATGTCCGCCCCGGCGCGCTGGCGCAGATCGCGCGGGACAAGGCGGACGGGTGCACCCTGGTTCTGGCGACGGCCTCCTACCGCCTTTATGTCGAGCCGATCGCGCGGCGGCTGGGCTTCGACGCGGTGATCGCGACCGATCATCTGTCGCAGGACCTGCGCTATGTGCGCGCGAAGATCGCGGGCGAGAATTGCTACGACACGGGCAAGCTGCGGATGATAAAGGCATGGATGGCGGCAGAGGCCATCGACCGCTCGACGGCGCATATCCGGTCCTATTCCGATCATGTGTCGGACGCGCCGATGCTGGAATTTTCCGATGTTCCCCATGCGGCCAACCCGCACAAGCCGCTGGCGAAGCTGGCGGCGGAGAAGGGTTGGGCGCGGGTCGACTGGCCCTAGCGTTTCGTGCTCCTGCCTGCGCAGGAGCACTTTATCCTCTCAAGCTCCCATTGCCCGCAAAGCCTGCGCGAAGTCGGCGATCAGGTCGTCGGCATCCTCGCAGCCGATGGAGATGCGCACCATATTGTCGCCGATGTTGAGCGCCTTCTTGCGCTCCGCGGGCACGGACAGGTGAGTCATCGCGGCGGGGTGGCTCGCCAGCGTCTCCGTGCCGCCGAGGCTGACGGCGAGCTTCGCGATCCTGAGCGCGTCGAGGAAGGCGAAGGCTTCGGCCTCGCCGCCCTTGAGGTAAAGCGAGAAGGTGGAACCCGCGCCGCTGCAATGGCGGCGGTAGATGTCCGCCTGCCGCTCGGTTTCGGGGAAGCCGAGATAGACGACCTTCTCCACCTGCGGCTGGTCCCTGAGCCAGGCGCAGACCTTCGCCGCATTCTCGCCCGCCCGGCTCATCCGCAGTTCCAGCGTTTCGAGGCTCCGCAGCAGCATCCAGGCGGAATGGGGGTCGAGGATCGTGCCGATGGTGTTGCGCATCAGCCGGATGGTGTTGATGAGCGCGTTGCTGCCCAGCACGCCGCCCGCGACCAGATCGCTATGCCCGCCCGCATATTTGGTGAGGGAGTAGATGACGAGATCCGCGCCATGGGCCAGCGGATGATGCCACAGCGGACCCAGGAAGGTGTTGTCGATGGCGATGGGCGGCACATGGTCCGCGCCCGCGAACAATGCATCACGCCGCGCCGCGACCGCTTCCAGATCGACCAGCACATTGGTCGGATTGGCCGGGCTTTCGAGATAGAGGAGCGCCACGCGGCCCAATCCCTTCGCCTTTTCGAGGACCGCGCCAATCTCCTCCTCCGTCGCGCCCGCCGGGAAATCGAGCCACTGGACGCCGAAACGCCCGAGGATGCGCCCGATCAGCGATTCGGTCGCGGCATAGAGCGGCGCTGAATGGACGATCACGTCGCCCGGCTGCACCAGCGCGAGCAGGGTGGTGGCGATGGCCGACATGCCGCTGGAAAAGAGCAGCGCATCCTCCGCCTCTTCCCAGACGGACAGGCGGTCCTCGGCGATTTCCTGATTCGGGCCGTTGAAGCGGGAATAGACGAGGCCCTCCGCGCCGCCGGGCCGGATGCCGGTCACGCCCTCGAAATGCCGCTTGCCCGCCGCCGCGCTTTCGAAGGCGAAGGTGGAGGTGAGGAAGATGGGGGGTTTCAGCGAGCCTTCGGACAAGGTGGGGTCATAGCCATGGCCCATCATCAGCGTCGCGGGCTTCAGCTTGCGCCCTTCGATCTCCATGATCGGGGCCTTGGGACGGCGGCGGTTGCGGGTGGGTTCGGCGCCGGTCAGCTCGGCTTCGGTTTCGCCGGTCATCAGTCGGATACTCCTGCAAGGGGCGGCGTCCGGGGGCGCCGCTGTCATGGCGCGAGTGTAACGCATGAGGGCGGGAAAGAGCCAGCATCATCGGGAAACATTGTTTCTTCCGACAGCATTATTATTCTTCTCGCTGGCGGAAGTGACAGAGGGGCCACGCCTTCCTACATCCCTCCCATGGACATAGCCCTTCCCGATCCGCTGGAGCGATGGTTCGCGGATCGCGGCTGGACGCCCCGCCGCCATCAGCGCGACATGCTGGCCGCCGCGCGCCGGGGCGAACATGCGCTGCTGGTCGCGCCTACGGGGGCGGGCAAGACGCTGGCGGGGTTCCTGCCGACGCTCGCCGACCTGATCGAACGACCGGGGGAGGGGCTTCACACCCTCTATATCTCGCCGCTGAAGGCGCTGGCGGTGGACGTCCGCCGCAACCTCCTCACCCCCATTGAGGAGATGGACCTTCCCATCCGCGTCGAGACGCGCACCGGCGATACGCCCTCGGATCGCAAGGCCCGACAGCGCGCCCGGCCCCCGCAGATATTGCTGACCACGCCCGAATCGCTTTCGCTGCTGCTGAGCTATCCCGACAGCTTCCTGATGTTTTCCGGGCTGAAGACGGTCATCGTCGATGAAGTCCACGCCTTCGCGACGCAGAAGCGCGGCGATCTGCTCAACCTGTCGCTGGCGCGCTTGCAGGCGATCCATCCGGGCCTGCGCCGCGTGGCGCTGTCCGCCACGGTGGCGGATGTGGACGCCTATCGCGCCTGGCTCGCGCCCGATGGCGACATCGACACGGTGACACCGGTGCTGGGCGAGCAGGGCGCGGAGCCGAATGTCGCGATCCTCATCCCCGAAGGGCGCATCCCCTGGTCCGGCCACTCCGGCAAATATGCCGCCCGGCAGGTAATGGAGGAGATCGAGCGGCGGCAGACCACACTCGTTTTCTGCAACACGCGGGGGCTGGCGGAGCTGATCTTCCAGTCGCTCTGGGCGGTGAACGACGCCAACCTGCCCATCGCGATCCACCATGGCAGCCTGTCCATCGAGGCGCGGCGCAAGGTGGAAAGCGCCATGGCGGCGGGGAAGCTGCGCGGCCTTGTCGCGACCGCCAGCCTCGACCTGGGCGTCGATTGGGGCAATGTCGATTGCGTGATCCAGATGGGGGCGCCCAAGGGTTCGTCCCGCCTGCTCCAGCGCATCGGCCGCGCCAATCACCGGCTCGACATGCCCAGCGAGGCGATCCTGATCCCCGGCAACCGCTTCGAATATCTGGAGGCCCGCGCCGCGCTCGACGCCGTGGAATCGGGCGAGCGCGATACGGACGATTTCCGGCCCGGCAGCCTCGACGTGCTGGCCCAGCATGTGATGGCGATGGCCTGCGCCGCGCCCTTCCGCGAGGAGGCGTTGCTGGCCGAAGTCCGCTCCGCCATGCCCTACAGCGCGCTGACGGACGAAGCCTTCGCCAACGTCCTGCATTTCATCGAGGGTGGCGGCTATGCCCTGCGCGCCTATGACCGCTTCAAGCGCCTGACCCGCGATCCGGACGGCACATGGCGCGTATCCCATCCCCGGTTCATCCAGCAGCACAGGATGAACGCGGGCATCATCGTCGACCAGCCGGTGCTGGACGTGCGCTTCGCCAATGGGCGCAAGCTTGGCACGGTGGAGGAGGGCTTCGCCGCCACGCTGCGACCGGGCGACAGCTTCTTCTTTTCCGGCATGGCGCTGGAAGTGGTGCGGATGGACCTGACCGACCTCATCGTGCGCGCGACGGCCAAGCAGGCGCGGCTGCCAAGCTGGGGCGGCACGCGCATGGCCATGTCCACGCGGCTTGCCGACCGGGTGCGCCACTTCCTCGCCGCGCCGGAGGAATGGCACCGCTTCCCCGAGGATGTGCGCGAATGGCTGGCGATGCAGAAATACCGGTCCGCGCTGCCGCAGCCGGGGCAGCTCCTGGTCGAAACCTTCCCGCATGAGGGGCGGCATTATCTGGTCTGCTACAGTTTCGAAGGGTGGAACGCGCATCAGTCGCTGGGGATGCTGCTCACCCGGCGCATGGACGCGCAGGGGTTAATGCCGCTGGGCTTCGTGTCGAACGACTATGCGCTGGCGGTCTATGGGTTGAAACCCGTCACCGATCCGCAGAGCCTCTTTTCCGCCGACATCCTTGACCATGAGTTCGTGGAATGGGTGGAAGAATCGAGCCTGCTCAAGCGCGCCTTTCGCGACGTGGCGGTGATTTCCGGCCTGATCGAGCGGCAGCATCCCGGCAAGCGCAAGACCGGGCGGCAGGTGACCTTCTCCACCGACC
Source organism: Sphingobium cloacae (assembly GCF_002355855.1). Classification (NCBI taxonomy): domain Bacteria; kingdom Pseudomonadati; phylum Pseudomonadota; class Alphaproteobacteria; order Sphingomonadales; family Sphingobiaceae; genus Sphingobium; species Sphingobium cloacae. The sequence continues at coordinate 2,482,978 of NZ_AP017655.1, forward strand.
TCATCTATGACGTGCTGCGCAAATATCAGCCCGACCATCTGCTGCTGAAAGCCGCATGGGCCGACGCCCGCGCGCGGATGACGGATGTGGGGCGTCTGGGCGACCTCATAGACCGGGCGGCTTCCACCATGCTGCATGTCGATCTGGATCGCGTCAGCCCGCTGGCGGTTCCGGTGCTGATCCTCATCGGGCGCGAGCAGGTGGCGCAGGCCGCGGCGGAGGACGCCCTTCTGATCGAGGCGGAGGCGCTGGTGGCCGAGGCGATGCGGGCGGATTAGGCGGGCGTTTCGACCAGCTCCGCGATCTCGAAGACATGGCTTTTCCAGCCGCGCATCCTTGCCGCTTCCTGCGTGGCGATGCGTTTCTTCTTCGTGTCGGCAAGGGAGCGGCCGTGGCCCCAGAAAACCTCCGTCTTGCCGTTCTCCAGTTCGGCGACGATGCGCCAATAATGGGTGAAGCTGTCGGTCGTCGGGCCGATGGTCTTCACATAGCCATCGGGCATGGTGGCCGTCAGATAGCGCCGTTTCTTCCCCATGCGCCTATCCCTTGAAGCGATGCAGCCCCGCGCCATGCGCCCGGAGCCATGCCCGCGCCGGTCGCGGATCGCGGCCCAATAGCTCCGCATGGGCGGCGTGGAAGGCGGGGCTGTGGTCCATGTGGAGCAGATGCGCCAGTTCATGCGCGACGGTGGCCTGCCGCACCTCCGGCGGGCAGAGGATCAGCCGCCAGCTATAGCGGATCGCGCCGCTCGACGCGCAACTGCCCCAGCGGCTGCGCGGATCGCCCACGCCGACGGAGGCGACCGCCAGCCCATGCCGGGACGCCAGGTCGCGCGTTTCGCTTTCCAGCATCGCTTTCGCCCGGCCCCTGAGCCAGCGCGCTATGCGCGGGGCGACCGATTCAGCGGCTCCGCCCAGCAGAAGCCTGTCCTCCTCCAGCCGGATCGTGCGGGACGCGCCCTCCACCCAGCGGATTTGCACCTCGCGCCCCTCCAGCGGGAAGACCGCGCCGTCGCCCAGCACCACCAGCGCGGGACGGGCGCTCATCTGCGCCTTTACCCAGCCTTCATGTCCCTGCGCCCAGCCGAGCGCGCGTTTCAGGCTGGCGCGGGCGGGCAGGGACAGGCGCAATTCGCCTCGCACGCCGTCGAGCGACAGTTTGTAGGCCCGCGCGCGGGCCGAGCGGCGGACGCGCACGGGCACCGCGACGCCATCCACGAGGATCGCGGCTTCGTCAGAGTTCCCGGTCGACAAGATGATGTTCCCAATCACCCGCATCGGCCTCCGCCACGGTCCAGCCGCGCACGGATTCGCCGGCGCGGTGGACGGCTTCGCGGTCGCCGCAGATGAGGTAGTGCCATTCCGGCAGCGGCCTGCCTTCTTCGCGCAGGCGATAGGCACAGGTGCGGGGCAGCCAGCCGATCTGCTTCACCTTCTGCGGCGTCAGGCGCACGCAATCGGGCACGAAGCGGCGGCGGTCCTTGTAATTGGTGCATTGGCCGCTGTGCCGGTCGAGCAGGCGGCAGGCGACATTGGTGGGATAGATGCGCCCCGTATCCTCATCCTCCGCCTTGTGCAGGCAGCATTTGCCGCAGCCGTCGCACAGCGCCTCCCACTGCGCGCGGTCCAGCTGGTCGAGGGGTTTTTCCCAGAATTCCAATGGCCTCACTTCACCCATTTTTCGAGGGACGCGAGCACATGGTCGGGCGACCCTTCGTCCACGTCCGGCGTCCCCGGATCGTCCACCGGCACCAGCGCGATCGGCGCGCCGTCCGGACCGAAGAGATAGGGCGTGCGGCTGTGCCCGACCAGATAGTCGCTCGCGCCCTGCGACTCCTCGCGATGATAGATGACGGCGAAATCCCTGGCGACCTTCGCGATCTCGTCCGGCGTGCCGGTGAGGCCGATCAGGCGCGGGTGGAAGGCGCTCACATAGGTCTTGACCGTGGCGGGCGTGTCGCGCTGCGGGTCGACACTGATGAAGATCGGCTGGACTCTCGCGGCAAGGGCGGGCTTTTCCTTCTCGAACTTCGCGAACGCCTGCGTGATGCGTTGCAGGTCGACCGGGCACACGTCCGGGCAATAGGTGTAGCCGAAATAGACGAGGCGGTACTGGCCCTGGAAATCGTCCCAGCTCACCTTTTTCCCGTCCTGATCGGTAAGCGTGAAGGGCGCCCCGATCCTGGCGCCGGCCAATTCGCCCTGCGGGCTTGATGCATTGTCCGCGCCGCCCATATTACAGGCAGCCAGAAGGGCGAGGACGGGCAGGGCGGCGATGGTCAGCGCTTTGTTCATGGCATGGCCAGCCATGCCCTGCTAAGCCCGCATTTGCAAATCCAACGGGGCATGAAAGCATGACGAGTCGTTTTTGGGGTGTTCGCGGCGCCGCGCTGGCCTTGGCCCTGCTGACCCCGGCCGCCGCACAGGCGCAATTTTCGGATGCCTATAATTTCCTGAAAGCGGTCAAGGATGTGGACGGGCAAAAGGCGACCGACCTGCTGCAAAAGCCGGGATCGACCGTCATCAACAGCCGCGACGTCACCACCGGCGAAACCGCGCTGCATTATGTGGTGGCGCGGCGGGACAATAGCTGGCTCGCCTTCCTTCTGTCCAAGGGCGCCAATGCCAACCTGGCCGACAACCAGGGCAACACCCCGCTGATGGATGCGGTGCAGGGACGGTTCGAGGAAGGGGTCCGCACGCTCCTGACCTTCGGCGCGCAGGTGGACAAGACGAACAGCAGCGGCGAAACGCCCCTGATCCGCGCGGTGCAGCTGCGGGACGTGGGGCTGGTCCGCCTGCTGGTGGCGCAGGGGGCCAATCCCGACAGGCGCGACACGCTGGCGGGCATGTCCGCGCGCGACTATGCGGAACGGGACGGCCGCACGCCGGGCCTCATCGAAGCGCTCGACAGCGCCAAGCCCAAAAGCACGACGCCCAGCGGGCCGGTGCAGGGTCCGGTGTTACGCTAATCCCCTTACCAGCCGATTTCCGCCGCATGGTCGGGATCGGTCAGCGCGGTCAGCCGCCGCGCCGCGCGCCGGGCGAAACGCAATGTCTCCGCCTTGCGCCGCGCCGCCGCCAGCGCCTCGGTCGGGGCGGGACGGAGCAGTTCGGCGTCATATTGATCGGCGACGATCAGGCCCGTCCGATCCGGCCATAGCAGTTCGCCGTCGAACAGCGACAGGTCGAAACCCGACGGCACCGCCCAATAGAAGCGGTCGCAATAATCGAAATAGTCCGGCCATTTCATGTCGCCCATCAGGTCGGCGCGGCTGCACTTGATCTCCACGATGGTGATCCGCCCCGCGCCGTCCAGCGCCATGATGTCCGCCCGACGGCCGTTGGGGAGCGGCACTTCCAATAGGCCGCTCATGTCGTGACGGAAGAAAAGGCGCAGCGTCCCGCGAGCCACGGCCAGCGCCGTGCCATCGGTCAGGGGGGAGCAGCCTTGGGCGGCGGCCATATCGTTCATGATCCACCTTTAGAACAAGTCATGAACATATGAAAAGGCCGATGCGGAACGCTTCGTCCCGAATCGGCCCTGCACATCCTCCGCTGAAAGGATCAGCGATAGAAGATATGATTGTCGATCGCCGCCAGCTTCGTCTTGCCCCAATTGGGCGAAACGCGGCGGGCGTGGAAGAACAGCGCCCCTTCCGCCTTGCTGTCCCAGCTGTCCGCCATGGCGATCTGGGCGATGGCGACAGCCTGACGCCAGCTGTTGCCATTCATGCGGATCGACGGCATGGACTGGCCGCGCACGAAGCTGAACTGGCTGGGCTGATAGACGACGCCGCACAGGCTGTCGGCGAAGCGGCCGGATTTGGCGCGGTTGATGATGACCCGCGCGACCGCGAGCTGGCCTTCCAGGCTTTCGCCCTTGGATTCGAAATAGACGGCGCCCGCGAGGCACTTCATGTCGCCGTCCAGCTCTTCGGGAGCGCCATGCGCATCGACCAGAGCGGCCAGGCTGTCGGCCTGCACGGAACCATCGGAGGAAGAGAGAGTTTCATCAGAAGCCAGCGGCTGCGCGACTTCGCGCGGCGCGGCAAAGATGACGGCGGGCTTTTGACCGGCCGCGGGCGCTCCATGGGGCGCGATATCGGTGGGAAGAGTCCCGTTGGAGGATATCGCCTCACTGGCGGAGGACATATCCGACGCCGTGACCGCCGCGGCGGTGGACAGCGCAAATGCCGCAACGATCGCGGCCTTCAGACGAAAACTCATTATATCTCAAAAACATGCGGTTCTTGGCCTGAAACGTCTATTCAACCCGATATTCTGCGACGTTCGGCCGCCTCCCGTCTGCGTGTTTACCCTGTCCGTCCCCCTTGACGGGTCATGGCAACCTGCGCGTTCAACAAGCGTCGGGGGCCTGTGCCCGCGCGCGGAAGGTTAGTCAATCATGAACAGATCGTTTCAGCGGCGAATCGTTCCGCTTCCGCGATATCAAGTTCGATTATCCACAGGTCGGGGTCCGCCCGGCGTCGGCGCTCAATATATTGTGCGAGCGCCAGCGGCCCCGCGTCGAGGGCGGGACCACAGGGGGCGAGCCGATAGCCGCCTTCATAGTCGGGAATCCGCTCGAACAGGCCGGTTTCCTGTCCCCTTTCCAGCGTCTGGACCAGTATGACGCCGCTGTTTTCGTCGCCCTTCACCAGCACCGTGGCGAAGCCGCCCGCCGCGGCGGCCCGCCGCACCAGCACGCCGATCAGCAGCGCGCTGGTCAGCCGGTCAGCCGCCATAGCCCGGCAGGGAGGACAGCGAATATTGCGACCGCATGAAGGTGCCCGTGCCCCGGCCCACTTCCTCCCCTTCCGAATCGACGAGACTGGCTTCGGCGACATAGACGCGGCGCTTGCCGCTGATCCAGCGGCCCTCGGCCCGGATGCGGCCGGGGCGGATCGGGCGGGTGAACAGCAGATTGAAGGCGGTTGTCAGCAGGAAACGGTCGCTCACCAGACTGTTCGCGGCATAAAAGGCCGCGTCGTCCAGCATCTTGAAATAGAGCGTGCCATGGACCGCGCCCGCCGCGTGAAAATGCCCTTCCTCCGCGTCAAAGTCGATGATGGAGCGCCCCGCTTCCGGAATGCGCAGGACCGACCGGAACATCCGGTTGATCGGCGCGGAACGATAAAGACTCTCCAGCGCCCGGAAATGCGCGGCTTCGCCGCTGGCGCCGGGAATCGGATCAGGCTGCGTCACGCGCCTCGCCACCGGCCAGCAGGGCATGGAGCGCCTCGGCCGATTTGGCGCCGCGCAGACGGGCCACCTGGTCATCGTCCCGCAGATAGCGCGACACCCGCGCCAGCGTCTTCAGATGCTCCGCGCCGCTGTCGACCGGCGACAGCAGGGCGAAGACGATATCCACCGGCGCGTCGTCCACCGCCTCGAACGGCACCGCCGGATCGACCAGCACGACCACGCCGCACATCTTCTGCAATTCGGCGATCTTCGCATGGGGGATGGCGACGCCGCCGCCAAAACCGGTGGACCCCAGCTTCTCCCGCTCGAACAGGGCTTCGGCCACATGCTCCGCATTCAGCCCATAGGCGTCCGCCGCCAGGGCCGCGATCTTCTGGAATAACTGTTTCTTGCCGTTCGCCGTCAGACCCGTTGCGAGCGCCTTGGGCGAAAGGATGTCGTTGAAATGAACCATGTTCAATCCGGAACCGCCGGACCGCGCTTCCACCATGGGGACATAGGCGCGGACCGGATCTATAAAGTCCGGCCCCATAGGACGCATGGAGCACAAGGTCAACATGCACGCCCGGCGGGGCCGGATCGTCAGGGGGTCAGGCGCGCGGCTCGACCCATCCGATCGTGCCGTCCTGACGGCGATAGACCATGTTATAGGCCGATGTCCCCGCATTGAGAAACAGCAGCGCGTTGGTGTTGCGAAGGTCCAGCATCATCACCGCATCCGATACGCTGGCTTCGGGGATGTCGACGCGCGTCTCCGCCACGATCAGCGGCGCTTCGGCCGGTTCCTCTTCATCGTCCTGGGACGAAGCGAAGATGGTGTAGCCCGCGCCGTCCAGAGCGTCGAAACCGTTGCTCCGTTCCGCTTCGGCGGCGGCGAACTGGGCGGACCGGTCCTTCAGGCGGCGCAGATAGCGGCGCAATTGCTTTTCAATCCGTTCCGCCGCCTGATCGAAGGCGGGATGCGCTTCCTGCGCCTCGCCCGCGCCCTTCAGGATCAGGCCGGTCATGACATGGCAGACGATATCGCAGTGGAAGGCGCCGTGCGGCGCGGGACGAAACGTCACGTGCGCCGAAAGAGTGCGGGAGAAATATTTCTCGGCCATCGCCTCCAGCCGGGTCGCGACATGCTGCTTGAGCGCGTCGCCCGTGTCGACCTGATGCCCGGAAACCCGAATGTCCATATGCCTTCTCCTTTTTCTTGCCGGGCCGCGGACGAGCGGCCCGGTTGGCGCGAGACGAAGGGATCGGCCGGTCAGGCCGCCTCCGCCTCATCGAGCCAGAGCGGCTTGTCCAGCGTCGCGATGAACGCGGCATGCCGTTCCAGCTCCTCCGCGCTCGCCTGAAAGACGCGCGCGGGTCTTACGGGTCGAACGGCGGCGTTTTCCGCCAGTTCCACCCGAATGATGTCTTTCGCTTCCTCCTGTGCAAGACCAAGGCCAATCTGACGGCCGCCGGTCAGTTCGATGTAAAGCTGGGCCAGAAGCTCGGCGTCGAGCAGCGCGCCATGCTTGACGCGATGGCTGCGATCGATGCCGTAGCGGGTGCAGAGCGCGTCCAGGCTGTGCTTCGCGCCGGGGTGAAGCTGGCGGGCGATGGCCACGGTGTCGATCATCCGGTCCATCGACACTTCCGCGCGCCCGCACAGGCGCAGTTCGTGATTGAGGAAACCGAAGTCGAACCGCGCATTGTGCGCGACCAGATGGCTGTCCTCCAGAAAGGCGAGCAGTTCCTCGACCCCGCTCGCGAAAAGCGGCTTGTCCGACAGGAACATGTCGGAAAGGCCGTGCACCGCTTCGGCGGCGGCGGGCATGGCGCGCTGCGGATTGTAATAAGCGTGGAAGGTGCGCCCGGTGGGCACCCGGTTCAGGAGTTCGATGCACCCGATTTCGACCAGCCGATCGCCGGAGGCCGGGTCGAACCCTGTCGTTTCGGTATCGAAAATGATCTCGCGCATCGCCCTCTTAACCGAATCTGGCGGCCCCACTATCGGCCTGTCTTCGCGCCAAGGCAAGCGACCAGAAGTCTGACCTGCGCACGCGTATCGGCGAAAGTGGTGCCCGTATGGATGATATAGTCCGCCCGCCGCCGTTTTTCAGCATCGGGAGTTTGCAGATGGACAATCCGCCGGTATTTCGCCATCGTCATGCCGGGCCGCGCCAACACCCTTTTGCGCTGTTTCCAGGCCGGGGCGGTGACCACGATCACGCCGTGCAGTTTGCGGTCCCAATGCTTCTCGAACAGCAATGGAATATCCAGCACGACGAAGGCGCGGGCCCGGTTTTCGCGCAGGAAGCGCACTCGTTCCGACTGCACCGCCGGATGGACGATGGCTTCCAGCGCCTTCAACTCATGCGGGTGGCCGAAGACCGCCGCGCCCAGCTTCGCCCGATCCACGCCGCCCGGGCCGGTGGTTCCGGGAAAGCGCGCCTCGATCGCGGGCAGCAGCTTGCCGCCCGGGCCCTGCAACAGGTGGACCTCCGCATCGGCGTCGAAAACCGGCACGCCCTGCCGCCTCAGCATCGCGGCGACGGCGGACTTGCCCATGCCGATGGAGCCGGTGAGGCCGTAGACCTTCATGAATCGCCTATCAATCCGCCGCAAGCAGCAGGGCGCGCAGTTCCCCGTCCCTCTCGCGCGGCGCTTCCGCATCGAAGAAGATGTCGAAAGCCAGCGCCGCCTGCCCGATCAGCATCTCCAGCCCGTCCAGAGTGCCGAGACCCCGCGCCCGCGCCGCCTTCAGCAAACCCGTCTCAAGCGGCGCATAGACGATGTCGTAGACCGTCGCGCCATCCGGCAGGGGCGCCAGGTCCAGTTCCAGCGGCGGTTGCCCCACCATGCCGAGCGGACTGGTATTCACCAGCAGATCAGCGGCGGGAAGCGGATCGTCCATGCCGATCACCCGGCCCTCGATCCCGGCGCGGTCGAGCAATCCCTGCCCCTTGGCCGGATCGCGGACCATGATGCTGATCTCCTCCACGCCCAGACTGGCGAGCGCGAACAGGATCGCCCGCGCCGCACCGCCCGCGCCAATCAGAGTCGCGCTCCTGCCCTTCCACCTGTCGCGCAGCAACGGCTGGAGGAAACCGCCCGCATCGGTGTTCGTACCGACCAGCGGCCCGCCCGTCTCGCAGGCGATGGTGTTCATCGCCCCGATCCTTTCGCGCACGCCGCCCGGATCGTCGGTATAATCCATCACCGCGATCTTGTGCGGGATGGTGACGTTGCAGCCCAGCCAGTCGGGATCGGCGCGCCGTTCGAGGAAATAGGCGGCCAGCCCCTCCGGCTTCACATGCGTCTTGCGATATTCCGCCTCGATCCCCAGCGATTGCAGCCAGAAATTATGGATGAGCGGCGATTTGCTGTGCGCGATCGGATCGCCGATCACTTCTGCATAGGGGAGCTTGTCGGTCATGCCGCCAGAACGCCGCGCACGCGCAGAAAGTCAAGCAAAGGCAACAGGGGAAGCCCCTGAATCGCGAACTGGCTGCCTTCCACCTTCGCAAAGAGCTGCGCGCCCGGTCCCTCAATCCGATAGCAGCCGACGCACCAGCGGCATTCTTCCCAATCCGCGTCGAGATAGGACTGGATAAAGGCGTCGGACAAGGACCGCACCGTCATCCGCACCCGTTCGACATGCCGCCAGATCGGTTCGCCGTTCAGCACGATCACCGCCGCGCTGTGGAGATGATGAACCCGGCCCGACAGCAGGCGCAGGATGCGCTCCGCATCGGCCCGGTCGACCGCCTTGTCGATCATGCTTCCATCGTCGAGGCTCAAGGTCTGGTCGCATCCCAGCACCAGCGCGCCCGGCACCCGCCGCGACACGCGCAACGCCTTCAGTTCCGCCAGCGCATCGGCCAGCCCCCGTGCATCCAGGCCGTCGGCGCGCAGGGCTTCCTTCGCCGCCTCTTCGTCCACGCCCGGCGAAAGGGCTTCGAACGGAACCTGCGCGGCGGCCAGCAGCGCCCTTCGGCTGGCGCTCTGGGAGGCGAGCACGATCATGCCTCGCTGCCTCCTTCGGCCAGAAGGCGGTCGTTGAACAGGTTGATGATGGCGGCGGCGGCTTCCTCGATGGAGCGGCGGCTCATGTCGATCACCGGCCAGCCATGGTCGGCGAACATGCGGCGCGCGAACGACAGTTCGTCCTGCACCTTCTCCAGATCGACATAGGCGGTCTCGGGCGCCTGATTGAGCGAGAGCAGCCGGTTGCGCCGGATCTGGATCAGCCGTTCCGGGCTGACGGTCAGCCCCACGACCATCGGATGCCGCAGCGAAAAGAGGCTGCGCGGCGGCGGCGATTCCGGGACCAGCGGGATATTCGCGGTCTTGTAGCCGCGATTGGCGAGGTAGATGGAGGTCGGCGTCTTGGACGCGCGCGACACGCCCGCCAGCACGATATCGGCTTCCTCCCAATTTTCATGCCCGACGCCATCGTCATGGGCGATGGTGAACTGGATCGCCTCGATCCGCGCGAAATAGGCTTCGTCGAGGATATGCTTGCGCCCCGGCCGGTTGCGCGTTTCCTGCCCCAATATGTTGGAAAGCGCGTCCGTCACCGTATCGAGCGCCGCGACATGGGGCAGGCCCAGCGCCCGGCAGCGCGTTTCCAGCCTGCGCCGCAACTGGTGATTGTTGAGGGTGAAGAGCACCAGTCCGGGATTGGCGGAAATATCCTCCATGATCCGGTCGAGATGGACATCGGACCGCACCATGGGCCAGAAATGGCGGACCGCCTCCACATTCTCGAACAGGCCGATCGCCGCCTTGGCGATGTTTTCCAGCGTTTCCCCGGTGGAATCCGACAAAAGGTGCAGATGGATGCGCGTCATGGCGTATCTCTGTGGATGTCCTGTGGATAAAGCAAGGGAGAGAGTGGGGATGAAAGCATCCTCCTTGCTTCCTCCCTGTTGCCTCGACTCTTATCCACAGCCCTTCAACAGACCGTCCATTTCATCCACAGCCTGTGGATAGCGGGGACAAGACCGATGACTCGGACGGGAAAGCATGGCCCGGCGGAGTCAAGCTGTTGGCAAAAGCGGGCATAGCGCATAAACCCCGCTGCCAACCGCCCATCTATCTCCATCATCCTTCAGACTCTTATTATAAGAAGAATATATGTCCGGTTCCGATGTCGTGCCCAAGCCCTTGCTGGCTGTCCTCCAAGGCGAGCGGCGGGCAGTGCCGCCCATGTGGCTCATGCGCCAGGCAGGCCGTTACCTGCCCGAATATCGCGAACTGCGCGCGCGAAAGGGCGGATTCCTCGAACTGGTCTATGACAGCGCGGCGGCGGCGGAAGTCACCCTTCAGCCGCTGCGCCGTTTCGGTTTCGACGGGGCGATCCTGTTTTCCGACATATTGATCGTGCCCTATGCCATGGGGCAGGACCTCTGGTTCGAGGCGGGCGAGGGACCACGCCTTGCCCCGATCCTCGGCGAGACGGCGCTGTCGGCGCTGAAACCCGACTGGAGCCGGTTCGACGCGGTCTATGAAACGGTGCGGCAGGTGAAGGCCGCGCTCGACCCCGATGTCACCTTCCTGGGCTTCGCGGGCAGTCCCTGGACCATCGCGACCTATATGGTGGCGGGGCAGGGCAGCAGGGATCAGGGCGCGGCCCGCCGCCTCGCCTATGGCGATCCCGCGCGGTTCGGCGCGATCATCGACGCCATCGTGGAGGCGACGGTCGTCTATCTGGACGGGCAGGTCCGCGCCGGGGTGGAAGCGGTGCAGCTTTTCGACAGCTGGGCGGGCAGCCTCGCCCCGCTTCAGTTCGAACGGTGGGTGATCGAGCCCAATGCGCGGATCGTGGAGAAGTTGAAGGCGCTGCACCCGACCATTCCGGTGATCGGATTCCCCAAGGGCGCGGGCGCGAAGCTGGCCGATTATGCGCGCGGCACGGGCGTCGATGCGGTCGGCGTCGATGAAACCGTCGATCCGCACTGGGCCGACCGCGCCCTGCCGGAAGGGTTGCCCGTGCAGGGCAATCTCGACCCGCTCGCCCTCATCGCCGGCGGCGAGGCGGTGGAGCGGGCCGTGGACAATATCCGCGCCGCCTTCGCGAACCGTCCCCATATCATGAATCTGGGCCATGGCATTTTGCCCGATACCCCCATTGATCATGTCGAAGCATTGCTTAGCTATGTGCGAGCGAATGGTTCGCAGCGGAGGGAGACTGCCTGATGGCCTATCTTGGCGCCGCCTATCTATGGGTGAAGGCCGCCCATCTCATCTTCGTCATCTTCCTGATGGCGGGGCTGTTCATGATGCCGCGCTTCTTCATCTATCACCAGCAATGCGCGCCGGGGTCGGAGGAAGACGCCCAATGGATCGAACGGGAACGGCGGCTGCTCAGGATCATCCTCAATCCCTCGCTGATCCTCGTCTGGATCTTCGGCCTGATGCTGATGGTGGAGATCGGCGCCTGGCATTTCGGCTGGTTCCACCTGAAGCTGCTCTTCGTGCTGGGCCTGTCGGGCTATCATGGCTGGCTTGCCAATTACTGGAAGAAGCTGGCGCGGGGGTTGCGGCCGATGACCGACAAACAGCTTCGCCTGCTCAACGAAATCCCCGGCATAGCCGCCGCGGTGATCGTGATCGCGGTGATCGTGAAGCCCTTTTAGAGGTTCACGATCACCACAAGATTCCGTCGCGATTCAGTGGAAGAAAAGCCAGAGCAGCAGGATGATGGGAATCGGCACCCCGATAAGCCAAAGAAGAATGCCTTTACCCATGTCGCGCTCCTTTATCGTTACGGCCTGAATAACGGCCGTCGAGCGCCATCAGTTCCCGTTCGACAGGCGGGATTTGGGGGATATGATCCAGATCAAGCGCGCGGATCCTGCTCCGGATCGACCGCGATATTGTCGATCAGGCGCGTCCGGCCCATTTTCGCCGCCCCCAGCAGCCGGGCGGGCCGGTCCAGCACCGTCATCGGCTCCAGCGTCACCGCATCGCATAGCGTCACATAGTCGATCGGATCGAATCCATGGCTCGCCAACATGGCGATCGCCTTGGCCAGCGCCGATTCCACGGTCGCGCCCTTCTCCATCTGCCGTTTCGCCTCTCCCAATGCGCGGGGAAGGGCCAGCGCCTGCTTGCGCTCTTCCTCGGTCAGATAGGCGTTGCGGGAGGAAAGGGCGAGCCCGTCCTCCGCCCGTTGGGTCGGCAGGCCGACAATCTCGATCGGCATGTCCAGATCGGCCACCATCTGCCGGATGACGGCAAGCTGCTGATAGTCCTTTTCCCCGAACAGCGCGACATCGGGGCGGACCTGGTTGAAGAGCTTGGCGACGACCGTCGCCACGCCGTCGAAATGGCCGGGGCGGGCCGCGCCGTCCAGCCCCCCGGTCACGCCGGTGAGCGCGACATTGGTCGAAAAGCCCGCCGGATACATGACATCGACGCCGGGCGCCCAGAGAATGTCCACGTCCGCTTCCTGCAACAGATGGGCGTCGCTCGCTTCCCGGCGGGGATAGGCGTCCAGATCCTCGTTGGGGCCGAACTGCCTGGGATTGACGAAGATCGACACGACGACATGCTTCGCCAGCCGCCGGGCTTCCTCCACCAGCGCCATGTGCCCGTCATGCAGCGCGCCCATGGTCGGCACCAGCGCCAGGGGTTTTCCATCGCTCCGCAGCGCGTTTATCGCAGCGCGAAGGGCGGGGAGGTCACGCAGGGTTTGCACGGGAAGGAAGGCTCCGATAAGGGCAGGGTTCAGGGCAGATCATGCTAAGGCATGGCCGCGCACGACGGTCAAGAATCAAAGCGACAATCAACGGGGTTATCAAGGTCCGATGGCGAACGCCCAAACGCATCTCATCGTCTTCGCCAATGAAAAGGGCGGGACCGGCAAGTCGACCACGGCGGTCCACACCGCCATCGCGCTGGCCGCGCTGGGCCACAGGGTCGGCATCATCGACCTCGACCCGCGCCAGCGCACCGTCACGCGCTATATGGAGAATCGCGGCGAAACCGCCCGGAGGCGCGGGATCGACCTGCCGACGCCCGACTATGCGGTGCTGAAGGGCGACAGCATCGAGGCGCTGGAGGAGGAATCCGCCGCCGTCGCGCAGGGCAAGGATTTCCTGATCGTCGACACGCCCGGCCGCGACGATGCTTTTGCCCGGCACATGGCGGCGCGGGCCAACACGCTGGTCACGCCGATGAACGACAGCTTCGTCGATTTCGACCTGATCGGACAGGTGGACGCGGAAACCTTCAAGGTCCGCCGCCTGTCCTTCTATTCCGAACTGATCTTCGAGGCGCGCAAGTCCCGCGCCAAGGCGGACGGCGTGTCGATCGACTGGGTGGTGCTGCGCAACCGCGTCCAGCATCATGACGCCCGCAACAAGAAGCGGGTGGGCGACGCGCTGATGGAATTGTCCCGCCGCGTCGGATTCCGCGTGATACCGGGATTGTCGGAACGCGTGATTTTCCGCGAACTCTTCCCTTCCGGGCTTACGCTGCTCGACAAGGGACATCTGGGTGAACTGGGCGTCAGCCATATCGCGGCGCGTCAGGAATTGCGGGAGATGGTGTCGGGCCTTGCCCTTCCAGAACGGGCGGACGCCTTGTCGGTGGATCTGATCGGCGCGGCCTGATGGGCTGGCTGGCGATGGCGTTGATCGCCCTTGCGGGCTGGCTCATCTGGACCGGACGGTTGCAGCGGATGACGGTGAAGGACGGCATGGCCCTGGGTGCGGCGCTGGTCGGCGCGGTGATGGCCGCCAAGGGCAAGCCGGTCGCGGCCCTGCCCATGCTGGTGGGATCGGCGCTGTATTTCCTGGCCCGCAGCAGGAAGGGAAAAGCATGGAGAAAAGCGGCTACCCTTCCCGCCACCGATGAACAACTGGCCCGCGCCAGGGCCTTGCTGGGACTGCCGCCCGAAGCGGACGCGCGGGCGGTCAAGGCGGCGCACCGGCGCTTGATCGCATCGGTCCATCCGGATCGCGGGGGCACGGAAGCTCTGGCGGCGGAGATCAACGCGGCCCGCGACCTGTTGCTGCGGCATCTGAAGGGCGGGGACGATCCGGATCGGGCTTGACCGGAGCGGGTCGGGTAGGGAGGACATCGCCATGGCCCATCGCTTTCATCCCAGCCTGTTGCGCGAATATGACATGCGTGGGGTCGTCGGCGAGACTCTGGGCGGGGCGGATGCCTATGCGGTGGGCCGGACCTTCGGCACGCTGGCGGCGCGCGCGGGCGGATCAGCGGTGGCGGTCGGGCGCGACGGGCGGCTGAGTTCCCCGATGCTCGAACGGGCGCTGGTGCGGGGTCTCACGGACAGCGGCGTCGATGTGCTCCGCATCGGCCTTGGTGCCACCCCGATGCTCTATTTCGCCGAAGCGGAGCGGGATGTGATAGGCGGCATCCAGATAACCGGCAGCCATAATCCCCGCGATCACAATGGCTTCAAGCTGGTATTTCAGCACCGCCCCTTTTTCGGCGAGGCTATTCAGCAACTGGGCGCGATGGCGGCGGCGGGGGACTGGAGCGAAGGCGCTGGAGAAGCCGAGACGATCGATCTCCTGGACGCCTATGTGGCGCGGCTGATGCAGGGGTTCGACGGCGCGGCCTTCCGCATCGGCTGGGATGCCGGCAACGGTGCGGCCGGTCCGGCGGTGGAGAAGCTCACGCAGCTCCTGCCCGGTGAGCATCATCTGCTCTTCACCGATGTAGACGGTCATTTTCCCCATCATCATCCCGATCCCAGCGAGGAACGGAATCTCGCCGATCTCAAGGCGCTTGTCCTTGGCAACAAGCTCGATTTCGGAATGGCTTTCGACGGCGATGGCGATCGGATCGGCGTGGTCGACGGAAAAGGGCGGACGATCGCGGGCGACCAGCTGCTGTCCATCTTTGCCGAGGATGTGCTGAAGGACCGGCCCGGCGCCACCGTCATCGCCGATGTGAAGGCCAGCCAGGCGCTGTTCGACCGGATAGAGGCGCTGGGCGGCCGGCCGCTGATGTGGAAGACGGGACACAGCCTCATCAAGTCCAAAATGAAGCAGACGGGCGCCCCCTTGGCCGGGGAAATGACGGGTCATGTCTTCTTCGCGGACGATTATCACGGGTTCGACGATGGCCTTTATGCCGCTATCCGCTTGATTCGCGCCGTCACCCGGCTGGGCGGGAGCGTGACGGCGCTGCGCGACGCCATGCCGGCGATGGAGAACACACCGGAACTGCGGTTCCCGGTGGCGGAGAGCCGGAAATTCGCGGTGGTCGACGAAGTGCTTGGCCGCCTGCGCGCGGCGGGAGCGGATCTGGACGACACGGACGGCGCGCGGGTCCGGACGCAGGACGGCTGGTGGCTGCTGCGCGCGTCGAACACGCAGGAGGCGCTGGTGGCGCGCGTCGAGGCGAAGGATGCCGCGGCGCTGGCGCGGCTGATCGCCGAACTGGATTCGCAACTGGCCGAATCCGGGGTGATTCGCGCCGCGTGGGAGGAATGAAGAGGCTTTCTGACAGGAATCCACTGGAAATTGGCCGTTTGGGAACAATGGATTTCCGTTACGGAAATCAGAGGATTTTCTTACAGTTGCATGAAACGCAATCGAGTCCCCTTTGTTCGCAATTGCGAAGAGGCCTGCTGCGCCGCAAAAGGAACGGGCCTTTCAGGCATCCTCTCCTAAAAACTTCAAAGCCGTCCTTCGGGGCGGCTTTTTTTTGCTTTCAGCGCCATGGCGGGAAAAGGCGCCTCGCCGTAACGTCCTCTCCTTGCTACCCCTTTCGCGGCCGCCCCCATCGGGGGCAGAATGCGCCGTTCGGCACTGGAAATTAACCATAATACTGCTATTCGCGCGCTTCGGAGGCTCCCTCCTTCAAGGCTTTTTCGGGCCTGAGAAGGGAGCCGGCCTGTTTCACGGAGCGTTTCCGTGACGAGAGGATGCCCTGGAAGGATCGATCATGTCCCGTACCTATTCCGTCCTGACCGCCATGCTGTTGTCCGGCGCGCTGGCCCTGCCGGTTCCGGCGCTGGCGGGCGGCTTCTATCTTCAGGAGCAGTCGCCCAAGGAAACCGGGCGCGCGCTGTCCGGCGGCGCGGCGGCGGCGGACGATCCGTCGACCCTTTATTTCAACCCCGCCGCGATGACGAACCTGCCCGGCATCCAGACGTCGGTGGGCGGCATCGCGCTGATGGCGTCGGCCAGGCAGGCCAATCGCGGGTCGTCCCGCTCCGTCCCGGGCCTGCCGGTTTCCGTGCCGGTGACGGGAACAGCGGGCGGCAATCCGTTCGACAGCGTCATCCCCATCCCCAGCTTCTACGCCACGGGGCAGGTGAACGATCGGCTATGGCTGGGCATCGGCGTCAATGCGCCCTTTGGCCTGAAGCTGGAATATGAGGACGGTTTCTTCGGCCGCTACGACTCTCTCTATACCGACCTCAAAACCTATAATATCCAGCCGTCCTTCGCCTATAAGCTGAACGACAATTTCTCGATCGGCGGCGGCGTCGACGTGCAATATGTGAAGGTCACGCTGACCAACGCCCTGCCGCAGCTTTCGCCGTTGCTCGCCGATGGCGAGGCGCGAGTGAAGGGCGACGACTGGTCGGTCGGCTGGAATGCGGGCCTCTTCTACACCAATGGCGACACCAATGTCGGCATCCACTACCGGTCGGGCATGCAGCATCATCTGAAGGGTACCCAGACCATCAGTGGATTGCAGGGCCTGCTCGCCGGGTCCAATTCCGAACTGTCCGCCAGCGCGCCGCTCGACCTGCCCGATATCGTCACGGTCAGCATGATGCACAGGCTGACGCCCCGGCTGCGCGCCATGGTGACGGCGCGCTGGTATAACTGGTCGGTGTTCAAGGGCATCGCGATCACCTCGGCCGCGGGGACCAATGTCAAGGAACTGCACTACAAGGACAGCTACAGCGTCGGCGTGGGCGGGGAATATGATGTCAATCCGGCGTTGACGCTGCGCGCGGGCACGATGTTCGACCGCACCCCCACCAATCCGCAATATCTGACCACCCGCGTGCCGGACGGCGACCGCGTGTGGCTGACCGGGGGGGCGACATGGAACATCTCGCCCGCCTTCGCGCTGAACCTCAGCTACGCGCACACCTTCGTCGAAAAGGCGAACATCATCCGCCCCGATCATTTCTACGAAGGAACCCCCGCCGCCATCACCGCGACCACCCTGTCGCAGACCAGCGGCAATGCGGATCAGGTCGCCGCATCCTTCACCGCGCGATTCTGACGCGGCGCTTCTAACCGAAGCGATAAAGCATTATAGGAGGCTCCCATAATACGGAGCCTCCCTTTCCATGTCCGATCATAATCCCGGCCTGCGCCCCTGGCGCGACATCGCGCGGCGGCAGTCGCGGCAGATCATGGTCGGCAACGTGCCCGTCGGCGGCGGCGCGCCCGTCACGGTGCAGACCATGACCAACACGCCGACATCCGACGCGAAGGCGACCATCGACCAGATCCGCCGCTGCGAGGAAGTGGGCGTCGACATCATCCGCGTGTCCTGCCCGGACGAGGAATCGACCGCCGCGCTGAAACAGATCGTGCGCGCCGCCCGCGTCCCCATCGTGGCGGACATCCATTTCCATTACAAGCGCGCGCTGGAGGCGGCTGACGCGGGCGCGGCCTGCCTGCGGATCAACCCCGGCAACATCGGCAGCGAAGCCCGCGTCCGGGAGGTGGTCGACGCGGCCAAGGCCAATGGCTGCTCGATCCGCATCGGCGTCAACGCCGGCAGCCTCGAAAAGGACCTGCTCGACAAATATGGCGAGCCCTGCCCGGAGGCGCTGGTCGAAAGCGCGCTCGACCATATCAAGCTGCTCCAGGACCAGGATTTCCACGAATATAAGGTCGCGGTGAAGGCGAGCGACGTGTTCCTTGCCGTCGCCGCCTACATGCAGCTTGCCGAAGCGGTGGATTGCCCGCTGCATCTGGGCATCACCGAGGCGGGCGGGTTGATCGGCGGGACGGTCAAAAGCGCCATCGGCATCGGCAACCTGCTCTGGGCGGGGATCGGCGACACCATCCGCGTCTCCCTCTCCGCCGAGCCGGAGGAGGAAGTGCGGGTCGGCTATGAAATCCTGAAGTCGCTCGGCATCCGCACGCGCGGGGTGAAGGTCATTTCCTGTCCTAGCTGCGCGCGGCAGGGTTTCGACGTGATCCGCACGGTGCAGGCGCTGGAGGAACGGCTTCAGCACATCCAGACGCCGCTCTCGCTTTCCGTGCTGGGATGCGTGGTGAACGGGCCGGGCGAAGCGCGGGAAACCGACATCGGCCTCACCGGCGGCGGGGCGGGCAAGCATATGGTCTATCTGTCCGGCGTCACCGATCATGTGGTGCAGGACGAAGGCATGATCGATCATATCGTGAAGCTGGTCGAGGCCAGGGCGGCGGAGATCGAGGCCGAAACCACCGATGCGGGCAAGGCGCAGGCCGCCGAATAGAATTGCCCGGACATGCCGCCATCCCGCCCCTTTGCGATTCCCTTCCTGGTCTGCTGCGCGGGAGTCGGGCTGTTCGCGATGATGGATGGGGTGATGAAGAAGCTGAGCCTCTCCATCGGCCTGTATAACGCGCTGTTCTGGCGCGCGCTCGCGGGCAGCCTGCTGGGGCTGGCGCTGATGATCGTCACGCGGCAGGCATGGCCTGCCCGTCCGGTGCTCCGCCTGCACCTGATCCGTGGGCTTGCCGTTTCGCTGATGGCGCCGCTCTTCTTCTTCGGCCTCATGCATCTTCCGCTGGCGGAGGGGATCGCGCTGTCCTTCATCGCGCCTCTGGTCGCCCTCTATCTGGCCGCGCTGCTGCTGGGAGAGCCGGTGGGGCGGCAGGCCATCGGCGCGTCGCTGCTGGGGCTGGTCGGCGTCGGGGTGATCCTCAGCGGACGGATCAGCGGCCAATATGACCGGGCCGCGTTGCTGGGCGTGGCGGCGGTGCTGTTATCCGCCCTGCTCTTCGCGTGGAACCTGATCCTCCAGCGGCAGCAAGCCCAGCTCGCCTCCCCGGTCGAGATCGCCTTCTTCCAGCATATCGTCATGCTGGGCGTGTTCGCGCCGGGCGCGTTCTTCTGGGCCAAGATGCCGCCTGCCGGGGCTGCGCCGCTGGTGCTGCTGGCCGCTGGTCTGGCCTTCACCTCGCTGGCGCTGCTCGCATGGGCCTATGCCCGGTCGGAGGCGCAGCGGCTCATCCCCATCGAATATAGCGCATTCCTCTGGGCCGCGCTGGTCGGCTGGCTGCTGTTCGACGAACAGGTGACGCCGGGCACGCTGGCGGGCGCGGTGCTGATCGTCGCGGGATGCCTGATCGCCTCGCGCATCCGGCGCAACGCCGCGCTGCATGTCGAAGCGGGTGTCGCCTGAACGAAGATCAGTCGCGCTTCAGGGCATCGTTGACGCTGAGGCCTGCCAGAACAGCCATGAAACTGCCGAAAACTACCAGGACGAGCGTGAGATAAAGGTGAGTCATCAGGTCGCTCCTTTCGCCCGATCCTTGCGCCCGCGGGGAGCGGCCAGCCATAAGGGATGTTACGGACCATCCGGGACGAGCCGAAGCGCGGACTCTTGACGCGGACTCCCTGCTCGGCGCATTGTGCCGAAACGGAACATTTGGGGGACAGAACAAGCCATGGCCGTGAGCCACGGAGCCAAGCGCACGCCGGAATGGCGCGAAATGCTGAAGCGCAGCCTGATCCGCAGCGGCGCGCTGATCGGCGCGATCGCGCTGATGCTGGCGACCCTGTTCCTGGCGCTGGCCCTGCTCAGCTACGCGCCCAGCGATCCATCCATGAACACGGTGGCGGGCGATCATGTCCGCAACATCATGCAATGGCCCGGCGCATGGGTCGCCGATTTCCTGCTCTGGCTGCTCGGCGTTCCGGCCGCGCTCGTCCTGCCGCTGATGGCGATCACGGCGCGCCGTCTGTGGGGCGATCAGGACATGAGCGGGTGGAAGGCGCAGTTCGGCAAATGCCTGATCGGCATCGTCCTCGTCGGTCTGGCGCTGGCCCTGTTCCAGCCCGATCCGCTGGTGGGGCTGCCCGCCGGCTGGGGGGGCGTCATCGCGCTGGTCTTCGCGCGGGGGATCATGAGCCTGACGGCGCAGGCCGCCGCCTTGCAGGGCTGGATCGTCGGCGTCCTCGTCGCGTTGACGCTGATCGCGGGCCTGTTCGTCTGGTATCGCAGCCTGGCGCTCGAAAAGCCGATCTTCACCTTGCGCCGCCCCACCCTTCCGCGTCTCGGCCTGCCGCGTCCGGCCCTTGCGCTGGCCGGTGGAGGACGGATGGCCGAAGAGGATGCGGAGGAAGGCGCCGAGCGCGTGATCGCGCCGCGCAAGACCGTCTCCAACGAACCCAAGCCGCCGATCACCATCCAGTCGCCCAAGCCCGCGCCTGCGCAGCGCGCGATGGCGCCGGTCTCGCAGGACGACCTGTTCGGCAATGGCTCGCTGCCTTCGCCCGACCTGCTCAATCCCATCCCCTCCAGCCAGGGGCAGAAGATCGACAAGGCCGCGCTGGAACGCAATGCCCGGCTGCTGGAGTCGGTGCTCGACGACTTCCATGTGAAGGGCAACATCGTCGAAGTGCGGCCCGGCCCGGTCGTCACGATGTACGAACTGGAGCCCGCGCCCGGCATCAAGGCAAGCCGCGTGATCGCGCTGGCCGACGACATCGCGCGCAACATGTCGGCGCTCTCGGCGCGCGTGGCGACGATTCCGGGGCGCACCGTCATCGGCATCGAACTGCCCAACGCCAACCGGGAAGGCGTGTCCTTCCGTGAGCTCATCACCTCCGAACAATTCGGGCAGGAAGCGACGCTGCCGATCATCCTGGGCAAGAATATCTCCGGCGAGCCGATCATCGCCGACCTGGCGCCCATGCCCCACCTGCTGATCGCGGGCACCACCGGGTCGGGCAAGTCGGTGGGCCTCAACGCCATGATCCTGTCGCTGCTCTACCGCATGACGCCCGATCAGTTGCGGCTCATCATGATCGACCCCAAGATGCTGGAACTGTCGACCTATGACGACATTCCGCACCTCCTCTCGCCGGTCGTCACCGAACCGGCCAAGGCGATCCGGGCGCTCAAATGGGCGGTGGAGCAGATGGAGGACCGCTATCGGATGATGGCGTCCATCTCCGTCCGCAACCTCGCCAATTACAATGAGAAGGTGCGCGCCGCCAAGGCGAAGGGCAAGCCGCTCGGCCGCCGCGTCCAGACGGGCTACGATCCGGAAACCGGCAAGCCGATCTATGAGGAGGAGCAGCTCGATTTCCAGCCGCTGCCGCAGATCGTGGTGGTGGTGGACGAGCTGGCCGACCTCATGATGACGGCGGGCAAGGAAGTCGAATTCCTGATCCAGCGCCTCGCGCAAAAGGCGCGCGCGGCCGGCATCCACCTGATCCTCGCGACGCAGCGCCCCTCGGTCGACGTCATCACCGGCGTCATCAAGGCGAACCTGCCGACCCGCATCAGCTTCTTCGTGACCAGCAAGATCGACAGCCGCACCATCCTGGGCGAGCAAGGCGCGGAGCAGCTTCTGGGCAAGGGCGACATGCTCTACATGCACGGCGGCAAGGGCTTGATGCGCGTCCATGGCCCCTTCGTGTCGGATGACGAGGTGCGCGTGGTCGCCGACCATTGGCGCGCGCAGGGCCAGCCCGATTATATCTCCGCCGTCACCGAGGAGCCGGAGGAAGGCAGCTTCGCGCTCGATGGCGTCGATCTGGGCGACGACAGCCCGGATGCGCAGCTTTTCCGCAAGGCGTGCCAACTGGTGTTCGAGAATCAGAAGGCCTCGACAAGCTGGCTGCAACGCCAGTTGCGCGTCGGCTACAACAGCGCCGCGCGCCTCATCGAACGCATGGAGGAGGAAGGGCTGGTCGGTCCGCCCAACCATGTGGGCCGTCGCGAAGTGTTGCGGGACGAAAATGGCAATCCGCTTTGACCAAGCCGGCGCATGCCGCCGGACCATTTGCCAACATATTATTCCTTGGAAATCAATCGCCTGGTTCCCATCATTGCAAAATCTGCAATCGTATCTTCTCCTTTCGCAGTTGCGAGATTTTCGTGGATCGGCCAACAAGGACCTGCCTTTCAGGCATCCTCTCCTAAAACTTTTCCAGGCTGATCTTCGGATCAGCCTTTTTTTTGTCCGCGATAGCCTCTAGACACGGGTTCGCTGCTGCCGCGCCGATAAGATAATTGGAGCGGAGCCGCCGGACAGACCGGCATGGCGAGGCGGGAGCATGGGGGATCGAGCTTCGTGCAACGAACGGCTCTCCCCCATTCGGCTTTCCTGCACGATGGTCGGAACGCGCGGGTTCACGGCGGGTTCAAGCCGCACTTCCTATTCTTGAAATGCTGAACAACTGGAGAAGACTGCATGAAGCGGGTGATCACGCCCCTGGCCCTGGCTCTTTCCGCCGCTCCGCTGGCCCTGCCGGCGGGGCCGGTCGCGGCGCAGCAACAGAGCCCGTCCGACCTTTCGCAGGTCAATGCCTATATTCGCGGGGTCACGACCATGACCGCGGATTTTTCCCAGACCGATCGCAACGGCCAGACGCTGACCGGACAATTGACGATCAAGCAGCCGGGCAAGATCCGTTTCCAGTATCAGAAGGGCGTGCCGCTGCTCATCGTGGGCGACGGCAAGGCGCTCACCATGATCGATTATGAGGTGCGGCAGGTGCAGCGCTGGCCCATCGGCAATTCGCCCTTGGGCGCGCTGATCGATCCGTCCAAGGATCTGTCGAAATATGGCAAGGTGATCCAGACCGGCGATCCCAATGTCCTGTCCGTGCAGGCGCGCGATCCCAAGCGGCCGGAATATGGCACCATCACCATGATCTTCAATCGCGATCCTTCCGGTCCGGCGGGCTTGCAGCTTTACGGCTGGGTCGCGCTCGATTCGCAGAACAACCGCACGGCGGTGCGGCTCACCAACGTCCGTTACGGCGTGCCGGTGGCCGATTCCGCGTTCAAATGGACGGACCCGAGGCCCAAAGGTCGCGCGCCCGGCGGGTGAACCGGGCGGAGCCTGCGATGGGCGGAAAACTTTTCCGAACCGTTCATCTGCGGCTCATATGAAGGGCGCTAACAAGGACTCCACGGCGGGAGACGAAGTCCGGGATTTCCCCCCTGTTACCCGGAACAGCCTCCCGTCGCAAAGCGCTTCAAGGGCGCGATCGAGACCCCCGTTCCATGCCCCCGGAGCGGGGGTCTTCCTTTGGGGATAGTCCGCTATTCCATCCATGCGGGACTGCGAGACGCGATTTTCTGCGCTCCGGTGCTCAAAAATCACGTTTCTCGGCGCCACCTGAGCGAAATATCGTGCCGCCCCAGCCTTGGACCATGCCCTTGCACGGGGCGCTGGAGAGTCTTAGGGGATCGGCATGCCGCAAACTCTCAGCATCGCTTCCTGGAACATCAACAGCGTCCGCGCCCGGCTCGACATCGTCGAGCGTTTCCTGACCGAAGAGGCGCCCGACATATTGTGCCTTCAGGAAACCAAGGTGGTGAACGACATCTTTCCGACGGGCCTGTTCCGGAAACTGGGCTATGATCATCAGGTGCTGAACGGCCAGCGCATGCATCATGGGGTGGCGATCCTGTCGAAGGTGCCGATCCGCGAGGACGACCGCCTAGACTGGCAGGCCAATGGCGAGGCGCGCCATGTCGGCGTGCGGCTGGACAACGGGGTACGGATCGAAAATGTCTATGTGCCCGCCGGAGGCGACGTGCCGGACCGGACGGTCAATCCCAAATTCGGGCAGAAGCTGGACTTCCTGGAGCGGATGATCGACTGGTCGAGCGCGCTCGACGACAAGCCCACCATCCTGACCGGCGATTTCAACATCGCGCCGATGGAATGCGACGTGTGGAGCCACAGGCAGCTTCTGAACGTCGTCAGCCACACGCCTGTCGAGTGCGAGATCCTAGCCCGGTTGCAGGCGTCGAACGATTGGGTGGACATCGGGCGGAAATTCTTCCCCGCGCCCCAGCGGCTCTACACTTGGTGGAGCTATCGCGCGCGGGACTGGGCGGCATCGGATCGCGGGCGGCGGCTCGACCATATGTGGATGACGGCCGATGTCGCGGAAAAAGCGGTCGCCCATCGCGTCATGGAGCCGATCCGGGGATGGCTGCGGCCTTCGGACCATATTCCCATCATCACCGAATTCGCCTTCTGATGGGCGCGCGCGACGCGGCACGGGCGATCGATGCCCTGCGGCGCGGCTGGGCCGTGACGATCCGGGCGGACGATGGCGCGCTGCGCCTGATGGCGGTCGAGGGTGCGGATGCGGTGACGCTCAAGGATTTCGATCCGGCGGGAAAGGCCGACATGCTGATTTCGGCGGCCCGGGCGCAGACGCTGAAACTCGCCAACCAGATCGCGGCCGCCGATCCCGACATGCCGGTGCGGATCGGGCGCGCGCCGTGGATCGATGGCGATGTCGCCATGGCGATCGCCGATCCGGTGCGCGATCTCGCCTCGCCGCTCAAGGGACCGTTCGTGGCGGCCGCGCTGGGCGCGCCGGAGGCGGCGAAAGCGGCGCTGCGCCTCGCGCGGCTGGCGGGTATCCTGCCCGCCTATTTCGTGACCGCCGAAGGGCAGGGCGGCGTCGAAGCGGAGGTGACGGGCGAGGACATCGCCGCCTATGACGATGCCGCGCACCTCGCTGTCGCCACGCGCGCGCGGCTGCCGGTGGCGGCGGCGGAAAGCGCCGAGATCGTCGCTTTCCGCAGTCCCGACGAGCCGCGCGAGCATGTCGCGCTGATCGTGGGGGAGCGCAACGAGAAGCCCCCGGTCATCCGCCTGCATAGCGAATGCCTGACAGGGGACGTTCTGGGCAGCCTCAAATGCGATTGCGGGCCGCAGCTGCATCAGGCGCTGCACCAGATCGCCGACGCGCAATGGGGCGTGCTGCTCTATCTGCGGCAGGAAGGGCGGGGCATCGGTCTCGTCAACAAGCTGCGCGCCTATGCTTTGCAGGATCAGGGTTTCGACACGGTGGACGCCAATGTCCGGCTGGGCTTCGCCATCGACGCGCGCGATTTTTCGGTCGCGGCGCGGATGCTGGACCTGCTCGGCATCGGATCGGTGCGGCTGCTCACCAATAATCCCGCCAAGGTCGCGGGACTGGAAGCGGCGGGCATAAAGGTCGTGGAGCGCCTGCCCATCATCCTGCCCGCCAATCCGCACAATGAACGCTATCTGGCGACCAAGCGGGACCGTACGGGCCATCAGCTATGACCCTGATCCGCGTCGACAGCGCGGCGCGCCGCCTGCGGTTCGACGGGATGGAGATGGATTGCGAGATCGGGCGCGGCGGCGTCTGCCCGGCTGTGGACAAGAGGGAAGGCGATGGCTGCACGCCGCTCGGCCGCTGGCCGCTCCGGGCGGTGCTGTT
Source organism: Sphingobium cloacae (assembly GCF_002355855.1). Classification (NCBI taxonomy): domain Bacteria; kingdom Pseudomonadati; phylum Pseudomonadota; class Alphaproteobacteria; order Sphingomonadales; family Sphingobiaceae; genus Sphingobium; species Sphingobium cloacae. Next base: position 2,508,567 of record NZ_AP017655.1, read on the forward strand.
GCGGCCCGGGCGAGCCGATCCGTCCGGCGTGAAGCTGCCATGGCGCTGGGTGCGCGAGGGGGACGGCTGGTCCGACGACGCCGCCGATCCGGCCTATAACCGCCCCGTCCGCCTGCCCCGTCCCCATTCGGCGGAAAGCCTGTGGCGAAGCGACGACGCCTATGACGTGGTCGTCGTCCTTGGCCATAATGACGCGCCGCCCGTGCCAGGCGCGGGCAGCGCGATCTTCTTCCACCTGTATGAAGGCCGGCCCACGGCGGGGTGCATCGCGGTGGCGCGCGCGGACATGCTGCGCCTGTTGCCGCTGCTCCATCCCGGCGACGCCATGGAGATCGCCTGACGGTTCAGGCGCGTTCCAGCGTCTTGCCGATCTCGCCCGCCGCCGCTTCCGCCAGACGGCGCTCCAGCGTTTGCAGGCGCGACTTGCTCTCGATCTTTCCGCCCAGCAGGTCCGTGACGTAGAAGGTGTCCACCGCCCGCTCGCCATAGGTGGCGACATGGGCGCTGTGCACCGTCACCTTCGACTGGAACAGCGCGTTGGCGAGACTGAACAGCAGCGCCGGACGGTCCCGCGCGTTGATCTCGATCACGGTGAAGCGGTTCGACGCCTTGTTGTCGATCAGCACATTGGGCACGATCTCGAAGGCGTCGGCCCGCATCCGGGGCAAAGGCCGCGCGGCCAGCTTGGTGATGAGGCGGTGGCGGTTGGCGAGCGAATCCTCGATCGCGCGCCTGATCCGTTCCAGCTGGTCGGGGCTGTGGAATGCGCCGCCCAGCGGATCCTGCACCAGGAAATTGTCGATGGCCACGCCGTCGCGCATGGTGTGGATGCGCGCGTCGATGATGTTGCCGCCCGCCAGATGGATCGCGCCCGCGACGCGGTAGAACAAGCCCGGATGATCCGTCGCATAGACCGTCACCAGCGTCGCGCCGCGCTGCGGATAATATTGCGCCGCGATGGAAAGCGGCGCGTCGCCCGCCTGCAGGATATGCTCGGCATTGTGGATCAATATGTCGAGTGGTTCGGCGATCCAGTAGGATTCGGGCAGCCGCTTCTTCAGCGCCTCGAAATCCCCGTCCGGCAGGTCGAGCGCGCTCTGCAAGGCTTCCTGCTTCGCCAGCACGCGCTCGCTGCGCCCCTTCCGCTTGTGGCCCAGGCGCAGCACTTCCTCCGCCGATTCATAAAGATCGCCCAGCAACTGCCGTTTCCAGCTGTTCCAGACCCCCGGCCCCACCGCGCGGATGTCCACCACCGTCAGGCAGAGGAGCAGCTTCAGCCGTTCCGGGCTCTGCACGATCTCAACGAAATCGAGGATGGTCTTGTAATCGGCCAGGTCGCGCTTGAAGGCGGTGGCCGACATCAGCAGATGATAGCGCACCAGCCAGGACACGGTTTCCGTCTCCGCCGCCGTGAGGCCGAGGCGCGGGCAAAGTTCCAGCGCGATCTCCGCGCCCAGCACGCTATGATCGCCGCCGCGCCCCTTGGCGATGTCATGCAGCAGCACCGCGACATAAAGCGTCCGGCGCGAAATCAGCTTCGCCATCAGGTCGGTGGAACGCGGATGGTCGTCTTTCAACTCGCCCTTTTCGATGCGGGACAAAAGGCCGATGGCGCGGATGGTATGCTCGTCGACCGTGTAGTGATGATACATGTCGAACTGCATCTGCGCGACGACGCGGCCGAAATCGGGAATGAAGCGGCCGAAAACCGAGGATTCGTTCATCCAGCGCAGCACCGTTTCCGGGTCGCGCGGCGATGTCAGCACGTCGAGGAAGGCGGCATTGGCGCGCGGATCGTTGCGCACCGCCGCGTTGATCAGCACTGCGTCGCGGCTGGCGGCGCGGATCGCGCTGGGATGGATGGAAAGCCCGTTGCGGTCGGCCAGCGCGAAGATTTCGAGCAGGCGTACAGGGTCCTGCTGAAAGAAATCGTCACTGGGAAGGGCGATCCTGCCGCGCTCCAGCACGAACCCGTCCAGCTTCTTGGGACGGCGGAAGAAAGACGGGATATAGCGCCGCCCCCTGGGCGCCATCTGGTCGTCCAGATGCGCGAGGAACACCGCCGTCAGATCGCCCACCGTCTTGGCGTTCAGGAAATAATAGCGCATGAAGCGCTCGACGCCGGAAAGGCCGGGCCGTCCGGTGAAGTGCATCCGCGTCGCGGTTTCCAGTTGCAGGTCGAAGGTCAGCCGATCCTCCGCCCGCCCCGTGATCATGTGCAGATGGCAGCGCACGGCCCAGAGGAAATCCTCTGCCTTCTGGAACTGGCGCAATTCGCTTTGCGTCAGCAGGCCGGCATCGACCAGATCGGCGACGGACCGCACCCGGTTCACATATTTGCCGATCCAGAACAGCGTGTGCAGGTCGCGCAGCCCGCCCTTGCCTTCCTTCACATTGGGCTCGACGACATAGCGGCTGTCGCCCATGCGCTTGTGCCGCTCCTCGCGTTCGGCGAGTTTTTCGGTGACGAAGGCGCGGGCATTGCCCTGCATCACCTCCGCGTCGAACCGCTTGGCGGTTTCCTCGTACAGCGCGCGGTCGCCCCAGATATAGCGCGATTCCAGCAGCGCGGTACGGACAGTCAGGTCGGACTTCGCCATGCGCATGGTTTCGTCGATGGAGCGGCTGCTATGCCCGACCTTCAGCCCCAGATCCCAAAGCGAATAGAGCATGGATTCGATGACCTGCTCGGTCCAGCCGGTCGGCTTCCATGGGGTGACGAAGGCGATGTCGACATCGCTATGCGGCGCCATCTCGCCCCGGCCATAGCCGCCCACCGCGACCAGCGCGATGCGCTCGCCTGTGCTGCGATTGCTGGCCGGATAGAGATAATGGGTGGTGGAATCGTAGAGCAGCCGCAGGATCTGGTCGATCAGGAAGGCGAAGGCGGTGACAGCCTCGCGCCCGCGCGTCGGCCTGGCCTCCAGCCTGCGCGCCACTTCCTCCCGTCCCTTTTCCAGCGCGTCCTTGAGTTCGCGGACGATTTCCCCGCGCGATCGCATCGTATCGCCCCGGTGCGCCTGCGCCAGAAGCGTGATGCGGTCGGAAATGGCCCGCCGGTCGATAATGGCCCGGCGCGATCCGAGGGCAGGAAATTGCATCACCATCGGTTATTATCTAGTCCCCGTCCCGTACCGCCGCCAGTTGTTTCAGCCGATATATGTGGTCAAGCGCCTCGCGCGGTGAAAGCGCGTCCGCGTCGATGGCGTCGATGGCTTCGCGCAGAGGGTCGGCGGCGGCTTCCTCCTGCGCGGCTGCAGCGGCGAAAAGGGGAAGGTCGTCGAGCCCCGCGGCGATGCCGCCGGTCTTGGCCTTGCCGGCTTCAAGACGGGCCAGCACGTCCTTCGCCCGCTTGAGCACGGCCGGGGGCAGGCCCGCAAGACGCGCGACCGCAAGGCCATAGCTGCGATCCGCCGGGCCCTCGGCAACTTCGTGGAGCAGGACGAGGTCGCCTTTCCACTCCCGCGCGCGGACATTGTGGAGCGAAAGCGACGGCAGCGTCTCGGCCAGTCGCGTCAACTCATGATAATGGGTGGCGAACAGGCATCGGCATCGGTTGACCTCATGCACGGCCTCCACCACCGCCCAGGCAAGCGCAAGGCCGTCATAGGTGGAGGTGCCGCGCCCCACTTCATCGAGGATGACGAAGCTGTGCTGCGTCGCCTGCGCAAGGATGGCGGCGGTCTCCACCATCTCCACCATGAAGGTGGATCGGCCGCGCGCCAGATTGTCCGACGCGCCGACGCGGCTGAACAGGCGGTCGACCAGGCTGAGCGTGGCCGATTGCGCGGGCACGAAGGCGCCCGCCTGCGCCAATATGACGATCAGCGCATTCTGCCGCAGGAAGGTCGATTTACCGCCCATGTTCGGGCCGGTGACGAGCCACAGCCGGTCGCCTTCATGGAGGCGGCAGTCGTTGGCGACGAAGGGCTGTCCTTCGCGGCGCAGCGCGTCCTCCACCACAGGATGCCGCCCGCCGATGATGTCGAGGCACGGCCCCGCGCCGTCCCCGGCCACGAAATGCGGGCGCTGCCAGCCGCCTTCCGCCGCGCGCTCGGCCAGCGCCGCCGCCACGTCCAGCCGGGCGAGCGCGTCGGCGGCGCGGGCGATGTCGGCCTTGCGCGCCAGCACGGCGGCCATCAGTTCCTCCAGATGTGCGGCTTCGGCGACCAGCGCATGGGCGCCCGCCTGCGCGACGCGGCCCGCTTCCTCATGCAGGTCGATGGAATTGAATCGCACTGCCCCGGCCAGCGTCTGCCGGTGGGTGAAGCCGCTGTCCGGCTGCATCAGCGCGTCGGCGGCGCGGGCCGGCACTTCGACATGATAGCCCAGCACGCCATTATGCCGGATCATGAGTGAGGCGATGCCGGTCTGTTCCCGATATTTCGCTTCCAGCGCGGCGATGGCGCGCCGCCCGTCGCCCGCCATGCGGCGCAGATCGTCCAGCGCGGGATCGTAGCCATCGACGATATAGCCGCCATTGGCCGTCTCGGTCGGCGGGCTGGGGACCAGCGCGCGGGACAGGGCATCGACCAGTGCGCCATGGCCGTCGAGCGCGGGGAGCAATTGCGCCAGCAGCATCGGCTGATCGGCCAGCCGCCCCAGCCGTTCCCGCAGCAGCCTCGCTTCGCCAAGGCCGTCGCGAAGCTGTCCCAGATCGCGCGGGCTTCCCCGCCCCACCGCGATGCGGCCCAAGGCGCGCCCGATGTCCGGCAAGGCCCGTAGCGCCGCCCGCAACTGGTCGCGCAAGGTGCCATCATCGTGGAAAAGCTGGACGAGACCCAGGCGCGCCTCGATCACGCCCTGATCCATCAGCGGCGCGGCGAGGTCCTGCGCGAGCAGGCGCGCGCCCGCGCCCGTCACCGTCCGGTCCACCGCGCCCAGCAGGCTGCCGGCCCGCGCGCCCGCCATGGTGGCGATGATCTCCAGGCTCTCCCGCGTGGCGGCGTCGATGGCGACATGCGCCCCGCGCGCCTTGCGCAGCGGCGGCGCGAGGAAGGGCAGCCTGCCCTTGCCCGCATGGTCGAGATAGCCGATCAGGCCGCCCATCGCCGCCAGTTCGGTCCGGTCGAACTGGCCGAAGCCGTCGAGCGTGGCGACCCCGAACAGGCGTTTCAGCGCCGCTTCCGCCCGGCTGCTGGAAAAGGCGGAGCGGTCGAAGACATGGGCGTCGGGCAGGTCGATCGCCATGCCTTCTGGCACGACCGTCTCGCTGGGCCGCAGGCGGGCGAGTTCGGCGGGCAGGTCGGCGGCGCGCAGCGTCATCGTCTCGAACCGGCCGGTGGAAATGTCGGCGGCGGCAAGGCCGATCTCGTCCGATCCTTCTCCCCCCACGCTGGCCAGCGCCGCCAGCATATTGTCGCGCCGCGCGTCGAGCAGCGTCTCCTCGGTCAGCGTGCCCGCCGTGACGTAGCGTACGATGGCCCGCGCCACGAGCGCCTTGCCGCCGCGCGCCTTCGCCTCCGCCGGGGTTTCCGTCTGCTCGGCGATGGCGACGCGATGCCCCGCCTTGATGAGCCGCGCCAGATAGCTTTCCGCGCTGTGCACCGGCACGCCGCACATCGGGATCGGCGCGCCGTCATGCTCGCCCCGGCTGGTGAGCGCGATATCCAGCGTCGCCGCCGCCGCCTTCGCATCGTCGAAGAACAGTTCGAAGAAATCGCCCATGCGGTAAAAGAGCAGGCAATCCTGCGCCTCCGCCTTGAGCGCAAGATATTGCGCCATCATCGGCGTGGGCTGGGACGTGTTGTTATCCTTCGATGCGCGCATGATTTGCGGATAGCGGCAACGGGCCGCACAGGAAAGAGCGTGAAAAAGACGTTTCTCGCGCTTGCCCACAAGAGGGGCTTGCCGCTAGGGCAGGGGAAAGCCAAGCCGGAGACAACCGAACGATGACAGACAAGTCGAATGTGGAATTTTCGGAGCGCGAGGCGCTGTTCTTCCATTCGACCGGTCGTCCCGGCAAGATCGAGATCATCGCGTCGAAACCCATGGCGACGCAGCGCGACCTTTCCCTCGCCTATTCGCCCGGCGTCGCGGTGCCGGTGCTGGCGATCGCGCAGGAACCGGGCACCGCCTACGACTATACCGCCAAGGGCAATCTGGTCGCGGTGATTTCGAACGGCACGGCGATCCTGGGTCTGGGCAATCTCGGCGCGCTGGCGTCCAAGCCGGTGATGGAAGGCAAGTCGGTCCTCTTCAAGCGCTTCGCCGACGTCGATTCCATCGACATCGAACTCAAGACCGAGGATGTGGACCGCTTCATCGACGCGGTGGAACTGATGGAGCCGACCTTCGGCGGCATCAACCTTGAAGACATCAAGGCGCCCGAATGCTTCATCATCGAACAGACGCTGAAGGAACGGATGAACATCCCGGTCTTTCACGACGACCAGCACGGCACGGCGATCATCGCGGCGGCGGGCGTCATCAACGCCGCGCTGCTGACGGGCCGCGAGATGAAGGACATGAAGGTCGTGGTGAACGGCGCGGGCGCCGCTTCCATCGCCTGCACCGAACTCATCAAGGCGCTGGGCGTCCCGCACGATCAGGTCATCATGTGCGACAGCAAGGGCGTGATCTGGCAGGGCCGCGCCGAAGGCATGAACCAGTGGAAATCCGCTCATGCGGTGAAGACCGACGCCCGCACGCTCACCGAAGCGATGAAGGGCGCGGACGTGTTCCTGGGCCTGTCGGTCAAGGGCGCGGTGACGCCGGAGATGGTGAAGCATATGGCCGACAAGCCGGTCATCTTCGCCATGGCCAATCCCGATCCCGAAATCACCCCGCCCGAAGCGAAGGCGGCGCGGCCCGACGCCATCGTCGCGACCGGCCGGTCGGACTATCCCAACCAGGTCAATAATGTCCTGGGCTTCCCCTTCATCTTCCGCGGCGCGCTGGACGTGCGGGCGACGACGATCAACGAAGCGATGAAGGTCGCCGCGGCGCAGGCCATCGCCGAACTGGCCCGCGCGCAGGTGCCCGAGGAAGTCGCCAAGGCCTATGGCAAATCGCACAGCTTCGGCCCCGACTATATCATCCCCGCGCCGTTCGACCCGCGCCTGATGGAAGTGGTGCCCTCCGCCGTGGCGCAGGCCGCGATGGACAGCGGCGTGGCGCAAAAGCCGATCGCGGACATGGCGGCCTATCGCCAGTCCCTGAAGGCCCGGCTCAATCCCACGACATCGGTGCTCAACAGCGTCTATGAGGTCGCCAAGGCCAATCCCAAGCGCGTCGTGTTCGCCGAGGCGGAAGAGGAAGTCGTGCTGCGCGCCGCCATCCAGTGCCGCGAAATGGGCTATGGCATCCCCGTGCTGGTCGGGCGCGCGGAGGTCTATGACAAGCTCAAGGCGCTGGGCGTGGGCGATCCCGAAAGTTTCGAACTGCACAACAGCGTCAATTCGCCGCTGGTGCCCGAAATGGTCGACATCCTCTATGGGCGGCTCCAGCGCCGGGGCTATCTGCGCCGCGATTGCGAGCGGATGGTCAACCGCGACCGCAACATCTTCGGCTCGCTGCTGCTCAAGATGGGCCATGCCGACACGATGATCACCGGCATCACCCGCCCCTATGCCCAGACGCTGCGGGAAGTGAAGCGGGTGATCGACCCGGCGGCGGGACACATCCCCTTCGGCATTCATGTCATGGTGTCGAAAAGCCAGACCGTCTTCCTTGCCGACACGACCGTCCATGAACGGCCGAGCGCGGAGGAACTGGCCGACATCGCGGAAGGCACGGTGGCGGTCGCCCGCCGCATGGGGCATGATCCGCGCGTCGCCTTCCTGTCCTATTCCAGCTTCGGCAATCCGCCGGGCAGCTTCCTGGAAAATGTCCGCGACGCGATCCAGTTGCTGGACGAGCGCAAGGTCGATTTTGAATATGAGGGCGAGATGGCGCCCGACGTGGCGCTCAACCCCACGGTGATGAAAAGCTATCCCTTCAGCCGCCTGTCGGGGCCGGCCAACATCCTCGTCATGCCCGGTTTGCAGTCGGCCAACATCTCCGCGAAGCTGCTGCGCGAACTGGGCGGCGCGACCATGATCGGGCCGATGCTGGTCGGCATGGAAAAGTCGGTGCAGATCGCGACCATGGCGTCCAACGCCTCGGAACTGCTGACGCTGGCCGTGCTGGGAGCAGGCGGCATCGCGCTTTGAAGTGAGGGAGAGGGGCCGGTGCTCCCGCGCAGGCAGGGGCTCGCTTCGCCCTTTCGCTCGGGCCGATGGCGGCCTCTTCCAGATGGCGCTTGGCTTGGCTCCTCCGCCTTGCTAGCGCGGCCTCATGTGGAAGATCAGGAAGTCCAATCCGGGCGACGGGGCGCAGGTCATGAGGATATGGCGCGATGCGGTCGACGCGACGCATGATTTCCTGAAACCGGAGGACCGCGACGCCATCGAGGCGGAACTGTCCGGATTCCTGCCGATAGCACCGCTATGGCTGGCCACGGACATCGAAGATCGGCCGCTTGGCTTCATGCTGCTCGACGGCGCGCATATGGAGGCGCTGTTCATCGATCCGGCGCGCAGGGGTCAGGGGATCGGCCGGGCACTGGTGCGGCATGCGCTGGCGCTGCATCCCATCCTTTCGACCGATGTGAACGAACAGAACGCTCAGGCCGTCGGTTTCTACGATCGCCTTGGTTTCACGCGGACGGGCCGGTCCGAAAGGGACGGGCAAGGCCGCCTCTATCCGCTCATCCACCTGCGCTTCAGCCGCAACGGAGCGTAGAGGCAAGCAGTCCTCTCCTATCGGCGATGGCCTGTGGTTCCGAACCGTGCTGCCGGACGGCGAAAGGGCCTAGCTGCCGTTGGGACCGCCGCCGGGGCTGGTTGCGCCGCCGCGACCGCCCATGCCGCCCGCGCCCACCGCGCCGATATTGCCGAATATCTCCTGGAAGAGGCTGCGATGGCGGCCCAGCGTCGGGGTCTTTTCGCCCCAGGGGCTGACCTTGGCCACCTGCTCCAGCCCCATGCGGTCGACCGCCACGACATTGCCCGCCGGATCGAACCGCACATGCAGGACGGTCTGCGCCACCGGCTTGGGATTGGAGAAGGCGAGGGCGCGCATGTCGCGCGACACATAATACCAGTCCTGATCGCCGAACTGCGCGGCGAAGCTGGGGCGGCCCAGCGTCCCTTCCACAGATGCGCGGTTGTCGATGCCCGGCTGGATCGAATCGACCAGCAGCTTGTCGACCTGATAGCCCTGATGCGTGCGGATGCGGGCGCAGCCCGACGTCCCCAGAAGCAGCGCGCTGAGGCCGACCGCGAGCATGATCCGCCCGCTGCGGGACTGGCGGCTGAACTGGCGCATGAACTTCTCCTGCGGGGATCGGCCCCCAAAGCCAAGAAACATAAAGCCGCCATTGCATCGGGCGGCGCGCCGATCAATATGGAAATGCGCGGGCCTCGGCAAGGGGCCGTGGCATCAGCGGGGCGAAACGCCCTTCAACCGACCGTGAAAAGCAGGCAGATCGCATGTCCACACCCGCTCCGTCCTTCCTTCAGCGCCTGTTCGGGCGGCGCGATCCCAAGGAAGGGCTGATGCCGCTTTACCGCGCCGTCGTGGCGGAGGGCCGCCAGCCGCACTGGTATCGGGACGGCGCGGTGCCCGATACGCTGGACGGGCGCTTCGACATGATCGTCGCCATATTGGCGCAGGTGCTGATCCGGCTGGAGCAGCAGGGCGGGGCGCAGGAAAGCGTGTGGCTCACTGAATTGTTCGTGGACGACATGGACGGCCAGCTCCGGCAGGAGGGGATCGGCGATGTCGTCGTCGGCAAGCATATTGGCCGCATGGTGAGCGCGCTGGGCGGGCGTTTGGCCGCCTATCGCGCCGCGCTGGCCGGGGAAGCCGATCTGGGCGAGGCGTTGCGCCGCAACCTCTATCGCGGAACCGAACCGGCCCCGGAGGCGCTCGCGCATGTCGAAGGGGCCTTGCGCCAACGCTGGATGCGCCTGGGCAGCCTGTCCCGCGACGCGCTGCTGACGGGAGATATGGGATGAGCGACCGCGCCGCGCCCGAATTTTCCCGCCCCGTGCGCATCGACCAGCTTGGCCGTCACGCCGCACCCATGACGATCAGCGCGAATGAGGCGGAGCGTGCGGCGCTGGCCCGCCGTTTCAACCTGCTCGCGCTCGACCGGCTGGAGGCGGATTATGCCCTGGCGGAAGAGGACGGCGCGATCCTCGCGCGCGGCCATGTGCGGGCCGACCTGGCCCAGCCCTGCGTCGCGACCGGCGTCCCGGTGCCCGAAACGGTCGATACCGAATTGCTGCTGCGCTTCGTCGCGGAAGAGAGTGCGTTGCCCGAAGGCGAGGAACTGGAACTCGATGCCGAGGATTGCGACACCATCGGCTATAGCGGCAACATCATCGACATGGGCGAGGCGGTCGCCGAAACCGTGGCGCTGGCGATGACGCCCTATCCCCGCTCGCCGGAAGCCGACGCGGTTCTGCGCGAGGCGGGCGTCCTGACGGAGGAGCAGGCCAGCCCCTTCGCCGCGCTGCTGTCGCTCAAGGGAGGGAAGAAATGAAATCCGTTCTGGGCTTGCTGTTGTTCGCTGGCCTGACGCTGCCCGCCTTTGCCGCCGAACCTTCTACCCTGATCGGCGAACGGCGCGCCCGCGCCGAATGGGCCAAGGCGGAGAACCGCAAGCATTGCGCGCCGCTGGCCCTGGCCGCGCCGGGGCAGCCGGAAGGCACGCCGCGCGCCGCCACTTTCGGCGGAGGATGGGCCGTCGCCTTCGACCTGCCGGGCCAGCGCAGCGCCTATGGCTTCGCGGGCACGGGCCTGCTGCCGGACGACTATGCGGAGGCTGCGGTGCAGCGCGACCGGCTCTATCGCCAATGGCCCTATTTCCGCGACCTGCGGCAATTTGCCGCGCCTTCCTTCGCCGGTTACGGGCAGGAAGGCGCGGAGCCCTATCCGGCCGGCAACCCGGACGGCACGGGTCTCAAATCCCTCGCCTATGTGCGGATCGCCGGACAGCGTTGCACCTATAATGTGTGGAGCGGGATCAGCCGCGATCATCTGCTATGGATGCTCGACAATCTGCGGATCGATCCCTTGCGGCCTGGCGGGCGATGGTGAGCAGTTCGTGCCGGACCATCAGGTCGCCCAATCCCCTCCCGCTGCGGCTGGCCCTTTCCGCTTGCGCAAGGCGCTGGATGACGCGGGCGATGCCCTGCGCGTCCCATGATCGCACCTGCCGCGTGACGATGCCTTTTTCCTTCCAGAAGACCGCCTTGCCCGCTGCTTCCATCGCGGCTTCCAACCGCCCGCTCCGATCGAAGTCGGTGCGGATGTTGGCCAGCAGCATTGCCCGCGTCAGCAGCGGACGCAGCACCGACGCCATGGCCGCGCCGACTTCCACGAGCCGCCCCAGTTCCCGGTGCATCGCCTTGAGGTCGCCACTCAGCACCGCATTCACCAGCGGCGTGGCGTCGGCCTCGGGATTGTCGGCGGAGAGCGCATCGAGCGCTTCTTCCGTCGCTTCCTTCGGCTGGTCGGGCGCGGCGTCGAGGTAGAGGATCAGCTTCTCGATCTCCCCCGCCATCAGCGCGCGGTCGCCATGGGCAAGGTCGACGATGCGCCGCGCGAGGTCGGGCGTCAGACGCAGCCCCCCTTCCCGCGCGATGGCATGGGCGATCTGCTCCGCCTCCCGCGCGTCGGGCTGGTAGGAGATGAAGGCCAGCACCCGCTTATGATCCAACGCCAGCTTGACGAGTTTCGACGCGGGTTTGAGCGTGCCCGCCACCGCGATCACAGGATTGCCCGCCGCCTCCGCCTCCAGCAGCGCGGTGAGCGCAGGCACGGATTCCTCGCCCATGCCGTTGATGCGCACCCAGCGTTTGTCCCCGAACATGGAGAAGGACGCGGCCTCATCCGCCAGCCGCGCCGGATCGTCGCGCAGGGTCGATCCGTCGAGGTCGATCCGCTCCGCCTCCGGCCCCATCGCCCGCTCCAGCCGCTTGGCGAGTGCCAGGCTGCCCGCTTCGTCGGGGCCGTAGAGCAGGAAGAAGCGGACGTCCGCCGGCGGGGCGTCGAGCGCCTTTTCGATCTGCCCTCTATTGGCCTTCATGCCGTTGGTCCCGCGTCGCGAAGGTGGCGAGCCGCGCGATGATCTGGTCCGCGATGGTTTGCGAGAGGCGTTCGAGCGCCGTGTCTTCCGCCGCGATGGTCGCATATTCGCTGGAGGTGACGTCGATGCCCGCGTCGGACCCCGCAGTGTCGTCCAGCACCTGCGCGCCCGTCGCCCCGTCGATCAACTGATAGCGCGCGCGCAGGGTCCGCCGCTCCCGCGTGATCGCCGCGTCGCCGCGCAGGCCAAAGCCGCTGATCTGGTCGTCCAGCTTCACCACCAGCTTGTAGGCGGGACCGGTCCCGTTCATCGCGGAGAGCCGGTCGTTGAGCGCATTGCGGACCAGCCAGCCCGCCTTGCCCTGGATCGGCTGCACCTCGACATTGCCGAGCGCCTGCGCCACCGCCCCATGTCCGCCGCCGCCATAGACGGGACGGAGCCCGCAGCCGGAAAGAAGGACCGTGACGGCGAGCAGGGGGATCAAGCGCTTCATGTGACGACCCTTAGACGCTGTTCCATTCAAGTTGAAGCACAACGTGCCCGGACATCACACCACCAGATTGACCAGCCGGTCGGGCACCACGATCACCTTCTTCGGCGTCGCGCCGTCCAGCGTCCGCGCGACATTGGGCGCGGCGAGGGCGAGCTTTTCCAGTTCTTCCCTCGGCGTCCCCTTGGGCACGGTGATGGTGTCGCGCAGCTTGCCCATCACCTGACAGGCGATGGTGACTTCATCGTCAACCAGCAGCGCGGGGTCGACCACGGGCCACGCGGCGTCCGCGATCAGCCCGCCCTCGCCCATGGCCGCCCAGGCTTCCTCGGCCAGATGCGGCGTCATCGGCGCGACCAGCAGCGCCAGCGTGCGGATCGCGGCGCTGCGCGAGGCGGAGGGCTGGGCCTTCTCCACTGTGTTGGCGAGTTCGTATATCTTCGCCACCGCCTTGTTGAAGGACAGCGCCTCGATATCCTTCGCCACGCCGTCGATCATCTGGTGCAGCTTGCGGTCGAGGGCCTTGTCCTGCCCTTCCGCGCTCCTGTCCGCTTCCCCGAACAGGCGCCACAAGCGATTGACGAAGCGCCACGATCCTTCGATGCCGCTTTCGGTCCAGGGCAGGTCGCGCTCCGGCGGGCTGTCGGACAGCATGAACCAGCGCACCGCGTCCGCGCCATATTGGGCGATGATGTCATCGGGATCGACGACATTCTTCTTGGACTTGGACATCTTTTCGACGCGGCCGACCGCCACCGGCGCGCCGCTTTCGATGTGGACATAATCGTCGCCGGACTTCTTCACTTCGCCCGGAGAGAGCCAGCTTCCGTCGCCCGCCTTGTAGGTCTCATGCGTCACCATGCCCTGTGTGAAAAGCCCGGTGAACGGCTCGGCGAAACCCAACTGTCCCATATGCTGCAACGCCCGCGTCCAGAAGCGCGCATAGAGCAGGTGCAGGATCGCATGTTCGACGCCGCCTATATATTGCCCCACCGGCAGCCATTTCTCGACCGTCTCACGGTCGAACGGCCTGTCCTGCGGCTGGCTGGCGAAGCGGATGAAATACCAGCTCGAATCGGCGAAGGTGTCGAGCGTGTCCGTCTCGCGCCGCGCGGGCTTGCCGCATTGCGGGCAATCGACATGCTTCCATGTCGGATGCCGGTCCAGCGGATTGCCCGGAATGTCGAAGCTCACATCCTCCGGCAATGTCACCGGAAGCTGATCCTTGGGCACGCCCACCACGCCGCAATCGCCGCAATGGATGACCGGGATCGGCGTCCCCCAGTAACGCTGGCGCGACACGCCCCAATCCCTCAACCGGAATACGGTCGTGCCGGTGCCCCAGCCGCTCTCTTCGGCGCGGCGGATGACTTCGGCCTTCGCGTCCTCCACGCTCATGCCGTCGAGGAAGCGGGAATTGACGAGCTTGCCTGGCCCGACATAGGCTTCGTTCTGGATCGGCTTGGCTTCGTCACCCTCGGCCGCGACGACGCGCTCCACCGCCAGCATATATTTGCGCGCGAAGTCGAGGTCGCGCTGGTCATGCCCCGGCACGCCCATCACCGCGCCGGTGCCATAATCCATCAGCACGAAATTGGCGATGAAGACCGGCAGCTTCCATTCGGGATCGAAGGGATGCGCCACCGAAAGTCCGGTGTCGAAGCCCAGCTTTTCCGCCGTCTCCAGCTCAGCGGCGGTGGTGCCGCCTTCCTTGCACTTTTCGATGAAGGCAGCAGCTTCCGCGCTCTCCGCCGCCACCGCCTGCGCCACCGGATGATCCGCCGCCACCGCGACGAAGCTTGCGCCGAAGATCGTGTCGGGCCGGGTCGAATAAACCTCGATCTCGCTGTCGAAGGGCGCGACCGGCTGAAAACGGAAAGCCAAGCCGACCGATTTGCCGATCCAGTTTTCCTGCATCGTCCGCACCTTGTCGGGCCACTGGTCCAGCGTCTTCAGTCCCTCCAGCAGATCGTCGGCGAACTGCGTGATCTTGAGGAACCACTGGGAAAGCTTGCGCTTCTCCACCAGAGCGCCCGACCGCCAGCCGCGCCCGTCGATCACCTGCTCATTGGCGAGCACGGTCATGTCGACCGGGTCCCAGTTGACCGCGCTTTCCTTGCGGTAGACGAGGCCCGCCTCCAGCATGTCGAGGAACAGCGCCTGTTCCTGCCCGTAATAGTCCGGCTCGCAGGTGGCGAGTTCACGGCTCCAGTCGATGGCGAAGCCCAGCTTCTTCAACTGCGCGCGCATGTTGGCGATGTTGGAGCGGGTCCATTCGCCCGGATGCACCTTCTTCTCCATCGCCGCATTTTCGGCGGGCATGCCGAAAGCGTCCCAGCCCATCGGGTGCAGCACCTCATGCCCCGTCATCCGGCGGAAGCGCGCCAGCACGTCGCCCATGGAATAGTTGCGGACATGGCCGATATGGATGCGCCCGGAGGGATAAGGGAACATCTCCAGCACGTAGGAGCGCGGCTTGTCGCTGCTGTCGGACGCCCTGAACGTCTGCTTCTCATCCCAGACGGCCTGCCAGCGGGCATCGGCCTCAAGCGGGTTGAAGCGCCTTTGCATGTCGAGTCCTCAAAATGCTTTGGGACCGGGGTTGCGCGAAGGCAGCCCGGTCCCGTCCTGAAAGAAAGAGAAAGGAAGGGTGGATCAGCCCGCGATCGCCATGCGGCGCAGGTCTCGCGCCTTGGTGAGGATGATCTCCTCTAGCTTCTGCACGGTCGCGGCTTCCACCGGGGCGTTGACCCACTGGCCGCCCTGATTGACCTGACGGCTGGCCGCCACCCGCAGCGCGTCGGCGCGCAGGTCCTGGTCCAGGATGGAGACGGTCAGCTTCATCCGCTCATTGGGGCTGTTGGGATTGCTGTACCAGTCGGTGACGATGACGCCGCCGTTGGAGTCCGTCTGCACCATCGGCATGAAGGACAGCGTGTCGAGGCTCGCCCGCCACAAATAGCTGTTGACGCCGATGGTCGTGATCTTCGACGCGGCGAGGTCGGCCTTGGGCCGCTCCTTCGACCCGCCCCCGCACGCGGCGAGCGGCAGGAGCGCGGCCAGCATCAAACCGGCGGAAACGGGAAGGGAAAAGCGGCGGACCATCAGCCATGTCCTATTATGAAAGGTCGAAAAACGCTCCGCTTCTATAGTCGACCCGCGCCATTGGGCAAGGGGGCGCGGGGCACCTTGCCCTCCGCCTGCCGCCAAAACAATGTGTGTTCTATGCAACAGGCTGGATAAAATATGATCCCGCTCTAGCTTTTCGGCACCTTTCATGCGTAATGAATGCCGAATAATAGCTCGGGGGTTAGAGAGTCGCGATCATGCGCGTGAAAAGGGGACATCTGGCACTGGCGGGTGCGGCGATTGCCGTGGCCGGTTTCGTGCTGTCTCCGGCCATCGGCGCGGCGACCGATCTTGTCCGGATGCGCGCGGAAATGCCGGTTTCGCTTGGTGCGCTGGGCAGCATATCCTCCTTTACGCCGACGACCAAGGACCCGCGCCTCGCGGCGGCCTATGCCCGGATCGCGGCGTCTGCGGGCCGTCAGAATTTCCGTTTCACGCCCACCAGCGGCTCGCTCAGCGGCCAGCGTTCGGTGACGGTGCTGGTGCGCGCGGACAATGATCGCGTCGCCATCAGCCGCACTTTGGCTCCGGTGGACATCAAGCCTGTCGCCTTCAGCCTGAACAGCCCACATAACTGGCGCAAGTTCGCCCTGCCCGATTCGGTCGGTCGCAAGGCGCTGGACCCGGTTCCGGTGGAAACGATGGCGGAAGCGAAGAACTTCTCGCTCGATCAGGGCAAGAAGGATCGTTTCAGCACCAAGGTGCTGATCGAAAGCCGCCGCGACCCGGCGACTGCCGTCCGCAATCCGAATGCGGACAAGGATTATTCGCTGGATCTGGCGAGTTCCTATTCGCTGACGCGCAACCTGAACGTCACGGCAGGCATCCGCTACAACAACAGCGTCGCGGGCCGTCTGACCCCGATGACCGACGACCGGCAGGATAGCCAGGCCGTCTATCTGGGCACCGTCTTCAAATTCTGATCCGTTGAAGGTTCGCAGCCGACGTCCTTGCGCGGGATGTCGGTCTGGGACTCATGCCTCACAATGGATTGTGGCCAGGGTGGCGTCTGCCTTCGGCCAGTTTGTGCCGATATTGCGGCATAGTCGATCTTATCGGATCGCGTTGTCGTTTGCGGATTTGATCGTGCGGCATCCAGCGGAAGTAAATGGGCGTTCCCGCACCCCCCAACATGCAGCTTCTTCGGCTCGCCACGCATATCCATGCGGGAACAGGTGACAGCCCGCTATCGTTTCGCCATCATGCAAGCGGAAAGGGGTAATGGAGCCGTGAAGAAAAGCTATTTCTGGACCTGTGCCGCAACGGGAACACTGGCGCTGGGGAGCGCCATGGTCGCCGCGCCGTCCGTGATCGGCCAACAGCGTGCGATCCGCACCGTTTCGTCGATCAATCCGCAGGAAAAGGAAGCGGGGGCGAAACAGCATCCGCAATTGCTGGCGGAGTTCGGCGGCGCCTATGCCGGTCCGCAGGCGAAATATGTGGAGGGCGTCGGCCGCCGCATCGCCGTCCAGTCCGGCCTTTCCAACGCCCAGAGCGACTTCACCGTCACCCTGCTCAATTCGCCGGTGAACAACGCCTTCGCGATCCCGGGCGGCTATGTCTATGTGACGCGGCAGCTCATGGCGCTGATGAATGACGAGGCGGAACTGGCGGGGGTGCTCGGCCATGAAATCGGCCATGTCGCCGCCCAGCACGGCCAACGGCGGCAGAAAACGGCCCAGCGCAACGCCGTGGGCGGCGCTTTGCTTCAGGTGTTGACGGGCGCGCTGCTGGGTGATTCGGCGGTTGGCGGCCTGCTGCAAAAGGGGATCGGGACCGGCAGCCAGCTGCTGACCCTCAAATTCTCCCGCTCGCAGGAATATGAAGCCGACGATCTGGGCATCCGCTATCTGGCGTCGGGCGGTTACGACCCGCGCGCCCTGTCCGACATGCTGGCTTCGCTCGCCGCGCAGAGCAGTCTCGATAGCCGCGTGGCCGGCAATGGCGGTTCCGTGCCCGAATGGGCCAGCACGCACCCCGATCCGGCATCCCGAGTCGGCCGCGCGGCGAAAGAAGCGTCGCGCAGCGGTTCCACCAGCACCGTCCGCAATCGCGACGCTTTCCTGACCGCCGTCGATGGCGTGCTCTATGGCGACGATCCCGCTCAGGGCGTGATCGAAGGGAATCGCTTTCGTCACCCCGACATGCGCCTCGCCTTCACCGCGCCGTCCGGTTTCGGCATGGAAAATGGCGCGAGCGCGGTGACGGTGGCGGGATCGGGCGGGCAGGCGCAGTTCAGCGCGGCGCCCTATTCGGGCAATCTGGCCGCCTATGTCGACTCGGTCCTCGCCAAGCTGGGCGGCGGCAAGGCGCCGCAGGGCGAGGCCAGCCGCACCACCGTCAACGGCTTGCCCGCCGCATGGCGCACGGTCCGGGCCAATACCCAGTCGGGTCAGGTCGACGCGACGGTGTTCGCTTATGATTTCGGCGGCGGCAAAGCCTATCATTTCCTGCTGCTGACGGGCGCGGGGAAGGGCGTGGGGCCGTTCACCTCCATGGTGCAATCCGTCCAGCGTCTTTCCGCGCAGGAAGCCGCCGCGATCAAGCCGCGCCGAGTGGAGGTCGTCACTGTCAAGGCAGGCGACACTGTTCAGTCGCTGGCGAAGCGGATGGCCTATACGGATTATCCGCTGGAACGGTTCCTGACGATCAACGCGCTGACAGCGCAATCGGTGCTGCGGCCGGGGCAGCGGGTGAAGATCGTGATTTGATGGCAGTGAGGCATAAGAAAAGGCAGGGGAATTGCTTCCCCTGCCTTCCTTTAGCTAGCTCTTTCGAACGGAACGTTATTATTCAGTGGCGGCGGGGGGGTGGTGCCACCGCCACCGCCGCCGGCCTGACCAGCCTGAACACCGGCCTGCAGCGCCGTGGAGGTCGTGGTGAAAGTCGTGCGAAGGTTGCTGCCCAGCGAGGTCATCGCGCCAATGGCGGCAACGGCGATCAGAGCGGCGATCAGGCCATATTCAATGGCGGTCGCGCCCTTTTCATTCTTCAGCATCTTGCGAATAAACTGCATGTTCGTCTCCATACCCAGAGAAATCGTTCAACTACCCGGCCTCTCTTCTAAGAATGGAAGATCAGCAGAACCGGATTTAAGGGGCTTCGGTTGAGAAAAACTTAATGGCCGATCCCTTTTGTCAATTATTGATGGTTAATTGGAATTCACTTCTTCGGCGACATGAGTCCACATCGCCATGGTCTGGTTCGCGAACTGCCCGACGGCGGAAATGATAGCCAGAAAGATAAAGGCGAGGATCAGCGCATATTCGATCGCCGTCGCGCCGCGCTGGCATCGCGCGAGGCTGCATTGGGCAATAATGTCGACAAGCCCCCGCATTCCGATTCCAGTCCAGTGCAGACAGTCCCGGCGGACTGTGTAAAGGAGGCGCGGTTAACAAAGCCCTTTCACCGGAACCCATGATGCACATTTCTCCTCTTCTGGTCGTGGCCGCCGCTCTGGTCGATGCCGACGGGCGCGTCCTGTTGCAGCAGCGGCCGCCGCACACTTCCATGCCGGACCTCTGGGAATTCCCCGGCGGAAAGGTGGAGGCGCGGGAAACGCCCGAAGCGGCCTTGGTGCGCGAACTGGAGGAGGAGCTGGGCATCGGCACGCATGAAAGCTGCCTTGCCCCCGCGACCTTCGCCAGCGCGGCGCTGGGCGATCGGCATCTGCTGCTGCTGCTTTATGTCTGCCGCAAATGGCGCGGCGTGCCCGAAGCCCGCCACGCCACGGCGCTCAAATGGGTGCGCCCGGCGCAGATGTACGCGCTGGACATGCCCCCCGCCGACCTGCCCCTGATCGGGCTGCTGGAGTCGCTGATCTAGGCGAGCGCCGCCTAACCGCCGATCAGGCGGATGAAGGCGCTCGATACCCAGCCGCTTTGGCAGGGGCCGTCATAGGGTTGCTTGCGGTCCACCGGGGAGGATACGCCGCAATCCACCGCTTCGCTCGCATCGCCCGTCGTACCGGAAGCCTCCGGCGGGATCACCACGCCCAGCCACTTCTGGTCGATGCTCCGGGTACAGAGGAAGGCGCGGCCGCCCTCCGCCATCCGCCCGATCTCCTGCGCTTCGTCGAAAGGCGCGGCGCGCACCGCCAGGCCCTTCGCCCCGGCGCGGATGACCTGGCCCAGCCCGCCGCAGGCGTCGAGGCGCGGTCCGTCCTCGCCGATGATGACGGGCCGTGTCAGGCGGGATTCCAGCTTGGTTTCCGGTGCGGTCTCCCGCGGCGCGCCCGCCACGGAGCTGTTGGGCAGTTCCTCCAGCACGCTGCTGCGGTCGGAGCAGGCGGAAAGGAGGAGGAACAGGGAAATCAGGGATCGCATGCGGCCTTGATAGACGGTGCCGTCCTCAAGCGGAAGAAGGCATGTTTCGCTTTAGTTTCGCGGTTCGATTTCCTATATGCTCCGGCATGAGCGAGGAAATCCAGAACAGCCCCAACAGCAACAGTTACGGCGCGGACAGCATCAAGGTTCTCAAGGGACTGGATGCCGTGCGGAAACGCCCCGGCATGTATATCGGCGACACCGATGACGGCTCCGGCCTGCACCATATGGTGTTCGAGGTCAGCGACAACGCCATCGACGAGGCGCTGGCCGGTCATTGCGACCGCATCCTCATCACGCTGAACCCCGACGGATCGATCAGCGTCGAGGATAATGGGCGGGGCATCCCGACCGACATCCACAAGGAAGAAGGCGTGTCGGCCGCCGAGGTCATCATGACCCAGCTTCACGCGGGTGGGAAGTTCGAGAATACCTCCGACGACAATGCCTATAAGGTGTCGGGCGGCCTGCACGGCGTGGGCGTGTCGGTGGTGAACGCGCTCAGCGAATATCTGGACCTCCATATCTGGCGGGACGGCAAGGAGCATTATATGCGCTTCGCCTATGGCGATGCCGTCGCGCCGCTTGAAGTGATCGGCGACGCGCCTCCCGGCAAGAAGGGGACGCGGGTCACTTTCCTCCCGTCGGTCGAGAAGGTGCCCGGCGACGGCGGCACCTTCAAGAACCATACCGAGTTCGATTTCGAGAAGCTGGAGCATCGCTATCGCGAACTGGCTTTCCTCAATTCCGGCGTGCGCCTGTTCCTGATCGACGCGCGGCATGAAGAGAAGAAGGAAGTCGAGCTGTTCTATGAAGGCGGCATCGCGGCCTTCGTGCAATATCTCGACCGGAACAAGACGCCGATGATGCCCGAGCCGATCGCGATCGCGGGCACGCGCGACGACGTGACGATCGACGTGGCGCTGGAATGGAACGATAGCTATTATGAGAATGTCCTCTGTTTCACGAACAACATCCCGCAGCGGGACGGCGGCACCCATCTGGCGGCTTTCCGCGCGGCGCTGACGCGGACGCTCAACAATTATGCGGACAAGTCGGGGCTGCTGAAGAAGGAAAAGGTGTCCCTCACCGGCGAGGACATGCGCGAGGGGCTGACCGCCATCGTGTCGGTCAAGCTGCCCGATCCCAAATTCTCGTCCCAGACCAAGGACAAGCTGGTGTCGTCCGAAGTGCGCCAGCCGCTCGAAAGCCTGATGGCGGACAAGATGGCCGAATGGCTGGAGGAGAATCCCCAGCATGGCCGCATGATCGTGCAGAAGGTGATCGACGCCGCCGCCGCCCGCGAGGCCGCGAAGAAGGCGCGCGAGCTGACCCGGCGCAAGGGCGTGATGGACATCGCCTCCCTGCCGGGCAAGCTGGCCGACTGTCAGGAGCGCGATCCGGCCAAGTCGGAACTGTTCCTGGTCGAGGGCGATTCGGCGGGCGGGTCGGCCAAGCAGGGGCGCAACCGGCATAATCAGGCGATCCTGCCCCTGAAGGGCAAGATCCTGAACGTGGAGCGCGCGCGGTTCGACCGGATGCTGTCGTCCAAGGAGGTGGGCACGCTCATCCAGGCGATGGGCACGGGGATCCGCGACGACTTCAACCTGGAGAAGCTGCGCTATCACAAGATCGTCATCATGACGGACGCGGACGTGGACGGCGCGCATATCCGCACCCTGCTGTTGACCTTCTTCTACCGGCAGATGCCGCAGATCATCGAGGCGGGGCATCTCTATATCGCGCAGCCGCCGCTCTACAAGGCGACGCGGGGGCGGTCCGAAGTCTATCTCAAGAACGAAGCCGCGCTGGAGCAGTATCTGGTCGACAATGGCGTCGAGTCCATGGCGCTCGAGACGCGGGGCGGGATGCGCGCGGGCGAGGATTTGCGCTCGCTGATCGAGCATGCGCGGAGGATGCGGGCGGTGATGCGCTATGTGCCGCGCCGTTACAATCCGGCGATCATCGAGGCGTTGAGCCTCAACGGCGCTCTCGACCCCGAACTCTCCCATGCCGAACAGGCCACGCGGCTGTCCAGCACCATCGCGTGGATGGACGCGCAGGATGAGGAAGGGAGATGGACGGGCCGGATCGCGGAGGAAGGCGGCTTCCATTTCGAGCGATTGTGGCGCGGCGTCACCGATCATCATGTCGTCGAACATGGCTTCGTCGGGTCGGCCGAGGCGCGCAGGCTGCATGCCATCGCGGCGGAGGAAGCGGGCAGTTATCTGACGCCCAGCCGTCTGGTGACGGCCAAGGCAGCGCAGGCCGCGGAAGAGGCGGGCGAGGATGAACTGCCCGTCGCGGCCAAGGGTTCCGCCAATGTCACGCGGCCCAGCGAGCTGCTGGACGCGATCCTGGCCGCCGGGCGCAAGGGGCTGGCGATCCAGCGTTACAAGGGGCTGGGCGAAATGAATGCCGAGCAGCTTTGGGAAACGACGCTGGACCCGGACAACCGCTCCATGCTGCGGGTCGAGGTGGAGCAGGCGGATGTGGCCGACGAGATCTTCACGCGGCTGATGGGCGATGTGGTGGAGCCGCGGCGTGAGTTCATTCAGGACAATGCGCTGAACGTCGCCAATCTGGACGTCTGATCCCTTGAGCGGCGACGCCCTGCCTCGCTGCACCTGGGTGGGCGCGGATTCGCTCTATCGCGCCTATCATGACGACGAATGGGGCGTGCCGGAGCGGGATTCGCGGATGCTCTGGGAAACGCTGATGCTGGAGGGGTTTCAGGCGGGCCTCTCCTGGATCACGATCCTGCGCAAGCGGGAGGGGTTTCGCGCCGCCTTTGCGGGGTTCGACCCGGACCGGGTGGCGGCCTTCGGCGCGGCGGATGTGGAGCGGCTGATGGCCGACCCGGGCATCGTGCGGGCGCGGGCGAAGATCGAGGCGACGATCCGGGGCGCGCGTATCTTTTGCGAGATGCGGGACCGGGGCGAGGATTTCGCGGACTATGTCTGGTCCTTTGTGGACGACCAGCCGATCCGGGGCGACGGGGTGACCGTCCATGCCCAGACGCCCTTGTCGGCGGAGATTTCCAGGGAGCTCAAGAAGCGCGGATTCAAGTTCGTGGGGCCGACCATCGTCTATGCGTGGATGCAGGCGGTCGGGATGGTCAACGATCATGCGGCCCATTGCTTCCGGCGGGACGCGCTATGAGGGTTGGGTTGCCCTTGCTGGCGGCGCTCGCTTTGGCGGGATGCGGCGGGGAGGATCGCGTTCCGGCGAACGAGGCGGGAGCGGGAGGCGCGGCGGTGAATGGGGCGTTGATCGCCGATCGTCGCGAAACCATGAACGAGATGGCGAAGGAAAAGGGATTTGAAAATCCCGCGCCGGCGGTTCCACGTGGAACGTCGGCCGTTTCCGATCCTGACCCCAGGCCGGAGCCGAGGGAGGTATCGGAATACCGGGCCATCGGGACGGAGCCTTTCTGGGCGGTGCGGGTGCGGGGGTCGGTGGCGACATTGGAGCGGCCGGACAAGCCCCCGGCCCGTTTTGCGGTGGCGCGGGCGGATGACCGGCGGACGGTGCGCTATCTGGGCGAGGAGTTCTCCATGACCGTCAGCGAGGGGCCTTGCAGCGACGGGATGAGCGATTCCATCTGGTCCGACCGGGTGCAGATCGCCTTCGGAGAAGGGACGCTGAAAGGATGCGGCGGCGAGCGGGACGACGGGGGCATGGGGCCGCCCTGAGCGTTCCGGCCATGGTCCCTCGCCGAAGCGGAAACGACCCTGGCCTGAAACGCCTGTCCGCTCCTCCAAAAATGAACGCACCCGGTTTTGAGCGCAAGGAATGGGAGGCCCCGGCCCGCGCCATGCCCTAAATGGCTGGCTCCATCAGATGGAGTGGCAGGATGAACAGGATAGACGGCAAGGTCGCCATCG
Source organism: Sphingobium cloacae (assembly GCF_002355855.1). Lineage (NCBI taxonomy): Bacteria > Pseudomonadati > Pseudomonadota > Alphaproteobacteria > Sphingomonadales > Sphingobiaceae > Sphingobium > Sphingobium cloacae. The sequence goes on from NZ_AP017655.1 coordinate 2,532,477, forward strand.
TCACCGGCGCGAGTTCGGGCATCGGGAAAGCGGCCGCCATGCTCTTCGCCGCCAACGGGGCGTCGGTGGTGCTGGTCGCTCGCCGCCGGGAGGCGTTGGAACGGCTGGCGGGCGAGATCGAGGGGCGGGGCGGGCGAGCCGTCGCGATCGCCGGAGACGTGGCCGGGGAGAGCACGCATCGGGACGCGGTGGCCGCCGCGCAATCGGCCTTTGGCGGATTGGACATCGCCTTCAACAATGCGGGGCTGGTCGGCGCGATGAGACCGCTGGCCGAGATCGAGCCGCACGAGTGGGCGGAGGTGCTGGCGGTGAACCTGACCGCCGCCTTTCTGGGAGCGCGCGCGCAGATTCCCGCGATGCGGGAGCGGGGCGGCGGCGCGCTGCTGTTCACGGGCAGCTTTGTCGGGAACAGCGTGGGATTGCCGGGCATGAGCGCCTATGCGGCGGCGAAGGCGGGCCTGATGGGGTTGGTGCGCGGCATCGCCGCCGATTATGGCGCCGCCGGCATCCGCGCCAATGCCCTTTTGCCGGGAGGAACCGCGACCGGAATGGCCGGCGATGCGGCCCAGCGCGAATGGGCCGCCGGCCTGCACGCCATGAAGCGAATCGCCGAGCCGGAGGAAATCGCGCAGGCCGCGCTGTTTCTGGTCAGCGGCATGGCGAGCTTCGTCACCGGGTCGGCGCTGTGGGCGGACGGAGGCAATGCCGCCGTGAAGCTGTGAGGATGGGGCGGGTCAGGCCGCCGGGCGCTCTCCGAACAGGGCCGTTCCCACGCGGATATCGGTCGCGCCCAGCATGATCGCGGTCTCGAAATCGCCGGACATGCCCATGGAGAGCCGCTCCAGCCCTTCCTCCCGCGCCATCCTGGCGAGCAGGGCGAAATAGGGGGCGGGCTCTCCCTGCGCGGGGGGGACGCACATCAGGCCGAGAAGGGGAATGTCCGCCTGCCGCGCCGCCGCGATCAGCGCGGGGGTGTCGGCGATGGCGCAGCCGCCTTTCTGCTCTTCCGCCCCGATATTGACCTGGATGTAGCAGGGGACGCGGCGGCCTGCGGCGTCCATCGCCTTCGCCAGCGCGGCCAGTAGCGAGGGGCGGTCGAGCGAGTGGATCGCGTCGAACAGGGCCACCGCCTCCGCCGCCTTGTTGGATTGAAGCTGGCCGACCAGGTGCAGGGCGATGCCGGGATATTCCCCGCGCAGGGCGGGCCATTTGGCCTGCGCTTCCTGCACGCGGTTTTCGCCGAAGACGCGCTGGCCCGCTTCGATCAGGGGGCGGATGGCTTCGGCCTCCTGCATTTTCGAGACGGCGATCAGGCTGATGTCGCCGCCCTTGCGGCCCGTCAGGCGGGCGGCGCGGTCCATGGCGCTGGAAATGGCGGCGAGGCGGCCGGCGGCTTCTGTGATGGCGGTCGTCATGGCGGCTGCTATAGGCGAGGGTCATGGAGCATCGCCACCGCAAAAAGCTGCCGATTGTCTGGTTGATGACGGATGAGCGCGTGGACGAGGCAGTCCAGCTTGCCGCCGCCGCGCGATTGCCCAGGGGGCGGGGGGGCATCGTTTTCCGCCATTATCGCACGGGCGCGGAGGAGCGGCGGGCGTTGTTCATGCGGTTCCGGGCGATTGCGCGGCGGCGGCGGTTGCTGCTGATGCTGGGCGGGAGCGCGGGGCAGGCCGCGGACTGGGGCGCGGATGGCTGGCATGGCGGGGACCGTCGGCGCGGGCAGGGGAGGATGCTTCATAGCGTGGCCGCGCATGACGCGCGGGAGGTCGTGGCGGCGGGGAAAAGGAAGGCCGATTTCCTCTTCCTCTCACCCCTGTTTCCGACGCGCTCCCATCCGGGCACGCGGGCGCTGGGCAAGGCGCGGTTCGCGATGCTGGCGCGGCAGGCCGGGATGCCGGTGATGGCGCTGGGCGGAGTGCGGGCGCGGGACCGGCGCTTGCTGCGCGGGCTGGGCGCGGCGGGGTGGGGGGCGATCGACGGGTTGCTGGGTTAGGGTGAGGGAATTGGCTGGCGAAGACGGAGAGTGGAAATTCCGCGTTGGGGAAGCGGAGGATTGGTATTCCTCACCCCATTGTCCGTGGGCATCTCTCATTTTGCGATATCGAAAATATAGACTGTGGTCTCGCCGCTAATCCAAGCCTTTCGACCATCGCGGGAGAAGCCGACCGTGCATCCGCTTGTCGAAGGACGAGGTATCTGCTGAATGATCTTTCCTGAGGCCATCGATATGAGTGCGGTGGTCGATCGATGCTTTTCGCGAGGCATTGATATCAATGCATATCGACCATCAGGGCTGATCGCTGGAACGTCGCTACCGGAAAACTCCCTGGCGGTCCCCCTTAGCGACCAAATAATATTGCCGGTGGATAGCGATCGAAGCTCCGCTATTGGCCCGGTTTGTGGTGTCGGAGGTGGGCAATTCGGATTTAGTTCACAGGTGGCTCCGGAGGCGCTCAAATTTTTCATCACGAGGACGTCGCGACCGTTGGGAGTCACCGTGAATTGGTGAACATATTTCGTTCCGAGTTGTAGGATCCGTGGCGCTTTGCCCTGCGTCCATACGACCCATCGATTAGATTGAAAGGCAATTAACGCAGTGATGATGCCCTTCGCATTCATGCTGTGCGATATCGCGCCTACTCTTGATTTCGTCGGAAGGTCGGGAATGGATGCGATAGCTGCAGCCTGCAAAACTTTACCGTTCAAAGCATCGACAAAGGCGAGAGTGGGATGAGGATCGTCATGTTCAGGCTTATACAGAAAGCCTTTCGTGCCAAAGGCCGCAATGGCGATGCCAGATTCGCCCATCCAATATAGCTCGTCGAGGGGACCAGCGGCATTTGCAAGCTTGGGTAACTGGCGAGCCGGTCCATTGACGGGGAAAAGATAGGGCTGAAGAGGGCCAAGAGCGAAACCGCTGGGCTTTGCTGTATTCTGCCTTACTCCCAGCACCGCCGATGAAGTCCTCAGCCAGTCAAAAGGCGGCTTGCCTAATGGGCCAGTTATGCGCCCCTGAAAGCGCGTCGTTGAAGGCTTGGGGCCAGTACGCACGATTGCAAGACCATTTATTGAGTCAAAAACAAAGAAATCACGCAAATCAGGGGATGGTTGCGGAGCGGTTCGCGGAAAATTGCTCGGCGGGATCGATAGACAGTAAACTTTCGAAAGGGAAAACGGACCCGCTCCTATCGGTTTCGCAGATGATAGCATCCGGCTATCATGTTTACCGCAGCCACTTGCCGTTGGAGCCGCCGAAGCCCCGGGCCAGCTGCACATGACTATAATCGCAAACAACAAGGAGAGCCGGACGCAAGGCATATGGAATCCCGATACACTGCTGGAAGGTCTTCCTAGTCGGGTGTGATTATCCCTATGTGGTGAAGAATGGTTAATCACAAAATGCTGTGGCACTAGTGAGACCGGATTCTTCCTGTGGGAAGCCGATATGATGTTATGAATGTCGAAATGGGCCGTACCGCCCATGGACGGCAACATCATCCATAACCTTTTTCAACAGGCCTTTTACAAAAGAGCCATTTCCCGCTATTGGCATGGCATCCCTATCCAACTGGATCGCTTTGCCATGTCCACATCCTTTCTGAGGCCGCCTTCCTTGCTCCGCTTGCTGGGGGCCTGGCGGGCGGAGGATAGTCCGGAGCCGGCCTATCGGCAGTTGGCGCAGGCCTTGCGGATGCTGGTGCTGGACGGACGGATCGGGCTGGACGTGCGCTTGCCGGGGGAGCGGGAGCTGGCGGCGGCGCTGGGATTGAGCCGCACGACGGTGGCCGCCGCGTTCGACCGGCTGCGGGACGAGGGCTATCTGCAAAGCCGTCAGGGATCGGGCAGCGTGACGCGCCTGCCCGCCGGGCGGATCGAATCGGGCCAGCCGGAGATCGATCTGGGCAGCGGCGGCAATCTGCTCAACTGGACCCATGCGGCGCTGCCCGCCGCGCCGGGGGTGGGGCGCGCGGTGCAGGCGGCGGCGGAGATGCTGCCCGCCTTTCTGGGCGATCTGGGTTACGATCCTCTGGGGCTGCCGCCGCTGCGGCGCGCCATCGCGGCGGATTTCGAGCGGCGGGGATGCCCCACCAGCCCGGACCAGATCATCGTCACCAACGGCGCGCAGCAGGGCTTTGCATTGCTGGTGCAGTGGCTGGCGGGGCCGGGCGACCGGGCGGTGATCGATCATCCCACCTATCATAACGCGGTGCAGGCGTTGCAGCGCGCCCATGTCGTGCCGGTGCCGGTCGGCCTGCCCGCGCAGGGGTGGGACATCGACGCGATGGAGGCGGCTTTCCGCCAGACCGCGCCGCGCTTCGCCTATGTGATCGCGGATTTCCACAACCCCACCGGGCGCAGCATGGACCCGGCGACGCGGCGGGCGCTGGTGCAGGCCGCCGCCGCCACGCACACGCCGCTCATCATCGACGAGACGATGGTGGCGATGGGGCTGGACTTCGCGCCGCCGCCGCCGGTCGCGGTGCACGATCCTTCGGGGCGGCAGGTCATCACCATGGGATCGGCGAGCAAGATCTACTGGGGCGGGCTGCGGGTCGGCTGGATCCGCGCCGATCCGCAGACCATCGCGGCGCTGGGGCGGCTGCGCACGACCATGGACATGGCGAGCCCGGTGGTCGAGCAGCTCGCGGTCGCGCATCTGCTGGACGAAGGGGAGGGGCTGGGGGCGCGGGCCGACATGCTGCGGGAGCGGCGCGACCGGCTGCTGATGCTGCTGGAGGCGCATTTGCCGCACTGGCGGATCGAATCGCCGGCGGGCGGGCTTTCCTTATGGGCGGAGATGCCGCGCGCGGAGGCCACGGCGCTGGCGGCGCTGGCGGAAAGCCATGGCGTGCGGATCGCGGCGGGGCCGCGCTTTGGCGTGGGCGGCGCGTTCGAGCGGTTCCTGCGCCTGCCCTTCACCCTGTCGGAAGAGCAACTGGCGCTGGGCGTCGAGAGGCTGGCGCAGGCCGATGCGCGGCTCCATGCGCGGATGCCCGCGGGGCGCGATGCGGCGGCGCTGGCGCTGGAGGCGGATCGGTTGATTTGAAGGGGTGGATTGGCGACGGTTTGCTTTCCTAACTTCGTTCGCCCTGAGGTGGGCTGAGCGAAGTCGAAGGCCCGTATCGAAGGGTCTCCCTCGTGCACCCTGTCCTTCGATACGCCACTGCGACAAGCTCAGTGGCACCTCAGGACGAACGGTGAATGAATTGCGAATGTACGCCTTATGGCCGAAAGCACCCATCAACGCCGCATAATCGCTCTACGTGCTTTGCATCCGCGCCGGGATCAGGCAGAACGGCGGTAACGCCCGGAGGGAGCCGATCCTGATGCATGCTATCCGACTGTTTTCGAGCCTGTTGTTCGCCTTGCCCGTCGCGGCCTTCGCGCAGGGGGCGGCTTCCGATCCGACGGGGGCTTCGGCGCAGGGGGATGTGTCGGTCACCATCTATAATGACGATCTCGCGCTGGTGCAGGATGTGCGGCAGATCGCCATTCCGGCGGGCATCCACCGGATCGAGTTTCCCGACGTGTCCGCGCAGATCAGGCCGGAAACGGTGTCCTTCGCGGCGGACGGCGCGTCCATCGTCGAGCAGAATTTCGATTTCGACCTGCTGTCCCCGGCCAAGCTGATGGAAAAGGCGGTAGGCAAGACCGTCACCATCGTCCGCACCAATCCCGCGACCGGCGCGGAAGTGCGCGAGCAGGCCAAGGTGCTGAGCGTCCATGGCGGCACGGTGCTCCAGATCGGCAGCCGGATCGAGGTGCTGCGCGACGATGGCTTGCCGGTGCGGGTGATCTTCGACCGGGTGCCCGCCAATCTGCGGGCGCGGCCCACCTTGTCGGTGACAGTCGACAGCGCGCGGGGCGGGACGCGGCCCGCCGCCATCCGCTATCTGACGCCGGGCATCGGCTGGAGCGCGGATTATGTCGCGCTGTTCGATGCGAAGGTGGGGCGGATCGACGTGCAGGGCTGGGTCACGCTGACCAACAATTCGGGCACGGCCTATGACAATGCGCGGACCTTGCTGGTCGCGGGGAGCGTCAACCAGAGCCGGTCCTCGCCGCGCTATCGCCCGGCGCGCCCGACCCCCATCCGCGCTGCGGGCACGGAGACGGCGGACCGCGAGCAGCTGGGCGACTTCTATCTCTATCCGCTGGCCGCCCGCACCACCATCGCGGAGCGGCAGACCAAGCAGGTGAGCTTCCTGGACGTGCAGGGCGTTCCGGCGAAGGCGGGCTATGCCTATGACAATGGGTGGCTGGGCAGTTCCAATGAGCCGCAGAGCGCGCGCAGCGTCGTCAGCTTCTCGACCTCGCGCAGCGGCGGGCTGGGCGATGCGCTGCCCGCCGGGACGGTGCGCTTCTATATGAAGGACGCGGCGGGCGCGCCGCAGTTCATCGGCGAGAATCAGGTCGGCCATACGCCGATGGGGAGCGAACTGGCGCTGGCGACCGGCGACGCCTTCGACGTGAAGGTGAAGCCGGTGGTGGAACAGCGCGAGCGGCTGTCGTCGAACAAATGGCGGTCGCACATGCGCTATGACCTCAGCAATGCGAAGGCGGAGCCGGTGACGGTGGACCTCACCCAGTCGGGCCTCGACTTTTATCAGGACGACACGCGGATCGTCAGCGAGAGCCAGCCGTCCCGCCGGGTGGACAGCAATGCGGCGCGCTGGACGGTGACGGTCCCGGCCAACGGCACCGCGACCGTCACGGCGATCTTCGAAACCCGCTATTGAGCGGCGTCATGCGGCGCTGGCTCCTTTTGCTGCTTGCCGCCCTGCCCGCGCCGGTGGGCGCGCAGGCGGTCGTCACCTCGGCCGCACCCGAATCGGTGTCGGTGACGGTCTATCGCGATCCCGAACGGGGCGAGGGCGCCATCGACGCGCAGTTTCCCGAAGGGTTCGCGCTGGTCAGCGAGAAAAGGCGAATCACGCTTCCGGCAGGCGAATCGACCATCCGGTTCGAGGGCGTGGCGGACGGCATGATCGCGGTCAGCGCCGTGGTGACGGGCCTGCCGGGCGGGGTCGTGCAGAAGAATCGCGACGCGAAGCTGCTGTCGCCCGCCGCCCTGGTGGACGGGACGCTGGGCCGGGCGGTGCATCTGCGCCGCACCGATCCGGCGACGGGCAAGGTGACGGAACAGGACGCGATCATCCGATCCGCCTCCAGCCAGGCGCTGGTGCTGGAAACGGCGCAGGGGGTGGAGGGGCTGCGCTGTTCCGGCCTGCCGGAAACGCTGAGCTATGATTCGCTGCCGGCGGACCTGTCGATCCGTCCCACGCTGTCGGTGACGACGCAAAGCCCGGCGGCGGGCGAGGCGGAGGTGACGCTGACCTATCTTTCGACCGGATTCGACTGGGCGGCCCATTATGTGGCGCGAATCGGGGCGGACGGGCGGACGATGGACCTGTTCGCCTGGCTCACGGTCGCCAACGGCAACGGGACGGGCTTTGCGCAGGCCGGCCTGCTGGCGGTGGCGGGGCGGCTCAACCGGACCTCGGATCATGATTCGCTGGAGGA